>DATJVM010000029.1:0-160144 GCA_035501775.1 Gemmatimonadales bacterium | reverse complement strand
GGCCGGCTCCGAGTGGAGCCGGCCGCTTCGGTTCCTTGGACCGGGAGTTCGTCAGTGGTCTACGGACGCGTCGAAATAGGTCGAGCCACCGCGATCCACCGCGATGATTGTCACCGTGTTCTTCACCGAGTCCAGCCCGCTCATAGACAATGCGAAGTCACCTCGGCCGGCACAATTATCGTGGCTCCAGAATCCAGGCTCAAAGAAGCCCAGCCCGGATGTGTACCCTTGGTCAGTATTCGAATGGGTGACGTTTTGCGTCACGTCGGTTCCATTCAGGTAGACCTTGAAATCGTTGTCGATGGCAAAGTGCATCGTCCCACTTAGCGCTCCAGCGGGTAGCACGAAATCCCGCCGGAAAGCGACAATGCTAGAGAGCGGGTAAGCGGTGGAGTTATTGCTCGTGGCGGAGTACCCGCAGTCATTGCCGACACTAAATGCCGCTGTCCCAGTGTCAGCATAGCTCGACAGAGCTGCGGTCACCGCTTGGCTCCTGATCGTGCCCGTGTCCGGCACATTGGGGTACGTGCCGAGAGGCTTGTAATACCACCCCGTCTGTTCCCAGTCGAAGCCGGTCTGCACGACGCCGAAGGTGCTGAAATTCTTCGTTGTGCCGCCAACACCGGTCCCGCTTGCGGCAGCCAAGAGAGGCGTCGGTGAGAACAGGCGTGAGATCTCCTGTCCCAGCGCATGGAGGCCTCGCATTGCGAAGTTCTCGTTCGGATCCGATACCCCCATTCCGATCATGTACGGCGTGCACGGAAGGAAGCCTTCCGGCAGCGGTTGGAATGGAAGAACTTGGATCTGCATTGGGTTCGGATCGGGCACGTTGTGGGCGAGCCGAAGGTTGGGAACCGTGTCCGGCGCGTCAGTGCAAATGCCAGCGAGCACGGCGCCGTTGAACGTCCCCGACGAAGAAGTGAACTGATAGTAGGGGCCGTACTTCGGCAGGTTGGTCAGCAGCGTTTCAGGGACCGCGTAGACCGTTACCAGCGTCGGTACGTTCACGTCCGTGTCGTTTACGACGACGCCAGCTCTTCCCGACGGTGTCGTGATGCTGGACGACCCGCTCTGAGTGGGACTCACGACGGCCGCCACTCCGTCCGTGGCCCCTTGCGGTATGGCCTGTGGAAGCCCCACATAGGCCTCGAGCGCATTGACGAGGTTGGTCAGCTTCGTGAGGGTACCTGCCGATTTGCCCCCGTAAAGAACCCCAGCGTCGAATTGCTTGGTCGCGAAGTTGATGAGCTGCTGAGCCGTCGCCTGGGCCTTGGCGGTCTGGTGCGTGGCCACCTGGACGACGACAACCTCGAACGCAGTCTGAGCGATGATCAGACCGCCACCGAGCGGAAACAACTGCAGTATCTGCAGTCTGATCTGCGCCGTCGGATTCAGGCTGAGATCGACCGGCTCGGCCCGCACCGCCGGCAACGGCGCCGTCGGGTCCTGCATTGTTGAGTCGCTGCAGCCGAGCGCGAACGCGCCCAGCAGAACGGTCAGGAGAACTCGGCGCATCGGAAGGCTCCTTGATTTCCTGGGCAGGGGGTGGTCCCGGTTATCGGGGCCTGGGCTTTATTGAAAGCGAGCTTGAAGCAGCAGCGGAATACGGATGGAGCTTGGCGGCGCAATATCCGCACCCTCAACGGGTTACGCGCTTGGAAGGTGCAACCGCAGGCGTTCCAACATGATAGCCGGCTTGATGGCCGGGCCGCAAGGCAAGCTGTGTCGCCTCAAGCACAAGCCGGCTCCACACTGTTGCGGGACTCCCGCGCCCTCTAGTCGCGCTCACCCACCAGGGCCTTGTAGCGGGGATCGTCGGACAGCGTCCTGAACCACCAATTCGGCGCGTCCCGGAAATCGGCCCGCCGGCTGGGATTGGCCACGAGGTAGGTCTTGATCTGGTTCAGGGCCTCCGTCGTGTCCCCCGCCAGCGTCCAGATGAACGCCGCGGTATTGGCGAGGTCTCGCGAGGGGTCTATCTCCGGGTCGTCCCGGGTGTCGCGGAGCAGCTTGCGTGCGCTGTCCTTCAAGCCCGCTCGCGCCAGCACCCCGGCGACCAGCACCCGGGTATAGAGCTGCTGATAGCGCCGGTCCCGCTCGTCCGGGGTAAGCCGGACCACCGAATCCGCGAGTTTCCACGCCTCTGCCGGGGTCCTGGCCGGGTCCGCGTCCACGAACTTGGAGGTCATCATGAGCAACTGGCACTCCACGAAGCGCGGATCCTTGGGGAAGCGGCGTCGTCCCTCCCGGCACCACCTGTCGGCGTCGGGAAACTGTCCCAGGTCGTAGGAGAAAAGCGCCAAGCGATTGAAGATCGCGTCGGCGTTGCTCAGGTAGGCGTCCTTCTCGAGCGCCTTCGAGGCGGCCAGGATCACGTCCACCTGCGACTTGCCCGGCAGGTTGGAGTAGAGATGGGAGAGCGTCGCGTAGGCGCTGGCCTGCGACGGATTGAGTTGCGTGGCCCGCTCGAGGTCCGCCTGCGCTCCGAGCAGGAGCTTCTGCCGCTTGGCGGAGTCCGGCTCGAGTGGATACAGCCAGCGCCAGTAATTCAGCGTGCCCCGGAGTTCGAGAGCGTCGGCGTTGTCCTTGTCGAGCGCCAGCGCCTGGTTGGCGAACTGCAGGCCGGCATCGATCGAGCGGTTCGCCAATCCCGGGTCGTCCGTCGCGCGGCGCGAGCGCCAGTACTGGAGCTGGCCTCTCAGAATGACCGGGTCGGCCCACTTGGAGTCCAGCTGGGCCGCGATGGCCGCGAGTGAATCCGCGCTCGTATACTCTCTCGAAAAGCCGGCCGCGTCCCCCGTCCTGTAGAGCGAGTCCCCCCGGTGCCGGCCCTGGAGCGCCCGCTGGTACATTGCCCACGCGTCCGTCGAACGGGTCTCCGAGCGCGTCTGGCTGAGCTGCGCTTCCACGCCGATCCGCTTGCGGACCAGGATGGCCGCCTCCTGAGACAGGCTGTCGGCGAGCCCGATGAGATTCTTCGCGGCGCCCTTGAAGGTCGCGCGGTCAAGCTCGGTGCCGGCGTCATCCAGCATGCGTACGGTCACCTGGATGCTGTCCTTTTCCGGCTCTACGCTTCCGGCCACGATGGTCCCGACCCGGAGCGCCCGGGCGATGCTGTCCTTGGCGATCGAGCCGGAGCGATAGGGGTCGACGCCATCCTTGGAGATCACCGACAGACCCGTCACTCCCCGCAGTGCTCCGATCAGCCCTTCGGTGAGCCCGCTCGCGACGTAGCCGAGATCGTGCTTGGTGGTGAGGTCGTCGAAGTAGAGCACCGCGATGTTGTGGGGATCCAGGCCTCCCTGGGTCAGCGCCGCCCTTCGCAGGGCGCCGCGGTGGAGGTACCAGGCCAGGCCGCCCAGCAGCACGGCGATGCCGGCGGCCAGCGCGATGCCGGTCCCGACCAGGAACCGGCGCCGCACGGTGAGGGTCACCGCCCCTTCGGCGGGTGTCACGTGGGCCCGGCGCGCCACCGAGGCCCGGCTCGCCATCGAGGGCCGGCTGGCCACCGAGTACCGGCTGGCCGTCGCCCCGGCGGGGGCGCCCAGCAGCTCGGCGAACTGGGCGGCGGTCTGGGGCCGGTCGGCCACCACCTTGTTGAGGGCCACCATGATGGCGTCCTCCACCTCGTCCGGCACCGTGTCCCGGACCACCTGCAGGCTCGGCACTTGCTCCATGGCGTGTCGCGCCATGATCTGGCGCGCGTTGCTCCCGGTGAAGGGCGGGTGCCCCGCCAGCATCTCGTACAGCACGCACGCCAGGCTGTAGATGTCGCTGGTGGGGCCGACCTGATCCCCCACGGCCTGTTCGGGGCTCATGTACAGGGGAGTGCCGACGGCCATCCCGGTCTCGGTGAGCTTGGCGCCGCTGCCCGCCTCGGTCAGGGCCCGGGCGATCCCGAAGTCGGCCACCAGGGCATGGCCGCCGGCCAGCATGATGTTCTCGGGCTTGATGTCCCGGTGGACAATGCCCAGCATGTGGGCGTAGCCCAAGGCGTCGGCCACCTCGAGGGCGATGTGCACGGCAAAGTCCACCGGCAGCATGTGCTCCCGGTTGAGCCGGTCCCGCAGCGACTCGCCGATGACGAAGGGCATGACGTAGTAGAGCAGGCCGTCGGCCTCGCCCGAGTCGAACAGGCCCAGGATATTGGGGTGCTGCAGCTTGGCGGCGAACTTGATCTCGCGGTCGAACCGCTCCGGCCCCACATTGGCGGCGAGCTCGGGGTGGAGGACCTTGATGGCGACCTGGCGGTCGTGCTTGACATCGGTCGCGAGGTAGACGGTGGCCATGCCGCCCCGCCCCAGCTCGCGTTCGATGGCATATCGGTCTTTGAGTGCGGACGTCAGCTGCTCGAGAATGTCGGACACGGGGCCGGGGAAGGGGGAGGTAGGACCCGGAATTGCCCTACAATATATAGTCATAGCGCGGGCCGGGACCGGAGTCCAGCTAGGGGGCCCGGCCTTCTTGTCCCACACTGCCCCGCACAGCACCTTGGCGGCCACTCGGAAGGATGAGCTGTGGACCAGCGCCTGATCGAGACAATCCGGACCTCGGTGGTCGGAGCGGAGGTAGCTGTCCCCACCCCCTTCGGCCTGCGGCGGGTGACCTACGCGGACTACACGGCGTCGGGGCGCGCTCTCTCGTTCGTCGAGGATTTCATCCGCACTCGCGTCCTCCCGCTCTACGCCAACACTCACTCCGAGGCCTCGGGGACGGGACGTCAGACGACGCGCTTCCGGGAAGAGGCCCGCGAGATCATCCGCACCTCCGTGGGCGCCACCCACGAAGAGCACGCGGTCATCTTCGCCGGCTCGGGCTCGACCGGTGCGGTGGATCGCCTGATCAACATCCTGGGGCTCCGCGTCCCCGCCGAGCTGGACGAGCGGCACGGACTGACCGCGCGGATTCCCCTCGCGGACCGGCCGGTGGTGTTCGTGGGGCCCTACGAGCACCACTCGAATGAGCTGCCGTGGCGCGAGTCCATCGCCGAGGTGGTGGAGATCGGGGAGGACGCGAACGGAGCGATCGATCTCCGGGAGCTCGAGCGCCAGCTGCTGGCCTACGCGGCGCGGCCGCTTCGGATCGGGAGCTTCTCGGCGGCCTCGAACGTGACCGGCATCATCTCCGACACGACGGGCATCTCCACCCTGCTGCACCGTCATGGGGCGCTGTCCTTCTGGGACTTTGCGGCCTCGGCGCCGTACGTGGAGATCGAGATGCGCTCTCCCGCGACCACGGGCCTGGACTACAAGGACGCGATCTTTCTCTCCCCCCACAAGTTCATCGGCGGGCCGGGCACCCCGGGGGTGCTGGTGGTCCGGCGCGAGCTGCTGCACAACCGGGTGCCATCGGTGCCCGGCGGTGGCACGGTGAGCTACGTCAATCCTCAGGAACACCGCTATCTCTCCGACGCGGAGCACCGGGAGGAAGGCGGGACTCCGGCTATCGTCGAATCGATCCGGGCCGGCCTGGTGTTCCGGGTCAAGCACGCCGTGGGCGTGGCGGAGATCCGCCGGCGGGAGGACGACTTCATTCGGCGGGCCATCGCGTCCTGGTCGGCCAATCCCGCCATTGAGATACTCGGCTCGCCGGACGCGGAGCGGCTGTCGATCGTGTCGTTCGTGGTACGGGCGCCGGCCGGGGGCAACGCGTCCCGGCACCGGTACCTGCACCACAATTACGTGGTGGCCCTGCTCAACGATCTCTTTGGGATCCAGGCCCGGGGCGGGTGCTCCTGCGCCGGCCCCTACGGGCACCGGCTCCTGGGAATCGATCTGGAGACCAGCCATCGGTTCGAGGAGGTGATCGCCCGCGGTGGCGAAGGGATCAAGCCGGGGTGGGTCCGCGTCAGCTTCAACTATTTCACGACCGAAGCCGAGTTCCAGTTCATTCTCGAGGCGGTACACCTGATCGCGAGCCAGGGCTGGCGCCTGCTGCCGCAGTACCTCTTCGATCCGACAACGGCCATCTGGCGCCACGTGACGCAGACGCCGGCTCCGGCAATGTCGCTCACCGACCTCCGTTTTCAGGATGGAGCCGTGCGGGTGGGGGGTAGCCCGCTGGTCGAACCCCTGGACCGGTTGCCGCAGTACCTCGAGGAGGCCCGGCGTGTGCTGGCGAGCGCTGGCCCGGCCTCCGGCCCGCCATCTTCACTTCCCGAGGACATGGAACGCCTTCGCTGGTTCCCCGTCCCCCGCGAGGCACTCGAGGCCTAGCCTCAACCGAACAGCCATCGCACCACATACACGGCCAGCAGCATAGCGGCGAAATCCGCCGTGAGCCCGGCCGGCACCGCGTGCCGCGTCTTCTTGACGTTCACCGCTCCGAAGTACACCGCCACCACGTAGAAGGTTGTTTCGGTGGAGCCGAACATCGTTGCCGCCGTCTTCACGATCAGCGAATCCGCCCCATAGCGGTTGATCAGGTCCAGCATGATCGCGGCCGACCCGGAGCCGGTGAGCGGCCGGGTGATGGCCATGGGAAGGATCTCGGGCGGAATTCCCAGCGGAGCCAGCACAGGGCGGAGCCCTTCCACGAAGAAATCCATCGCGCCCGATGCCCGGAACATGGCCACCGCGAACAGAATCGCGACCAGGTAAGGAATGATGTTCACCGCGACCTGAAACCCTTCCCGCGCGCCGGTGACGAATTCCTCGTAAACCGGGACCCGCTTCCACAGCCCGTAGAGGGGGAACCCGATGATGATGGCCGGGAGCACGAACACCGAGAGCAGGTCGACCAGATTGCGGAAGGTATCCACGGTGTCCTCCTCAGGCCGGCGTGGGGTCGGTGGCCTGGCGCATCGGGTCGCTCGCGCGATACACCCGCAGGCGGCCGAGCAGCTTGGCCATGACGATGGCCGTCACTACCGAGCAGGCGGTGCAGATGAGGATCGCGAAGTAGAGCTGATTTACCTGCAGCCCCATAATGGCCACGAGGAGCACGGGGGGAACCAGCTGCACGCTCGCCGTGTTGATGGCGAGCAGCATGACCATCGAATTGGTGGCGGTGTCCTTCACGGGGTTGAGCTTCTGCAGCTCCTCCATCGCCTTGATGCCCATGGGTGTAGCGGCATTCCCCAGGCCAAGCACGTTGGCGGACAGGTTGAGCACGATCATTCCGAGCGCGGGATGGTCCTTGGGCAGCTCCGGGAAGAGCGGGCTGAGGAGCGGTTGCGCCAGGCGCACGATGATCCGGATCAGCCCCGAGCGGTCCGCGATCCGGAGCATGCCAAGCCAGAGTGCGATGACCCCGATGAGGCCCAGCGCCAGCGTCACCGCGGTCTTGGCAAAGTCGATCGCCGCCTTGGTGATGGCCACCAGTTTCACGAAGCGGACTCGCGGGAAGGTCACCTCTGCCTGCACCAGGGTGTCTCCCGGGTGGGCCAGGAACCGTACCGAGCCCCGCAGATCGTTGTCCCGCTCGGAGGTCATGCCGCGGATCGTGGCGAGGGGCTCGGGGAGGGCCGCATCCTTGGCGAAGCGAAGCTCGCGCCCCTCCGAGGTCTGGACCAGTGTGCCCGGGTACGCTCGGGCCACCCCCATCGGCTGGCCATACACTCCCGAGAGGGTCGCGGAATCGGTCCGGACCTCCAGGGCAATGGCTCGCGCATCGGGAGCGTAGCCGCCCGGGATGGCGAGGCTGACCGGCACCCCGTGGCCGTTGCGATAGGTGTCGTGCCGGAGGTCGCTCACATCCGACACCAGGGCGAAGACCAGGCTCAGGGCGACGAGCCCCGCCCAGAGATAGTTGAGCATCGGCAGGTCTCTGGAGATGGGTGCCACGAAGGTAGGCGGAATCGGGGCAGGGGGGAACGGTGGCCGGCCGGGCGCGGCGTCACTCTGCGACGCTTTCCGCGACGCCGGCATCATTTCTGACACCTACAGCCTACAGGGAGTCTGCCGTATGCCACGCCGTCTGTCCGGGGGCCTGCTGGCCCTTGCCGCGATCACCCTCCTCACTCCCGTCGCCGCGGGGCCACTCGCTGCTCAGGACGACGGCGATATGCGGGTCTTCTCCTTTTCGGGTCGACCGCGGATCGGAGTTACCCTCGACTACAAAGCGGACGCGGACCATGACAAGATCGGCGCGCGCGTCCAGTCCGTCATGCCGGACGGCCCGGCCGACAAGAGTGGCATCAAGGCCGGAGACATCATCACCAAATTCAATGGCGTCGCGCTGGGCGGTGTAGCGGCCGACAACGATGAAGACTCGGGACCAGCTGAGAAGCTGGTCGAGCTGGCTCGAAAGCTCAGACCCGGTGACACGGTGAGTGTCGAGTACCGGCGAGGAGCTGACACGCGGACCACGCAGATCGTGGCCCGGGACCTCGAAGGCCGCAGTGGGCGCCGGGCGTTCAGCATGGTTCTTCCCAGGATTCCGGGCCTGGAAGGTGACGGGGACATGGGCCCGATGGTGCGCGGCGGGCCCCCGGGCTTCCAGATGTTCTTCGATGGAGCGCCGGGTGGTCTCGAGCTGACCGAGCTGAATCCCGACCTCGGCGAGTACTTCGGAGCGAAGGAAGGTGTCCTGGTCCTCAAGGCGCCGCGGGACTCGACCATGCCGCTCAAGGCGGGGGACGTGATTCTCTCGATCGACGGCCGCGTGCCGACCTCGGCGGCTCACGCCGAGCGCATTCTGCGCTCCTACGACCCGGGGGAGACCGCGAAGATCGAGATTCTGCGCAAGCAGAAGAAGCTGACCGTCTCCTGGAAGACGCCCGATCGGGACCGGGAGTGGCACTGGCGGAACGGGCCGCCCGGCGCCGTCAACCGGGATCGGATCGAACGGAGCTGAAGCAGCCCGGCTCGGGAGAAGTGAGGCAGGAGGTCCTGCCTCACTTCTCGTCTTTCGACCGCGGTGGGCGATTGAGGCGCCCAACCACGATCGTGGCATTGTCGCTACCGCCGCGGTCCAGGGCCAGCTGCAGCAGCGACTCGGCGGTGGCTTTCGCGCTGGTCGACCGCCGGAGGTGATCGCGGATCTCGTCGTCGGACACGTGCTTGGTCACCCCGTCGGTGCACAGCAGCATCACATCGTCCCACTGGCAATCCGAGACTACGGTATACGGTTCCGCCCGGCTCCCGCCGAGGGCGCTGTAGAGGACGTGATTGAGGCGGGAGCGGGCTGCCTGCTCCGGGGCCAGCGCCCCGGCGTCCACCATGGCCTGGGCCATGGTCTGGTCCTTGGTAATGAGCTGCAGCTCGTTGTTGCGGAGCCGATAGCCGCGGCTGTCCCCGACGTGGACGATGAACACCCGCGGCCAGCGGAAGCAGACCAGCGTCAGCGTCGTCGCCATGCCCGCGCGATCTTCCTCCTGGGCGCCGGCCCGGCGGACCGCCTCATGGCTCAGCTCCACCGAACGGCGCAGCTCGGCCTCGAACAGCGGCTCCAGCTTCGGGTCGAGCTGCACGTAAAGGTCCATCGTGTCCAGCACATACTCGACAATGGCCTGGAGCGCGGTCCGGCTGGCATGGATCCCGCCTGGACCCCCGCCCACGCCATCGGCAACCAGAAAGACATAGCCACGTGACGGGCTGTGGAGATCGCCAAGCGCCTCACCGGGCAGGCTGGTCTGGATGACTCGCATTGCCTTGTGGATGCTGGCGATCAGGAAATGATCCTGATTCTCCTTGCGCACTTTGCCGGGATGCGTGAGGCCGTGGATGTCGATGTATTCAGGAAGGGGTCGGGCACCGGCCGGCAGCGGATCCGCGGCATGCATGACGTGCCTCGCGAGCACTGGGTGGAGGAAGATCACGCCGCCGAGGTAGCTCAGCAAGGCATGGGGGTGACCCTGCTATCCTTCCCCGCGTGCCGCTCGCGTTTCCGCCGCTGCCGATCCTTCCTGCACTCCCGGAGCTGGCCCGCGCCCTCGGGGAGCAGGGAGCCGCCGTGCTGCAGGCGCCTCCGGGCGCCGGCAAGACCACGATCGTTCCCCTTGCTCTTCTCGATCAGCCATGGCTCGATCAGCGGCAGATCCTCATGCTCGAGCCGCGCCGGCTGGCGGCGCGTGCCGCCGCGACGCGCATGGCCTCGCTGCTGGGTGAAGGGCTCGGCGCGACCGTGGGCTACCGCATTCGACGCGACAGCCGCGTCGGCCCCGCCACGCGGATCCAGGTGGTTACCGAGGGGATCCTCACCCGTATGCTGCAACATGACCCGGCACTCGACGCAGCCGGACTGGTGATCTTCGATGAGTTCCACGAGCGGAGCCTCCATGCGGACCTCGGCCTGGCGCTCACTCTGGAATCACGTCAGGTACTCCGCCCGGATCTCCGACTGCTGGTCATGTCTGCGACGCTGGAGGGCCACCCGGTCGCGCGGCTCTTGGGAGGGGCGCCGATCATCACCAGCGAGGGAAGGAGCCACGCGGTCGAAACCCGGTACCTTCCCCGGCGGCCCGAGACGCGCATCGAGGCGGCGGTCGCGAGCGCCGTGCGGGACGCGCTCGCCCGCGAGGAGGGCGACATCCTCGTCTTTCTCCCGGGCCAGGGAGAGATTCGCCGTACGGCCGACCTGCTCGAGGGCGGGCGGGGCTGGAGCGTCCATCAGCTCTATGGCAATCTCACTCAGTCCGAACAGGACGCCGCCATCCGGGCCGCGCCGGTCGGGCAGCGGAAGGTGGTTCTCGCCACCGCCATCGCCGAGACGAGTCTCACCATCGAAGGAGTCCGGGTGGTCGTGGACTCGGGCCTGGCTCGCGTGCCCAGATACTCCGCCGGATCAGGGATGACCCGTCTCACCACGGTCAGAGTGTCGCGCGCTTCGGCCGACCAGCGGCGGGGCCGTGCCGGTCGCACCGCGCCAGGGGTCTGCTACCGGCTTTGGCCAGAGATGGAGGACTCGTCGCTCCTCCCGCGTCCCACCCCAGAGATCCTCGAATCGGACCTGGCCGGCCTGGCGCTCGAGCTGGCCGTACATGGCGTACGAGACCCGGCACGGCTGCGCTGGCTCGATGCCCCTCCGTTCGCCGCGTTGACCGAGGCTCGCTCCCTTCTCGCGGAGCTGGGAGCCCTCGACCGAACCGGCGGCGCGACCTCTCATGGGCGTCGCATGGCCGAGTTGGGGGCCCACCCCCGCATCGCCCACCTGCTGCTGCAAGGCGCGGCGCTCGGCGCTCTCTCCCTGGCGGCGCCGATCGCGGCCCTGCTCGAGGAGCGCGATCCACTGCGCGGGGATGGCGCGCCAGTCGACGCCGACCTCGAGCTGCGGCTCGACCTGGTGTCTCGCCCCGATCTCCCGCCAGTCTACCACTCGTATTCGGTCGATCGCGGTGCGGTGCAGCGGATCCGGGAGGGGGCACGAGAGTGGCGGCGCCTGATTACCGCGGCCGAGCAGCAAGGCTCGGGAGGTTCGCCCACGGCCGGGGTGCTGCTTGCGCTTGCCTACCCGGATCGCGTCGGGCAGCTCCGGCCGGGGAGCGTTGGACGCTTCCTCCTCAGAAACGGCCAGGGTGTCGTCACCGACTCCCCCACACTGGCCCGGTCCGACTACTTGGTGGCGGCGGACCTGGATGGGGAACGGCGCGAAAGTTGGGTGCGCCTCGGGGCGACCCTCACCGAGAGCGAAGTGGAGTCGCTGTTCGAGTCCCAGTTCGAACTCGAGGAGTCCGTAACGTGGGACGACGCGGTCGAGGGCGTCATTGCCGTCGAGCGGGTGCGGCTCGGCGCCATCATCATCCGCGAACGGCCGATCCGGCATCCTGACTCTTCGTTGATCCAGGCGACTCTCCTCGACTGGCTGCGGAGGGTCGGCCTCGGTGCCCTCGACTGGACGGATGAGGCGCGTGCGGTCCGCGCGCGGCTGGGTTTTGTCCATCAGCTCCGGGGCGCGCCCTGGCCCGATGTGTCCGATTCGGCGCTTCTCTCTGAGCTCGATCGGTGGCTCGGCCCGGATCTGGTTGGGTTCCGCCGTCGCGCGGACCTTCCCCGCCTCAAGCTCGGAAGCGCACTCCTCCGGCTGCTCGACCGGGAACAGCGCCGCGCACTGGAGGACCTGGCGCCGACGCACCTGGTGGTTCCGAGCGGGTCGCGCATCGAGCTGGACTACTCGGATCCGGCCGCTCCCGCGCTCCCGGTCCGGCTGCAGGAGGTCTTCGGTTGGACCGACACGCCGCGGCTGGGTGGCGGCCAGGTTCCCGTCACGCTACGCCTGCTTTCTCCAGCGGGCCGGACGGTTCAGGTCACGAAAGATCTGGCCGGTTTCTGGGAGACCAGCTACTTCGATGTGAGAAAGGAGATGCGGGGCCGCTATCCCAAGCACGATTGGCCGGAGGACCCGCGGCGCGCGATGCCTACTCGGCGGCGGCGCCGTCAGCAGTGAGGCGGGCCCCCGGCGGGGGCCCACCCCATTCATTGCCTATCGCTCCATGACGATCAGGTACCGGGAGGGTTCCCAGAAGCTGTCCGGCGCCCCGATCTGGATGCTGTCACTCACCTCGGTGCCGTGCACCGGCGACTCCAGCTGGCTCAGGTCCTGGCGCGACACGATCGTGTAGTGCTTGGTCGAGTCGGGTAGAGGAATCCGTCGCGTCACCGACCGGTCGATAGAGGTGAACTCCCCGAGCGGGAGCTGACGGGCCGGCACCACCTTGCGCCGCCCGATCAGGGGGAAGGACCGCGGCCCTTCCTCCGTCACCACGCCCTTCGCCAGCAGCTCATCCCGGGTGCCAACGACGAAATAGGCGGTGTTATGATCGTCGGTCAGGTGGCCCACGCTGTCGGCGAGGTCGAGCGCCACGGTAGTCAGACTGTCCACCCGGGCACCCAGGGTGGTCATCGTCTCGCGCTGATTCACGATCATGGCCATCAGGTCGTTGATCGTGGACTTGGCCTCCCCATTCTGCTCGCCGAGGCTGTCCACGGTCCGGGCGAGGCGCTGCGCCCGCCGTTCACTCGCGACGAGGTGGCTTTCCGCTGCCTGGAGCCGGGTGGTGAGTTGCCTGACCCGCTCGAGGGTGTAGGCCCGCTGGTCCTTGGTCACTTCCAAAGAGGCGGATTCCGGCGCGGCGCGGGCAGGCTTCGCTTCAACCCGGCCGAGCTCGGACTGGATATCGGATATGAGCTTGGCATTCGCCGTTACCTCCGCCAGGAGGCTGTCCCGTTCGGCTATCAGGCTGACTTCGTCGATGTGGCGCGTAAGGGCCTCGGAGCGAGGCCCGGAGTGGCAGGCGGAGGCGACCACGAGTGTGGTCAGGATCCACGCGCCGCCTTGGGTGAGGCTGTGAATGGCACGCATGGTGGTTCTCGCTTCCTATGAAGGTGACGGACATCACCGCCGCATCGTTCGATGCGACGGTGATGACACGCTAAGGCCCCATCATGGCGCGCGCCTGACAAGCTTGATGACGATTGGATTTCGTATCGGTGAGGATCCGACGCTACCGCTATCCCGCTCAAGGAATGAGGCAGGCCCGTGCCCTCGCGAGCGCTTCGTCGAGTCGGTCCTGCGCCAGGGTGCCCTGCGCGATGCGGGGTGAACCACCGCCGCGTCCGCCGAACTCTTCGAGCACCGTCTTGAGAAGCCGGGCCGCATCCAGCCCGCTGTCCTCGGAGGTCGCGATCAGCAGGGTGGGCGGCCTGCGTGAGGCTCCCAACAGGACCCCACCCGGGAGCGAAACGACCCCCTGCGCCAGGCTCCGCAGGGCGTCGATGCTTGGTGCGCCGGCTGTGTCGGGTCCGGGTCCTTCGATGATCACCCGCCGGCCCGCGGCGTCGGCCTCCATCTGGTGATACAGGTCACTCGCGCGGCGGCGGTACACCAGGGACTCCAGCTCGCGCCGCGCCGCCTCGCTTCTCTTGAGATCGGCGGCCTGCTTCTCGATCGCCGGTGCGAGGTCGTCGAACCCCGACGAGGCGAGGGCGGCCAGCTTCGAAAGGACCTCCAGGTCGAGCCGGGCCCGGGTGGTGGCTCGGCCGCCGCAGAGAAACTCGAGCCGGAGCTGCTTGCGGACCCGTTCCGCCTTCCGGATCAGGATCGGACCGATTTCGCCGGTCCGCCGGACATGAGTCCCGCCGCAAGCGCTCCGGTCCAGGCCTGCTATGGTCACGATGCGGAGCATTCCGGTGCGCTCGGTGGAGCGCCGGAGCCCGGTCGCCCGCTTGGCGTCTTCGAACGAAACCGTCACCTCGCGATCTTCGGTCACGACCGCATTGGCGGCCGCCTCGGCTTCGGTCAACGCGGCATGCGGAAGGGCCTCGCGGTCGAGGTCCAGTGTGGACGATTCCTGACCGAAGTGAACGCTGACCGTCTGGCTGCCGAACCGCTCGGCGAACACCGCGGACAGCAGATGCTGGCCGGTATGCTGCTGCATGTGGTCGAAGCGGCGAGTCCAGTCCACCTCGCCCTGCACCCTGGAGGCGGCCAGGGGCGCGTCGAGCAGATGGCCGATCCGGTCGCCCTCGTCGATCACGTCCGCCACCCGGATGCCCTCGAGCCGGCCGAAATCGCATGGCTGGCCGCCCGAGGTGGGGTAGAAGGCCGTTCGATCGAGGTAGACGCGGCGCCCCCCGTCTCCCCGGTCAACGACGGATGCGTCGAACCGGGTCAGATAGCTGTCCGTAAAGTAGAGACGTTCGGTGGTCACACCCGGAAGCTATGGTCCGGGAGGCAGCGACGGAATCGAGGCGTGAGAAGGGAAGGTCAGGACGTGGCGACCGGCGCCCGTCGGGTCCCGGCCGGAATCGGCGCCAGCGCCTCGGCAAGGCGACCGGCCGAATTGAAGCGGTCGGCGGGAAGCGCCGCGGTCGCCATCGCGATCGCGTCGTCCAGCCAGTCAGGAACGGTCGCGACGTATCTGGACGGGCGATGGCCGTCCGGGGCGGCGGCCGGGGGTCGGTCCGCCGCCTGGCGCGGGGGCAGCCGGCCAGTCAACGCGAAGAACAGGCTGAGGCCAAGACCGTAGAGGTCGGCCCGGGCATCGGCGGGCTGTCCGGCCAGGGTCTCCGGCGCCGCAAAGTCGAGTGGCCCCGTGCCCGTCGCGGGAAGGCCGAAGCCGGCGCACCCAAAGTCGGCAAGGCGCCCGCGCACGTTCCGGGCGATCAGTATGTTGGTGGGCTTGATGTGGCGGTGAAGAATGCCGCGCCGGTGAGCGGCTTTGAGGCCCAGAGCGATTCCCCTCCCGATGGCCGCCACTTCGTCGGACGAGAGTGGCGACCTCGCGACGGCGGCCGCGAGGTCAGGCCCGTCAATCAGGTCTGCCACGACCCAGAACCGCTCCGCGTCCTCGAAACAGCCCTGGATGGGGACGATATGGTCGTGGGTAATGTCCCAGAGTGCAAGCACATCCCGTCGCACCCGGGAGCGTTCGGCGTCGGGCAGTTGGAGCACCTTCAGTGCCACCTCGATCCCCTGATGGAGATCGAGGGCGGCGTACACCATCGAGCCGCTTCCGGCCGCCAGTCGCTGGCTGAGCCGAAAGCGCCCCTGCACCAGCATCCCCGGGGCCGGGGCATCCAGCGGCTTGTGGTCGCTCCGCGACATCATGCAATTCCCCGTCGAAGGCGCGCGATGCCCGGGTGAAATCCGGGCTTTCGCCTATCGACACGGTGGGATGGCAACGGGTGGGCCAGCGTCGGAGCCGGGCCTGTCCCGGCGCTCCGGGCTGGTTGCGTCGTGACCCGTATCACCACGTCCCTGCGGGTCCGGACGCCGCGTCCGGTCTGGCGCCCGCTAGTCGGCGAGGCGGCTCGTCAGGGACGTGGACTCCTCCGGGAGGGGCTCGAGAGCTCCCTCGACGGCCGCCAGCAGCTCGGCGGGGAGGAACGGCTTCAGCAGGAATCTGGCGGGGCCGCCGACGCTGCCCGGGAGCGTGTCGTACCTGGGCTCTCCAGACACGAAGATGACGGGCAGGTCCGGGGACGATTCGCGGACCCGTGAAGCGAGCGCGTCCCCACCCATGCCCGGCATCTGCACGTCGGTAATGATCAGGTCGACGGGCACATGGGTCCGCTCCAGCAGGCGCAGCGCGTCTTCCGCGTGTTCGGCGACGATCACCGTGTAGCCCTCGTGCTCCAGAATGCGGCGCATCGCCGCCCGCGACGTGACGTCGTCATCGACGACGAGCACCTGCACCGGGAAGAAGGTGCACCGGAACGCGCTGATCAGCTCTTCGAGCGGAGTGGCCATGAGCCTGGGGCAGACGGGGGAAGAACGGAGGCACAAGTTGCGGCGCGTTCGACCGCGCGTCAAGCCGGCCCGGGCGCGCTTGACGTCCGGCGAGTGTGGACTCTGTGGAGCGCTGTGGATTGGTGTGGATAAGAGTCGCGTCCGGATCGCGTCATCACGCCGCACACCAGAGCGCCGCGCGCGCGCGAGGCGCAAGTCAGGAGGCTGCCTGACAAATCATGGCGCGAGATCGATGCGTCCGATGCGTCCGGTGCCACTCAAGGCCAGCCACAGGCGGTGCCGGGGCGCATCGACCGCCATGTTGCGCACGATCGCGCCGGGCGTGGGGATGCGGACGGTCTCCATCTTCTCGGTCTTCGGATCGAAAGCGACGACGAGTCCCGACCCCGCCTCATCGAACCAGATCCGTCCGTCCGTGCCCATGGCGATTCCGTAGGGCCCTGAACGCGCCGTGGGAGAGGGCCATTCGCGCACCTTCCCGGTCTTCGGGTCGAGCGCGCCGAGGTAGCCGCGCGCATAGTCGGTGTACCAGACGGTGCCATCGGCCGCGACCACGAGACGCCGGGGACGCGCCGCTTCGTTGGGGAGAGGAAACTCGCGCATGGCTCCCGTCGCGACGTCGACCCGGCCAAGCTGGTTGGTTCCGAAGAGCGCGATCCACAGAGCTCCGTCCGGCGCGGCGGCGATGCCGTATGGGAGCGCATGCGGCGTCGGCACCTTCCAGACGCGAACCTGGCCGGTCGTCGGTTCCAGCACGCCATAGCTGTTGTTTCCTTGCGCCGTGAACCAGATCCGGCCGCCGAACAGGAGCGGCGTGTGCGGGTTCGCCGCCTCTTCCGGCAGCGGGAATTCCCGGATGTGGCCGGTGGCCGGGTCGAGATGCCCGATCACGCCGACCCGCTGGGCGGTGTACCAGACGCTGCCGTCCGGCGCCACGAGAAGGCCGTGCGGGCCGGACGCGGGAGTCGGCGTCGGGAAGTCGGTGAAGGTCCCCGTGGCTGGGTCGAGCCGGCCGATGTAGCTGTTGTTCTGGTCGGTGTACCAGACAATACCATCAGGCCCGACGGCCGGGTCGTGGGGAAAGCTCCCCGGGCGCGGAATCACGTACTCGACGATGGCGGGCGTCGAAACGGCACCGGGGACGACGGACAGGAGCGCGAGCGCGATGAGCGGCGAGCGGAGCATGTCGGGGCCCTCCAGCGGAGGCGATCGCATCCGCAGGTGGACCGGGTCACCCTACTCGACTGAAGGGAATCCCTCGCCCAGCGCCCTGAGGATGGCGGAGACGGTCGGCGGTCTTGCGCCGTCCGGCGTCGCGGCCCAACTCTGCATCCGCTGGTCAACCCAGGTGCGAATACTGAGGAACCGGGTCCCCGACGTCGGGTTGCTGAACTTAATGCGCCCGTCCCTGATCTCGTACTGACCCTGGAGCGACCCCAGAACGTCGAGGCCTTCGTTGACCTGGGCGAACATCAGCTCCGCGAGCTGCGAGGTCTCTGTCGGCTCGGCCGGGCTCTGCCGCGTTGCCCATGGTCGCATCGCGTCGGGCGACCAGCTCTGGGCGCGCTGTGAAGCGAGGACGCTGTCTTCGTAGGTCTGCTCCAGCCGGGCGATGCGCGCCCGATACTGCCGGAGCGCGGTCACGCCACTGTTCCAGTCGGCGCGGGCCTGGCTCACCCCGCCCGGCGCGCCGAGCCGCGAAGCGTTCAGGACATCATGGAATCCGCTCAGGGCCGCGACAAGCTCGGTGCGCGCCCGGCGCTCGGCCGCATCGAGCCGCTTGGCAAGCTCCGCCGGCGGAACCGCCGCTGTGGCCGTGGTCGACCCGGTGGATGGCGTCAGGCCCAGATCGGTCGTCGGCACCGAGAGGTCGGACTGAAAGCTGGGAGCGGCCGCGGCCACGATCTGGTCACTATCCGGCGCGCGAGTCGAATCAGGATGAGGCCTCGGCTCAGGATCGGGATGAGGTGAGCTGAACGGCGACGGCGGCAGGGCGTGTTCTCGCTCGGGCTCCGGAGGAGAGACGGAGGCGGACGTGGCCTGCGGCGCGGTCTGCGCCGCCACGGACTGCGGCTCGGCAACCGCCAAGGCGTCCGGATGTGGAGACCGCTGCCACGGCCGCCAGACCAGGAGCGCTCCCGCCGTCAGCATCGCTGCCGCCCCGGAGCCGACCACGAGGCCGACCCCGCCCCGTGCTCCATGATGCGGTGGTTCCATCGCGGTGGTCAGGTCGGCGAGCGGCGAGACGAGGAGCGGCGGTCCGGGAATGTCCAACTCTTCGTCCAGCGGCGCGCGCAGGCGAGGTTCCGCGTGCTTCGCCGGTTCGGGCCTGGTCGCTTCGGTCGCTTTCACCGCCGCCAGCTCCCTGGCGGAGGCCGGCACGGGCGTAGGTCGTGAGACGCGAGGCGCGGCCGGGGCGGGACTCGACGGGGCGGGCTCCGGTCCCGGGATCTGGTTGAGGGGCGTATCGAAGAGCAGGTCGAGGTCGTCCCCTGGCCTGCGATGTCCCTGGGAGGTCCGGATGGGCCGTTCCAGCCCGGTATCCATCACGAGGAACTCCGGGTCCGTGGCTGGGGTCGGGACCTTGGGTGGAGGCGCTGCGACCGCGGGCGGCTTCTGGGCCTGGATAATCGTGGCGTTCTGCCGCGGAGCCTGCGAGGGCGAACCGAGGTCCAGGAACTCCAAGTCCGCTTTGACCCGTTCCGGCTGCGGCTTCGCCTCAAGTGCAGGCCGCTCGGCCACTAGTTGCGGGCGCGAGATGGCCTGGGTGGTCGCCTTGGCGGGCACCGGCAACTCGGCGATCTGCATCCGAGAGGGCGCTACCTGATGCGGGCTGGCCGGTGCTGAGGCGACCACGCGCGGCGACTCAGTGGCGGGCGGCCCGAACACGCCGGGCGTGAGCGGGCCGGAGAAGTTCGCGGCGTTCCGGTAGTGGGGGTGGCTCTTCACGTCGAGCCAGCGGTTGGCCCGGGAATGGAAAATCTCCGCTTCCGGGGGTACCTCCCCCCGGCGCACGGCGGCCGTGAACTCCTCCAACGAGTTGTAGACCGCTTCTCCCCCGCCTGCAGTCCGGATCCTGTACATGCTGCCCCACCTCCGTCGCGCAAAAACAATCAGACGCTGTGGATTAGAGCAACACTCGGGCCCTGTGGCTAGATCTTTTATTCACAACAGCTTAAGGCGTACGACCGCGCCCTGCTTGGTCGGGAATCGCCGGAGTTCTGTCGTTCTCCGCCACAGTCGCCGAGGGCATGCAACACGGCCGCTGCCACGGAGTTGCCGCGTCCGTGGCGTCATGCTGTGCGGCGTCTAGCGGCCGGGGAGGGGGAGGGCGTCGTCGTGCCCGTGCACGACGGCGGCACGGAAGCGCTGGACGATCATTGCGGCTGACTCGATCTGCCGAATGGTGGCGACGCTCTTCCCGGCCTGCCAATACGATTGGCCGGCCTCTCTGCGCCAGTCGCCCTCCGCACCGGCGGCTCCCTCCCGTAACAACCCGCGCTTGAGCTGCCATAACGAGCGCAGCGCGTAGAGGGTCCGCATGAGATGCTTGGTGCGCCGTCCTCGCAGCATCCAGCGGGCGACCGGACCGGCTCTGAGCCCCACCCGCTCGACATACGGAGTGCGGATGACCGCGACGGGGACACCGGTGATCCGCTCGCTGAGCACGATATCGTCTTCGGTCGCCTCGGTGATGGCGTGCTTGTATGCCTCCGGAGCGCGACATTCGAGCGTCGCGATGAAGCGGGTGCCGAGCTGCGCGCCGGCGTAGCCGAGGCGCAACGCTCGCACGAACTCCGCCTCGTCTCCGATGCCGCCCGCCATGACGAGCGGCACCCCGAGCGGGCCCAACTCGTCGATGAGCTGCTCGGCGCTTCGCGACCCGGCATGCCCACCGGCACGCCGATTCACCGCGACGAGCCCGCGCACCCCGCCGGCCAGCCCTTTCTCGGCCCACTTTCGCTCCGTCACGTCGTGGTAGACCACTCCGCCCACGGCTCCGACCCGATCGACCACCCACCGGGGGTTTCCGAGCGAGGTGATGAAGAAGCGAATTCCTTCCTCGAGCGCGATGTCAATCCAGCGGGCCATCCGCTCATGGTACGTACGTGAGGACTGCTCGATCAGGGCGTTCATCCCCACCGGCCGGCTGGTGAGGCGCCGGATGAACCGAATGCCCTCGCGGAAGTCGTGGCCGTGGACGTAGGTAAGGGAAATCGGCTGGATGATGCCGATGCCACCGGCCTCCGACACGGCGGCCACCAGCTCCGGGTTGCTGCAGGGGTACATCGCGCCGCAGATGAGCGGGACCTCGATGCCAGCGTCCCGACTGAGCGGGGTGTCGAGCGATATGGTCGTCATAGTGGGGAAAGCCGCCATTGGACGCGGGCCTCCGCCACGATCTCCCCTGTGCCGTCGCAGATGGTCGCGACGACTTGGTGCTCGCACGGCGCGGTGACCTGGGGGATCGTGACCGCGCTCTCGGCGGTGAGGGTGCCCCGGGCCTTCTTGTGGTAGGCAATCGAGAGGCTGGTCACGATGCCCCGAACGGTGGCCGGCAGCCCCACCAGCATCGCGAGCCCACTGGTCACCTCGGCCAGGTTCACCAGGGCCACGGCGTGAACCGAGCGCAGGTGGTTCCGCACCTTGCGGCGATCGCGGAGCTCGACAACCGCCCGCCCCGCCTCGAGCTGGAGAACCCTCGCCCCGATTGAGCCGGTGTAGGGAACCATGAACCCAAGCAGCCGGCTGAACAGCCAGCGTCCGCCTGGGAGCGGGGCGAGCGTGTGCCACAGTCGCGCGAGGCGAGTCCCGGGCGAGTCGAGAGAAGAAGACATCCCGCAATATATCCGGCGCCGGCGGTGGCCCTGGGAACGGCAGGAACGGTTGGTTGCTGCAGGCTGAAACCCCAGGGCGACCGGGCTCGTCTTGACACCACGACTACTGGCGTAATATTACAGCTGTAGTAACGTGTCAGCACTGCCGACCCTGACTGCCTGGACAGAACCGAGGTTCCCATGGGCGAGACCTACCAGCTCACCGACCTGCAGATCGCCATCATGCGCGTGCTCTGGGAACGAGGTCAGGCGACGGTGGCAGAGATCCACGACGCGCTCAAGGCCGAGCGGGGTCTCGCGCTCACGACCGTTGCCACGCTGCTCTCGCGCCTCGAAAAGCGCGGAGTCGTCTCGCACGAAACCCGCCAGCGGCAGTTCCTCTACCGGCCGTCGGTGAGCGAGGCGGAAGTGCGGCATTCGATGGTACACGAGCTGACGGAGCGACTATTCGACGGTGATGTGACGGCGATGATGTCCCACCTGTTGAGCGACCGGGAGATGACGCCAGGGGATCTGCAGCAGATCCAGCGCCTGATCGCGGAGCATGCGGCCCGGAAGGAGGGCGGTACCAATGCGCGCTGATCTGATGACGTGGGCGGTCAGCTGGATGCTGACCTATGCGCTCCACAGTTCGCTGCTCCTTGGCGGAGCATGGCTGGCCAGCCGGCGCCTCGTCCGTGGATCGGCGGCGCGAGATCTGCTCTGGAAGGCCGCGCTGATCGGTGGCCTGGTGACAGCCACGATTCAGGTTGGGCTCGGGTTCCAGTCGCTCGGCGGCGCGCTCGCGATACGGATGAGTCCGGTGGAGGCTGCTCCGCCGGCCCGTGCCGCGCTCGCGCCTGCGGCCACAGCGGAAGCCGGGTGGCAGGGACTGCTCCCGTCCGGTGGCGCTCCGGAAAAAGCGGCCCCGCTGCCTCGGGCCGAACGCCCACCATCGCCCATCTTGCCAAAGCCGGCCAGCCTGGTGGCTGCGGCACCCGCCGAGTCTCCCGCCCTTCTTCCCGACTGGATTCTGCCCGCTGGGATTGCGCTCTGGGCCAGTCTGGCACTGGTGCTCTCTGCGCTCTACGTGGGCCAGCGGCTGCGCGCGCTCAGCCGGATCGGCCCGCGTCGCCAGCTCTCCGACGGCAGACTGCTGGACATGCTTGACGCCTTGCGCCGCGGTGCGGGCATCCGCCGGATCGTCCGCCTGACGGCGGCGCCGGGCCTCACCAGTCCCGTGGCGCTGGGGCACAACGAAATCGCCCTGCCCGAGGCCGCGCTGACCGAGCTCGACCCCGAGCAGCAGCGGAGCATGCTGGCGCACGAGCTCGCGCATCTGGAGCGTCATGACCCCGCCTGGCTCACCGTCGGGTGCGTGCTGGAGCGGGTCTTCTTCTTCCAGCCGCTCAACCGCCGAGCTCGGGTCGCGATCCAGGAAGCGGCCGAGTACCTCTGCGACGACTGGGCGGTGCATCGCACCGGCTCGGGAGTGTCACTCGCCACGTGCCTCGTCAAGGTGGCCGAGTGGGTGGACACGCCGAACCCAATTCCACTCGCGGGCATGGCCGAGCGCCGTTCACAGCTGGTGACCCGCATTCACCGTCTCATCGAGGGCCGAGTCATGCCTGCTTCTCCCCGCTCCATCTGGTTGCTCGCTGGCCTGGTCGCAATCGTCGGCATCACCGCGCTGGCCGCTCCCGGCGTCACCGCGGCCACGCTGCAGCAGGCGGTGCAGGACACCAGCAAGGCCAAGGCTCCATCCGCCGACAGCACTGCCTCCGATACCACAAGCCGGACCTGGCTGCGGGGCGAGATCAACGCAAACATGCGGGCGGAGATGGCGCGAGCCAGGCTCGATATCCGACGCGCCACGCTCGAGGCGGAGAAGGGGGCCATGTCGGGACAGATGCGTGCCCTCCGGGCGCAGCTCGATGCCGAGCGGACGCTCTCGCCGGCTCCCGTCGCCGCCATTGCGCCGAAGGTTGAGGCCGAGCTGGCCCGCGCCAATGCCGTTCTCGCAGGCGCGATGGCGCGGGCCCCGCGCCCACCGAGACCCCCTCGGCCGCCCCGCTGGCGGCATAACCGTCAGGGGGACAGCACCAGCATCGCCGTGCCGGCGTTGATTGCCGCGCTCAAGGACAACGACGTCGAGGTGCGCCGCGCCGCGGTCCAGTCGCTCTCCAACTTTGACGATCCCCGCGCCATTCCGGGGTTCATCGACGCCTTGCACGATTCAGATCCCGAGGTGCGCGGCTCGGCGGCCTCGGCCTTGGGCAGCTTCGAGGACCGGCGCGCGATACCGGGACTGATCGGGCTCCTCAAGGACCAGAACAAAGACGTCCGCGAGGCCGCGCTCTCTTCCCTCGGCAGCTTCCCGGGCGAGATCCCGGTCGAAGCGCTCGTCCAGGCGCTCGGGGACCCGGACCCGGAGGTCCGGGCCGCTGCGCTCGGGCTGGCCAGCCGCCGCTCGGATGACGACAAGCCGGCCGATCCCCAGGTGGTTCAAGCCGTCACCAATCTCATCGCCGATCCCAACGCGGATGTGCGCAGTGAAGCTGCCGAAGCGCTCTCCTCGCTGAACCTCAAGGAAGCGCCGGCGGGTCTGCTCGCTGCGGCCAAGGACAAGAATCCCGATGTCCGGCAGCATGTCGCCGAGGCCCTCGGAGCCATCCGGGATCCTCGCGCGGTGCCATCCCTGCGCGATCTGATCCAGGACTCCAACGCCGACGTTCGTGAGTCTGCGGTGAACGCGCTGGGCGAGATTCGCGATCGCGCGGCGCTCGAAGCGCTGGTGGGGGCCCTCAAGTCGCCCGATGCCGCGGTCCGCCGCCAGGCGGCCGAGGAGCTGGGCCAGCGGGACGAGGAGTAGCGGCCCCATGCTAACGACGCTGCTCATTGCGTTGCTGCAGGCGCCGGCGCCGGCGGCCCCCCCCGCGGCCCCGGCACCGCCACCGCCGTTCGCGTATCGGTCGAGAGTCGCCCCACGTGTGCACGTGCATGCGCCTCGGGCCCGGGTACACGCGGCTCGGCTGGCCCGGTTCGTCAGTCGGGGTGCCGGTCTGGAATCCGGTCCGGATTCTGTCATGGTCGCCACCTTCCTCGCTGACCTTGGACGGACGCCGAGCCCCGTCTGTGGGCTGGCCATCGCGCGAGTGGGAAACGGCTGGAGCGGGCGCTGGCCCGGAGACCGGGCCAGCGCGCTGCGCGATGAGGCGCCGGACCTGGCCGCCGCGGAGGACCGGCTGGGGGCCCCGTTGACCGATCGCCGGGCGGTGCCGCTCCTGACGGTGACACTGGGCCGACCGGAGCCATGTGTGCGGCGTGCGGCGGCGGAACTTCTGGGGAACGCGGCCATGCCGGAAGCCGGCCGGGCCCTTCGGGGGGCACTCGGAGATCGCGACGCGCGGGCCCGGGAAGCCGCGGCCCTGGGGCTGGGGATTATGGGAGATTCCGGCTCCTACCCGGCCCTGGTCGCCGCGCTCAGAGATCCGGACCCGGATGTGGTGCGCATGTCGGCGTGGGCGCTCGGGTCGGTTGAGGACCACCGCGCGGTCAAACCCCTGCTCCCGTTGCTCCACGACCGGAATGATGGCGTTCGGGAGGCCTCAGCGGAGGCGCTCGGCAGGATCGGCGATACGACAGCGAGCCCCGGCCTGGTCGAGGCATTGGCCGATCCTTCGCCGCGGGTCCGACTCGCGGCGGCTCGCGCCACGGGGGAACTCGAGGACCAGCGCGGGGTGCCCGCACTGATCCGCGCGCTTCGGGATTCGGATCCCGGGCTGCGAGCCGCGGCGGCCCTCAGTCTCGGAGCAATCGAAGACCCGGCCGCGGCGGAGGCCCTCGGGCGGGCCGCGTCGGATTCCGTGACGCTGGTGCGGCTGGAGGCGGTGACGGCGCTGGGGCAACTCGATGGACTCCGCAGCGCCCCGCCTGGCCTCCTGGCGGCGCTCAACGATCGAGATTCCGAGGTGCGTCGGGCCGCGGTGGACGCGCTCGGCCAGATCGGAGACCCCAAGGCGGTTGCCGCGCTGACTGCCCTCCTCAAGGATGGCGACCCCGAGACGCGACGGGGTGTTGTGGAGGCGCTGAGCCAGATAGAGGACAGCGCCGTGACGCCGCCCCTGATCCAGGCGATGAAAGACCCTGACCCCGGGGTGCGACGGGCGGCGGCGGAAGCACTGGGAAACGACCGCTAGCAAGGAGTAGGTCCCAGGCCCCGGCCTGAGGGTAGGGGACGACGGCTGACTATTCGGCCCGAAGGGCGATGGAGGGGCTCACCCCCGCTGCCCGTCGGGCGGGCTCCCAGGCGGCGAGAAGAGCCACGGCCACAAGCAACAGGATAACCGCGCCGTAGGTGAGCGGGTCCAGTCCGGAGACGCCGAACAGCATGGATGCCAGGAGGCGGCTCGCAACGAGGCCTCCCCCCACTCCGACGGCCGCGCCAGCCAGCGTGAGCGCGAGCGCGCGGCCCACCACCTGGCCTACCACGTTGCCAGGCGTTGCGCCGAGCGCCGTGCGGATCCCGATCTCCCGGGTCCGCTCCGTCACCCCACCCGATACGATTCCGTACAGGCCAACGGCCGCAAGCAGGAGCGCGGCCAGCGCGAAGGTCTCGATGACGAGGAGGGCGAACCGCCGGTCGCCGGCGGTCGCGGCAATGAACCCGTCCATCGTTTCGACCCGCGGGATCGGGACGTTGGGATTCACCGACAGAATCGTCCGCTTGAGACTCGGCACCAGCGTCGAGATGGGCCCCGTTGCCCGCACCACGAGCGTCTGCGCGTTGTCGACCCAGCCCCACTGTCCGCTCGCCACGTAGAACGCGTTTGGCGCCGCCACCGCGAGAGAGTAGTGCCTGACGTCTCCCACGACACCCACCACTTCCCGCCACGGTCGATCCGATCCCATCTCGGGCCCGAACCGAAGGCGCTGGCCGATGGGATCTCGGTTTCCGAACAGCTCCCGGGCAAGGCCCTCGTTGATCACGACCGTGGGGGGCGCCCCGGCCCGATCACTGGCATCGAGGGCGCGACCGCGAAGCACCGGGATTCCCATCGCCGGGAAATAGCCGGGGGTGACGGCGTAGCGGAGCGCGCTGCCATCCTCCGCCGCGCCTGGCGCGGTGGCGGGACGCGTCGCCGTCTCGAAGCCGTAGCCGTCCACCTCCCCGGAGAGCGGCAGCTGGCTCGTGAAGGCCGCGCTGGTGACGCCGGGAAGCCCGCGCACGGCTTCCAGGACCTGGTCGAGGAACTGCAGGCGAGCCTGATCCGAGTCGAACTCATGACCCGATTCGACGACCTGGAGGGTCACCACGTTGGTCGGATCGAACCCCGGGGCTACCGTGATGAGTCCGTGGATGCTGCGGAACAGCAGTCCGGCGCTGACCAGCAGCACCAGTGCCAGGGAGATCTCGGCAACCACCAGCGTGCTCCGCACCCCCTTCCGGCCCACTGTCATCCGGCGCGTCGAGCGCTGCAGCACATCCGCGCGGGGCACGCCCAGCGCCGGCACCAGCCCCGCGACCAGCCCGACGAGGACCGCCAGCACCAGTGCGAATAGGAAGACGGGGGTGTCCAGGCGGATCGCGTCCCGGCGGGGGAGGCCGGGAGGGCTTGCCGCCAGCAATCCATGGACGCCCAGTTGGGCCACGATCAGTCCGAGCGTCCCGCCCGTTCCGGCCAGGACGAGACCTTCGGTCAGAACCTGCCGCAGCAGCCGCCGGCGTCCGGCGCCGAGAGCCACCCGCAAGGCGAACTCGCCGCCGCGCTGCGAGCCGCGGGCGAGGAGCAGGTTTACGACGTTGACGCAGGCGATCCCGAGGAGGACGAGGACCGCGGCTCCGACCGCGAGGAGCGCCGGCCTGGCGCTGGCGGCGACTGTTTGCTGAAGCGGTCGAACCAGGAGCCCCGTCTCGAGGTTGGCCCAGGGAGGGCGGGGAAAATCCGGGGTCGGTGCGCGACCGAGTGCAAGGACCTCCCGACTGGCCTCCTCCACAGAGGCCGCAGGCTTCAGGCGCCCGACCAGCTCGTAGTGGTGGCCCCATTCCCGTGATCCGAAGTCACCAGTCGCGCGCTCGCGAAGCGTGGACCAGACTTCGGTCGCCGGCGAGAGCACGTTCGCGAATCCACGCGGCATGACGCCGATAATGGTGTAGGGGTCGCCGTCCAGCTTGATCTGGCGCCCCACGACCGATCGGGTCCCCCCGAACCGTCGCTCGGCGAGCCCTTCGCTCACGATCGCCAGGTTGGGCGCACCCGGTCGATCATCCGGCGCCGAGAAGCCTCGCCCGGCGATGGGCTGCGCGCCGAAGACCTCGAAGTAGCTCGCGGTGACCCTCTGTCCCTCGAGTCGTTCGGGATCGCCGGATTCGCTGAGCCCGGGACGCCAGACGTCGGCGGCGGCGAGTGCCTCAAATGAGCGGGTCCGCGCGTTCAGCTCCTCGTACGTCCCCAGGGTCGCGGCCATGGGGGCGCCGCGGGTATTGCGGTCTTCGAGGGTGACCAGGCGGCTCGCGTGGGGGAAGGGCAGAGGCTCGATCAGGACGGGGTTGAGGGCGCTGAACACCGCGGTACTGGCGCCGATGCCGATCGCCACCGTGGCCACGGCGGTGGCAGTGAACGCGGGGGCGGTCCGCAGCCGGCGCAGCGCGAAGCGGATGTCGAGGACCATCGTCTCCCAGGCGTGTTCCCACCCCGATGCGCGCACCTCCTCGCGGAGCGCGAGCGGGTTGCCCAGCTCCGCTCGAGCCGCCCGTCGGGCCGCCTCCGCGGACAGTCCCCGGGCGACGTGCGCCTCGGCCGTCAGGTCGAGGTAATGGCTGATCTCGTCGGTGAGGTCCGCGTCGGCCCGTTCCGGTCGAGCAAGGGCCTGCAGGCCGCGGATGAGTCTCCGAACCAGCGTCACCGGCTCAGCCCTCCGCACCGAGGAGCCGGCTGACCGCGGCCGAGCGGCGCCGCCAATCGGCGGCCTCGGCGTCGAGGCGCTTCCGGCCGGCGCGGGTCAGGGAGTAGTACTTGGCGCGCCGCGAGTTTGCCGTGGTGCGCCACGCGGCGTCGAGCATGCCGTCTCGTTCGAGGCGCTGGAGCGCGGTCAGCAGAGAGCCGGGGTTCACCTTGAACACGTCGCGGGAAACCTGCTCGATGCGACGCGCGATGCCGAAGCCGTGCATTGGCTCGAGACTCAACGTCTTGAGGATGAGCAGGTCGAGGGTGCCCTGGATGACGTCGGTCGTCGGGGTGGCCATGGGCCCGATCATAGCGGCATTCATTATGACCGTCAAGATGTGAGGATCATAATGAGGGTGACGGGCTCCGCCTCATGGCCGGTGCACGCCGTGATGGGGCAGCACGGTTGGACAGCCGCCGCGATGCTCGCCCGATGCGAACGATCCGGCTAGACTACCCTCGCCCGATGCCTGCGCCCACCTTCTCTTCTCTCGTCGCCACGGACTGGCTCGCTGCCCGGCTGGGTCGGGACGACCTGGTCGTGCTGGATGTCTCGTGGTACCTGCCGACGAGCGGGCGCGACGCGCGGGCGGAGTTCCGGGCCGGGCACATCCCCGGCGCGCGCTTCTTCGATCTGGACCTCGCCAGCGATCCCCGGACCACGCTTCCCCACATGATGCCCGAGGCAGCCGCCTTCGCCGAGTACGTGTCCTCGCTCGGTGTCGCGGATGACGGTCCGATAGTGGTGTACGACGGCTCGGGCGCGAACCTGAGCGCCGCCCGAGTGTGGTGGATGTTCCGGGCGTTCGGTCACGACGCCGTCGCCATTCTGGATGGCGGGATGGGAAAGTGGCGGGCGGAGGGGCGGCCGGTCGAGTCGGGCCAGAGGCCGGTGGCGCCCAGGGTGTTTCATGCCCGGCTGGATCGGTCTTGGGTCTGGCCGCTGGAGCGCGTGGCCCAGGCGCTGGCGGACGGCGCGGCTCAGGTGGTGGATCTCCGCCCAGCCGGGCGGTTCGAGGGCACGCTGCCCGAGCCGCGGGAGGGAATCCCGAGTGGACACATGGCGGGCGCCATCAACCTCCCTTACTCCGAGCTGGTACGCGGCGACGGCACCGCGCTCTCGGGGGAGGAGCTTCGAGCCCGCCTGGCCAGGGCGGGTCTGCGGCTCGACCGGCCGGTGGTCGCTACCTGCGGGTCCGGCACTTCGGCGTGCGCGCTGCTCTTTGCGCTCCATCAGCTCGGAGCCGACGCCGGCGCGCTCTACGACGGATCGTGGACCGAGTGGGCGACCCGCGGGATGCCGGTGCGGGTGGGTCCGACGGGGGCCTAGCTCTGTGTGGGGGCGGGCGAGCGCGCCACCAACCCCGGCTGAGCCAGCGCGGGCCCCACGCTCAATCGGTACCCCACCGCGATGCAGACAAGGCCGAGAAACTCCGTCACGTACAGCACCTCGACATGCCCGAATCGGGTGAAAGTGCCGCCGATGCCCGGCAGGAGCGCGCCCACCGCAATGAACACGTTGGCCAGCGCGCGGTGCCTGGTTTCGACGCGGCGGGCGTAGCGCGCCGCGGACACGATGGCTCCGCCGACCAGGAAGATGAGCGCGTAGGTGTTCACGAACGGGCTGATGAAGCGCACCCAGTGCCAGACCAGGACCTTGCCGGACAGCCGGTACGGCTCGACGAGCGAAAGGTCCACGGGGGAGAGCCAGACGCAGATGGCGCCGAGGCATACCACCGACACCAGCAGCACGGTCAGCCGGTTTGCGGCGCGGCGGGAGAGCATCAGGTACACGGTGCCCTGGGCCAGTGGGGCCCCGCCGAGGAGGGCCCCCGTGATGTACCAGAGGCGGAACACCGGCTCATGCCAGCCCAACAGCGTAGTCGCCGATTCGGTCAGCGTTCCGGCGGCGAAGGTGAGCATGCCAATCGCCCACCAGAGGAGGTGCGTGCCACCCCGCTCGCGGAAGCGGCGGAAGATGACCATGGCAAAGCCGAGCGCGAAGCAACTCGAGAGGAGCGGGATATAGTGGACGAGAGATGGCGTCATGATGCGCTTAGGTCAGGGAGTCGAGCCCGCCGCGAAGCACTCGGCGTCCGCGGCGGGATCGGTGGCACGGGCTGGCCTGCTAGAAGTCCACGCGGTACGCGGCCGTCACGTTCCGGCCGGGACCCGGACGGAAGAAGTTAGAGTTGGACGCCTCGCTGTACAACCGGTTCCCGATATTGTCCACGGCCAGCGTAACGGTATGCTGGCTCCGCCCGGCCCGGAAGAGGCGCAGGCCACCCCGGGCCTGCATGAGGGTGAAGCCCGGTATCGGCAACGTGGCCACGTCCTTCTGCCCGCCGTTGTGGCGCACGCCGTAGGAGAGCCAGAAGCGGCCGCCCGTATGGTCGTACCTCAGCTCGCCCCCGACTCGAAAGCCGTACATCTGCGCCACGGGGTTGCTCGGGTTGAGGACATCCTTGGAGTCGAATCCGGTCAGATTGGCGTAGGCCGTCAGACCGCCGCCGAGCAGCAGGTGGCCATCCGCCTCCACGCCGATATAGCGGAGTTTGTCCACGTTCACGTTCTGGTAGGCGGGGAGGCCCTGCACCGTGTCGCCGGTGGGAAGGAGGCTGATGGCGTCGCTGATCTCGTTGCGGAATCCGAACACCTCGAGACCCGCCCGGGCGGTCCGGAACCGCACCCCGGCGTCCACGTTGATACTGGTTTCCGGCTTCAGGTTGGGGCTGGGCAGCTCATAGCCCGAGCCTTCCGGCGTGGGGCCCTGGAAGAACCGGTCGATGAGGTTGGGGGAGCGGAAGCCGCGTCCCACGTCGCCCATCAGCGCGAAATTGTCGGTCAGGAAGTACTCGGCGTTCAGGCTGCCGACGACCGTGCCGTCTTCATGCGAGACCAGTGGCGCCGTGATGGTCGCCGTCGGGCGGGTCTCCGCCAGGATGTCCTGCCCGCGCACGCCCGCGATCACGGTGAGCCGGTTGCTCAACCGGAACTCGCTCTGGAGGAAGGCGCCCAGGCTCCGGAAATAGGCGTTCGGCGTCTTGGTGACGGGATCCACCATGGTGGGACCGAAGCCTGTGGTCACGCTGGTGTCGGTGTTCTGGGTGCCGTCACGGAAGCCATCCAGCCCGTAGGTCAGGACCGCTAGGCCGACGCTTTTCACGGCTTCCGCCCGGAATCCGAAGGTGGAGATGTCGGTAAAGTTCCGGGCGTTGACTTCACCTTGGGTCCCGGGGCCGGTGGGAATCGTGATATCGAAGATGAGGTGGCGTGAGTTGCCGGTATAGTAGGCCGTGACATCGAGGCGGTCCGCGAGAGCGGAATGGACCGCGTGGTTGGTGTAGCCTAACGTGAGGTGATCGACGCCCTGGTCGGGGTAGCTGATGATGATGTTGGGATTGAAGGGTTGTCCCAGGTCGCTGCTGTTCACCCAGCCAAAGCCGGCATCAGTGGCGGTGTAGCGCTCATAGCGGGCCTGGATCTCCTGCGTGCCGGAGAGCGCGTAGCCGAGCTGCGCCGTGTAGTTCTGGTCCTTGACCCCTGTGCCGTGCACCTTGGTGCCGAACTGCAGCGTGTCGCCACCAAAGTTGCCGGGTGGGGCGGTGTAGTCCTTGGCGTCGCGGTAGGAGGCGTAGCCGAGAAAGCTGAACCGCCCAGCCGTCCCGGTGAAGATCCCGAAGGGATGCTGTTGATCGCCGGCGCCTTGGTACCGGTAGCCGAGCGATCCGTGGACGCTGGTCGTCCCGAGGGCCTCGGGTGGCTCTCGGGTGATGAGATTCAGGGCGCCGCCGATGGCGTCCGTGCCGTAGAGGACCGAGGCCGGGCCCCGGACAATCTCCACCCGGTCGAGGGTCTCAATGCCGACCATCGCCGGGATCTCGCCGAAGTCGGACTCGCGGCGCGAGTTGTTCATCCGGATGCCATCCTCGAGGAGCAGGATCCGCTCGCCGAGCAGTCCCCGGATCACGGGGCGCGACTGGCTGGGGCCCACGCCGTTCACGTCGAGCCCCGGGAGATCCACGAAGAGATCGGTCACGTTGGCGGGGATGCGCCGGGCGAGCGTGGCTGAATCCACCACGCTCACCGGCGCCGGGGTGCGGAAGACTTCGCGTGGGGTCCGCGTGGCCGTGACGGTCATCTCGGGAAGCGAGACTGCCGTGTCCGGTGAGACGCGCTGCAGCGTGTCCTGCGCGAAGAGGGAGGAAGGGAACGCACCAGCGAGAAGAACGAGGGTGCGCGTGGTGAGCTTCGTCAGCATCTGTTCCCGCCGCAGGTTGTGGAGGGTCCGCACCTCAGAGTGGCACAACGCTACGGCTGCCGGGCAGGAGGGGTAATTCGGAAAGCTACGGGGTTCCCCCCGTAGTTCTACGGTAGAGAACCGGGCGCAGTGTGAAGTACCGGTGAATTATCCCGGAATCAAACCTGCCTCTACCGCGAAGCGGGTGAGGCCGGCGACGGTCCGGATATCGAGCTTCCTGGCGAGACTCTCCCGATAGCTCTCGACGGTGCGGGGTGAGAGACCCAGGCGCAAGGCGATTGCCCGGCTGGTCTCTCCGGCGGCGATTCCACGCAGGACCTCGCGCTCCCGGGGAGTGAGGCGGGCCAGTCGGGCGCCGGCGTCGTCGGGGGGCGCATCGCCCCGCACCGCGGCGCTCAGGTGCCGCGCCACCGGCGGGCTGAAGTACGACTCGCCTCGCGCGACCGCGCGCAGCGCCTCCCGGAGCTCGGCGGGAGAGGTGTCCTTTCGAAGATACCCCTGGGCGCCCGCGCGGACCGCGCCCAGGACGTACTCCGGATGGTCGTGCACACTGAGAATGAGGACCCGGACCGACGGGAGCGCGGCCCTGATCCGGGCGGTCACGTCGAGGCCTCCGGCGCCGGGCAACGAGAGATCGAGCACCACCAGGTCGGGGCGGGTGCCCGGGGCAAGCCGGACGGCGGTCTCGCCGTCGCCCGCCTCCGCCACGACCTCGAATTCCGGGGTGCCATCCAGGACGTGCCGGACCCCCTCGCGGACCAGCGAGTGATCGTCTACCAGCATCACGCGGATCCTGGGCTCGCGGGTCATGCCGCGTTGCCGTCCAGCGCCAACCGGAGGGAGAGCCGCGTGCCGCCCTTCTCGGGGTGGCCGATCGCGACCTCACCACCCAGCGCGGCGAACCGCTCGCGCATGCCGGCCAGCCCCATCCGCTCCTCCAGGATCCCCTCTGGGGGCGGGAAACCGCGCCCGTCGTCCTCGATGATGATCGCGATACCGGTCGTCTCCACCGTGACGGCCACCATCACCTGCTCGGCCTCGGCGTGGCGCACGACATTCGACAGCGCCTCTTGGATGCCGCGGAAGACGGCGAGCTCCGCCCCCTCCGCGAGGTGGGGCAGCAGGTCCGGCCCCTCGAACGCGGCGGCGATGCCGGTACGATGCTCGAAGTCGGTGACCAGCGCGCGCAGAGCCGGCAGCAGGCCCAGGTCATCGAGCAGCGACGGGCGCAGGGCTTCGGTGACGCTGCGAATGCTCGCCATGCCTTCGTCGACCAGATCCATGACACGTCCCAGCTGTTCGCCCTGCGACGCGGGCAGCTCCTCGCGCACGATCCCCAGGCGGAGCTTCACCGCGGAGAACACCTGGGCGGTCTCATCGTGTAGTTCCAGGGAGAGGCGCCGCCGCTCCGCTTCGTGCTGGGCCACCATCCGCCCGGAGAGCCACTCCAGCTCCTCGGTGCGGCGGCGCAGGCGGAAGTCGAGGTCGGCGTTCTCGAGGGCCGCGCCCACCTGCTGGCCCAGTGCGGTGAGAAAGTTCTCGTCCAGCGCCGCGAACGGATCGCGGGTATCACCCACGATCAGCATGGCCCCCGCGACCCGCTCGCGGCGGACGATAGGCAGCGCGGCGGCGTATCCGAAGCTTCCCCCGGTGTCGGAGCGGGGTCTGCCGGTGGCGAGAACCGCCCCGACCAGCGCCGCCAGATGGGCCGGGAGCGAATGGCTCTCCCAGGCCGCTGCGGCGCCGAGCCCGCGCACCACCACGCCGCTGTCCCGGTCGAAGAGCGCGCTGCCCCGAACCCCGGGCAGCGCCTGGGCCCGGGCGAGGAGGGCGCCGGGCACGTCGACGGCTCCGGGGCCCCGCTGCAGGTCACCGGAGAGCGCCGCCATGGCGCCGAGCCCGCGCTCGATGTCTTCCAGGACCAGCAGGAGGATTCCGGTCCCGACCGCCAGCGTGAAGATGATGTCGAGATAGTAGCCCCAGGGATTCCAGCCTCCCTGGGCGCGAAGGATGGGGTAATCGAGGTGGTGCAATCCCCAGAGCAGGAAGGCGATGCCGAGGAGGAGCGCTCCGAAGGAACCCGTCTGACGCCGAAAGCGGAAGAAGACGCCGGCGGTCCACAGGGTGGCGCCGCTCAGGAAGGCCACCGCGGGGAGCGCCGCAAAGAGAAACTGGTTCCGCTCCGTGAACTCGTAGATGGCAAACAACGACCAGATCGGCGGAAGGAGCAGCACCAGTAGGTAGACCGGCCGGAAGGTGGAGCGCCGCGAGAAGAGCAAGGCGCTCCACAGGAGGGCGATGGCCGTCCAACCGGTGATCACCTGGTGGGCGAAGAGCCAAACCGGATTGTGACCGATGAGGAAGACGACGATGGCGCCCAGCCGGCACAGGTAGAGCGCCCACGCGACGGCCCACCAGAAGAAGTAGGGCTTGTGGTAGCGGTGATAGAGGAGGGCGCAGAGTGCGGTGACACCCAGGGTCACCGCTGCCTGCAGGAGTCCCGCGCGCAGCTCACTGAGCGCGTTCAGAGCGTGTGCCCCAGCCAGCGCGCCACGTGCTCGCGGTACCCGCGGCTCACCTTGAGGCGGGTGCCGTCCTGGAGGATCGCGACGAATTCCCCCGAGAACCACGGCTGGAGTTCACGCAGGCGCTCCATGTTGACGATTGTCGTCCGATGGATGCGGAGAAACCGGGCCGGGTCGAGCCGCGTTTCGAGGCTCGACAGCGACTCGCGCAGGAGGTGAGAGGTCTTGCCGGTGTGAAGCCGCACGTAGTTGCTCGCCGTCTCGATCCAGTCGATGTCCATCGTGCGAACCAGGTAGACCCGTCCCTCGGCGCGGACCACCAGCCGTTCGGTCGGGGGGTGTCTCTCGCTCAGCTTCTCGAGAAGCTGGGCCAACCGGTCCGGCACCGCGGGATCCGGCCCGCGGAGCCGTTCGCGGGCCCGCTCGAAGGCGCGGTGAAACCGATCCGCGTCGAACGGCTTCAGCAGGTAATCTAAGGCATTGGCCTCGAACGCCTGCAGGGCGTAGGCGTTGAAGGCCGTGACAAAGACGATCGCGCGCGGGGCATCATTCCCCAGGGCCCGCAGCGCCTCGAACCCGTCGAGCCCCGGCATCTGGACGTCCAGGAAGATCAGGTCGGGCCGGACGCGCCTCACCGTCTCCACTACCTCGGTGCCCGTGCCGCACGCGGCGACCAGCTCGGCTCCGGGCTCCCCCTCCAGCAGGCGCACCAGGCGCTGGCGGGCCAGGGGCTCGTCGTCCGCCACCACGGTGCGGACCGTCATGCCGGCACGGTTCGGCCTGGGATCCGAAGATGCAGCGGGGTGTGGGCTTCGTGGCAGGGGAGGAACGGGAGCAGGATGGTGACCACCGCGCCACCCTCGGGCCCATTGCCGAGCTCCAGCGCCTGCTCCGCCCCATACAACTGCCGCAACCGTTCCCGCGTGTTGCGGAGTCCCAGTCCTTCGGGATGAAACCCGGAGCGCGGGAAGCCCGGACCCCGGTCAGAAACCTCGAGGCGCAGGCGCGGGCCCTCGCCTGCCGCGCGGATCGTGATCCGGCCCTCGCCCGTCCCCGGCGAGGTGCCGTAGCGGATGGCATTCTCCACCAGGGGCTGCAGCATGAGCGCCGGAACGCTCGCTTCGAGGGCTTCGGGCGCGACCTCAGTTCGGACCACGAGGCGATCCCGAAAACGGGTCTGCTCGATTTCCAGGTACGCCTCGAGGATCTGCAGCTCCTGGCGGAGCGGCACGACCTGGTGACCCGCCTGCTCCAGGGAGAGGCGCAGCAGATGGCCCAGCCGGGCGATCAGGCGGTCGGCGTCGTTGGGGTCATTGTGCGCCATCTCGGCGATCGTATTGAGGGCATTGAACAGGAAGTGCGGCTGGAGCTGCATCTTGAGCAACTGGAGCTCCGCCCGGGCCAGCTGAGCCTCCAACTCCGCCGCGCGCACTTCCCGCTGACGGTACAGCATGGCGTAACGGGCGGCCTGCGAGACGGTCACGATGCACAGGTAGGCCAGGAACCGGCTGTCGAAGCGGTACAGCAGGCTCGCCATGAACGGGCGAAGGGGACCCTGGCTCACCAAGCCCACCAGGGTGCGGTCCAGCAGGGTGGAGAGCAGGACAAAGGCGATACCGGCCAGTCCGTGAAGGGCCAGGCCGCGGGCCCGCTGGCCCGGGGTGAATCGGAGCCGGCCCGCCACCCAGAGAGCGGCCGGCGTGAGGGCCGCCCATGTCCAGGCGCTTACCAGCGAGAGCACCAGGAGGGGGCGCCAAGGGAGCGGGGGCTCGCCCGAAACGGTGTTGTAGAGGAGAATCTGACCGAAGGAGAACAGACCAAAGGTGGTCCAGCCGCCCAGCACGAGGGCCACCTGGAGATGCAGGTGCTGCCGTTGGAGCCGTGTCTCGCCGACAGCTGTCTTACCCATCCCTGGCGTCCTGGGGCCGGGGGTGCGGGCCCTCTCCTCCGCCTACGCCCCCCCGACCGCTCCTGTTTCAGGACAGGTCACGATCCCCCGCCGACCTTCCCGGAGGAAAGGGATTGAGCATAAGCCTCCCCATCCACCAGGAGCTGTGTCAGGCGTTCCGCGATCGGCTGGCGGTAGCCCAGGTCGCTGTTGACCGCGAGCAGGACCAGTTGGTCGGACTCCGGGAAGTAGCCATACCAGAGCTGAAAGCCGCGCTGATCACTGGCATGCTCGACGATTCGGGCGCCGCTGGGCGTGCGATGGACCACCCAGCCGAGGCCATAGCCGTTCGGCGCGTCGGTGAACATCCGCTCCCGGTCCGCGGGTGAGAGCAAGAGGCCGAGCCGCAGCGCCTGGTGCCAGCGGAAGACGTCACCCAGCGGCGCCACCAGGCCGGTCACCACCACCGTGGACCCGTAGGCCCCCGTGTAGCCGCGCGCCACGAGCGAGTCGTTCAGCTTGCCGTCGTCCACCTCGGTACGATCCAGTCCGGCCGGCCGGAAGAGTCGATCCCGCAGCACGTCCATCGGGGGCTTGCCGGTCACGGCCTGCAGGACCTGATCGAGCAGGACGTAGCTCTGACTTGGGGCGGCGAGTCGGTCGACGATCGAGGGCTCCCCGGTTCCGAACGCCGCCGGGCGGGCGAGGTTCCCGGCCTCGGGCGCGCGGCGCAGCAGGTCCGCGATGGTGAAGTGTCCCGCCTCCGGGCCGATCCAGTCGCTGGCCGGCTGATCGAGCTTGAGCCGGCCCTCCCGCTCCAGCTGGAGGAAGACAGCCGCGGTGAACGGCTCGGTCAGGGCGCCCAGGGGGTACTTCGTCTGGGCCGTGTTAGGCAGGTGACGGGCCCGGTTGGCGTAATCGTAGCCTTGGTAGAGCAGGACCCGGTTGCCCTTGGCCACCAGCACAGCCCCGCCGAAGCCCTGCGCCTCGTACTGCTTCATGACGGCATCCACCTGGCTCGTCAGGGCGCCAGGCGCGGCGACGCGGTCGAGGTAGACTTTCTCGGGAATGGCGAGGGCGCATGCCATCGTACTCCCGAGGAGGGCGAGCGGCAGCACGCGGTGGGCCGCGGAACGAAATGACATAAGGCCTCCTGGGAAAGTGTCGTCCGGTCCTCACCGAACCGGCGAGCACACGATCCATCAGGGGTAGCGGTGGGCCAAGAGATCCGGGGCGAGTCGCGTCACCGGCGGTGTGAACGCCCCGGCCGGCGGGACGGAGTCTGGTTCCGCAACTGGCACCCGCGGAGGGACGGTTCGCCCCCGGCCTGGTGCGGTCCGTCCCGGGAAGATTTCCGGGATGGATCCGGGGCTCTATCGTGAGGGGGACCAGCTAACGAGGATGAGATGGATACGGCGGCCCTGAGTCTGCATGATCTCCCGGAGCCGGACGCGCTCGAACCAGTCGCCCTGCAGCGGGCGAGCCTGGCCCTGGTGGACTTTGGCAGCGAGCGCGACCTGGCGGGCGTAGTGACTCGGCTGGAAGAGGCGCTGCGCCTGCTCCGAACGCGGATTGACGGATCGCGAGAGGTCTGCCGTTTCGGTCAGGTGGAGGTCGAGTTCCCGACCCAGACCATCCGGCGCTCCGGGCGACGGGTGGCAGTGACGCGCACGGAGTTCCGTATCCTGTATGCCCTCATCCGCCGGGCCGGCGAAATCGTGGCTCGGGAGCACCTGATCCGCGAAGTCTGGGGGCCGGAGGCGCGACTTCGCTCCCGGGCGGTCGATACCCACGTCGCGCGTCTCAGGAGAAAGCTTGAAGAGGATCCCGCCTCGCCCCGCCACATCCACACGGCGCCCTACCAGGGCTACCGTTTCGACCCGCGCGGCGGCCGCCTCGGGGCCTAGGTCGCGAAGAGGCGACTGGGGTCGCGAAAGCTCTTGAACTCGAGGGCGTTACCGGACGGGTCGAGCAGGAACATCGTGGCCTGCTCGCCGACCTGTCCCGCGAACCGAATCCCGGGTTCGATCACGAAGCGGACCCCGGCGCGGCGCAGCCGCTCGGCGAGAGAATGCCATGTCTCCCACGGAAGGACGACCCCGAAATGCCGGACCGGCACCTCCTTCCCGTCGACCAGGTTCACCGGTCCGGGGAGAGGAGACTCGTCGGCAAGATGGGCCACGACCTGATGCCCGTAGAAATTGAAATCCACCCAGCGGTCGCTGCTCCGGCCCTCGGCACAGCCCAGCAGGCTGCCGTAGAAGGCGCGCGCCTCGGCCAGGTCGTGGACCGGAAAGGCAAGATGGAAGGGCGGAGTCACCGGTCCGCCTTCTGCATGTGAATCTGGCGCCACCCCTGCGGCCCGTAGGTCAGTTGGGTCCAGAGCAGGTTGTCCCGCTTGTTGTTGACCTTCCCATCCGCCATCCGCGCCGCGACCTGCTCGCGCACCCGGGCGAAGACCACGTCACCCTGCCTGGTCACCTTCAACAGGGTATAGACGGCGGTCACCGAGCGGATGTCCTCGTTGACGAAGAAGTCCCGCCAGTCGCGGGCCTGATCGTCGGTCATGTTCGGCAAGAGCCGCTGGACCTCCGAGAGCTGCCGTGATTCCACGGCCCGACCCAGGTCGGCGTAGAACTGCGCGATGCCCTGAGAGTCCGCTGCTGGCGTTCCGGGAACCGGAGCGTGAGTGGCGGACTGCGGCGCGGGCGGGCCCGAGCCCGCATGGGCGGGCTCCTTGGGGGACGGGGCGGGGCCGGGCCGCGGGGGCTCCGGCTTGGTGGCCGAGGGAACCTGGACGCGCTCCGCCTCCGCCTGGGCCTGGGCCGCCTGCGTCGCGGCCTGGGTGGAGCTTTCCGCCGTGCTATAGATGTTGGCCGCCCGCTGCAGCAGCATGGCCGCCTCGGGCTTGGAGCCGCGGGCGATCAGCGATTCCGCGACCGTGCGCAGCGAATCTCCGGCTGCCAGCGCCGCGGCGGGAACCGCGGCCGCCACCGCGCGCTCGCGGGCATAGTCCGCCGCTCCACGGGTGACGAGCAGAATGCTGTCGGCCTTGAGCTCCTCTGCGGACGGGGTTGATCCCGGCGGGGCGATGGCGTTCTCCAGCCGCTCGCGCACCACCACCAGGACTACGCCCGCCCCGAGCGCCGCGAGGAGCAGCCCCAGGACCACCTGGCCCAACTGCACTCGGCGCTGGCGGGCCACGGTCCGCGTGTTGGGAGGGATGTGCGAAAAAGGCGCCGGGCTGGCCGGTGTTCGCCGCACCTCCCCAACGGGGCGCCCGGGCCGGGGCACCGCGAGGAGTCCGATGTGGCTCCTGACGCTCTCGTCCCCGTCGCCCTGTTCGCCGCTGCTCCGGGCGCTGGCCCGTCCTCCGTTCAGCGCGAGTACCGCCTCCTTGAGGGTGGGAAACCGATCCGCGGGGGCCTTCTCCAGCATGCGGGTGATCGCGTTGCGGAGGTCGGTGGGGCAGTCCGGCCGGAGCTGATCGCTGGGGCGGGGCGGCGAGTGAACCTGTGCGTACATCATCCCGAGGCTGGAATCGGCCGTGAAGGGGAGCTGCCCGGTCACCATCTCATATCCGACGATGCCGAGGGAGTACTGATCGGCGGCGGGGCCGACGATGTCCCCGGAGCAGGCCTCGGGTGAGAGGTAGCTGGGCGTGCCGACCGTGGTACCGCTGCGGGTCAGGGTCTCCCCCTGGGCCGCCTTCGCGATGCCGAAATCGGTGATGACGGCAAAGCCCTCCTCATCGATCATGATATTGCCCGGCTTCACGTCGCGGTGCACCACGCCCTGCCGATGGGCATAGTCGAGCGCGGTCCCGATGTCGCTCATGATGGACCGGACCATCGGGAACGGCAGCGGGCCGACATCGCGCAGGATCGCGTCGACCGAGCGCCCCTGGATGTACTTCATCACGAAGAAGAGCAGGTGCTGCGACTCCCGGACCGCGTAGATCGGGATGATGTGCGGATGGTTGAGGCTGGCCGCTGTGCGAGCTTCCCGCTTGAAGCGCTCGATCATGTCCGCCCCGTGCACCAACTGGGGAGACATGACCTTGATGGCCACTTTCCGATCGAGCGCGATCTCGTGCGCCAGGAAGACCGTGGCCATCCCTCCCTGCCCGATCTCGTGCAGGATCTCGTATTCTCCGAGCGTTGCCTGCCGGAGGACCTGCAACAGGGTGGGGAGGGGTGCCGTCTGCTCACCCGAGACGCTCAACCCGCACACCTGGCAAAACCGGGCGCCGGTATCGAGGGGAGTCTGGCAGCGCGCGCAGGCGGAGGTCACGGACATCAGGGGCCAAGAGTGAAAGACCGCGAACCGGGGCGCGTGGAAAAACCGCCCCGGCTGGCGGAGTTTAGCATGAAATGGGCCCTGGGGCTATCGCGCGGGGCCCGGCGTACCATAGAGTTACCGGTAGAACGGGAAACCCGGAAGAGACTCGGCCGGATTCCCCGTGGCGCCTGCCCCACAGCTCTCCTCACCCCCAATTCCTCGGGCGACCTCATGACCCAAGACCTTTCGCGGCGGGACTTTATCCGCGCTGGCGCCGCCTTGGCTCTCGGTTCCTCGCTGCCCCCCGCGCCGCCGCATCCCGCCCAGACGGTCCCGTCTCTGGGTGGGGCGCTCCGCTCGGACCCGATGGAACGGGTCCGGATCGGCTTCGTGGGAACGGGGGGACAGGGCATGGTTCACGTGGAGAACCTGCTGGACATTCCGGGTGCGGAGATTCACGCGGTTTGCGATATCGTCGAAGAGCATGCTCAGGCGGCGGCGGACAAGGTCGTCAAGGCGGGCCAGGCGCCACCGACCCTCTTCACGCGTGGCCCGCGGGATTTCGAACGGCTCTGCGGCGAGATGGACCTGGACCTGGTCTACACCGCCACGCCTTGGGAGTGGCACGTGCCGGTGATGCTCGCGGCGATGCAGGGGGCAAGTGTGCCGCCACGGAGGTCCCGGCGGCGATGACGCTGGATGATTGCTGGGCGATCGTGGAGGCGGCGGAGAAGTATCGCAAGCATTGCCTCATGATGGAGAACTGCTGCTATGACCGCTTCGAGCTCATGGTGCTCAACCTGGTGCGTCAGGGCGTCCTGGGCGAGGTGCTGCACGGTGAAGGAGGCTACCTCCACGATCTGCGGGCACTGAAGTTCGCCACTGAAGGCGAGGGGCTCTGGCGCCGGGCCTGGGCCCAGACGCACAACGGCAACATGTACCCGACCCACGGCCTGGGGCCGCTCGCCAACTGCATGGACATCAACCGCGGGGACCGCTTCGCCTCTATCGTCTCGATGAGCTCCCCGTCGCGCGGGCTCCAGCTGTGGCAGGCCGAGCATCTGACCGCCGACGATCCGCGGCGGCGCGAGCAGTTCCAGCTCGGCGACCAGAATGTGAGCCTCATCCAGACCGCGCGGGGCCGGACCATCTACCTGGCCCACAGTACCCACTGTCCGCGTCCATACAGCCGGCTCCAGGTGGTGCAGGGAACGCGTGGGATCGCTTCCGGCTGGCCCTACCGTCTGCACATCGAGGGAAAGAGCCCCGCCCACGAGTGGGAGCCGGCCGATACCTATTACCCGACTTACGAGCACCCGCTGTGGCGCTCCCAGCGGATCAAGGAGATGGACCGCGGCCACGGCGGGATGGATTTCCTCGAGGACTTCCGGCTGATTGAGTGCCTGCGGAGCGGGGTCCCCACCGACTTCAATGTCTACGACGCGGTGGCGCTCTCCAGCATGGTGGAGCTGAGCATCCGCTCGGTTCGAAGTGGCGGGAAGCCGCAGAGCGTGCCGGACTTCACGCGCGGGGGATGGAAGACGGCCGCGCCATGGCCCATCGTCGAGCCGCCCGAGGGCCGGTGAGGTCCATGCGAGCAACCGCGTGAACGCTGCCCCGCTCCTCGTGTCGCTTTTCGCCGTGTATCTCATGGCGGCGGCGAGTCCGGGGCCCAACACCTTCATCGTCACGCGACTGGCGCTCGCGGCCGGCCGGCGCCCGGCCGCACTGGCCGTGGCCGGAGTGGCGACCGGGAACGCCTGCTGGCTGGTGCTGGTTCTCGGCTGGTCCCAGCTGCTGTTCGATCGCGTCCCCGAACTCGCTCGCCTGCTTCGAGTGGGCGGCGCGGTCTACCTGGGAGGGCTTGGCCTGCACGCCTTCTGGCAGGCGTGGCATGGGCGTGATCTCCTGAGCCGGGCGGGAACTGAGGGCGCGCCGCCAGGCGCGTCGTCGTTCCGGTCGGGCGTCATCACCAGCCTCACCAATCCCAACACCCTTCCTTTCTATATCAGCCTCTTTGCCGCTACCCTGGGGCCCCGCATTCCCGCATGGGTCCGATACGCGGCGGCGGGAGGTGTGCTGGTCCTGTGCGTTCTCTGGTATGGCGGGCTGGCGCTGGGCTTCTCGACCGAGCTGGTACAGCGTGGGTACCGGCGGTGGGCCGGTGTCATCAATTACGCGCTCGCGGTGGCGCTGATCGCCTTCGCCGCCCGGCTTCTGGAGGGCCTGGGCTGACCGCCCTTCACCGTCCGTTCGCCATCTCGGGCACGGCGGCGATCAGCGTGCGCACCGCGTCGATGCCGGCGAGTCGCAGCAGGCCCTGAGGTTGGGCCAGGCTGTCGAGGGCGACCAGGGCTCGCGCCTTCCAGTCGGGCGGGGCGCCGGTGGCGCCGAGGCGCTGCAGCGCATCCAGTCCGATGTCGGCGAGTCGGCCGAGCGCCCGCGCTGCCGGAATACCGTCCCGCGCGAGCGGCAGCGTGTCGGCGATGCCGCTCACCGCGGCCCCAACCGGGCGCCACATCGCGAAGGAACGCTCCAGCTCGGCCCGCGCCGAACCGGCCGAGCCATCATCGTGAGTTGCGAGCGCGGCGAGGCGATTCATGGTCGAGCGCGCCCAGGGGTCCGGGCGCGCCGCATCGACCAGTCGAGTGAGCGGAGTGAGCTGCGTAGGCTGCTGGAGGCGGGAACGCTGGTCGAAGGTCACGGGCATGGTGACCGCGATCAGCTCCTCCAGCGCGGGCACATCGCGCCGTCCGGTGAGGCGGCGCAGCATGCGGGCGGTGTGGGTCTCGTGGCGGAGGCCGAGTCGCTCCAGTTCCAGGCTCACCTCCGAGAGGCGGCGATACATGTCGTCCACGTCGCGGACCGAGGCGGGCGACCAGAACCGCTCCGCGATGGCGGCGAGCCGGGGCCAGATGCGCGAGTCGACCGTCTCCGCATCCACATGCTCGGCCCACATGCACGCTTCCCCGCCCAGGACCATGGCCTGCTGTGCCGGAGTCAGGTTCGCCTCCGGTGGAATCGGGTCGGCGAGATAGTGCTCGTCCGCCGGTGAGATGTGATCGAGGTAGTAGGGGGCGGAGAGGATCCCCTGGAATCCGAGCGCGGCGGCCCGGCCCAGGTACTCGGTGCCGCGCCAGGATTGGATGACGGTGGTCCTGGGGAGGCTGTCGTGCAGCACCTCATCCCACCCGATCATCTGCTTGTGGTGCCGGGAGAGGATCCGCGAGAGCCGCTGGTTGAAGTAGGCCTGAAGGGCGGCGTCATCCGGCACGCGGTGCTCCCGCTTGAAGCGCAGGATACGCGGGTTCTCGTCCCAGAATCTGGCCATGACCTCGTCTCCTCCGATGTGCCAGTACGGATCGGGGAAGAGCGTGGCCATTTCGCCGATGAACCCGTCGATGAAGTCGTAGGTCTCCTGCCGGGTCGGGTCGAAGCTCGGAGCGAAGACGCCGAAGCGACGCTCGATCTGGTAGGGGCCCGGGGCGCTGGCGTACTGCGGGTAGGCCGTGAACCAGCTCGTCGCGTGTCCGGGCATGTCGAACTCCGGCACGACGCGGATGCCACGGTCTCTCGCGTAGCGCACGATGTCCCGGATCTCCTCCTGGGTATAGAACTGACCGTCGGAGCCTTTGGCCTCGAGTTCTGGATAACGGCGACTCTCGACCCGGAAGCCCTGGTCATCCGCCAGGTGCCAGTGGAGGACATTGAGCTTCACGGCCGCCATGCCGTCGAGGGTTCGCCGAATCATCGCGGGGGGCATGAAGTGGCGGGCGGCGTCGATGAGGAGCCCGCGCCAGCGGAATCGCGGTCGGTCGTCGATCCGAACTGCCGGCAGGTAGAACCCGCCCGAATCGGCGCTCACCAGCTGCAGGAGAGTCTCCAGGCCGCGCAGCGCGCCGACGGTCGTGCTCGCGGTGAGGGTCGCCCCGCCAGGCGAGACCTCGAGATGATACGACTCGTCCTCGTCAGGCGTCTGGATGGCCTCACCGGGTCCGCTCACCCGAACGGCGAGGCGGCCTTCGGCGACCGGGGTGGTGGAGACCGGCTCCGCGATCCGCCGCCCCAGGCGTGCCAGCATGCGCGTGAGGGCCGCCGCGAGACGCGCGTCGCTGTACCCCGTGATGCCTCCGGTAAAGGTGCTGTCCAGTCGCAGCTGTCCGTCCAGCGTCGTCAGCTCCGCGGGCATCGGCATCAGGGCAAGCTGCCGCTGCGCCTGCGGGGAACGCGGGAGCAGGAGGCCGATGCAGCAGAGCAGAAAGAGGCGCATGATCGGAGCGTGGAGTTGGACGCAAGGTAATCGATCAGAAGGTGCGAGAGCTCCGCGACCGCGCGCAATGGGTATCTTGCAGCCAGCCCCTCGCGAGACGCCATGTACGCCCACACCGTTGGCGGGACCCGGTACCAGTTCGACGATCTCCGCGCCCTGCTGGGGCGGGCCTCGCCGCGGCGCTCCGGCGACGAGCTGGCGGGAGTCGGTGCGCGGAGCGCCGAGGAGCGAGTCGCGGCGCAGATGGCCCTGGCCGAGCTGCCGCTTCCCGTCTTCCTGTCCGAGGCTGTGGTGCCGTACGAAAGCGACGAGGTGACCCGGCTCATCCTGGACCGGCACGACGCCGCTGCCTTCCGCATGGTCAGTCATCATACCGTGGGGAGCTTTCGCGACTGGTTGCTGGACTACCGAACCACCACCGCCGACCTGACGGCGCTCGCCCCCGGCCTTACCCCGGAGATGGGGGCCGCCGTCTCCAAGATCATGCGGCTTCAGGACCTCGTCCTGGCCGCGCGGAAGTGCCGGGTCGTGACGCGGTTCCGCGACACGATCGGCTTGGAGGGCCGTCTGTCCATGCGGCTCCAGCCTAACCACCCCACGGACGACCGGCGCGGGATCGCGGCCAGCATCGTGGATGGGCTTCTCTACGGGAGCGGAGATGCCGTCATCGGGATCAACCCGGCCACCGACCGACCGGATGTGGTGTGGTCGCTGCTCGAGATGGTAGACGAGCTGCGCCGGCGGCTGGAAATTCCCACCCAGTCCTGCGTGCTGGCGCACGTCACCACGACCATGGAAATGATGAATCGGGGCGCTCCGGTCGATCTGGTGTTCCAATCGATAGCGGGAACCGAGGCGGCCAACCGGAGCTTCGGGATCTCGCTGGCCCTGCTCGACGAGGCCCACCGGGCGGCGCGCGCGCTGCAGCGCGGCGGATCCAACGTCATGTACTTCGAAACCGGCCAGGGCAGCGCGCTCTCGGCGGGCGCTCATGCGGGTGTCGACCAACAGACCTGTGAGGCCCGGGCCTATGCCGTGGCTCGCGCGTTCCAGCCCCTCCTGGTCAACACCGTGGTCGGATTCATCGGGCCCGAATACCTGTACGACGGCAAGCAGATCCAGAGGGCCGGCCTCGAGGACCACTTCGTCGGCAAGCTGCTCGGACTTCCGATGGGCTGTGACGTCTGCTACACCAATCATGCGGAGGCCGATCAGGACGACATGGACGCGCTGCTGACGCTGCTGGGCGCCGCGGGGTGCAGCTACATCATGGGGGTACCCGGTGCGGACGACGTAATGCTCAACTACCAGAGCACGTCCTTTCACGACGCCCTGTACGTGCGCGACATCCTCGGGCTCCGGCCGGCCCCGGAGTTCGAAGCCTGGCTCGAGTCGCGTGGCATCTTCGACGCCAGGCATCGACTCCGCGACGTGTCCCATCGTGCCCTGCCGTTCGGGGACGTGATCGCGGCCCTGACGCCATGAGCCTCACCCCGCGCGATCCCTGGTCCTCGCTCGAGTCGCTGACTGCGGCCCGGATCGCGCTCGGCCGCGCCGGGGGAAGTCTGCCGACCGCCGCCCACCTGGCGTTCCAGCTGGACCATGCCCGGGCGCGCGATGCGGTGCACCGGCGCCTCGACGTGGACGCACTCTCCCGCGGGCTCGCGGCCCGCCGCGTAGCGACGATCGGCATCCGGAGCGCCGCCGCCGATCGAACGACCTACCTCCAGCGCCCCGACCTGGGCCGCCGGGTCCACCCGCCGGACCGGAGCCTCCTCTCGACGCTGGACACGCCGGTGGACGTGGCGCTCGTGGTGGCCGACGGCCTGTCGGCGCTCGCCGTCGAGCGACATGCCCCGCCGCTGGTGGAGCTCCTGGTCAGCCGCGTCGCCGCGCTCGGATGGGTTCTCGCGCCGGTGGTGCTGGTGATGGGCGGCCGAGTCGCGATCGGTGACGAGGTGGGGGAGCTGCTCAGGGCACGGCTCTCGCTGGTGCTGATCGGCGAACGTCCCGGTCTGTCCGCGCCCGACAGCCTCGGCGCCTACCTCACCTGGCGCCCCAGGGTCGGTCGACTGGATGCCGAGCGGAATTGTGTGTCCAACATCCGGCCGGACGGTCTGCCGGTGCCGCTTGCGGCGGAGCGACTGATCTGGCTGATGAGCGAGGCCCAGCGACGCGGGTTGACGGGCGTCGCGCTCAAGGACCAGCGGGAGGCAAGCCTCACGCCGGGCGAGGGCTGAATGGCCTGGAGCGAGGCGGTGGACGGGTGGGCCCGGGGGCGCTGGTGGCAGTGGCGCGTGCCGTTGCTCTGCCTGCTGGCATGGGACGCGAAGCGACACCTGGCCGATCCCGGTGCCGGCGGGCTCTTCTCCGGGATCACCTTCGGCACGCACGAGCTCGGGCATCTGCTCTTCGCGCCCTTCGGTGAGGTGCTCACGGTGGCGGGCGGAAGCATCAACCAACTGCTGATTCCCGTCCTCACCGGCCTGCTTTTCGTTTACTACACCGACTACTTCGGGATCGCGGTGGCGGGTACCTGGCTCGCCTCGAGCCTGCTGGATCTGGCCCGATACATCGGAGACGCGCGCACGCTCGATCTGGACCTGGTCGGGTTTGGTGAGAACTCGATCCACGACTGGGCTTGGCTGCTGGGGCACTTCCGGATCCTGCAGTACGACACCCGGATCGCGGCCTTCACCCGCGGCGTGGCGGTGCTGGTCCTCCTGTGTTCGCTGGGCCTCGGGGTCTGGCTTTGCGTTCGCATGTGGGCCCTGCCGCGGGATTCCGGGGGGGAGGGCGCGCCCTCTTGACGCCTTGCCGTGGCGCTGTAGATCGAACGCCAGTCCCCTCCATCCACAGGAGAAGTCCCCATGGTTGCCCTGACCCAACTCTGGCTACCGATCCTCCTTGCCGCCATCCTGGTGTTCGTGGCGAGCAGCCTGGTACACATGGTCTTCAAGTGGCACAACTCGGACTACCACAAGCTGCCCAACGAAGACGAAGTGCGGGCCGCCATCCGTAAAGGAGCGCCGGCCCCGGGGCAGTATATTGTCCCCCATTGCCCGGACATGAAGGTGATGTCGCAGCCGGAGCACCAGCAGAAGCTGATCGAGGGTCCGGTCGGGTTCCTTTCCCTGGCGCCCAACGGACCGCCCCGCATGGGGGGATCGCTGCTGCGCTGGTTCCTGTTCAATCTGCTGGTCGCGTTCTTCGTGGCGTACCTCGCCTCGCGCACGGTGACGCCGGAGACCAGTGACTACCTGCACGTCTTCCGGATCGTCGGGACGGCCACGTTCCTGGCCTATGGGTTGAGCGGCTTCCCGGGGGCCATCTGGATGGGGAAGCCGTGGAGCGTGGTCGCCAAGGAAGTCCTCGACGGCCTGATTTACGCTCTCGTGTCGGCGGGGGCGTTCGGCTGGCTCTGGCCCCGCGGGTGATCCCGAGGGTGCCCTCTCGCTCGTGAACCTGTTCCTCCTCAGACCCCCTGATCTCATGCGAATGCTTCGCGCTCTTCTCGTGGTGACCTGCCTCGCGCTCCCATCTGTCCTCTCGGCTCAGGACGGCGAGTACCCCGGCCTCGAGACCGGGAAGATGTGGACGTTCGACGTCCCGCCGCGGGATTACTGGGCCAAACGATACAACTTCACGCCCTCGGACGACTGGCTCGCCCACGTGCGTCTCTCCGCCTTGCGCTACGACAACGGCTGCACCGCCTCCTTTGTCTCCGGTGACGGGCTGGTCATGACCAATCACCACTGCGCGCGCGCCTGTATCGAGAGCTCCACCAAGCAGGGCGAGGACTTCCTCTCCAACGGCTTCTACGCCGCGCGTCGGGAGGACGAACGCGCCTGCCAGGGGCTCTACCTGGATCAGCTGGAGGAGATCACCGATGTCACGGACCGGGTCGCGGGAGCGGCTCGGCCCGGGGCGGATGCCAAGACCGCCGCGGCTCAACGGGAGAAGGCGATCAAGGCCATACAGGACGACTGCACCCAGGGCGCCAGCGATGCCGCCTGCCAGGTGATCACGATGTATCGCGGAGGCCAGTACAAGCTCTACCGCTTCCATCGGTACACCGACGTGCGGCTGGTCTTCGCGCCGGAAGATCAGACGGCCTTCTTCGGCGGAGACCCCGACAACTTCACCTACCCTCGATACGACCTGGACGTCAGCTTTGTCCGGGCCTACGTGGACGGCAAGCCGGCCGTCACGCCGGACCACTTTGCATGGAGCCGCTCCGGCTCCACTGAAGGGGAACTGGTCTTCGTGATCGGCAATCCCGGCTCGACCGGACGGCTGAACACGATGGCCCAGCTCGAGTTCCTGCGCGATGTCCAGTATCCCGCCCAGCTGGATCAGCTGAAGCGGCAGATCGCGACCTACCACGCGCTGGCCAACGCGGACTCGAGCCGCGCGAAGGGGCTCCGGAACCTGATCTTCGGTCTCGAGAACGCCCAGAAGGCCATCGGCGGCTACCAGGCAGGACTGCTCGATCCCTCCCTGATGGCTGAGAAGCGGGCGTGGGAGAAGAGCTTCCGCGCCAAGGTAGACGCGGACGCGAACCTGAAGCGGCGCTACGGCACCGCCTGGCAGACCATTGCCACGATCACGTTGCGCCGCCGACAAATTGATGCCCGGCGACGGTACTACAGCTCGGCGGCGTATGGCTCCCGGCTTCTCGGGCTCGCCATGGCCACCCTCCGCTATGGGAAGGAAACCGCCAAGCCCGACTCCCTCCGGCTCAGGCCCTATCAGGAAGGCAACCGGGCCAACGTCGAGCGAATCCTCTTTGGCAACCAGCCGGTGGACATGGTACAGGAGCAGGCGCTTCTCACCGCCTACCTGACGGCCATGCAACGGGACCTGCCCCCCAGCGATCCGGTGCGGAAGCAGGCCCTGGGATCCCGGACCCCCGAGGAAGCGGCCAAGGCGATGGTGGAGGGGGCGACCCTGACCACCGCCGATGCCCGCAAGGCCCTGGTGGATGGCGGAGCCCAGGCCCTGGCCGCATCGCAGGATCCCTTCCTCAAGCTCGCCCGGGTCATCGACCCGTTGGAGCGCGCCCTGATCCGGGAGAATGACGACCTCGACGATCGGGAGGCGCTGGCCAACGAGCAGGTGGCGCGGGCACTCCTTGCCGTATACGGCAACAGCGTCGCGCCGGATGCGACCTTCAGCCTTCGCATCTCCGACGGTGAGGTGCGGCGGTACCCCATGAACGGCACCCTGGCGGCGCCGTATACCACCTTCTACGGCCTGTACGACCGCTCGGCCGGATTCGCCGACGCGCCGCCGTTCGACCTGCCCCCTCGCTGGCAGCAGCATCGCGACTCCCTCGACCTGAGCACGCCGCTCGACGGGGTCTCAACCAACGACATCATCGGCGGCAACTCCGGGAGCCCGGTGATCAATCGAAACGCGCAGATCGTCGGACTGATCTTCGACGGCAACATCGAGATGCTGCCCAACCGGTTCCTCTTCACCGAGCGAGTGGCAAGGTCAGTCTGGGTAGATTCCAGGGCCATAGTCGAGGCTCTCCGCCACGTATACGGGGCCACCGCGCTGGCCGATGAGCTGGCCGGCCCCCCGGCGCCGGCGGTGACGCCGGGGATGTAACCCCCGGCTCCCTGGTTCTGGGACGCGAGACCTGTGGTCAGGGGGGAAGGGTGCCGAAGATGAGAGCATGCTGACTTCAGGTCGCCGGCGGCTCGCCGGTTCGGTGCTCTTCCTCGCCGCGTACTGGGCTTCGGCCTGGGTGCTGAGCGGGGGCACGTTCCTCCGCGAATCGGTGGCCTGGCTTCCCACCGGCATGGCCGTCGCGGGGGTCCTGATCCTTGGCGACTTCGTGGCGGTACTCACCGGGGTCGCGACGCTGGTCCAGCGAGTGTACACCGGTCACCCGCTGGACCAGTCCCTTTTCATGGCCGTCGGCAACGGGCTCGAGGCCTGGACGGCCGCCCTGCTCCTCAGGCGACTCGATTTCCGCCGCGACCTCCTGCGTCTCCGGGATCTCCTGGCGCTGGTTGCGGTGGCCGCCGTGGCGCCGATCATCAGCGCGTCGGTGGCGGCCCTGGTCTACCGCTGGCGCGCGCTCCCCTCCGCGTTCATCCAGAGTGCCTGGCTGAGCTGGTACCGGATGAATGCCCTTGGCATCCTGATCGTCACCCCGCTCATTCTTGCCTGGTCCACGCGGCCGCTGGAGCGACCGACCCGCCGGGCCTTCATCGAGATCCTGACGGCCCTGGCCGCGGTCGCGCTTTCCCTATGGTTTGTCGTGTCCGGTGCAGCGCTGGGCGACCTTGGCGTGGTGCTGTCCTACATGGCGCTGCCGGTCGTCCTCTACGCCGCCATGCGCTTCGGACTCCGGGGCGCGGCGACCATCGCGGCCCTCCTGTCGGTCCTGGCGGTGGTCGCCACGCTCCGTGGCGTGGGGCCGTTCGTGAGCACACCGCTCGGCGTCCGCCACCTCGCGCTGCAGGCCTTCATTCTGATCCTGACACTCGCGCCGCTCTTGCTTGGCGCCGTCATCGCTGAACGGGAGGCCGCGCTGGCGGACGGGGTCCGGAGCGACGCGGAACGCGACGCCTTCCGCCGCATCCTGCCCGACGTGACCTACCGCATTCGATCCGATGGCACCTGCCTCGAGGTCTACGTGCCGTCGTCCGGCCCGCCCACCGCGGCCGCCGCCGCTGCCACCCACGAGGTGCCTCCCGTGCTGGCCGAAGAGCTCCGGGCCGCGGTGCAGGACGTGGTCGCGGGCGTCCCGGTCGAGCCGCTCGAGTACCGAGAGGCGGTAGAGGGTCAGACCCGCGTCCGCGAGGCGCGCTTCGTCCGGCTTGGGCCGGATCAGGCGCTCGGGATGGTTCGCGACATCACCGCCCGGAAGGAAGCCGAGGCCATCCTCGGGCTTCAGGCGGACGTCCTGGAGCGGATGGCCACCGGTCGGCCGACCGCCGAGGTGCTGCAGGCCTTGGTGCGGGGCAGCGAGCGGGTCATGGAGGGCGCGATCTGCTCGATTCTCCGGCTGGAAGGCCGTCGCCTGTACCTGGCGTCCGGACCGAGCCTGCCTGTTGAATACAGCACGGCCATCGATGGCGTCGAAATTGGCCCGCGGGTTGGCTCGTGTGGCACGGCCACCTACCTGGGCGAGACTGTGGTGGTCACCGACATTGCCACGGACCCGCTCTGGGAGGACTACCGCGGCATCGCGTTGCCGCACGGGCTCCGCGCCTGCTGGTCGGTGCCGATCCGGGGGTCGTCCGGCGAGGTACTCGGGTCCTTCGCCATCTACTATCGCGCGCCCCGATCTCCCGAGTCCCACGAGTTGAGCGTCATCGAGCGGGCAGCCGCGCTGGCGGGGATCGCGATCGAACGGGAACGGCGCGAGCATCTGCTCGCTTCGATCAATCGCAACGTCAATGAAGGGCTGTATCGGAGCACGCCCGACCGCGGTCTCATCTACGTCAATTCCGCCTTTGCCCGGATGTTCGGCTACGACTCTCCCGAGGAGATGCTCCGCCTCACCTCGGCGATGCTGTACGACGATCCGGGCCGCCGGGAAGAGCTGAAGCAGTTGATCGTGAAGCAGGGCTTTTTTACCAACGAGGAAGTCCGCTTCGTCCGCCGCGACGGGTCGCGCTTCTGGGGGCTGGTTACCAGCACCGGAGTGCGCGGACCGGGCGGCGGGGTGGAGTTCTACGATGGGGCGGTCTCGGATATCACCGCGCGGAAGCGGCTCGAGGAGCAGCTCCGCCACGCCCAGAAGATGGAGGCGGTGGGCAAGCTGGCGGGCGGGGTCGCCCACGATTTCAACAACCTGCTGACGGCGATTACCGGCTACGCGCACAGCCTTCTGCTCACCCTGGCTCCGCACGATCCCGCGCACGCGGACGCGGAGGAGATCACTCGGGCGGCCCAGCGGGCCGCGACGCTGACCCGGCAACTCCTGGCCTACAGCCGGCAGCAGGTGCTCGACCCGCAGGTGCTCGATCTCTCCCTCGTGGTCGCCCAGCTGGGCGGGATGCTGGATCGTCTGATCGGCGAGGACGTTCGACTCATCGTGACCCCAGCCTCCCAGCCGGCGCTGGTGCGTGTTGATCGCGGGCAGATCGAACAGGTGGTGCTCAACCTGGCGCTCAATTCCCGAGATGCCATGCCTCACGGGGGCACCCTGGCGATCGCGACGGCGCCGGTGGATCTCGACGAGGAGTTCGCCGGCCAGCACCTGGGGCTCGAGGCCGGCCCCTACGTGTGCCTGAGCGTGATCGATACCGGGCACGGGATGGACCCCGAGACCTGCCGGCGGGCATTCGACCCGTTCTTCACCACCAAGGAGGTCGGGAAGGGGACCGGGCTCGGCCTCTCCACGGTGCATGGAATCGTGCATCAGAGCGGCGGCACGGTGGTCCTGGAGAGCTCCCCAGGCGCGGGAACGACGGCCTGGGTCTATCTGCCGAGGATCGTGGCTCCCCAGGCGGCGGCGCGGGAGCCGGTCCTCTCGATTCCCGCTCCCGCGCCCGGCGGGACGATCCTGGTGGTCGAGGATGAGCCACTGGTGCGCGACCTGGTCTCGCGGACGCTTCGGCGGGCGGGGTACGGCGTGCTGGTCGCCGACAATGGGGTCGAAGCGCTGCAGCTGGTGCGTCGGACAGCAGGGCCGCTCGATCTGGTCGTGTCCGACGTGGTCATGCCGGGGATGGGAGGGCGGGAGCTCTCGGAGCGCCTGGCGGTGGAGCGCCCCGGGCTTCGCGTGCTGTTTGTCTCGGGTTATACCAGCGAGGCCCTTGCCGTTAACGGGGTGCTGCACCCGGGGACCGAATACCTGCAGAAGCCATTCTCGCCGAGCGACCTGCTGGACCGGGTGCACGACCTGCTGACGGCCGAGCGCGCCTCCGGCTAGGCCCGCCCGAGCGTCACGAGACCCGCCGCGTCTTCCGCTTCATGAAGTCCATCAGGATGAACTGACCGAGGGTCATCGTGCTGGTGAAGTAGGCCTTGCCGCGGCAGATCTCCGAGACGCGCTTGATGAACTCCACCAGCGACCGCTCACGCGCCAGCATGAAGGTGTTGATCATGATGCCGGCGCGGCGGCAGTCCGCCACCTCGCGATAGGTCGCTTCGAGAATGCGGGGATCGAGGCCGATGGAGTTGACGTAGACCTGGCCGTCCGGCAGCGTCATCGCCGATGGCTTGCCGTCGGTGATCATCACGATCTGACGCATGTCCTTCTTCTGCGAGGTGAGAATGCGCCGGGCCAGCTTGAGCCCTTCCGCAGTGTTGGTGTGGTAGGGACCGACCTGCACCGCGGGCAGCGCCGCCAGCGGGATCTCCTCGGCCGTGTCGTGGAACAGCACGCAGCGGATGGAATCTCCGGGAAACTGGGTCCGGATCAGGTGCGTGAGGGCCAGGGCGACCTTCTTGGCGGGGGTGAAGCGATCCTCGCCATAGAGGATCATCGAGTGGGAACAGTCCAGCATCAGCACGGTCGCGGCGGACGAGCGGTACTCGGACTGATTGACCATCAGGTCGCCATAGTCGAGCTCGATCGGAACCCGGAGCCCACCCCGCGCGATTGCCCGGTTGAGCGTGGCCGGCACGTCGAGGTTGAGGGTATCGCCGTACTCGTAGGGCTTACTTGCCGCTTCCGCTTCCGTGCCGGTGGCCAGGTGCGGGGTGTCGTGGGCTCCGGCGCTGGCCTTCCCGATGCTGCCCAGCAGGCTCTTCAGGGTCTTGAAGCCGAGGAAATCGGCACCCTTCTCGGTGAGTGAGAACTGCACCTGCTGCGCCGCGGAGCGTGCCTGACCCTGCGGCCCGAAGACGGAGGTGTAGCCCGCCGGCATCTCCGGCGCCTGCGTCAGGTTGAGGTACCCCTCGTCCATCAATCGCTGCACGATCTGATCGAGTAACTGGGCGAGCTGCTGCTCCGCCTCGGCGTCCTTGGCCGCGTCCCCGTTCGACTCACCCCGGAGATAGCGCATCATCTCCGGTGTCAGCTGCCCGGATTCGACGAGGGCGCGGAGGATCGCCTCGCGCAGGGCCTCCAGCGAGCGGTCGCCGGGCTCCTCGCCCCAGAATCCCTCTCCGGCGAATCCCGACTGCAGCAGGAAGTCCCCGAGTTGATCGAGGAGTGCCTGGAGGTTGACCGCCTCGGCCAGGCCAGGGACGTACTTGGAGTAGGTAGTGAAGCGCATAGTTGAGCCCTCCCGATGATAGCCGCTTTCCGCCCGTGAGGCCATTTCCACGGCGGTGCGACTCTTTTGCCAGGGGGGTCCCCCCTTACCTTATGTAGGTGCTTCCCATACGGAATCCCTTCCACGCGCTTCGGCACCGGAACTTCCGGCTCTTCTTCATAGGTCAGTTCATCTCTCTCGCCGGGACCTGGATGCAGGTCGTGGCCGAGGGGTGGCTGGTCCTCGAGCTCACCAACTCGGCCTTCCTGGTGGGCCTGGTAGCCACCCTGGAATCGCTTCCCATCCTGCTTCTCACCCTCTACGGCGGGGTGGTGGCGGATCGGGTGGACAAGCGTCGCGCGCTGCTCTTCCTGCAGAGCGCCATGCTGGTGCAGTCCCTGGTGCTCACGCTGCTCACTGCGACGCATCATATCAGCGTCGGATGGCTCATGGGGCTGGTGACCGTGCTCGGGTCGCTCGCGGCGTTCGAGGTACCCATCCGCCAGTCCTTCATGATGGAGATGGTGGGGCGGGAGGACCTGGTCAACGCCATCGCGCTCAATTCCTCCATCTTCAATCTTTCCCGAATCATCGGCCCGGTCATCGCCGGCGGGCTGCTCGCCGGGCTGGGGAGCGCGGTCTGCTTCGGCGCCAACACCTTGAGCTTTCTGGCCGTCATCGTCGCGTTTCTCCGGATGCGTCCGCCCTTCGCGGGTTCGAGTGGTGGGGTCCGTGAGGAGGAGCCCACCTTTCGCCAAGGAGTAGAGTATGCCCTGCGGCGCCGCGAGCCACGCGCACTACTCTCGCTCGCGGCGACGCTCGGAGTATTCGGCCTCGCGGCTGCCCTGGCGATGCTTCCGGTCTACGCCCGGAACGTGCTCGGACTGGGCCCGGGTGGATACGGCGGTCTGATGGCGGCGGTGGGGATCGGGGCCGGCGCCGGAGCGATCACCATGGCCGCGCTGGGACACCGACTGGACCGCCGCAGGCTGATCGGCACCATGACGCTGCTCTTTTCCGTGAGCCTCGCCGCCTCAACCCTCCACAGCTCCTTCGCGCTGGCGGCGGGCGGCTTGGCCAGCGCCGGCTTCGGGAGCGTGCTCGCGGCGATCAGTACCAACACTCTGCTCCAGGTCGACGCGCCGGACCACCTGCGCGGCCGGGTGATGGGCTTCTACTCGTTCGTGGTGCTCGGGCTTGCTCCCCTGGGATCGCTGCAGGCGGGCTGGGTCTCGGAGCATTTCGGAGTGCGAGTCAGCTTTCTGGTGGGCGCCGCGATCTGCGCCGTGGCGGCGCTCCTCTTCGAGCTACGCTCTTCCGGCCGCCCGGCCGCCGGGTAACTTTCCCGATATGCTGATCACGATTTCACGGCAATACGGGGCCGGCGGCTCGGAGGTCGCACGACTGGTTGCCGCGCGCCTGGGATGGACTGTCGTCGACAACGACATCGTCGATCGCGTTGCCCAGCGGGCGGGCCTCGCCGCCGACGTGGTCAAGCGCCAGGACGAGCGGGTGCCGGGGTTCGTGGAACGCTTGGCGCGGGCATTGACCGCTTCGTCACAGGAGTACGCGGTGCCCGAGCTGGGGATCGCCGTGCGCGAGGACGAGCCGAGCCTGGTCCACATCACCGAGCGGGTCGTCCACGAACTGGCCGACGAAGGGCGCGTTGTCCTGGTGGGGCGGGCGGCGCCCGCGGTACTCGGCACCTCGCTCGATGCCTTGCACGTGAAGCTGGTGGCGCCGCGAGACTTCAGGATCCGGTTCGCCCAGCAGGCGGAAGGGCTGGACCATCGGGCCGCGGAGAAGATGATGGACGAGACCGATGCCAACCGGGCGCGCTACTACCGGGAGTACTACGGGCGGGACTGGGACGATCCCACGCACTTCCACATGCTGCTCAACACCGGGTTGCTGGGAATCGACGAAGCCGTGGCGATCGTGGTGCGGGAGGCCGAAGCGCGGGGCTGGACCCGCTCACCTACCCGAGGTTGAGCCCCTTTCCGAACCCGCCCAGCGGGTCCTTCCGGTCGGGCCTGGCGCGGGTGTAGCCCAGCTCCTCCGATCGGCTGATCAGCTTCCGCTCGGCCAGTCCTTCCAGGATCAATTCACAGGCGGCGACCAGCGTCGGCACATCAACGCGCGGCGCGAGACCACCCCCAACCGCGGCATCGATCAGCCCGGGGACCGTGGCGAAGCCCTTCAGGCAGAGGTCACTTCGCTCGTCGCCCCGGATCTTGAGGGCCCCGCCGTTGTTGAACCAGGACACCACGCTCTCGAGCCCCAGGTCTCCAATCCGATCGTCCAGCGTGCGGCCGGCGGCGCGCCGGACCAGCTCCTTGGCGATGGTCTCGCCTCCCTGCAACTCGCCTTCGTATTCCAGCTCGAGCTTGCCGGTGATGGAGGGGAGCGCGGCGTAGATGTCGCTCACCCGGGTGACAGGGTCCGGCTCCCGCCCGGCGAGGCTCCGCCGCTCCGCATTCGAGACGGCGTGCTCCAGCACGCTGATCGGCAGCCGCTGGCTCACGCCGGAGCGCTTGTCCACCCGCTTGTCCGTCCGCGCCTCGAACGCGATGCGCTCGATCACTTCCCGGACGAAATCCGGGGTGCGGACGCTCGGGCCGCCGCGCGCGGTCCATGCCTCCTGCTCCGTGATGGCCATGCCCAGCTCGATGGTGCGCGGGTAATGCGTCTGGATCTCCGAACCGATGCGGTCCTTGAGCGGCGTGATGATCTTGCCGCGCGCGGTGTAGTCCTCGGGGTTGGCCGTGAAGGCCAACAGCACGTCGAGGGGCAGCCGGACCGGATAGCCCTTGATCTGGACGTCGCCCTCCTGCATGATGTTGAAGAGTCCCACCTGTACCTTTCCGGAAAGGTCCGGCAGCTCGTTGACGGCGAAGATGCCGCGGTTGGCGCGCGGCAACAGGCCGAAGTGCATCGTGAGCTCATCCGACAGCAGGTGCCCGCCGCGGGCAGCCTTGATGGGATCGACATCGCCGATGAGATCCGCGACCGTCACATCGGGCGTCGCCAGCTTCTCCACGTAGCGCTGATCCCGGGGCAGCCAGGCGATCGCCGTCGCATCGCCGCACTCGGCAATCCGCTCGCGGGCATACTTCGAGATCGGGGCGAAGGGGTTGTCGTTCACTTCGCTGCCAGCCACGATCGGGATCTGCTCGTCGAGAAACCTGGTCAGTTGCCGGAGGATCCGGCTCTTGGCCTGTCCCCGGAGGCCGAGCAGGATGAAATGGTGCCGGGCCAGGAGGGCGTTGGTCAGCTGCGGCAGGATGGTATCCTCGTAGCCGACGATTCCGGGAAACAGGGGATCGCCCCGTTCCAGGCGGCTCACGAGGTTGGCGCGCAGCTCGTCGCGCACGCTTCGGCCGAGGAGCGGGGCCTCGGCCCATGCCGAACGGCGGAGATCGCCGAGAGTCTGTGGAAGTCGGGCCATGCCGGAAGTTACCCAGAGGAAGCGGCCCGCTCTACCAGGCGGATTCAGGCGGATTCGGGTCAGGCGGGAGCGGGTTCGGTGTCGCGACCGGCTACACCTCGACCCCGTCCGTGTTCCCGTCCACGAGGGGGATGGTGGGAAGTGTGAGCCAGCGCACCGAGCGTCCGGGGAGCTTGACAACCCCTGCCCCCTCGGTATCTTGCGCGCGGAATTTTCGGCCACGCCCCGGAACCCGTAGTTAGTGACTGCTCTTCACCTTATCCCCGTTGAGGATCACATGAAGAAGTATCTCGTAGCGGCCGCGCTGTTGACGCTCGCCGGCTGCGGCAAGAAGGAACAGGCCGCCATGCCGGCCGCGGACACGACTCACGCCGCTCCTGCTCCGGCGGCCGCGCCGGACACGACCAAGCACGATTCGACGATGGCGCGGGACACGACCCACAAGATGTAGTTGGAAGGGTCGCAAAGCATCGGGGCCGCCGGCTGACCGGCGGCCCCTTTCTTTTGCGCGGTCTCGTCGGCCGCTCAGGTGTACGAAGCCAGGGTCGCGAACGGCAGCGGGACAACGCGGGCGTACTGCCCGCCAGTCGAGACCACCGCACCCGGACTCACCTCGCGGCGCAGGATGGCGAGCCCGACCGTCACCTTGGGCAGGACCAGCAACGACCCGATCGTCCCGACATCCTGCCCTTCGGATCCCACGACGGTATCGTCCGCCAGCTCGGGCACCCCGTGCCAGATGAGGCCCCTGAGTTCGCGGTTGGTGTGCCCGCGGAAGTGGAGCCGCGCCACCGTCTCCTGCCCCAGATAACAGCCTTTGGTGTACGACACGCCCTGGATGTCATCGTAGCGCACCTCCTGGGGCAACGTCTTCTCCAGGATCTCCGCTCCCAGCCGGGGCCATCCAGCCAGAATGCGCGCCGCCTCGAGATCGTCGATATCGCCGGGGATCACCCCTGCCTGGGCCAGCGCCTGCTGGGTCCGCTCGAGCACGGCCGGTGCCGCCACCAGCACCGCGCGGAAGTGTGCCCCGGCATGCGGCCGGGCCAGGAGCAGCTCCTGGTCATCCTGCCCCCGGGAGACCACTCGGCTCTCACCGTCAGGAACGGGAAGGCCCGCGGCCGCGAGCGCCGCGATGGCCAGGTCGCCGCACAGCCACAGTGCCTCACGCTCTCCGGAGCGGTCGTCCACCAGCGCCATCCGGGCGGGCATCGAGCGGCTGAACACGGCCAGCGTGGCGGCGCGGGACGCCGGGTCTCCCACCAGAATCAGGCGCTGCGGAACCAGTCGCAGCACCCACATGTCGGCGGTGATCATCCCCTTGGGAGTAAGGAGGGCGCTGTAGATCACGCTGCCGTCGCCCGGCGCGACCAGGTCGTTGGTCAGGAGCCCCTGCAGGCACTGCAATGCGCCGGGGCCGTGGACCTCGATCACCGAGGCGGCGGCCCGCACCATCACGGCGCCGTCGCGAAGCCGGCTGAGACGGGGACCGTCGAGGGCGATCGGCGGAAGCATCATGCGGCCCAGGGCAGCTCGTCCGGGTGGCGGTCGCGGAGATCCGGCCAGACCAGGTCGGCCGCGGTCAGCGCGCTCGCCGTGTGGGAGGTGGTCAGCATCGCGCAGCGCAAGCCCGCGCCCCGGGCCGCCTCGAGCCCGGGCAGCGAGTCCTCGATCACGACGCACTGTCCGGGCCCGAGGCCGAGCGCGGCCTGTGCGGCATGGTAGCCTTCAGGGTCGGGCTTGCAGCGGACCACATCTTCGGCGGCGATGAGCACCTCGAAGTGGCGACGCAGGCCGGCCTCGCCCAGCACCAGCTCGATCTCCCGACGCAACGCCCCCGACACCACCGCCAGCCGGTACCCCTGCTCCGCCGCCGCGTGAATGAAGTCGGACGAGCCGGGCACCAGCTCGAGCGACGCGAGGATCGCGCGCTGGTAGAGCACGGCCTTGCGCTCGATCGCCTCGCGAATCAACCCCTCATCGGGGTTCCGCCCCATCCGCTCGAAGGTGAATCGGAAGCACTCGCGGTCGTCGAAGCCCAGGTAGTCGCGATAGTAGGCCTCACGATCGAGCGCGTAGCCGTAGGTGCGTAGGGTCGCGATGAGCGCCTCGCAGTGCTGCGGCTCGTCGTTGATGATGACGCCGTTGAAATCGAAGAGGATCGCCCGCTGCATGCGCCAAAGATACTGGAGCGCCGCCCGGGCGGCGATGTCGGGCACGCGCGGTGCGCCGCTGCTCATGCCGCGGGGGAGCCGTAGAGGCCCGCCACCGCATAGGAGCGGTCGAGCAGTTCGACCGGATGCGCCACGGCGATCGGGAGCCCGCTGGCTCGAAGCCCTCCGCCGATCTGCATCAGGCACCCGGGATTGCCCGTTGCCACGATGGTCGGTCGGGGCTCGGCGTCGCGAAAGCTGGCCAGCTTGGCGTCGAGGACTTGGCGGGAAAGCCCGGGCTCCAGCAGCGCGTAGATCCCAGCGCTTCCGCAACAGTGGTCCGAGCCCGGCAGCAGGCGGAGCCGGAGCCCGGGAATGGCGCGCAGCACCGACAATGGAGCTTCGTGGACTCGCTGTGCGTGCTGCAGGTGGCAGGGGGCGTCGTAGGCGACGTCGGCCTCGAGCTCTCCCCCGGAGATCGGGCCCCGCGCCGCCAGCAGCTCGGTCACGTCCCGCACGGTTTCCGCGAACTGCCCGGCCGCGGGCGAGTCGAGCAGATGGCCGTAGTCCTTGAGGAGCGCGCCGCAGCCAGCGCTGTTCACGGCGACGTAGTCCGCGCGGCCGGCCAGCGCCCGCAGATTCCTCGCGGCCAGCGCCCGGGCCCCGCGCTGATCGCCGGCATGGTCGTGCAACGCGCCACAGCACACCTGGCCATCAACGTCGATCACCCTGTAGCCATTGGCGGTCAGCGTGCGACGGGTCGCCGCGTGGACGTGCGCGAAGAGAGCGTTCATCACGCACCCGCGAAACAGGGCCACTGTCGGTCCGCTTTCGCTCGGGCGGCGGCCGGCTCTCGGGGCGGGGAAGCGCGGAGTCGTGGCGGCGACCATTGCCATGGCGAAACCGGTGCGGCCCGGTCCGGCCAGTGCCCCGGCGACGCCCAGCGACCGGAGGACGCGGGCCCCACCGAACACGGGCTGCCAGAGCCAGCTGCGCCGGAAGGTGGCCAGGATGGCGCGCGCGAGGAGCGGGATGCCGCGGGACTCGGCCAGCAGGGCGCGGGCCGCTTCCAGCCCACGGCCGTACCCCACGCCCGAGGGGCAGACCGGCTCACACCCGCGGCAGCCGAGACAGGCATCGAGATGTTGGCCAAGCGCCGGATCGTCCGGCGGAATGGTGCCCCGCTCCAGCGCGCGCATGAGCACGATCCGTCCGCGCGGACTGTCCGCCTCATCGCCGGTGGCCAGGTAGGTGGGGCAGGCCTGCAGGCAGAACCCGCAGTGGACGCAGGGATCGAGGCTCGAGAAGCTGACACCCATTCAGTCGTCCCGGCCCTCGAGCGCCACCGCGATCGTTCCCTTGGGGTCGAACGTCGTGCGGAGCCGGCCCACCAGGGTTCCCACCCCTTCCCGGTAGGCTCCGAAATGGCCAACCGCGCGCCGACAAGGCCAGGGCGCCCGCTCGAGAGTGAGCGGGGTCTCTCGCTCCGCGGCGCGGCGCCGAAGCCGCCTGAGGGATTCGGTGTCGGCGGCGCCCGACCAGCGGAGCATCCCGCTCCCGATTCCCGCGGAGAGTAGCTCCTCCCCCAATGTGTCGATGACGAGGTCCGTCAGATCGGGCAGACCGTCTACCAGTGCCCCCAGTCGGATTGCGACGGGGCCGTCGAGGGCCGCGCGGGCTACGAGACTCCAGAAACTCGCGGCGCGCTCGGTACCATACCGCTCCCACTTGAGTCCGGTGATGCGCGCCAGCTGCGCGGCGTCGGCCTGGGAGCCATCAGAGGTACCGACGATGCGAGCCGCCAGGGCCCACTCGGGGAGGGCGGCCAGGGCGGGCGAGAGCAACTCCAGCGCCACCACGCCGACCTGGGCTTCCACCGCATCGTGCGCGGCTCCGATGAGCGCGTGACGCCCCCCGGTCGCCACCAGAGTCAGATCCATCGGGGGCGAAGCCCGCAGCCGAAGATGCAGCTCGGTGAGAACCCCGAAGCCGCCGAATCCGCCGACCTGGAGTTTGGTGAGATCATATCCAGCGACGTTCTTCACGACTCTGCCGCCGGCGCTCACCAAGCGTCCGTCACCCGTGGCGACCGTGCACCCGAGGATGTGGTCGCGGACCGGGCCGTATCCGTGTCGGAGCGGCCCCGCCGTGCCCGTCGCCACGACCGAGCCGATCGTCCGGTCGGGGCGTCCCGGTGGGTCGAGCGCCAGCCACAGACCGTGTCGTTGCAGCTCCGCGCGAAGGGCTTCGAGCCTGACGCCTGATTGCACCGTGGCCACCAGATCGGCGGGACTGACCTGGACGATCCGATCGAGCCCCCTCGTGCTCAGCGCGAAGTCGGCGGGCCCGTCCGGCGGAACCCAGCTCCCCAAGCCCTCTAGGCGGAATCGCCAACCTTCCTGCTGCGCGATCTGACAGACGAGGGCCAAGGCATCGTCACTCTCGGGAACCGCCCGGGGGAGGCCATGCCCGTCCCGCTCGATTCCTTCCGGCCCGAGCAGGTTCATCAGCCGGACGTAGGTCGCGTCGCTCACGCGATCCCTCCCTGTCGCCACTCCCGGCAGGTGCCGGCCGGGAAGACCTTCCCCGGGTTGGCGCGCTGCTCGGGGTCGAACACCCGTCGCACCTCGCACATCAGATTCAGTGAGATCGCGTCGAACGCCATCGGCATGTAGCTCATCTTGTCGCTGCCCACGCCATGCTCTCCCGTGATGCTCCCCCCCGCCGCCAGGCAGGCTTCCATGATCTCACGGCTCGCAAGCTCCACCCGCCGGGCCTGGTCGGCGTCGCGCCGGTCGAAGCTGATGCAGGGGTGCAGGTTGCCGTCTCCGGCATGGAAGACGTTGCTGATCTTGAGGCCCAGGCGGTCGCGAATGGCGGAGATCCGGTCGAGGACGTCGGGAAGGATCGAGCGCGGCACGACGGCATCCTGGACGGCCAGGTCCGGAGCGATGCGCCCGAGGGCGCCGAACGCCTTCTTGCGGCCCTGCCAGAGCCGGGCGCGTTCGGCCGGCGCGGTCGCAGCGGTCACTTCACGGGCGCCGTGCTGGCGGAGCAGCATCTCGACCAAGGCCCCGTCGGCGGCCACTGTCTCGGGCGAGCCGTCCAACTCGACCAGCAGCACCGCCGCCGCGTCAACCCGGGCCCCGGTGGCGTAGATCGACGCCTCCACCGCCCGGATGCAGGACTGATCCATCATCTCGAGCGCCGCCGGGACCACCCCGGATGCGATGATGGCCGTAACGGCCTCGCTCGCGGCCCGGAGGGCGAGAAAGTCGGCGAAAATAGTGCGGACGGTCCGCGGAATCGGCTCGAGGCGTACCGTGATCTCGACGGCGACGCCGAACATTCCCTCGCTGCCGATGAACACTCCCACCAGGTCGGGGCCCCACGGCTCCCCGTGCGGCGATCCCAGCGTGACCGGCTGGCCATCCGGGAGCAGCACCTGCAGCGCCGTGACGTGATTGGTGGTGACGCCGTACTTGAGACAGTGCGGCCCACCGGCATTCTCGGCGACGTTTCCGCCGATGGTGCATGCGCTCTGGCTCGATGGATCGGGGATGTACTGCAGACCGTACGGGGCCGTCGCCTCGGACAGGCGCGCATTGACGACCCCGGGCTCGACCACGGCGCGGCGCCGAGCGGCGTGAATCGACAGAATGCGGTTCATCCGGGTCAGCGTGATCAGGACGGTGTCCGGTCCCGCGAGCGCGCCGCCCGACAGCCCCGTTCCGGCGCCGCGGGCAACGAACGGCACGCCGGCGCGGGAAAGCAGCCGCAGGACCGCCGCGACTTCGGACTTGGACCCGGGCAAGACCACCACCCGGGGAACCGATTCGTGGGTCGGAAGACCATCCGCGGAATAGGTGACCAGCTCGGCCGCTCGGTGGCGGACCCACCGCGGCCCCACGATCTCTTCCAGCAAGCCCCTGAGCGGTACGGTCACGAACCGAAGACCAAGTCAGATCCGTGGTGCCCGGTGCCGTTGCCGCGGGCCCGGATGTGGACCTCCGCCCGACTGCGCATCTGAGTGACGAGCGCGGGGAGGAGACTTACCAACGCGCGAGCCCGCTCCCGGGTGGAACGGCCCTCAAGCAGGCGCTTCTTCGCCTCGAAATCGAGGTCGGCCATGGAGGCGACCTGGAACGAGAGGAGCTCCGCATCCTCCGACCAGGACGGCTCCTCTCCAACCCGGTCGGCCAGGACGCCCAGCGCCAGGCGGAGCTCTCCCCCGAGGTGCCGCAGCTCGTCGAGTTCGGCCGGCAGGGGCCCCGTCTCCCCTTCATCCGAGAACTCCTCGACCGAGGCGACGCCGTAGAGGCGGTCCTCCTCGAGCAGGGCTCGCACCCGGAAGCGCCGCTCCCCCAGGACGAAGATGTTGGACCGTCCATCCTCGAGTGGCTCGGTGTTCAGAATCCGCGCGACGGATCCGATGGCGCCGGGACCGGGTGGAATGTGGGGGGTGAGCCCGAAGCGCTGATCTCCCGCCAGACAATCGGCCAGCAGCTGCCGGTACCGCGGCTCGAAGATGTGCAGTGGGACGAGCTCGCCCGGAAACAAGATCAGCCGCAGGGGAAAGAGCGGAAGGCGGGAGGGCATGCGGGGGAATATAGTGTTCAGCCGTCAGCCATCAGCCGTCAGCCATCAGCCATCAGCTATCGGCCTTCGGCCGTCAGCCCTCAGCCCTCAGCCGTCAGTTCGTCGCCACCGGGGATCGCGGCTGGCCCCCCCGGAAAGAGAGGCGGCCCCTCGTGCCGGGCACGGGAGGGCCGCTTGGGGGTGCGACCGTGGTTGTCTCGCCAGCCCCTTAGCTGATGGCTGACGGCTGATGGCTGACTACGCTGCCACCCAGAACCCCTTGAGCCCCTTCACATCGGGGGATTCACGGAGCTTCTCGAATGCTCGCTCGCGTATCTGACGAATGCGCTCCCGGGTCACGCCCAGCAGCTCGCCGATCTTCTCGAGGGTAAGCGCCTCGCTCCCTTCCTCGAGCCCGTAATAGAGGTACAGGATCTTCCGCTCACGCGGGGTCAGGTAGCGCTCGAAGATGCGGTCGATGAACTCCCGCATCAGGCGGGCATCGGTGCGCTCCTCGATGTCGCCCCCCTCGCTTCCCGCGAAACGCTCGCCCAGACTTCCGCTGGTCTTGTCACCGCGCTCGACTGGGGCGTCGAGCGACAGCTCCGCGGAAGTCATGCGGCGGGCGGATCGGATGTTCTCCACCGAATCGTTGAGGGCGGTGGCGATCTCCTCGTCGGTCGGTTCCCGACCCAGCTCCTGGGAGAGGAACACCTCGGCGCGGGACATCTTGATCAGCGCGGAGTTCTGGTTCAGGGGGATTCGTACGCTGCGGGTCTGCTCGGCGAGGGCCTTGAGCACGGCCTGCCGCACCCACCAGACGGCATAGGAGATGAACTTCACGCCATGGTCGGGATCGAACTTGCGGACCGCCTTGAGCAGACCCTCGTTCCCGATGGCCACCAGTTCGGACAGATCGAGCCCGTGCCCCTGATACTTCTTCACGTAGGAAATGACGAAGCGGAGGTTCGCCGTGACCAGGCGTTCCGCCGCTTTCTCGTCACCCTTCTGCGCCAGCCGGGCAAGCCGCTTCTCTTCGACCGGATCCGTGATCATCGGGAGCTTCTGGATGTCCTGCAGGTACTGGTCGAACGCTCCGGTCGCCGCGGGCCGAAAGAACGCCTTGGCCCGGCTCTCTTGCTGCGCAGACATGAAGGCTCCGCGAGACACGCCAACAGGTTTTTCAGTGAAGTGCGGCCGAAACGGGGGAGGCCGCCGAAAGGTGTGCGAATATAGGACGTGCAAAAAAACGGGTCAAGCGGATTTTTCTTTCCACATCACAAATCATTCGACCATAAGTTGTTGCGATGTTTGTCCACGCCGTCCACACGGCCGAGCCTCCCCTCAGCTTCGAGACGGTCGATAACCTGTTGTCAAATAAGTTGTTAGTGGCTGGGGGTTTCTTGAAAAACCGGCCCGGATCGGGTCTGGATATGTGGAATCAGGCCAGCCCTGCGACCGCGGATGCGAGCAGTTCCTCGGTGATCGGCACCGTCCACCGACCCGCTCCCTCATGCATGCGCCCCAGCCCGGTCGGGAGCGCCAGGCGGATCTGCCCATCCCGGTTCTTCTTGTCGTGCAGCATGGCCTCCAGCGCCTGGGCAATGCGCACGCTCCCCGATCGAGTCGGGAGGCCGAGGGAGCGGTTTACCCCCAGGACCCGTTCGGCCAGGCCTGCGGGCGCGAAGCCGAGGCGCTCGGCGATCCGGCATTCCGCGATCAGACCCAGCGCAACGGCCTCACCGTGCGGAATCCGGTACCCCGACTCGTGCTCCAGGCCGTGGGCCACGGTGTGGCCTGCGTTCAGGATGGCCCGCCGTCCGCTCTCCCGCTCGTCTTCGCTCACCACGCCGGCCTTGAGCTCCACGCTGCGGCGGACCAGGTAGGTCAGCGCCTCCACGTCCCGTGCGAGGATTGGCCGGGTGTTGGCCTCAATCCACTCGAAGTAGTCCGCATCGGCGATGAGGCCGTGCTTCACGGCTTCGGCCAGGCCGGCACGAAACACCCGGTCGGGGAGCGAGAGCAGGGTGAGCGGGTCGGCCACGACGACGGCCGGCGGATGAAACGCCCCGATCAGGTTCTTTCCCTCTGGGGTGTCCACTCCCACCTTCCCGCCCACGGAAGCGTCGAGCATGGCCAGGAGGGTGGTCGGCACCTGCGCGTAGGGAATGCCGCGAAGGAAGGTCGCCGCGACGAACCCGGCGAGGTCGCCCACGACCCCGCCACCCAGCGCCACGATACCCGTCTGCCGGTCCAGCCCCCGGCGCAACATGTCGTCGGAGAGCGCGGCCCAGGTCTCCCGGTTCTTGTGCTCTTCGCCGGCGGGGAAGGTGAGGCGCACTTCGCAGCGATGCCGAATCGCCGCGGCGCTGGGTGCGCTGCCGCGGGGGGCTGTCGCCCCACTGCTCCACTCGTCCTGACAGCGGGCGACGATGTCGTCGGTGATCAGGACCAGCTTGCGCCCACCGAGGGCGTTGGCGAGGAGCTCCGGCAGCGACCACAGGATGCCGGGCTCGACGTGCACGTCGTAACGGCCAAGGGCGTGGCGCACCGCGATGACGCTCATACCGGGAAGCTAAGCGGGGGCCGGGAAGATCTGGCTGTCTGGCTCACCAGGTGACGTCGGGCGACCCCTGCCGGTGATTGGCCAGGCGGGCCAGCGTGAAGAGCAGGTCAGACAGCCGGTTGAGATAGCTCAGGAAGATCGGCGGAAGGGGCGCCTGGTGTCCGAGACGGACCACGCTCCGTTCGGCGCGGCGGCAGACGGTCCGCGCCAGATGCAGGGCCGCCGCTTTGGGGGCCCCGGCGGGCAGAATGAAGGAGCGAAGTGGCGGGAGGTCGGCATCGGCCTGATCGATCAGCTGCTCGAACGCCCGTACCCGGTCCTCCGTCAGGTTGGCCTTGGCCAGAGCCGCCCGGACCTTGTCCGGATCGGGCGTGGCGAGCTGGCCGCCCAGCGCGAAGAGGTCGCGCTGGATGCCTTCGAGGACCGCGTCGCAGAACTCCGTGGGAGGCGTGGCGCGCACAACGCCGAGGCAGGAGTTGAGCTCGTCGACATCGCCGTAGGCCTGGACCCGCACGTCGTCCTTGGGGACTCGCCCGCCGCCGAACAGTCCTGTTTCGCCGTCATCGCCGGTCCGGGTGTAGATCGTCACGGGTCGCGCCGCTTCTCGTAGAGGAGGACGTTGTCGATGTCTTCTTCCCAGACCGTGCCGGCGATCCGCATCCCCACCTTCTCAGCCACGCGCCGGGCCGGAACGTTGTCCGGGGGGATGCTCGCGCAGACGCGCGTCACGCCGGGTTGAGTGAGGGCCCACGCGACCAGCGCCGCGGTCGCTTCGGTCGCGAACCCGCGATGGTCCGCCCCGGGGTAAGTGGCGTATCCGATCATCACCGCGCCTTCGGGGTCGGGGGGCCCGCCGAATCCGAGAGCTCCCGTGACGCGACCGGTGGCACGGTCGGCCGCCAGCCAGGTCCACCAACCGAGGGTCTCGGGCGCGGCGGTCAGTCGGTCGCGAACCAGCGGCAGCACCTCCGACATGAGGGGCGGCGGGGTGAGAGGGCGCGGGAAGGTGAAACCGGTCAGGGCCGCGAGCTTCGTCTCATCGCCCCCGAGCAGCGCCTCAATGGCGTCCGGTTGAAAGGGAACCAGATCGAGGCGCGGCGTTTGAATCGTGAGCATTCTCTGTCCCCGGCCTTCCGGCCTGCTGCCGGCACCGACCTACCGGTCCAGCGCTTCCAGCATTTCCTCGATCCGGCAGAACTTGAGGCGCGGGCGGCCTACCTCGGCGCCACGCGCCTTCTCGAGCGCGTCCAACCGTTGCCAGTCGGCCCAGGTCACCACCCGGGTGCCGCGCCGCGCGAGGGCGCGCTCCATGGCCTCGCGACTCGGTTCGACCGGTGAGTTGAGTGCCCCCGCCGCGTGGTCGGCGAGCAGCAGGTCGGCGGTCTCGACCGCGTCCGGCTTGTTGGTGCCGATCACCCCGCTGGGTCCCCGCTTGATCCACCCGACCGCGAACTCGCCCGGCGCGGTCTGCTCGCCGTCGACGAGCACCCGGCCCGCCCGGTTCGGGATAACGCCACGCCGGGGGTCGAAAGGAGTGTCGGGCAGCCCCGAGCCATGATAGCCAACCGACCGGAACACGAGGCCCGCGGCCAGCGATTCGATCTCGCCGGACGGTTCCGCCTTGATCTCGCCCCGGCTGCCGGTCACCAGCCGGTTCCGGCCCAGGACTACGGTTTCGACCCGCTCTCCGCCCGCCAACTGCAACGGCGACTCGAGAAAGCGCAGATGAATCGTCCGGGGCTTCCCCGTCCGGGGCCTGGCCGCGAAGGCGCGCAGCGTCTCCAGATTCCGCTCAGCGGCCTTGTCGGGCTCCGACTGGAGGCTCGCTGCGCTGGCAGGATCGAGGACCAGGTCCGGCCCGCGCACGTCGATGTCCGCCGCCGGCATCTCCCCCAGCTCCTTGAGCTCGGGGTTGGTGAAGGCGGCCTGCAGCGGGCCGCGCCGACCGATCATGAAGATCTCCCGCACCCGGCTGGCACTGAGCGCCTCGAGCGCGTGTTCGGCGATGTCGGTGGCGCGCAATTCATCGGGCGCCCGGGCCAGAATCCGCACCACGTCCACGGCGACATTACCGATGCCGATGACGACCGCGCTTTCCTGCGACAGATCGAACTGGCGGTCTCGGAAATCAGGATGCCCGTTGTACCACCCGACGAATTCCGTGGCAGCGTGGCTGCCGGCGAGATGTTCCCCCGGAATGGCGAGGGCGCGGTCGTCCTGGGCTCCGTAGGCGTACACTACCGCGTGGTAGTGGGCCAGCAGGTCCGCTCGAGTCAGGTCCGTGCCGATCCGGACGTTGCCGTAGAATCGAACCGCCGGATGCGCCGCGATCTTCTCGTAGACCCGGATCACCGACTTGATCTTCTGGTGATCGGGCGCCACGCCACCCCGCACCAGGCCGAACGGCGTCGGGAGACGGTCGAAGATATCGACCTGGACATCGGACGCCTGCTTCAGCAGGTGCTCGGCGGTGTAGAAGCCCGATGGGCCGGCGCCGACAACTGCCACACGGAGAGGAACGGGTCCGGACATGGGGCGGGAAAATACAGCCCCCGGCCACAAGCCAGTAGCGTCTAGCTGCCCTTCGGCCGCCAGAAGAAGGCGAGCTGTGCGGTGGCCGGGACGATGGTCCGGCACTCGAGGCCCAGCACACCGCTCTTGGGGAAGTCCACCGCCACGCGGTGCGCGTCCCCGGCCAGAAGCAGCGACGCCAGCTCGCCGAGCCACGGCTCGTGTCCCACCAGCGCAATGACCTCGTCGGGGCCGGGCGAGCCGATGGCGCTTGCGATAGCCTCGCAGTCCGGGGGTTCGGCCAGGGCCGGGAGGGCCACCGGCTCTCCGCTCCCCGTCACATCACAGGTGATCTGCGCGGTTTGCCAGGCCCGGAGCCAGGGGCTCGAGAACACCGTCGCGGGCGCCAGCCGCCGCCGCCGCAGCCGCTTCGCCACGCGCCGGTGGCCGCGACGCCCCTTCTCGGTCAGCGGCCGCTGGCGATCATCGGCCCATAGAGAGGAATCCCGGCTGCCGGCATCGGCGTGTCGGATCAGGAGCAGTTGCATGTGAGGCTCACTTGAGCTTGGTGACGGCCTTGCCCATCGCCACCACGATCGAATCGATCTGGGCAATGGTCTCGTGCCCGCCCTGGGCCTGATGATTGGCCTGGACCGAGAACGCGAAGACCTTGCCGTTGGGCATCTCCAGGTAGCCGGAGAGCGTATTGACCCGCGAGATGCTGCCGGTCTTGGCGCGGACCCGACCCTCGAGCGGGGTGCCGACGAACCGGTTTCTGAGCGAGCCCGTGCTTCCCGAGAGCGGAAGCCCGGGCTCGAAGCTGGTCGCGTAATGGGACTGGTGGCGCACGAACTGGAGTACACGCGTGAACGCCAGCGGCGCCACCAGGTTGGACGCCGAGAGGCCGGACCCGTCCGACAGGGCGAAGAGGGTCGAGTCGATCCCCATCGAGTCGATCAGGAAGCGCCGCTCCACGGCGAGGCCCTCGCTCCAGCTGCCGGCCTTGCCGAACTGGCGCCCAAGCTGCTTCAGCAGCATTTCGGCGTACCAGTTCTGGCTGGTGTTGAGGATCGGGAAAATCCACTGGGCGAGCGGCCGGCTCTGGACCTCCGCCAGCGCCGGGCCCTCCCGGACGACGCGGTAGCGAAGCGAGTCGACGGTGCTCCCCGTGGTCCCCGTGACGCTGATCCCGGAGTCCGCGAGGACCTGCCGGAAGGCGCGCGCGGCGTACAGGTCGGGGTCCGGCAGCGCGAACGACTCGAGTCCCCCCCGGCCGTCGATGGCCACGGTGCCCTCGGCCCAGAGGTTGAGTGTGCCGGGCACGCGGTACATCCGGTCGCCGATGTCGCTCTCTCCGCCTGACGGGACGGTGCGGGTGCGATTCTCGAGGAACACATCGCCGAGGTTCGGGTCGACCGAGAGCTGGGCCGGCGCGTCGACGGCGGGTCCCGGCTTCCAGGTGATGTCCACGCTGTTGTCGTCGAAGCCGAGCCCCGAGACCGGGGCGGCGTACCACCAGTTGAGGTCGTAGTTCTCCCAGCCGGGGCTCACCAGCTCGCCCGTGAACCAGCTGCCGTCGCCCACCAGGTCACCGGCAATGCTCCGGACTCCGCGGTTCTTGAGTTGGGCGACGAGCTGGCGGAAGCGGGCGAACGGATCGGTGTCGCAGATGTCGGCCAGGGTGGTGTCGGTGGCGAAACAATGCCGGCCGAAGGTCGGGTCGCCGCGCCCATAGAGGACCAGGTCGCCCTGGACCACGCCGTCGAGCACGGGGCCCGCGGCATACACACTGGTCGCAACGGTCCACTCCGGCGGGAGGAGCGAGGTCGCGACCGCCGTGACCACCAGCTTGGTGTTGCTGGCCGGCATGAAGAGCTTGTCCGCGTTCTGGCCGTAGAGGAGGCGCCCCCGGTCGTCCACCAGGGCCACCCCCCACAGGTTGCGGTTGAAGGGTGGGTTGGCCAGCAGGGCATCGAGCCCCCGGACGGCCGACTTGGACAGCTGACCTTGGGCCGGTGCCGCCATGGCTCCGAGGAGCCAGAGAGTGGTAATTGTACGGTGCAATGGATCCTCGAATTCTCGGCGTTGACTCTACGATGTAACCCCGCCATCCTACAGCACTTGGACCACGTCGTCAAATCCGCCGCGCACGCCACTTCGTGCCTTAGCCCCTGTCTGATTTTATGACGCGTAGTACGTTGTGCGTGACGGTGATGCTTGGTCTGGGGATGGTGGCGCAACCCGCGAGGGCGCAGGACACCGCTCGCGTGATCCGCGGTCTCGACTTCGTCGGCAACCACGCGATCGACGACTACACCCTGAGCAACGCGATCGCCACCACGAACTCCAGCTGGTTCGCTCGCGAGTGGCTGGTCCGCTGGCTGGGTCTGGGCGAGAAACGAACCTTCGACCCCGTCGAGTTCCGGCGGGACGTACTCCGACTCACGTTGTTCTATCGGCAGAGCGGCTACATGGATGTCCGGGTCGACACGCTGGTCCGCCGCGAGGGACGCGACGTCTATCTTACCTTCCGGATCGCGGAGGGCCAGCCGATTACGGTAACGGGCCTGACGATCACCGGCCTGGAAGGCATCAGTGACCGGGAGAATATCCTGCAGGACCTGCCGCTCCGAGTGGGCGCCCCGTTCAACCGCTTCCTCTTCCAGGCCAGCGCGGACACGATCATCAGCCGGTTCCGCAACCGGGGTTATCCCGCGGCGGACGTGTTCCGCAGCTTTTCCGTCGACCGGGAGGGGCGCACCGCTGCCGACACGCTGCAGGTGGTCCCCGGGCCGCAGGCGGTCTTCGGCCCCATTCGAGTGACGGGCGCGAAGTCGGTCGACAGCACCTTCGTCCGCCAGCTCCTCTCGGCGCGGGAGGGGCAGCGGTATTCCGAACAGGACCTCTTCCAGAGTCAGCGCAAGCTCTATCAGACCGAGTTGTTCCGGCTGGCCACCGTCGGCATCGACTCGAGCCGCTACGGGCCGGACAGCACGGTGGTCCCAGTGGCGGTCGAAGTCGCCGAGGGCCCCGCCCACCGGCTGCGGAGCAGCATCGGCTATGGCACCAACGACTGCTTCCGAGGGGGCGTGGGCTGGACCGACCGCAACCTGTTCGGGACCGGGCGGCTGTTCGACATCTCGGGATCGGTCTCGAAGGTCGGGGTCGGCCGGCCGCTCGGTTTCGGGCTTGAACGGTCGCTGTGCAAGAGCCTGCAGGACGACACGATCGGGTCCTTCCTCGCCAACTATAATGTCACCGCGCTGGTCCGGCAGCCCCGGTTCTTCTCCCCCGACATCACCGGGACCTACAGCATCTACGGCGAGCGGAGAAGCGAGTTCGCGATCTACCGCCGTGAAGACATCGGCGCCAATCTGTCGCTCACCCGGGAAACCGCCCGGCGGGTGCCCATCACGCTGACTTACGGGCTCTCGTATGGCGCCACCGAGGCCACCCCGGCGACGTTCTGCGCGTTCTTCAACGCCTGCACGCCCGACGATATCACCAGAATCCGGCAGCGTCGGTTCCTGGGGGTGGTGACCGCGTCGGTGAGCTGGCCGCGGCAGAACAATCCGGTGGATCCGTCGCGCGGGCACTTTTTCACGTTCGACGCGAGCCACAGCTCCCGCTTCACCGGATCGGCCAGTCTCCAGACTTTCACCCGCTTCAGCGGCGACATGGCCTGGTATCGGACGCTGGGTTCCTCCGGCGCGGTCTTGAGCTGGCGGGTCCGGGGCGGGGTGATCCTGGCGCCCCAGGTCTCGCTGGACAGCTCGAGCTCCAACTTCATTCCGCCCGAGGATCGCTTCTACGCCGGCGGCCCGAACGACGTTCGGGGCTATGACCTCAACGAGCTGGGGCCGGTCGTCTACGTGGTCAACGCCATCTCGGGCGATACCACGGGACAGGCCACCCTGGCCCAGGTCGACAGCGGCAAGCTCCGGCCGCGATTCAGCCCGACCGGCGGAAACACCCTGGGCGTCGGGCAGGTGGAGCTCCGGGTCCCCGCGCCGGTATGGGGATCGCGCCTCCGGCTGGCATTCTTCGTGGACGCGGGGACGCTCTACCAGCGGGGCAAGACCAACCTCTCCCCGATCCAGCTTCGGATCACGCCGGGGATCGGGCTGCGCCTGAGCACGCCGCTCGGACCCGCTCGGCTGGACGTGGCCTACAACGGATATGACCAGCCGCCCGGCGCGCTCTACCTGCAGAAGCTGGACGGCAGCCTCGCGCTGGTCCGCACCGCGTTCGTGCAGCCCCGCGCCAGCCGCCTGACCTACCACGTGAGCGTGGGCGAGCCGTTCTGATGCGACGATTCCTGCCCCGGCTCCCGGCCGCGCTGGTGCTGGCCTTCCTTCCCGCGGTAGCGGCAACGGTCATGGCGGTGCTCTACACCGCCATGGGGAACGCGGCGCTCGCCCGACTGGCCTCGCAGGAGCTGAGCCGGGTGTTCCGTGGCCGCTTCGAAGTCGGGCGCGTGACCGGATCGTTCGTGCGCTCCCTCGAGCTCGACAGCGTCGTCATCCACGACACGCTGGGCGATCCGTTCGCGTCGGTCCCCCGCCTGACGGTGCGGTTCGCCGCGCCCAATCTGCTCGCTGGCCGCTTCGTGTTTTCCTCAGCGGATCTCGAGCGGCCTAACGTCCGCATTGTGAAGCGCCAGAACGGTCGCCTCAACTACCAGGAAATCCTCCGTCTGGGGGAGAATGAGGGACCGGGTGGAGGGCCGCCCCCGCTGGTGGAGGTCCGCAACCTTCGGATTCACGACGCGCAGATCGAACTGCGGCTGCCCTGGAACCCTCCCGATACCGCCACGACCCCCGACATGATCGCCGCCGCCCTGACGGCCGATCGGGCGCGCCCGGGGCGCATCGTTCTCCAGACGATCGATGGGCTCCGCCGCATCGTCACCCTGAGCGGGGTCAACGCGCGGTTCCCCCTGCTCCGGATCAGCTCGCCCGACGATGCGCCGCTCACCTTCGATGTCGACTCGCTTTCCACGCAAGTGAGCGATCCCGCCATCCACCTCGTGAACCTCGTGGCCCACGGCTGGACTCGCGGCGACAGCCTTGCCCTCACGGCCCAACGGGTGGCCCTCGCAAGTTCGCAGCTCTCGGGAGGCGGGGTGATCACCTGGCCCAACGGCCCGGTCCGGTTCGACCTTACCCTGGTGGCCCCGCGCGTGGCGCTCCGCGATCTCAGGTGGATTTCGCCGGATTTCCCGGACTTCACCGGGCACGCGGTGGTCACCGCCCGGGCCCGTTCGGACGAGCTGACCGGCTACACCATCCAGGATCTCGACCTGACCGGCGTCGCGGGGCGGGTGGCGGGGTCGGTCACCGCCCTGGTCAACGAACGTCGAGGCCTCGGCGTCGAAGGGATGGCGCTGGAACTCGAGGATCTCAACCTCGATGTGCCTCGCCCCTATTTCGATACAATGCCCCTTCACGGGACGGTGAGCGGCAAGTTGCTGGGCGATGGATACCGGGACAGCCTCGATCTCGACGCCGATCTCACCTTTCACGACAGCACCGGCGCGGGGGCAACCAGCCAGCTCGCGGCGAGGGGCCACCTGGTGCTGGGCGGACCCGACGGGACCCTCTTCGACACCGTGGTGGTGAGCCACGGCGACATCGATCTCGGGACCGTGCATCGCCTGACGCCCGGGTTCGCGCTCCGGGGCCGGCTCGAGCTGGCGGGAGTTCTGCGGGGGCCCTGGCACAACCTGACCTTTCAGGGAGACCTCGCGCATCGGGACGGCGATCTGCCGGAGAGCCGGGCGACGGGGACGACGACCCTCGACACCCGAACCGACCAGCTCGCATTCCAGAGTCGGGTCAACCTGGATCCCCTGGTCTTCAACGGCATTCGCCCCAGCTACCCAGGCGTTCCGGTCCAGGGCGAGATGCGGGGTGATGTCCAGGCCGTCGGCACCCTGTTGCGCCTCAAGGTCGACGCCAAGGTCGAGGGAGACCTCGGGGCCCTTCAGGTGGATGGCACCATTCATCCCGACCAGCTGCGCTGCGACAGTCTGAACGCCACGTTCGTGCGCCTGAATCTGGCCGCGCTCCGGGGCCAGGGCCCGCCGAGCTCGCTGGACGGCCACATCTTCGCCGACGGCACGCTGGATACCCTCGCGGGTCCGGAGGGCCGGCTCGAGATCGATCTGGGGCGAGGCCGGGTCGCGGAGTTCGGATTCGACTCGGTGCATGCGCGGCTCGCAGGGCGGAACGGCGCCGTCGTCGTCGACACCGCCGTCGTGGACTGGCTGGGCGGCGGGGTCGCGGGCGGGGGCCGGCTGTCCTGGCGTCAGCCCACAGACGCGGAGATCCGCGCGGCATTCCGCGCCGACACCCTCGCTCCCTTCGAGCCACTGGTGGCGCGCTTCGTCGGGACGGCGCCGGACAGCGGCGCGGGACGGCCGCATGGCCGCTTCACGGGCGACCTGGAAGTGCTTGGCGCGGCGATGTCCCCGCGAATCCTGCTCTCCACGAGAGGCCGGGCGGTGGAATGGCGCGGGGTCTCCGCGCCCTCCCTGGCCTTCACCTTCGGGTGGAACGACGCTCCGCATCCCGAGATCGGCGCCGCCCTGCGCGCGGACTCGATCGCGCTCGGGAACTGGGTGCTCAGCGACGTCGACCTCGCGGCCGGAGGCTATGAGGACTCGCTCCGCTGGAGCGCGCAGGGGAGCTTCGAGGGCAAGGCCGCGGTGGAAGGGAGCGGTCAGTGGTGGCGTGACCACGGCATCGCGGTGCTGGGCATCGATACTCTGCTGGCCCGACTCCCCCGACATGACTGGTGGCTGCTTGCCCCCGCCACGATCGCGGCGCGGGAGGGGCGCCTCGACCTGACTCCACTCCGGCTGGCGGCGAACGACGGCTCAGGCACGCTTTCCCTCCTGGGCTCCGTGCCGCGGGAGGGACCGGGCACCCTCCTTGTCGACGCGATGGGAATCGATCTTCGCGATGTCTACACACTGCTCGAGCTCGATACGACGGGGATCGCGGGCAGCCTTCAGGTCAATCTCGCCATCGGCGGGACGGCGAACAGCCCGACGATCCGCGGTAGCGCGGCCGGCGCCGATCTCACCTTTGGCGACCTGGGTTCTCCTTTCGTGCAGGGGATCATCGATTACGCCGACCGGGAGCTCCACACCAACCTGCTCCTGTGGAAGACCGGGACACCGGTGGTTCGCCTGGAGGCCGAATTGCCGCTCGATCTGGCTTTGCACCGGGTGGCGCATCGTCAGGTGGATGGCCCGCTCTCGGTGCGCGCCGTGGCGGACAGCACGGACTTGGGCGTGGTCGAGGCCTTCACCCGGAACCTGCGGCAGGTCCGAGGGACGCTCCGGGCCGATGTCCAGATCGCGGGCTCGTGGAATCAGCCTCGCCTGGTAGGCGGCCTCACCATCCGCAACGGTTCGGCAAGCGTGCCGGGCCTTGGCCTGCGCTACACCGATGTGAGCACGGTGGCCCGTCTCACCGGAGATTCCATCGTCGTCGATACCCTGCTCGCGGCGAGCGGCGAGGGGAACATGCGCGCCGCGGGAGTGGTGCGACTCGAACAGCTCACCCGTCCCGTGGTGCAGCTGTCGGCGCGCATGCACCGCTTCCGGGTGATGGACGTGAGGCGCTTTCTCACGCTCGACGCCTCCGGTACGGTGGTTCTCACCGGCCCGGTCTTCCGGGCTCACCTCACCGGCCGGGTGACGGCCGATGCCGGCAACCTGCACTTTGCCGATCTTCTCACCAAGCGGATCGTTGATCTCGAGAATCCGGGCGATTCGGGGTTGATCGACCTCGACCTGGTCCGGACCGAGCGCCTGGGTGCCAACTTTCAGAGCCGGTTTCTCGACTCGCTCACGATCGACACACTGCGCATCCAGATGGGCGAGAGCTTCTGGCTCCGCTCCAACGAGGCGAACATCCAGCTGGGCGGCGACCTGACGGTCAACAAGATTCGGGACCGCTACCGCTACGACGGTACCCTGAGCGCGCTGCGGGGGAATTACGCGCTCAGGATCGGCGGCTTCGTGACCCGGGACTTCACGGTCGACCGCGGCACCGTTCGATACTTCGGCACGCCCGACCTGAACGCCGCCCTGGACATCGAGGCCAGTCACACGGTGATCGACCAGGAAACAAGCGAGGAGATACCCGTCATCGCGAAGATCACCGGCACCATGCTCCAACCCCGTCTGGAGCTGTCCACCCCCGCCACCGCCCAGCGACCCGCGCTGTCCCAGACCGAACTGGTGTCGTATCTCATGTTCGGCCGGCCCACCTTCAGCCTGCAGGGCCAGGCGGGGCAGAGCAGCCAGTACGCCGCGGTGCAGACCGGTGTCTCCTATCTGACGAGCGCCTTCTCGAGCGAGCTGCAGCGGACGCTGATCAGCGACCTCGGCGTACCGATCGATTATCTCGACATCCGGGCGGGGACCAGCGGCGGAGCGGGGGCCGCCGGCCAGGCCAGCGTGGCCCAGGTGGCCCAGGTCGCGGCCGGATGGCAGATCGGCCGGAAGTGGTTCGTGGGAGTCGTGGCGGATCTCTGCACCAATGCCCAGCGGTTCTATCCCAACGCGGAGTTTCGCATGTCGCGGTCGCTCCGCGTGAAGGCCAGCGTCGAGCCGGCGTACTCGTGTCAGGCGGCGCAACTCAACCCGGCGCTGTCGACCAACAAGTATCAGGTTGGCCTCGACCTGCTCTGGGAGCGGGAGTACTAGCGTGGCGCGCGCGTTGCTCATCACCAATCCCGCCGCCGCGCGGACCGAGGTGGCCGCGGTGCACGCGACGGTGGACGTGCTCCGGCGGGGCGGCTGGGGGGTGGACGTGCGCGCCACCGGCGGGCCCGGCGACGCCCGTCGGTTCGCGGCGGAGGCGGTCGCGGACGGCCTGGACGTGGTCGGCGTCTACGGCGGCGATGGCACAAGCATGCAGGCGGCGGCCGCCCTGGTCGGCAGCTCGACGGCGTTGGGGCTCATTCCCGGAGGGACCGGGAACCTGCTGGCCGGCAACATCCGGATCCCGTCCGATCCGGTGCAGGCGGCGCGGGCCATGCTGGAGGGTACGGCGCTGGCGCTGGACCTGGGGCGCGTGGAACGGCCCGACGGAACGCATTACTTCGCGGTGGCGGGGGGCGCCGGATACGATGCCCGGGTGATGGCCCAGACGTCGACCAAGGAGAAGCGACGGTGGCGCTTCGGCGCCTACGTGGCCACGACGCTCCGCCTCCTGCCCCAGCTTCAGAGCACCGTCTTCCGGGTCACCGTCGATGGCGTGAGCTTCGAGGCGCCGGCGGCCCTGATGCTCATCGCCAACTGCGGCGAAGTCATCCCGCCATTCGTAAAGCTCAGGAGCGGGATCCGGCCCGACGATGGCCTGCTCGACGCGGTGCTGATACGCGCCGATGGATTCGTGGACAGCGTCCGCGCGGTCTGGGAGCTGCTGCGGGAGCGAGGTTCCGCCACGGGCACCGGCCCGGGGTTCATCGGCTACGCGCGCGGCCGCGTGATCACCGTCGAGCCGGAGCAGCCGCAGCCGGTGGAGCTCGACGGAGAGCCGCACGGCGTCACACCCCTTACCGCGGAGGCGGTGCCGCGCGCCATCCGCGTCATCGCCCCCTCCCGTCCATGACCGCGTCGCACGTGGCCGCCCTCGGGCGGGTTGCCCACCTGCTGGCCGAGACCGAAGACACCGCGGGCACGGTGCGGGCCGTGGCCGAGGAGGGCATGCGAGTGCTGGGGGCCAACCGCGCGGCGGTGTTCCTCCTCGATGACCGGGACATGACCGTGCACGGCGTGCTCCGGCTTGGGGTGTCTGAGGCATACGTCGAGGCCGTGCAGCAGCATGCGCACCAGGCTCATTGGAGCCGGATGGTGCTGGCCGGGGAGGCGCGTTTCGTCCGGGACGCGCGCGAGGACACCGGCAACCCGGTCCACGCCGCGATCCAGGCCGAGGGCTTCGTCGGCGTGGCCGCGCTTCCCCTCACCTACGGCGGGGGCGTGATCGGGTGGCTGGCCTTCTATCACGACCAGCCGCGTGATTACTCGGCCTCCGACCGGGTCCTCGCCCTGGCGTTCGCGGATCAGGCCGCGTTGGCGATCGGGATGCGACGCCTGCTCGACACAGTAGTGCGCGTCAAGAACGAATGGCAGTCCGCCTTCGACGGGACCGGCAACGGGCTGGCGCTCGTCAATGGCGACGGGACCATCGACCGCGCCAATCGCTTCGTGGCGAGCCTGGCCGGCGTGAACGTGACGGAGCTCCCGGGTGTGGCGCTGTCGAGCCTGTTTCTCGACTGGCCCTCGGGCGGACAGGACCCGCTCACCCTGTCCCGAGCCCGGGGGTACCGGGTAAGCCTCTTTCTGGACACGCCGAGCGGCCAGCACTTGGCGGTCACTGCCACCCCGCGCTCCGACGGCGGCTTCGTGGTCGCCCTCGACGACCTGACACAATACGTGCGGCTGGAGTCGCGCTACACGCGCCTGGTGGAGACGGCGCACGACGCGATCATTCTGGCCGGGTCGGACGGCCGCGTACTGTCCGCCAATCCGGCCGCCGCCGAGTTGTTCGGCGTACCCGAGCCCGCACTGGCCGGCCAGAGCCTCGATCTCCTGCTTCCGGACGACACCATCCGTGGCACGCCCGACCCGGGAGCCAGCCGCCGGTATCGATCGCTCATCCGCCGGCCCGATGGGATGCGGATCGCCGAAGTGTCGCGGGCGTCGTTGGAGGAACGCGGCACGCCCGCCGGCACCGTGGCCGTGGCCCGTGACGTGACGCGGGAGCGCCTGGCAGCCGAGGCGCTGCGCCGCTCGGAACGCCGCTTTCGGGCCCTCTTCAACCGCGCGCCCCTCGCGATCTTCACTCTCGATCCCAACGGTCGATTCCTCTCGGCCAATCGGGCGGCGCTCCGCCTGGCCGGGTTGGTCACGCCGCGGCCTGGACCACGGCTGGCGGATTTCGTGCTGAAGGCTGACTGGCCGTCTCTGCAGGAGGAGCTCGGCCGCAGCTATCGAGGGGAGACCCGCGATTTCGGGTTCCGCTTCGCGCGGTCCGACGGGGTCATTCGCCAGGCCTCCGCGGTGGCCGTGCCGGTGGATGAGCGAGGAGGGGCGCGGGCGGTGCTCGCCATCGCGCGGGACGTGACCGACGAGGTGGAGCTGCGCGAGCGGCTCAACCATTCCGAGAAGATGGCGGCGCTGGGAGGCCTGGTGTCCGGCGTCGCACACGAGCTCAACAATCCGCTGGCCGGCATCGCGGCCATGGCTCAGGCCCTCCAGTTCGAAGGCGGAACCTCGTCTGATGTGGCGCAGGGTCTGGACACGATGCGTCGCGAGGCGATGCGCGCGGCTCGCATCGTCAACGATCTCCTCACCTTCGCCCGATTGCGGCCGATCGAGCGTCAGGAGACGGACCTGAACGTGATCGTTCGCGATACCTTCGCCGCCACGCCGGCGCTCGCCGAGCACGGTGTGGTCTGGACTCTCGGGCTCGACCCCACCCTGCCCACGGTCACCGGCGATCCCGATCAGGTGCGGCAGGTCGTGACCAATCTCCTGGTAAACGCGGCTCAGGCCATGGAGACCATGCCCCGCCGGGACGCGACCGTGCGCACCTGGTGGGACGCGGGGTGGGCCGGCTTCGAGGTGCTCGACAGCGGGCCCGGGATTCCCGCCGAAGCGCTGTCCCGGGTGTTCGAGCCGTTCTTCACCACCAAGGCGCAGGGGCAGGGAACCGGCCTGGGCCTTTCGATTTCCCATGGGATCATCCGCGCGCATGGCGGCGAGATCCATGGGGAAAACCGTCCCGAGGGCGGAGCCCGGTTCGCATTCCGGCTCCCGCGGGACCTCACTCGGATCTCGAGGACGCGCGATGCCTGATTCCGTTCTGCTCGTCGACGATGACGTCGATGTCCTGCGCACCGTCGGGCTGGTCTTCGAGCGCGCCGGCTACGAGGTCGCTCGGGAACTGAACGCCGAGAGCGGGATCGCCGCGTACGACCGGCTGCGTCCGGAAGTGGTCCTGCTCGACCTGCAGCTTCCGGGCATGAACGGGCTGGAGGCGCTCCGCCGCTTCCGGGAGCGCAACGCCGCCGTGGTGGTCCTCACGGGCCATGCCGACGTGGCGACGGCGGTGCAGGCCATGCAACTCGGCGCCGAGAACTTCCTTACCAAGCCGATGGACATGGACCACCTCCTCGCCGCGGTGGCCCGGGTGGCGGACAAGGTCCGCCTGCGACGGCTCAACGACCTGCTCCTCCTGCGGGGGGGAGTGAGCGATCGACTGGAGTCGCTGGGCGAGTCCGACGAGGCGCGGGAGCTGGTCCGGCAGACCGGACTGGTGGCTCTCTCCGACCGGACCTCGGTACTCTTCCGGGGAGAAGAGGGTGTGGGGAAGTCCTGGCTCGCGCGCATGCTGCACCAGTTGAGCCCGCGAGCCGGCGGCCCCTTCGTTGCCGTGCAGGCGTTCGGCAAGAGCCCGGCGGGCCTGGATGCAGAGCTGTTCGGGGAGGAGCGCGCCACCGAGCAGGAGGGACGCGAGCGGCGGCCCGGCCTGGTGGAGACCGCGGAAGGCGGTTCGATCTTCTTCGAGGAGGTCACCGACCTGCCCGCGGAGCTGCAGCCCAAGCTGCTCCGGCTGCTGGAGACCCGCACCTTCCGGCGCGTGGGCGGGGTCCGGGATCTCACCGCGGATGTCCGGGTGCTCGCCGCCACCAGCCGGGACCTGACCGCACTGACCGAGGCCGGCCAGTTCCGCGAGGATCTTGCCTACCGCCTGAACGTCATGCCGCTCACGCTGCCGCCGCTTCGGGAGCGCAGTCGGGACGATCGTCTGTCGCTGCTCCTCACGGTTGTGAACGAGCTGCAGCGCGAAGTAATGGACGCGCCGGCCACGATCGGCCCCGAGGCGCTGGAGCGGCTGCTGGCCCACGCCTGGCCCGGCAACGTGCGGGAGATGCGGAACGTGCTCGAGCGGGCGCTGATCCTGGGGCGTGGCCAGCCCACGGTGTCGCTGGAGCACCTGCCCGGAGAATTCCGCAACCGTCCCGGCCCGGGCGACCGCCGGCACACGCCGATGTCGCTGGACGAGCTGGAACGGGCGCACATCGAACGGACCCTGCGGCATCACGGCGGTAACCGGACCAGGGCGGCGCAGGAGCTCGGCATCTCGCGAGCGACCCTGATCAACAAGATCAAGCGCTACGCGATCACGAACTGAGAGCGGCCCCGGGCTCCAGCCCGACCGCGGCAGAGGGGAGGACCAATGAAGAAGGAAGAGCTCCGCGAGCATGACGCCATGATCTGCCGGGCCTGCGGGCGCGAGGAGCGTGCCTCGGAAGGCTATCCCTGCGACAAGTGCGGCACCTTCATCTGCATCGTCTGCACCTTCCAGGGCGTGACCCTGTGCAAGGAGTGCCAGAGCAAGTGACGACGACCTCGCTGGTGGGGCGGAGCGGCGTGGCGCCGGTCCTGCGGGAGCCAAGCCTCCGCGCCGAGCAGGTGACGCAGTTCGTGCTGGGTGAGACGGCCCGCGTGCTCGAGCACCAGGGAGAATGGCGCCGGGTTCGCCTCGACGTCGATCACTACGAGGGCTGGGTGCATATCGGCTACGCGCTCGAGACCGATCACGAGATCGCCCGGGGGTGGCGGGAGACGGCGACGGGGTGGAGCGAGGGAGCGGTCGTGCTGAGCGAGGACGGGATCATCGTGCGGCTCCCCGTGCGCGCCCGCGTCGGGCTCGCCAGCCCCCGGATCGACCTGCCCGACGGCCGGCGCGGGAGCGTGGTGGCCGGCCGCGTGCTCCCTTACGACCGCGTGGTCGCCCACGCCCGCAGCGTGACCCCGGATCTCTGGGCGCTCCAGACCTTCGCCGGCACCCCGTATCAATGGGGCGGGGTGACGCCTTGGGGCGTGGATTGCTCCGGCCTGGTGCAGACGGCCTTCCTGGCGCGCGGAGTCACGCTTCCCCGGGATGCCGCGCAGCAGGCTGAAGCGGGCGAGCCCGTTCGCCCCGAGGACCGCACCCCCGGCGACCTGCTGTTCTTCTCCGATCGGGGTGACCGGATCACGCACGTCGCCGTGGCCGGGGCGGGGGACACGCTGGTGCACTCGACCCTCGCCTGCGGAGGGCTGGTCCGGGAAGCCTGGGGCTCGGGTGCCCGGGCCATGCTGCTCCGAACGCAACTGGTTCGAGTGCGGAGGCTCGCGTGACGTCGCCCGCGTCCACCCTGGTCCTGTTCGACATTGACGGGACGATTCTGCTCACCGCGGGCGCGGGACGGCGGGCCATTACCGCCGCCCTGGTGGCGGAGATCGGACCCACGACGGCGTTCGAGGGGGTGCGCTTCGATGGCAAGACCGACCCTCAGATCGTCGCGGAGATGCTGCAGGTGGCCGGTGACCGGCGCGCCGGCGATCCCGTGTTCATCCGCGGGCTGTGCCGGCGGTATCTCGCTTTCCTGGCGGATGAACTCCAGGACGAGCGCACCCGCACCACCATCCTGCCCGGAATCCCCGGCCTGATGGACGCGTTGGAGCAGCGACTGGATGTCGTACTGGGCCTCCTCACTGGGAACTTCGCGGAGGGGGCAGCGCTCAAACTCGCCGCGGCGGGGATTGCTCCGGAACGGTTTCGGGTCGGCGCGTATGGGTCGGATTCGGCCCATCGGCCCGATCTTCCGGCCATCGCGGCGCGCCGGGCAATGGAGCACTTCGGACGGGAGCCGCAGGGACGGGAGATCGTCATCATCGGCGATACGCCGGCAGACGTCACCTGCGGGCGGAGCCTCCGGGCCCGGACCATCGGTGTGGCTACCGGCTCCTATCCCGTCGACGCCCTCCAGGCCGCCGGGGCCGACCACGTCTTTCCCGACCTGAGCGATACGCCTCGGGTTCTCGAGGCGATCCTCGACGGCGCCGCGACTGCCCCGTCCGGGATGGAACCGTGACGGCGGGCACCGGCCCTGGCACGCTGGTCATTCCCGAGCTCGGGCCGTCGCTGGGGAGGCTCGTCGCTCCCCCGCCCCCACCCCCCGGCGCGGTACCGCAATGGATTTCCCTCGATGACATCCGGCTCGCTCTCGTGACCCAACTGTTCGACCTGGCGGGCGAAGCCCGCCGCTGGGCCGATCAGGGCGAACGGGAGCTGGCACTCGTCACGCTGAGCCGGGAGGCCCTGGCCGGCGTGTGGCAGAACGCCGTGCACTCGGTGGCCGCCCGGGGCGCGGAAGCCATCAGCCAGCGGCTTGTCGCGGCGGCCAGGGAAGCCCGACTCCCCGGGCGTCGGGCCCGGTCGCTGCCGCTGGACCCGGACGAAGTTGCGGCCCTCGCCGCGCGGCTCGCCACCGGCACCCCGGCTCTCGAGCGCGCGCTCGAGTCCTTCGACCAGGCTGGCCACCGGCTCCGGCGGGAGCGGGCCTCGCCTGGCGCGCTCCGGGAATGGCAGGACGCCCTGAACCTGGTGGCTCGCCGCGTCGAGTCGGCCTGGCTCGGCCTCGAAGACGCCCTCGCGCTCGAATGGCATGAATGGGCAGTCGAGATTGTGGAGGTGCGCGCCTGGCGACGGCCGCTCTGGCCACTCGTCGCCGTGGGCCTCGTACTGTTCGGTCTCGCGGGGTACGCGGGTCTCGTGCTCGGCGGCTACCTCCCCGTCCCGGGCCCCCTCCGAGGGATCGCCGAGGCGATCTGGACCCGATGGAACTGATCGGGGTCGGCATCGATCTCGTGGATATCGCTCGGGTGGAACGGATGCTCGCCCGCCACGGAGATCGTGTAATCGAACGGTTCCTCACCGCGCGCGAGCGAGCCTACGTCGTCGGCAAGCACCGACCGGCCATGCACATCGCGGCGCGCATCGCGGCCAAGGAAGCAGCCTACAAGGCGCTGCAGGCCCTGCCGGGGGCAAGCGGCGTGACGTGGGGTGACCTGCAGGTGGAGCGCGAGACTGAAGGTCGTCCTTCGCTCACCCTCCTCGGAAGGGCGCGCAGCCTGGCGAACCAGCATGGTCCGCTGCACATCGAACTGTCGCTCTCGCATTCCGACGCCACCGCGGGGGCCGTGGCCGTGGTGGTGCGGGTGGTCTAGATCGGCCGCCGGTTGATCAACAGTCCCAGCGCCCGGGGGGCGGCCCGCAGCCGCTGCCAGAACGAGGGGGCGAAGGCGAACCGCAGGAAGGCGTCCCGGTTCGCGGCGCTTTCCGCGGTGTAGCCAAACCACCACGGCTTGCGCATGCGGTCGAACAGGTCGCTGCCCACGAAGCGAGGCACACACATCTCGAGCAGCCCGTGCGCGCCGTGGGTTCGGCCGATCCCCGATTCCCGGACACCGCCGTGGGGGACCTCGGCGGCGCCGACGTGGCTGGCGGCGTCGTTGACCATGATCGCCCCTGCCACGAGCCGGCGCGCGAGACGCTCGCCGCGCCGCCGGTCTCCAGTCCAGATGCTCGCCGAAAGCCCGTACGCGGACGCATTCGCGATGCGGACCGCCTCCTCCTGGTCGGCTACTGCGACGACGGGAAGCGCGGGGCCGAATACCTCCTCCCGCCACAGCGGAGAGTCGACCGGAACGTCCACCAGAATCGTGGGTGCGAAGAAGGTGGCACCGAGGTCCGGTCGGCGATGGCCTCCGGTGACCACCCGCGCCCCGCGGTCGACACTCGCCGCGATTTGACGCTCCAGTTCATTCACCTGGGCCGGCCGGATCAGAGGTCCCATGTCCACGTCCGGCCCGGTGCCGAGACGCAGCGCCTCCGCTTTCGCGACCAGGAGATCCACGAATCGCTGAGCCACCGCGCGCTCCACGACGACCCGCTTGGCCGCTACGCAGGTCTGGCCGGCATTGGTGAACCGCGCCCAGACCACCCCGCTGGCCGCTCGATCGAGATCGGCATCGGCGAGAACGATGCACGGATCACTTCCCCCCAGCTCCAGGTTGACCGGGAGGAGTCGCTCGGCCGCCGCGACGGCGACCTTCCGCCCGGTGGCGACGCTTCCGGTGAAGAAGATCTTGTCGAGCCCGGCCCCGATCAGGGCCGCTCCTGCCTCACCGGCGCCGACGATCAGCTGACAGAGATCCGGGTCGAGGCCGGACTCCCATAGCAGCTCCGCGCCGGCCCGCCCGGTCTGGAGGGTGAACTCGCTGGGCTTGAACAAGACCGCATTCCCGGCCAACAGGGCTGGCAGAATCTCGCCGAACGGCAGCATGAGGGGGTAGTTCCAGGGCGAGATGACCCCGACCACTCCCACCGGCTCCCAGTACACGCGGCCGCGGCGACCAAGGAAGGCCGGGTTCCCGAAGCGGATGCGCGTGGGCCTGAGAATCGTTCGCGCCGTTCGCAGGTAATAGCGCGCGAGATCCAGCGTGACCGCCACTTCGGTGAGAATCGACTCGGCGGCGGGCTTTCCGTTTTCCCGAGCGACCAGCGCGGCCAACTCCTGACGGCGATCGAAGAGGCGCCGTTGGAACCGTCGAACGACCCGTAGCCGATCGGCGAGCGGACGCCGGGACCACACCGACTGCGCCCGGCGCGCGCGGTCCACCAGTGCCGGCAGGTCGGTGAGCGAGGTAACCGGTGATTCGGCAAAGGTGCGGCCGCTGACCGGATCGATGGCTGGGATGGTGCTCATGGGAGGAAGTTAGCTCCGAGACCCGCTTCCCCTAGCAATCCCGATGGCCGGTCTCTAGTTTTCCTCGCCATTCAAATCTTGGTTGAGAATGTTTCTCATTTCTGCGCTGTGCCTCCTACTCCCACTCCGCTCCCATCTTCCCGCGGACTCGGGCCAGGATTCCGTCGTCGTGATTCGGCGGATCGCGGCCACCGCGGCTTTGGCCGCCGAGGAGTACGGCAACGGGATCAGAGACGGGCGGCTGGTCGCACCGGCGGAAGTGGAGGAGGCGAAGCTCTTTCTCTCAGAGGCGCGGCGGAGTGCGAACGTCCTCCCGGAAGCTTCCGCGAAACCGGTCTTGCTCAGGCTCGACGTGCTGATGGGCCTCGTCTCACGCACTGCCGCGGTCGATTCGGTCGCGGTAGCGGCGCGCGATCTTGGGGTGTATCTCACGAAGACCTTCGACGTCTCGCTCGAGGAAATCCCCGAGCAGACTCCGTCACTGGCCCAGGGGGCCCGGATCTACGCCTCCCAATGCGCCAGCTGCCACGGTCAGGAAGGTCGTGGCGACGGCCCCGCGGGCACCGTGCTGGTTCCCCCTCCCGCGGATCTCACCGATTTCCGCCAACTCACCGGGGCCACGCCGCTCGATTTCTATCGCCGCATTACGATCGGTGTGACGGGGACGGCCATGCCGGCCTTCGAGGGGCGGCTCTCCGCCAATGAGCGGTGGTCGGCGGCACTGTATGCCTCGGTGCTGCGAGACCCTTCACCAGCCGGCGCGGTTCCGACGGCGCTGCGCAGTTTCCCGGTCACCGCGCGGATGAGCGACTCGGCCCTGGCCGGCCGACTGGCCCCGGGTGCCGATCCCGCGTCGCCGGCGACCCGGCGACAGGTCGCCGCGGTGCGGTCGTTCGCGGCCACGGAATCCCCGGTCCAGTTGGCGGGCCAGGTGTTCGGCCAGGTGCGGTCCGAGCTGGACTCGGTGATGTCGCTGGCGCAGCGAGGACAGGGCGCGGAAGCGAGTGCCAAGGCGTTCGATGCCTATATGACCTTCGAGCAGGTCGAACGCGGGGTCCGGGCCAAGGCTCCCGCTCTGGCCACCGATCTCGAGTCCGACTTTGCCGCACTCCGCACGCGGGCAGCGGGCGGCGCCACCGCCGCCGAGCTCGGTGAGATCCACAGTCGACTGCTTGCCGGACTGGAGAACGCCGAGCGCACGGTCGGTGACCGGACCTCGCCGGCCAATCTGTTCGTGCAGTCGTTCGTGCTGCTCCTTCGGGAGGGGCTCGAGGCAATCCTGGTGGTCGGTGCCGTCATGGCCTTTCTGGTCAGGATCGGCGCCGGCCGCCGGCGCCGCGACATCCATGCCGGCGTGGCCGCGGCCATCGGGGCGAGCCTCCTCACCGCGCTCCTTCTCGAGACGATCCTCAACGCCAGCCGGAGCTCACAGGAAGCGCTGGAAGGCGGCGTGATGCTGGTGGCGACCGGGATGCTGTTCTACGTGAGCTACTGGCTGGTATCGAAGATGGAAGTGGCGAAGTGGAACCGGTTCGTGAAGGGGCGCGTTCAGGAGGCGGTCTCCAGCGGGTCCGCGCTGGCGCTCGCGTCGGTTGCCTTCCTCGCCGTGTATCGCGAGGGGTTCGAGACGGTGCTGTTCTACCAGGCCCTCTTTCTTGCCGATACGGGACGGGCGGCGCCGGTCTTCCTGGGAATGGTGGCCGGCGGGGTGGCGCTGGCCGTCATCTACCTGGCCATCAACCGCTGGGGGGTACGGATCCCTCTGAAGCCGTTCTTCGGGGTCACCAGCGCTTTCCTCTATTACATGGCCTTCGTCTTCGCGGGCAAAGGGGTCGCGGAGCTGCAGGAGGGCCAACTGATCCGGACAACCGTCCTGCCCTCCGGACCGAGGCTTCCCGCGCTCGGGATCTACCCGACGATGGAGTCACTCGCGCTCCAGGGGCTGCTGCTCCTACTTCTCGTGGCCGGGATTGTCTGGACCTTCGTCATCGAGCCGCGCCGCCTCCCGGTGACCAGCGAGCTGGTGCCGGAACCGGTGGCGGCCAGCGCGGTACGCGAGCCGGCGCCTCGGGTTGAAAGCGACATGCTGCGCTCGCTCGAGCGCATGGACGCCGACCTGGCGGAGTTACGCGCCGAGATCGAACGGCTCAAGGCCCTGCTCTCGACGACGCACCGCTCTTCCTGACGTGCTGAAACGACGAGCCCGCCGGTGTGACCGGCGGGCTGGTCTCGCTCCGGTGCTGGAGCGTCTTGAGAGGTGGTAGACCGCCCCCTGAGTTTGACGGGTACGGACGGAGTTGTCCGGCCCACTCTTCTTCGGCCTACCACTTTTCGAGTTTCCGGGCCCATGTGTGAGGCATCTCACATGCCACCAGGCTCGAATTTCTAAGCAATAGGCCTGCAGGATGTTACGATGCGACCCCCGAACAACCACGGCAGGAAGTGCCGGCTTGAGGCAAAAAGTGCCGGCAAATAGTGCCGACTAGGCCTTGGCCTGATTCATGTGGGCAAGATAGGGGCCCGGCTCAAGCTCGCGGGCCTTGGCGAGCCAGGCTATGGCGAACGCGCCGCCGACGATGAGCAGCACGCTCACCGCCTGAGCCAGGGTGAAGATGCCGAAGAAGCGGTCGTCCTTCGCCCGCACGATCTCGATCAGAAACCGCTCGATTCCCGCCGCCAGCAGGTAAACTCCGAAGAGCCATCCGATCGGCTTGGCGCGCAGCCGGAGGCGCCACAGCATCGCGAAGACCGCGAGCATCATGACGACCTCGTAGAGCTGCGTGGGGTGCACCGCGAGCACGGTCTGCGGATCGGTGCCCGGCGGGAGGGAAATGCCGAACTGCTGCTGCATGTTGAGGGCGGTGGTGGGCGGGAGGCCATCGGGAAACTTCACGCCCCAGGGCAGGCTGGTCGGGCGCCCGTAGTCGTCGTTGACGATGAAGCAGCCGATCCGGCCCAGGGCGTACGCGGCCGCCAGCGCGGGCGCGCAGAGGTGAAAGGTCCACCGAATCGGGACCTTGAGCCGCCAGCCGTTGATCATCACCGCCAGGGCGCCGCCCAGGAAGCCGCCGTACCAGACCAGCCCGCCGCGCGAAAAGAGGCTCGACTGCGGGTTGAGAATCCAGTACCAGAGCTTGGCCCCCGCGATGCCTCCGATGACAGCCGCGACGGTGATGTCGGCGGCGTACTCCTCATAGAGCCCGCGGCGCCTCAACTCGAGGGCAATGAGCCAGCCGCCCGCCAGGAATCCGACCATCATCATAATGCCGTAGCCGGTGATTTCGAGGCGTCCGAGGTGGATGACGAATGGATAGACGTTCATGGCGTGATCCCTTGAGGAGTCCGGTCGCGAGCGAGACCGGGGAAGGGGAGGTCGGCGCGCGGCTCCAAGTCGGGCCCGCTCGACTCTCCACGGCGCAGCCGAAACAGACCCGCTGCGCCGATCATGGCGGCATTATCGGTGTTGAGGCGGTTGGAGGCAACCACGACGCGCGCCTGGCCGGTCAGTCGACTCTGGGCGGCGTGGCAGAGGGCCAGGTTGCAAGCCACCCCTCCTCCCAGAACCAGAGTGGAATACCCCGTGGCCTCGATGGCGGCCGCGGCCTTTTCCACCAGCACCTCCAGGGCTGCGTCCTGAAAGGCGCGGGCCAGATCGGGGCGGTCGCGGGTCAGGTCGGCGCTCTGCTCGACGGCTCGGCGGACCGCCGTCTTGAGTCCGCTGAAGGAGAAGGTGTACTGCTCCGGGCCCGGCTGGTTGGCGGTATGAAGCATGGGCCGCGGGAAGCGAAACCGGTCCGACTTCCCCTGGGCCGCGAGCCGCTCGATCTCCGGCCCGCCCGGATAGGCCAGGCCCAGGAGCGCGGCCACCTTGTCGAAGGCCTCGCCGGCCGCGTCATCGCGGGTTTCGCCCAGCAGGACGTAGTGTCCCCACTCGCCCACGTCGAGGAGCATGGTGTGGCCGCCACTGACGAGCAGCGCCACGAATGGCGGGGCGAGGTCGTGGCGTTCCAGGGTCGGAGCGAAGAGATGCCCCTCCAGATGATGGACGCCGATCAGCGGAATGCGCAGTCGTCTCGCGAGGGTCTTGGCGTACATCACACCGACCAGGAGTGCCCCGACCAGCCCCGGTCCGGCCGTGACGGCGACGGCGTCGAGCTGTTCGAGCCGGAGGCCCGCCTCCACCAGCGCCTGATCCACGACCGGCCCCAGGGTGGCCAGATGGGCCCGGCTGGCGAGCTCGGGAACCACGCCGCCGAAGATCCGGTGGACATCCTGCGAGAGGATGACGCAGCTGCCCAGCCGCGTGCCATCCACCTCCTCACGAAGCAGAGCCGCGGAGGTCTCGTCGCATGATGTCTCGATCGCGAGCAGGTTCATCGAGTGGCGGGGTGCAGCGTGTCGCTCCGGGGCGCATCGCTGGCGGCCGTGGTGACCCCGGCGCCCCCGGAGGGGGTCTCCCCCAGGAGGCGGCGAATCAGCGCGATGTTTCCGGGCGCGGCCCAGTCGTACGCGCCGATAACGCGCTTCATGATGACTCCCGTGGTGTCGAGCAGGAAGCTCTCCGGCACTCCCGTGGTCTCGTAGACCTGCTGGATGTCCATGCTGCGGTCCTGAAGCAGGTCGAAGGTGAGCTTGAGTTGGTGCGCAAAGTCCCGGACCACGTCTGGCCCTCCCTGGTCGATGCTCACCGCCGCGATCCGGAAACCCTGTGGCTGGAGGGAGTCGTACAGGCGCTGCATCGCCGGCATCTCGACCTTGCAGGGCTCGCACCAGGTGGCCCAGATGTTCAGCAGCGTGACGTGGCCACGATAATGGGAGCGTAGCGCCACCGAATCGCCGGTCGCGAGACTGATCGCTTTGTAGTCCGGCGCCTTCTGCCCCACGGCCACCGGTTCCACCTCCGGACCATAGAAGACCAGCAACACCCCGCCAACGATGAGCCCCCCGATCACGGCCAGGACCAGAACCCACTGTTTCGACATCGTCAGACCCTTTCCACGCATTGCTTGATCAGGGCCCGCACGGCGCCCTGGATGTCCGGCTCTCCAAAGATGGCGGTTCCCGCCACGAATGTGTCGGCGCCCGCACGCCAGGCTCCCTCAATGGTGGTGGGAGTGATGCCACCATCCACCTCCAGCGCGGCCCGGACGTTGGCTCGCTCGAGCAGGGCTCGGGCCCGCCGGATCTTGTCATTTGCCGCGGGCAGATAGGCCTGCCCTCCGAACCCGGGATTGACCGTCATGATGAGAAGCAGATCGAGATCGTGCACGACCTCCTCCGCCAGCGCCAACGGCGTCCCCGGGTTGAGCGCGAGCCCCGCGGCCATCCCGTGCTCGCGCACCTCGGCGAGATGCCGCTGGACATGAATGGTCGCTTCGGGGTGGAAGGTGAAAACATTCGCGCCCAGGTCCGCATACTCGGCGATGTAGCGCTCCGGCTCCTGCACCATGAGGTGGACGTCGAGCGGTGCCTCGGTGAAGCGACGGATGGCGCGGATCAGCGGGGCCCCGAAGGTGAGGTTGGGGACGAACTGGCCGTCCATGACATCCACGTGCAGCCACTCGGCTCCCCCGGCGAGCGCCGCCTGCGCCTGCTCCCGCAGTCGTCCCAGATCGGTGGCCAGCAGGCTGGGCGAGATCCGGACGGACATCAGGGTGCCTTCTTGGTCACGATCAGGTCGACCCTGGCGCCCCGCGGACTCCGGGTGCCGGCCGAGGGTTGCTGTTGCAGCACCAGCCCTTCGGGGCGCCCTGGCACGAAGCGGCTGGTGATGCGGCCGACCGCGAGGCCCAGCGCTTCGATCTGATTGCGCGCATCTCCGACCGGAAGGCCCAGCAGCCCGGGAACCGAGACCTCCGCTGGGCCGGAGCTGAGCACCAGGTCGATCGGCGTCCCGGCGGGGCGTGCGACGCCGGGCCCCGGACGGGTCTGCACGATGGTGCCGGCCGGGTTCTGGGAGGGCAGGGTGTCCAGCCGCCCGAGCGTGAAGCCTGCGGTCTTGAGCACCTTCTCGGCCAGGCCGCGGGGAAAGGCGGCGACATCCGGCACCGGGACGTCCGCGGGGCCGTCGCTCACGATGAGCGAGATCTGCGCGTTCGGCTCGACCGCGACTCCAGGCGGAGGGTCCTGCCAGATGACCGTCCCCTTCGGGGCGGTCGGGTCCGTCTCCTGATCGTCGAGGTGGAACCGGAACCCCTGACCCTCGAGCTTTTCCCGAGCCGCCGTAACGCCCATGTCGAGCAGACCTGGCGTGGCGTGCTGCCGCTTGAAGAGCGGGGCGGGGAACAGCCAGAAGACCGTGATGAGATAGCCCACCAGGAAGGCCGCGAGGACCACGGCCGCCTGGCGCAGGAACCGTTGCCCGGCGATCGTGCGCAGGAATGCCGGCCGCGCTCCGCTTGGGCGCGTGAACTGCATCAGCGGCTCCGAGCCAGCCGCGCGGCGAACGCGCCGTCGACCTCGTGGCGGGGGGGAAAGAGGAAGAGGTCGCCCTGGGCCGTAAGCAGCTCTCCGGGCACGTCCGATGACGGGGCGCGGTGGAAGTCCGGGTGGCGTTCCAGAAAGCCGTTCACCTGTCCCTCATTCTCCTCGGGTTCGAGCGAACACGTCGCGTAAACTAACCACCCTCCGGGCTTCACTGCGCCGGCGACCGCGTCCAGCAGCAACCGCTGTCGCTCCGCGAGGCGGCCCAGTGCGCCCGGGGTGACCCGCCACCGGGCCTCGGGGTGCCTGGCGAGCGTGCCGGTGCCCAGACAGGGCGCATCGAGCAGCACGGCGTCGACCGGCCGACAGGGTGGCGCGAGCGCGGAGGCGAGCACCACGCATTCCCGGCCCGACCCGGCCCGCTCGAGGTTCGCGACGAGTCGCCTGGCGCGCTCGGCCTTGAGCTCGCCCGCCACCAGGATTCGCGCCGTCCGGCCGAGGGCGATCACCTTGCCACCGGGGGCGGCGCAGGCGTCGTAGACGACGCTGTCCGGCGGGATAGCGGCGAAGCGGCAGATCAGCGCCTGCGCCGGATCCTGCACGATGAACGCCCCCTCGTTGTACCCGGGCAGCGTGGAGGGCCTGGCCGATTCGACGATGAGGCCCGCGTCCAGGGGCGCTCGCCTGGCGCTGATCCCCTCCGTCCAGAGCCGGCGCTGCAGGCTGGTCAGGTCCTCCCGCGCGGGCTGGAGGACGAGCGAGGGGCGCCGGTTGTTGTAGGCGAGAAGCTCCTCGGTTGCTTCCGGACCGAATCTGGCGAGCCAGCGGCTCGTCAGCCAGCGGGGATGCGAGTAGCGATCGGCGAGATGAGCCGCGGGATCGGTCTCGAGGGCCGGGCTGGCGCTGCGGCCGCCCATGCCGCGCAGGATTGCGTTCGCGAACCGCGCCGCCTTCTCCCCGAGCGCCTCCCGGGCCAGCTCCACGGTCGTGGCGACCGCGGCGTGCGCCGGAACCCGGTCCAGTGCGCTCAGTTGATAGGCCCCGAGCCGGAGCAGGTCCCTGAGCTCGGGAGAGACTGAACTCCAGCCGCGGTGCACCAGGGGTTGCAGCCGGGCGTCGAGATCGACACGCTGCCGGAGGACGCCCGCCGCCAGCTCATGCGCCAGGCGGCGGTCCGAGTCCGCGAGGCCGCCCACCGCGCCGTCCAGCGCCTGATCGAAGGGCTCACCGCGTTGCACCGCGCGCAGTACGTCGAACGCGGCGCGACGCGCGTCGAGCCCGACGCGGCTCACCCCACCATCCCCGAGGTCGGGCTCGAGGGGACCGCCACCTCGCGTCGCGGCATCCGGCCGGCCAGGAACGCCAGCCGCCCGGCCTCGACCGCGAGCCGCATGGCGGTGGCCATGGCCACCGGGTCGCGGGCCTCCGCGACCGCGGTGTTCATCAGAATACCGTCCACGCCCTGCTCCATCGTGACGCAGGCGTCGCTTGCCGTCCCCACCCCGGCATCCACCAGCACAGGAACCTTGAGGCGCTGCTTGATGGTGCGAATGCCGTGGGGGTTCAAGAGGCCGAGGCCGCTCCCGATGGGCGAGGCTAGGGGCATGACGGCGGCCGCGCCCGCGTCCTCGAGACGAAGGGCGGTGATCAGGTCGTCGTTGGTATAGGCCATCACCTGGAACCCCTCCTTGACCAGGGTCCGGGTGGCCTGGAGCAGCCCGTCGGTATCCGGCAGGAGGGTGGCGCGGTCACCGATTACCTCCAGCTTGATGAATTCGTTGAACCCCGCTTCCCGGGCGAGGCGCGCGTAGCGGATCGCCTCGTCCGCCGTGTAGCACCCGGCAGTGTTGGCAAGGAGGAAGTGCCGGTGGGGGTCGAGGTGGTACAGCATGCCTTCTTCCCGGGTGCGGTCGAGGTCCACCCGTCGCACGGCGACCGTGACCACCTCCGCGCCCGAGGCTTCGATGGCGCGGACCATCTCGCCGTTGCTGCGGTACTTCCCCGTGCCCACTAGGAGCCGCGACCGGAACTCCCGCCCCCCAACCGTGAGGGGCGGGAGGGCCGCCTGGGCCGTCAGTTCTGCGCTCTCTATCGTCATACCGATCTTCCCTCTGGTTCAGCCGCCGCCCACAAAGTGCACCAGTTCGATCTGATCGCCGTCCTTGAGCAGAGTCTCCCCCAGCCGGGGGCGGCGCACAATCTCCCGATTCAATTCGACCACCACCATGCGGGGGTCGAGCCCCAGGCGCCCCAGCAGGTCGTCGAGGGTGGCTGGGGAGGCGAGGCGGCGGGGTTCGCCGTTCACCATCAGCTCAAGCTCCTTCACGCCGCCACCGCCCAGGGCTCGAGCAGGTCCAAGACCGCCGTGGCGGAATCAGCGGCGTGCCACAGCGCCGAGACCGCGGCGACGCCATAGGCACCGGCATCGAGCACTGCGGTGAGCCGCTCGCGCGTGATGCCCCCGATTGCGATGACCGGAGTGCCCCGCGCGGCCAGCCGCCGCAGCGGCTCGAGGCCCAGAGCCGGTCGCCCCGGATGGGTGTCCGTGGAGTAGATGTTGCCGAGCATCAGGTAATCCGCGCCCTCCGCCAGGGCCTGATCCGCCTCCTGCTCTGAATGGACCGATACACCAATCCGTCCGGTCCATACCGCGCCGAAGGCCCGGCGCACGTCACGCGGCGAGAGGTCTCGCCACGCGAGGTGCGCGCCATGGGCCCCCAGGGCGGCCGCGACATCCGGGCGGCCATTCACGAAGACGGTGGCCTCCGCGGGCTGCGCGAGTGCCTGCAGGCGCCGGCACAGCTGGCTCAGCCGTTCTCCGCCGGCCTCGCGGTCCCGCGCGTGCAACGCGACCGCCGAGCCGGCGGCGGCGATGGCCGCGGCCCGAACGGCGAAGTCCGGCAGCGCAATGACTCGAGCGTCGGTGATGGCGTGGACCCGGGGGAGAGGCCTCATGTGAACCGCTGTCCTTCGGCGACACCCCGCCCGCGGACCCATTCGGCGACCGGCATGCGTCGCTTGCCCGCGGGCTGCACCTCCGCCACTTCGAGGGCGCCGACTTCCGCGGCGATCACCAGGCTCTCGCCGGCCGCGATTACGGTTCCCGGCGGGCCCCCCGCGTTGGAGATGCGACCCCCGAAGAACTTGACCTCGTGGCCCTCCAGGCTGGCCCATGCGCCTGGGGCCGGGTCGAATGCGCGAACCGAGCGAGCCAGGGTGGCCGCGTCGCGGGACCATTCGAGGCGGGCCAGCGCCCGATCCACCTTGGGGGCGTAGGTCGCGAACGCCTCGTCCTGCGGAACCGGACGCGCGGCGCCGGCTTCGATCAACATGAGGACTTCCACGAGCGCTTCGGCGCCGAGCTCAGCCAGGCGTTCGGTGAGCTCACCGGCGGTCTCGTCAGCGGGGACCTCGGTCTCGATCTGGTGCAGGACCGGTCCGCTGTCGAGCCCGGATTCCATCTGCATGATGCTGACGCCGGTGATCTCGTCGCCGTTCAGGATGGCCCAGGCGATCGGCGCCGCGCCCCGCCAGCGCGGCAGCAGAGAGGCGTGCACGTTGATCATCCCCAGCGGCGCTATCGCGAGGATCTCCGGCTTGAGAATGTGGCCGTAGGCCACGACGACGCCCAGGTCCGGGGCCAGGGCCTTGAGTTCCTCGGCAAAGGGTCCGATCGGTCGTTCGGGCTGAAGCAGCGGCAGGCCCTCTTCCAGGGCGACGGTCTTGATGGGTGGCGGGACGAGCGCACTGCGGGACCGCCCCTGGGGCCGGTCCGGCTGCGTGACCACCCCGGCGACGTCGAATCCTTCCTCGAGGAGCGCCCGGAGGGAGGGGACGGCGAATTCCGGGGTTCCGAAGAAGACGACGCGCATCAGCCGGACCCGGTGGAGGCGGGCTTCACCGACTGGACGTAGCTCGGGTCGGCCGCGTGTTCCTTCTTCCACCGCGCGAGCAGGCGCTTGCGCTTGAGGAGGCTCAGGTGGTCGAGAAAGAGAATGCCGTCGAGATGGTCGATCTCGTGCTGCACTGCTCGAGCCGGCAGGCCGCTCAGCTCGCGCTGGTACTGGGCGCCGTCCTGATCGAGGGCCTCGAGGATGATCCGGTCGGGCCGCGTCACGTCGCCGTACAGGTCGGGGATGGAGAGGCATCCTTCCTCGGCGGTATCCCGCCCGGAGGCCTCCACGATGCGCGGGTTGACGAGCACCAGCTTCTCGCCATCGGCCTCCACCACGGCGACCCGGCGGGCCACGCCCACCTGGTTGGCCGCCAGCCCGACTCCCCGCGCCGCGTGCATGGTCTCGAAGAGGTCGGCGATGAAGCGCCGCAACTCGTCGTCCACCGCGGCCACGGGTTGACTCGCCTCCCGCAGCACGGGGGAGCCGAGCAGATGCAGGTCCCGCACGCTCATCCGACGACTCCGCTGGGGGCGGCCACGTCGCCCACCTTGATGATCCGCGCCCGGTCCACGACCACGCTGGCGGAGCCGGTCTCGATTGTGATGCGGTCGTCCTTGATGTCCTTCACCTTCCCGATCAGGCCGCCCACCGTCGTGACCTCATCGCCCTTCTTGAGGTTCTTGAGGAGCTCGCCGTGCTTCTTGCGCGCCTGCTGCTGCGGTCGGAGAATCAGGAAGTAGAACACGGCCACGATGGCCGCGATCTGCACGCCGAATAGCCCGAATCCCGAGCCGGGACCGTCGGTCGGAGCCATGAAGGCCAGGATGGGGTGGGTCACGCGTCTCCTCGATGGTGGTAGCGCTCGCGCCACTCGCGGCGCCAGCGGTCGAAGGACCCGGTCACGATGTGCGAGCGCGCCAATTCGCCGAGCCGGATCAGAAACCGGATATTGTGGATCGAGACGAGCCGAAGTCCCAGCATCTCCTCAGCCATGAAGAGATGACGGAGGTAGGCTCTGGAAAACCGCCTGCAGGTCTCGCAGTCGCACGCGGGATCGAGTGGTGCGTCGCTCAAACGCAGGCCAGCCGAGCGGATATTCACTTTGCCGGTGCTGGTCCAGGCGCTGCCGTGCCGGCCATTACGCGTAGCCGCCACGCAGTCGAACAGGTCCACTCCCCGGGCGATCCCCTCGAGGAGGTCGTCGGGAAACCCCACCCCCATAAGATAACGCGGCATGGAGACCGGCAGCACGGGGGCCACTTCCTCCAGCACCCGGTGCATGACGGGCTTCGGCTCTCCCACCGAGAGCCCGCCGATCGCGATGCCGCTCCACGGCCCGCGCTCCAGCGTGCCCAGCACCGACCGCGACCTCAGGTCGGCGTGGGTACCGCCTTGCACGATAGGCCAGAGGGTCTGGGCCGGTGCGGTCCCCGCCAGCTCCATCAACCGCGTGTGGTGCGCCCGACACCGTGTGAGCCACCGAAGGGTCCGCTCCATCCCCTCCTCGGCGAGGCCCCATGGCGCCTGACCGGGGACCACGTGGTCGAACGCCATGGCGACGTCCGCGTCGAGGGCGGCCTGGATCTCCATCGAGAACTCCGGCGTCAGGGTGCGGGTGGAACCGTCGATATGGCTGACGAACTCGACGCCTTGCTCGCTGATGGAGCGGAGACCCTCGAGGGAGAAGATCTGGAATCCGCCCGAGTCGGTCAGCATCGGCCGGTCCCAGGTGGTGAAGCGGTGCAGGCCGCCGATGGTCCGCACCACGTCCTCTCCCGGACGGAGATGAAGATGATATGTGTTGCCGAGGATGATCTGCGCCCCCGCGCGGCGCACCTCCTCGGGGTGAAGCCCGCGCACCGTGCCGTGGGTCCCTACCGGCATGAATGCCGGGGTCTCGACCAGCCCGTGAGGCAGCATCAGTCGGCCGGCCCGAGCCGCGCCTTCGGTGGCGTCCAGCGTGAACTCGAACATGTTCTGGGCTCAGTCTCGGCCGGTCACAGGATCACCATCGCGTCACCGTACGAATAGAAGCGATACCCGGCGGCGATGGCGTGCCGGTAGGCGGCGAGGACGCGGTCCCGGCCCGCGAAGGCCGCTACCAGCATCAGGAGGGTGGAGCGGGGGAGATGGAAGTTGGTCAGCAGCCGGTCGACCACCCGGAACTCGTGCCCGGGGCTAATGAGAAGCCGAGTGCTATCGCGGCCCGCGCGCACCCGCCCACCTCCGGTGGCCGCGCTTTCCAGGGCGCGGACCACGGTTGTCCCCACCGCCCAGAGACTACCGCCCCGGCCGCGCAACTCGTCGATGGCCGCCTCGGTCGATGCCGGAATCTCGAAGGTTTCGGGGTGCATGGGGTGACTCGAGGGATCATCCACTTCGACCGGCTTGAAGGTTCCCGGGCCGACCTCGAGATCGAGGCCCGCCACGCGCACCCCGCGCGCCTCGAGGCTCGCCAGCAGCGGCCGGGTGAAGTGGAGCCCCGCCGTCGGCGCCGCCACGCTGCCGGCGCGCTCCGCATACACGGTCTGGTAGCGATCCTCATCGCGCGCCGTCGGCTCGCGGGCGATGTACGGGGGGAGCGGCAGCCGCCCGAACGCGGGGATCGCGGCCTCCGCCTCAATGCCCACGAACCGCACCTCCCGGGTTCCCTCGGGGAGCACGGCGACGGTTTCGATGAATGCGGCGGGGCCGATCTGGATCCGTTTCCCCGGCCGGAGCGCGCTGCCGGGCTTTCCGATGGCCAGCCACTTGTCCCCGGTGGACGGGTGGAGGAGCAGTACCTCCGCGCTCGCGCCGCTCAGCCGCGTGCCGATGAAACGGGCGTGTCGCACCCGGGTGGTGTTGAGCACCAGCAGGTCGCCGGGGGGGACGAGGCCCGCGAGGTCGGAGAACATCCGATCCTCGAACGCCGCTCCGGGCTCCCGCCGTACCACCAGGAGCCGGCTGTCGCCGCGCACCGCCGCCGGGTCCTGCGCGATGAGCTCCGGAGGCAGCTGGTAGTCGAAGTCGCTGGTGCGCACGGTGGTTGGCGCGGAGCCCGCGCTCAACTGGGGTCGAAGATCGAGGCCTGGGCTCCCGGCGGGGGCTTCATGCCGAAGCGCTGGTAGGCGAGCGGAGTCGCGACGCGGCCCCGCGGGGTGCGCTCGAGGAATCCCTGCTGAATGAGGTACGGCTCGTACACCTCTTCGACAGTGCCGGCATCCTCGCCGACCGCCACGGCCACCGTTCCCAGGCCGACCGGCCCGCCGCCGAATTTCTCGATGATCGTCGCGAGGATCCGCCCGTCCATGTCATCGAGGCCGAACTCGTCCACGTTGAGCCGGGCCAGCGCCTCGCGAGCCACCGGTCCCGTGATGACCCCGGTGGCCTTGACCTGGGCGTAGTCCCGCACTCGGCGGAGCAGGCGATTCGCGACCCGTGGGGTGCCCCGGCTGCGCCGCGCAATCTCGAGCAGTCCCTCCGGCTCGGTGGGAACCCCCAGGATCGAGGCGGTGCGGCGGACGATCTCGTGCAGCTCCTCCGCCGGGTAGAAGTGCAGCCGCTCCACCATGCCGAACCGGGCCCGCATCGGAGGGGTGAGCAGGCCAAAGCGCGTGGTGGCGCCGATGAGCGTGAACCGCTCGATGGTCATCGGGATGGTCTGGGCGTGGGGCCCGTCCGCGATGCGGACATCCACCCGGTAGTCCTCCATCGCCGAGTAGAGAAACTCCTCGAGGACGGGACGGAGCCGATGAATCTCGTCGATGAAGAGGATGTCCCCGCGCCCCAGCGTGGTGAGCAGGCCAACCAGGTCTCCGGGCTTCTCGAGGACGGGGCCGGACGTGGTGCGCAGCTGGACGCCCATCTCCCGCGCGAGCAGCATGGCCAGGGTCGTCTTGCCGAGTCCCGGCGGGCCGAAGAAGAGCACGTGATCCAGGGTCTCGCCCCGTCCCCGGGCCGCGTCGATCGCGATGCGGAGCGATGCCTTTACCTGCGCCTGACCGACGAACTCATCGAGGTGCCCGGGACGCAGCTGCGCTTCCGCGCCCGCCTCGTCGGGGAGCGAATCGGGAGTGGTGATCTGGAGGCGCGTGGTCACGGCTGCCTGGGCCCGCGGTCGATCCCGGTCACCGCTCTACCAGGCGGGCTTCCCAGCGGACCGGGCGCTGTCCCGGCTCGATCTGGTGGCGAGTGCCGCAATGGACGCAGCGGTCGATCACGCGCACGGTCGACCGGGCGACCAGCATTCGATTTGTGCTGCCGCAGCGGGTGCAGATCCACTCGGCGGTTGTTGCGGGAACGGTCATGCGACTCCCTCCAGCGTACAGGCGTGCACTATCCCTTCCTTGCGGCGAGGCGCTGCAGGGCGCTCCGGATCACGCGGGCAGTGTCCGTGATTCCCTCGACCAGCACCCCCCGCACCGCCTCCTCCGCCTGAGCGGTGGCATAGCCCAAGTGGACCAGCGCCTGGACCGCCTCCTCGCCGGGACGCGGGCCGGCGCGGGGCAGGTCCTGCAGCGCGCCCTCGAAGCGGTCCACCAGCTCCACAACCAGTCGCTCGGCCTTCTTTTTCCCGATGCCGCTCACGGTGGACAGGGAGGCGATGTCCCGGTCCTGAATGCTTCGGACGGTGCGCTCCGGTCCGAGGGTCGAAAGCAGCGCCAAGGCGAGCCGCGGCCCAACCCCACTCGCGGTGAGCAGTCGCTGAAAGATGGCGCGTTCCGCCACCTGATCGAAGCCGTAGAGCGCCCAGCCGTCCTCGCGCACCACGAGCTCGGTATAGAGGCTCACCTTGCTTCCGGTGCCGGGCAACCGCTCCAGCACGCCCAGCGGCACGGTCACCGCGTAGCCGACTCCGCCGGCCGTCTCGATCAGGACCGAGTCGCCATCGCGCTCGCGCAGCAGGCCGGAGACGACGGCGATCACTGACGCTGACCCACCGCGGCCAGAGTCCGACCGCGGAGCAGGTGGGTGAGGGCCACCGCGACTCCGTCCGCCGCGTCGGCCGGCTGGGGCGGATGCCGGAGCCGGAGCAGCTCCGCCACCATGAATCCGACCTGCGGCTTGTGCGCCGCGCCCCGGCCGGTGACGGTCCGCTTGATCACCGCGGGAGAGTACTCCGCGATTGTGACCCCGGCGGATTCGGCGGCGAGCAGGATGACGCCCCGGGCGTGGCCGAGCACCAGGGTGGTGCGGGCGTTCTTGGCGTGGAAGGCCTCTTCGACCGCCAGGAGGTCGGGTCGGTGCCGGGCAATCAGCTCCACCAGGCCGGCATAGACCTGGTGGAGGCGGGTGGGCAGGGGCGACCGGCTCGCGGTGCGGATCACACCGCATTCCACCAGCCGGAAGCTGCCCCGTTCCCCGGTTTCGACGACACCGTAGCCGGTTGCCCCGGTGCCGGGGTCCACGCCCAGCACCTTCACCGGTCTCCTCCCTCAGCTCGAGGCTTCAGCCAGCTGGGTCGCGTCGATATCGAAATTGGAAGAGACCTTCGAGACGTCGTCCAGGTCTTCCAGCGCTTCCATCAGGCGGAGCATCTGCTCGGCCTGTTTGCCCTCCACCTTGACGGTGGTCTTGGGCACCATCGCGATCTCGGCAGACTCGATCTGGAACCCGCGCGCGCGGAGCGCGTCCAGGACCGCATGGAAGGTCGGGACCGTGGTCGAGATCAGGTACTGGTCGGCGTCCTTCGCGAAGTCTTCCGCCCCGGCGTCGAGGGCGGCCTCGAGGGTGGAGTCTTCCGGATAGCGCGTGGCGTCGAGAACGATCTGACCCTTGCGATCGAACATCCAAGCCACGGAATTGGTGGCGCCCAGGTTCCCGCCCTGCCGGCTGAATGCATGGCGGATCTCGGCAACCGTGCGGGTGGTGTTGTCGGTGGTGGCCTCGATCAGGATGGCGGCGCCGCCCGGGCCGTATCCTTCATATGTGACCTCCTCGTACACCGCCCCTTCGAGCTCTCCCGTCCCCTTCTTGATGGCCCGCTCGATATTCTCCGACGGCATGTTCAGGGCCTTGGCCGCGTCGATGGCCGTCCTGAGTCGGGGGTTCCCGCCCGGATCGCCTCCGCCAGCCTTCGCCGCCACGGTGATCTCGCGGATGGCCTTGGTCCACGACGCGCCGCGCTTGGCGTCGGTGATCGCCTTCTTGCGCTTGATCTGCTTCCACTTACTGTGACCTGCCATGATGCCGCCCTCACCTGGTTCGCGCCGGAAGATAAAGCGAGGCTTGACCCCCCTCCATCCCCCAAGCTACTCTCCCCGCCCTATGCGCTATCCCGCCTTCCTCGTTCTTGCACTGGCGCTGGCCGGCTGCACGGAGAAGAAGCCCACCCCCAGCATCGCAAAGACGCTCCCGACGCTGCTCATCCCGCCGGAGGCGACGGTGCTCTCTCGGGAAGCCGGGGAGGACGCGCTCAAGATCCGCTTCCGGAGCCTGTGGGCGCCGGACAGCGTGGCCCGCTACTATCGGGAAATGCTCTCCCGCGCGCCCTGGAACCTCATCAGTGACACTCCCATGCAGGATGGCACGGTGGCCTTGTACGCCGAGCGTCCCAATGGGCCGCCGCTCTGGGTGACCATCCGCAAGGGCGATGGCGGGGTGGGGGCGATCGTCGATCTGGCAGGCGCTCAGGTCACCGGCGGGCAGTAGCAGCCGGGCCGCTACCGATCCGGATCGAGCATGTCTTCGAACCGGAGCCAGTGGCGATAGAAGTACAGGTCGAGATACCCGGTCGCTCCGTTGCGGTTCTTCCCGATGACCAGCTCCACCGCTCCCTCCACTCCATAGCCCGGCCGGTACATCTCCTCGCGGTAGATCGCGAGGACCACATCGGCCACCTGCTTGACCGTGCCCTGTCCCCCCAGGTCATCGAGGCTGGGCCGGGGATCCCGCCGCCCCGCCCGGAACTTCGGCAGTTGCGCGAGGGCCAGCACCGCCACGTCCCGTTCGAGCGCGAGGTTCTTGAGGGCGCGGACTCCCGCCGCCAGCCGCTCCTCGCTCGAGCCCGTGGCGAGGGGGCTCGCCGTCATCTGCAGGTCGTCCACCACCAGGAGCCCACGGCGGGGGACAGTGTCGAGCGCTTCACCCAGTTCTTCAAACCGCTCCCCGGTGAGCGGCCGGACGTGCAGGGGCAGCCCCCGCAATCGAATCGCGGCGGCCCCAACGGCCGAGCGACTCAGATCGTCCAGCTCGCCGCTCCGGAGCACATCGATGGGTACGCGGCCTTCCAGCGCCAGGGCGCGCTCCATCAACCTCGATTCGGACATCTCTCCCGAGAGGTAGGTAACGGGGGTGCCCGCCTTCGCGCTGCGGAGCGCGATGGCCAATGCGAACGAGGATTTTCCGCTCCCCACGTCGCCCGCGAGGACTACCAGGTCCTGGCGGCGCATTCCCCCGCCCAGCATGCGGTCGAGGGACGGGAAGCCGGTGGGTACCGTGTCCACGCCAGACCCCGGGGTGCTCCGGGCGTCGATGCGCTCCACCACCGCTTCGGCGGGGGAGGAGGCGCGGTTGGCAGGAGGGCGGTCGGCGCGCATGGGTTCAAGATACGGCGCCGGCCGCCTCAGCGGGACGGGGCTTGGGGCCGGACAGCCCGGGCGGCGCGCTGGATCGCCTCGCCGGCCTCGATGCCGGCCGTCTCCCGGGCGGGCGCCACCAGGTTGGCGAGCACGGCCGGCACCGCCGCCGCGCCCCGATCCCGCAGTTCGGCGAGGGCGCCCAACAGCGCACGCTTGAGCGGTGGAGTCACGGTGAGGCTGGAGAGCCGCCGCTCGAGGCCGGTGAGGCGCCGACGGACGTTCCGCTCGGCGAGGGGCGGATCAAGCAGGAGATCCTGCGCCACGCGCAGCACGAGCCACAGGGCGAAGACTCCCTCCCGGCGCGGCCCTCGACCGGCGCGGGGCAGCAGTTCGATCAGCTCGACTTGAGCAGCATCCCAGGTGGTCATGAGCAGTACCCGGTGACCTTGGCGAGGACCTCGGCGGGCGCGATATCCTCGAGGCAGCGGTGATGCCCGAGCGGGCAGCGGGGGCCCCCCTTGGAGCTGCAGGGGCGGCACGGCAGGTCGCGCTCCAGCACCGTGGCCCGCGCATGATAGGGGAAGAACCCGAACTGCTCCACGGTCGGACCGAACAGCGCGACGACCGGGGCATCGACGGCAGTGGCGAGATGCATCGGTCCCGTATCGCCGGTGACGGCCGCGCGGGCGTGGCGGAGCAGCGCCCCGCTGGCCTGCAAGTCGAGCTCGCCGGCCGCGCTCGCCGCCCGCCGCCCGGACGAGGTGGCGATTTCCGCGGCCACCACCCGGTCGGCTGGCCCGCCGATCAGGGCGACATTCACGCCGCGGCGCACCAGGTCGCTTGCCAGCCGACGCCAGTGGCGGATCGGCCAGCGTTTGGTGGCGTGGGCCGACCCCGGTGCGAGCGCGATGAGCGGGCTGTCGCCCTCGAACCCGACCCGGGCGAGCCAGGCATGGGCCCGGGCCTCGGCGGCGGGGCTGGTGAACAGCTCGGCGGCGCGGCCGTCCGGCCGGACCTCGAGGCCGCGCGCGGCCTCGAAGTAGCGCTCCGCGACGGGCACGTGATCGCGGTAGGTGTCCACGTGCTCCCGGATCAGGCGCTGGCGAGCCCGGCGGCGCGCATCGAATCCGGTCCAGGGCCCCGGCACCAGGAGTCTGAGGACGCGGGTGCGCACGTTTCCGTGGAGATCCAGCAGGTGGGTGAAGCGGGCGGAGCGGAGGGCACGCGCCAGAGGCACCAGTGACTGGCCGGGCGCAACCGATACGACCTCGTCGAGATGAGGGTTGGCCGAGAGCAGGGGGGCCCACATCTGCTTGGTCACGGCGGAGAGCGTCGCTGCGGGATGCTGTGCCCGCAGGACACGGATGAGCGGTGTCGTGAGCAACACGTCACCGAGGGAGCTGAACCGGACCAGCAGGATGCGGGGAGCGGGCACGAGAAAAAGGTAGCGCCTATCTTTCCCGCATGCCGCGCCCCCGCCGGATTCTCTGGGTGGACGACGAGGTCGAAAGCCTCTCGTCCCACGTCCTGTTCCTCGAGGAGCAGGGCTTCAGCGTGGAGCGGGCCGCCCACGGCGACGACGCTCTGGTCCTGCTGCAGCGCCAGCCGTATGGCGTGGTACTGCTGGACGAGCAGATGCCGGGTCGACGCGGCCTGGATCTGTTTCGGGCGATCCGGAGCCTCGACTCCACGATGCCGGTGGTGATGGTCACCAAGAGCGAGGAATCGAATACCCTCAAGGACGCCATCGGCGTCGAGATCTCGGATTACCTGGTCAAGCCGGTGAGCCCCCGCCAGGTGCTCTCGGTCGTGACCCGCCTGCTCGAGGGAGACCGCATCAGGCAGCAGCGCCTGTCCCGCGACTTCGCGACCCGGTTTCGCGAGCTGGAAGCGCGGCGGCAGCGGGGGATGGGCTGGCGCGAATGGACCGACCTGGTGGTCGAGCTGGCGGAGTGGGAGGTGCGGCTCGGGTTGGCCGACGAGCCCGGGCTGTCCGAGGCGCTCCGTACCCTGCAGGAGAGCCTTCGGCAGGACTTCGCCGGCTTCGTGGGCAAGAGTTACGTCGAATGGCTGCGAGGCCCGCGCGCCGGCCGCCCGCCGCTCAGTGTCGACATCGTACCGGAGTTCGTGGAGCCGGCCCTCCGTCAGCATGGGCGCGTGCTCATGGTGGTGGTCGACTGCCTGCGGCTGGACCAGTGGGAAGCGATCCGTCCGCTGATCAGCACCCGATTCGATATCGAGACCTCCTATTACTTCGCGATTCTGCCCACCGCCACGCCGTTCGCGCGGAACGCCATCTTCAGCGGGCTCTTCCCGGGCGCTCTGGCGGCGGCCCATCCCGCCTGGTGGCGGGAGCAGGACGAGACCAGCCTCAACGCGCACGAGCAGGAGCTCCTGTCGGCCCAGTTCGAGCGGCGGCATGGCGAGAGCGTTCCGGTGCGCTACGAGAAGGTGTTCACGGCCGCCGACGGCGAGGCGCTGCTCACCCGACTGCCGGCGCACCTGGCATCCGACGGGGTCACCGCGCTGGTGTTCAACTTCATCGACCAGCTCACCCACGGCCGGACCGAGAACTCCACGCTGTACGAGGTGGCCCGCGACACCCCGGCCCTGCGCAGTCTCACCCGGACCTGGTTCGAGCGGTCGCCGTTGTGGGCCGCGCTCCGAGAGGCGGAGCGCCGCAACGTTCCGGTGCTGCTCACCACGGACCACGGCTCGATCCACTGTCATACTCCGGCCACCGTCTATGCGCGCCGCGACGCGACCGCGAACCTCCGCTACAAGTTCGGGGAGGATCTCCGCGCCCAGGAGCGCGAGGCCGCGCTGGTCGTCGAGGATCTCGCGGCCTACGGCCTGCCGGTCAAGACCCCGGGGACGCGGCTCCTGCTCGCCACGGGGGACCGGTTCTTCGTCTATCCGACCAAACTGCGGGAATACCAGGCGCGCTACCGCGGCGCGTTTCTCCATGGTGGGGTGACCCCGGAGGAAATGGTCCTGCCGATCGCGCTCCTGACCGCGCGGCGCGGTGGCTGAGAGGGTGATCGCGCGCCACGGGTCGTCGGCGCGCCGACTGGTGGGCTGGCTCAGGCCCTACCGAGGACCGCTCGCGCTCGGCTTCGGGGCGACCACGCTGGCGTCCATCCTCGACGGCGTTACGCTGCTTTTCCTTATTCCCCTGCTGCGCCACCTCTTTGGCAGTGCCGGTGGGCTCGCATCGGAGTCCACGGCGTTCGAAGCGCTCATCGACCGCATTCTGGCGCCGTTCCTCCACGGGGCCACGCCGACCGGCGTCACGGTTCGTCTGGTAGGTCTGCTCTGGCTGGCGCTGCTCGCCAAGAACGGCTTTGCCTACCTCGCCGGCCAGCTCACTGTGCTCACCCAGGAAGGGCTGGTCCGCGATCTCCGCGCCGCGCTCTTCGAGCATCTGCTCCGGCTCGACCTGGGCTGGCTGGAGCGAACCCGTGGGGGACAGGTGATCGCGCGGGTGATGCACGACGCCGATCAGACCAAGGGCGCGGTGAGCGCAAGTCTCGCGTCCTTCTTCCACAACCTGGTCCTCATCGTCACCACGCTGCTGGTGCTGGCGCAGCTCTCCTGGAAGCTCACCCTGCTCACCCTTGCCGCGGCCCCGGTGCTCCTGCTCGGGATCCGGTCGCTCCTTACACGGCTCAAGCGCCACGCGCGGGCCCGCGCCGAGGAGGCCGGCGAGATGACCGCCACCGTGGCGGAGCGCCTGGCCGCCGTGCCGCTCATCCGGACCTATGGGGGAGAAGCGCGCGAAGCGGCGCGGTTCCGGGCGCAGGCCGATCGCTACCGTCGTCACGTAGGGCGGACCCAGCGCTTCGCGGCGCTCACCAGTCCGGCCAGTGAACTGTTCGGCGGGCTGCTGCTGGTGCTGCTGATCGCGGCGGGCTCCTCGCCCGAGTGGCTGGGCCGCGGCCTCTCCCCGGAGGGGCTGCTGGTGTTCATCGTGGCGGCGCTCAGGATGATGGCGCCGCTCAAGTCGATCACCCAGTTCCCGGGGCAGATGGCCCAGGCTCTCGCGAGCGCGGAGCGGGTCTTCGAAGTCCTGGATCTCCCGACAGCCGAGCCGATTACGGAGGCGCCGGGCGAGGCGCTCCGGCTTACGCGTGAGATCACGTTCGATCGCGTGTGGTTTCGGTATCAGCCGTCAGCCGTCGGCCATCCGCCGTCGGCCGTCGGCAATCAGCCGTCAGCCGTCAGCCATCCGCCGTCAGCCGTCGGCCATCAGCCGTCAGCCATCGGCCGCCAGGCGTCGGGCGTGAGGCAGGCCGGCCGCCGGTCGCGGGGCATTCCCGCCAGCGCCGGTGCCTCGACTCCAGAGCGCCACGCTCCCGGAGAGGAGTGGGTCCTGCGGGACGTCTCCTTTTCCCTCCCCAAGGGCCAGGTCGTGGCGCTGGTGGGACCCTCGGGCGCGGGAAAGACCACTCTTGCCCAGCTGCTTCCCCGGCTCCGCGAGCCCATTGAGGGCCGGATCCTCATCGACGGGCGCTCCTTCGAGGCCTGCTCCCGGCCGGCGATCCGGTCCCTGATGGGCTTTGTGGGTCAGGACACGGTGATCTTCAACGACACGGTGTTCGCGAACATCGCCTACGGGCGGCCGGACGCCACGTCGGCTCAGGTCGAGGCGGCGGCGCGGGCGGCCAACGCACACCTGTTCATCAGCCAGCTGCCGGGCGGTTATCGCGCGGTGCTGGGTGAGCGCGGGACCCGCCTCTCCGGCGGCCAGCGGCAACGGATCGCCATCGCGCGCGCGGTCTTGCGAGACCCCCCGGTCCTCATCCTCGACGAGGCCACCAGCGCGCTCGACGCCCGGTCCGAGCGGCTGGTGCAGGACGCCCTGCTCCGGCTGATGCGGGACCGCACGGTGCTGGTGATCGCGCACCGTCTGACGACGGTACGGCACGCTGACCTGATCCTGGTACTGGACGAGGGCCGAGTCGTCGAGCGCGGCAGCCACGCCGAGCTCTTCGGGGCCAACGGCCTCTATCGGCGGCTCTGCGAGGGCCAGTTCATTCAGGGCCCCGACGCGGTGTCGGCGATGGCTCGACCCCGGTCCATCCCTTTGTAGATTGTCCAGCACATCAGTATGAATCCCCCCTTTGCCGGACTCCGTCTCGTGCTCGTCGCGCCGGTGGACGACGCCGAGTTGGCGCACAACGGCCTGGTGCGCCGGGCGCTCGAACGCCTGGGTGCCGATCTGCTGCATGTGGACCCCGAGCACGCGCCGCTGGTCGAGCGCCTGGTGCGCCGGAGCCTCGACCGGCGGCTGGCTTCCGCGCTGGAGCAGCACGGGCCGGAGATCATCCTGGTGGCCGGCGCCGGGATCGTGCCGGCCGAGGTCGTGGAGCATCTCCGCCGCAATGGCGGAGGACGCTGGGTGCAGCTTCTGGGGGACGCGGTCCCCGATCCGGCGGGGGCGCTCCGGGAGGCCATGGTCTACGATGACGTCTTTGCCGGTACCAGTGGATACCTGGCCGTCCTGCAGCGCCAGGGGATCCGGCACGGCCACTACCTGGCCGTGGGCTGCGACCCCTCCGTTCACAAGCCGCTCAGGGCGCGGGGGCCGTTCCGAGCGAACGTCGTGTTCGCCGGAAGCGCCACCTCGCGGCGGGAGCGACTGCTGGGTGAGCTGGTGGAGTTCGGCCTGGCCCTGTGGGGGCCCGGGTGGCGCAGGACCGCTCTCAAGGATTACTGCCGGGGCGAGCTGCCTAATACGGAAGATTTCGTCCGGGCCTACGCCGGCGCGACGGTGGGGGTCAACGTTCACCGTTACGGCCCCGAGACGCGGGGAAGCGACACCACCGGCGTGAACCGCCGAACCTTCGAGATCGCGGCGATCGGCGTGCCCCAGGTCGTCGACGCGCGCGGGGATTTGCCGCGCAATTTCGAGGATGGCTCCGAAGTGCTGGTCTACGAGACGCCGGAACAGCTGAAGGGTCAGGTCAAGCGGGCGATTCAGGAGGACAAGTACCGCGAACGACTGGCCCACAATGCCCGCCAGCGCGCCATCCGCCAGCACACCTACATGCACCGCATGGCCGATCTGCTCAGCGCGTTGACCGGCCGCGCGGTCCGCCACAGCGGAGACGCGGCCGCCGGCGCGCCGTGACCGCCGCCGTCACGCGTCGGTCCTGACGCCCGCCGGCAGCACTCCCTCCGTCAGGTAGGCCCGATAGAACCGTACATACTGCTCGGCCATGCGCAGGTGCCCGAAATAGTGCTCCGCGCGGGCGCGGCACGCCGCCGGGTCCTTCGCGGTCGCCGCCGGCAGGCGGGCGACAAGTTCGTCCACGCTGGAGCCGAACTCCGCTACCGCCTCTGACAGAATCTCCGGCAGCGCGCCGCGGCGCGTGGCGAGAACCGGCGTGCCGCTCCACAGGGCCTCGATCAGAGTGAGGCCGAACGGCTCATCCCACAGCGCAGGCATCCACAGCACGCGCGCTCCCGCCAGAAGCTCGCGCTTCTCGGCCCCATCCACGGTGCCAGCGAAGCGCACGTATCGCGACAGGATGGGCCGCCATCCACCGGCTACCACCAGGGAGCGAGCCGTGGCACGGGCCGCGCTGATGGCCCACTGGAAGCCCTTGCTGTGGTGCAACCGGCCGAGAAAGAGGTCGTAGTCGCCCTTCGTGGCCCGGAACTCGAACTCCGCCGGATCGAGTCCGTTATAGACGAAGCTGGCGCTGCCATGGCGGGCGGCATGGTCGGCGCTTACGTAGATGGTGTTTCCCGGTCGCGTCGCGCCGTTGCGGGTGGTGCCCTCCAGCGTCCACACCCAGGGGATCCCAGATGGGAGGCGAAGCGGGAAGAAGCCATGCACGATCTCGGCCCCGGCCGGGATGGCCTCGCGCAGATCGAACCGGACGTCGCGGAATCGGGACGTCTCGATGGGGACCAGCCGCGCCTCCGGCACCTGCGTGCCCGGCGGGGCGACCAGGGTAATCTCATGGCCGAGGCTCGCCAGGCCCCTCGCCAGCGCGACGACCACGCGCTCCGTGCCGCCATACCCCTGTACCGGCAGGCGGGTGTGATGCACCAGGGTAATCCGCATATCTTACCGCGATTTCTCCGGGACTCGTCTGCAAATGCGTGTCGTCGGCTTCAGCCTCGTCGCCAATGCGGTGCGCCTCGACTTTCCCATTCGGGAGGCGATCCAGTCCATTCTTCCCCTCTGTGACGAAGTGGTGGTGAACGTAGGCCCGTCGGACGACAACACCCTGGATCTGGTTCGCTCCGTGGCCGATCCGCGGCTCCGGATCATCGAAGGGCGGTGGGACCGGAGCCACGGGGGCGCGGTGCTGGCCCTGGAAACCCAGCGAGCGCTCGATGCCTGCCGAGGCGACTGGGCAATCTACATTCAGGCGGACGAGGTTCTGCACGAGAGCGGACAGCAGCGTCTCTCCGCGGCCATGGCCGCGGCGCAGGATGATCCACGGGTCGAAGGGCTCCTGGTCGATTTCCTGCACTTCTACGGCAACACTGACTGGGTGGGGCGGGGGCGCGGCTGGTACCGTCGCGAGGTGCGCGTGGTGCGGCCGGGAGGCCAGGCGCGGAGCTTCGAGGAGGCGCAGGGGTTTCGAATCGGCCCTCGCCTCCGGAAGGTCCGGGTCAGAACGAGCGGCGCCACGTACTATCACTATGGCTGGGCCCGTCCTCTCCCCGCGCTACGTGCCAAGCGCGAGGCCGACAACCGGCTCTATTACCGCGGGGAGCCGCGTCGGTCCGCTGTCCCTGAGCGAATGCCCTGGGAAGTTGGTCTGGAACGGTTCGCCGGATCCCATCCCGGCCCGATGGCGCCCTGGATCGCCGCGCGTCGCGCGGGGATGTCGGATGGCTTTGCCCCGCGGCGCTGGAGCACCAGGCGGGCGGCGATGTTCGCCTCGCTGCTGGTCGAGCGGGCCATCGGTTGGAGGCCCTTCGAGTTCACCAACTACGTGGAGATATAATCCTGGCCGGCAAGCATCATCCTGACCCGATGGGCGTAGGTGTGCCGGGCCAGGACGTGGGCCCGCCCCGCCCGCGCGATGGCGGCGGCGCGGCCCGGCTCGGCCAGGAATTCCCGCGCGAGGTCGACAGCCTCCGCCGGCGAACGATACCAGAGCGCCTCCACCCCGTGGCGCGCCAGCGCCTCGACTCCCGGAACGTATTCGCCGAGGAAACAGCCCTCGGCACCGAGCACCCGCCACAGCCGATTGGAGGTACCGCGCGGCCCCGGATCGGGCGGGTGAGGCAGGGCGTCGATGCCGAGCGAGAGGCTCGCGCCGCGGACCACCCTAGGAAAATCCGTCGGGCGCACCACGCCGCCCGCGACGGGAAGGTCGGACGGACCATCATGCCAGCCCGGTCCACGGATCTGCAGGCCGAAGGAGCCGGCCAAGGTGCGCAACAGCGCATGCCGGCGCGAGTACTGTCCGGAGCCCACGAACGAGAGGTCGCACCGATAATCCGCGGGAGCGCGCGCCGCGGGTCGATCGACGACGGGATCCATTCCCTGGGGAAGGTAGCGCACCTCGCGGCACCTGGCCGCGTGAAATGCCTCGAGCTGAAAACCGTAGGTGGTGTAGGTGTGCGCACACCGGCGGGCCAGCAGGACCGCCTCGTCGGGGAGCGGCGCCACCGCGTCGAAATACCAGAATGCCGAGGGAACGCGCGCCAACAGCCTCTCCAGTGCCGCGCTGACCGGGGCCGCGTGCCGGGTACACAGGATGAAATCGGGGGCGAAGCGCTCCGCTCGCCAGCGGAGTACGTGGGCGGCGGAGCCTCGAAGGGCGCGGCGCCAGGCCGGCACGTCGCAGACCCGCGCCATGTGCCCGAGGCTTCGGAAGCCGCGAGCGACCGCAGCTTCGGTTCGATAGCGGCCCGTTCCTCCGGCACCGAGAATCAGTACGCGCATGGCTGACGCCAAAGTTCGAGCGCTGCTCTCGCTCCATCAAGGGAGCGGGAGCGGGTCCGCGCTCTCGGTGGTGCGGCTGGCCCTGGGCCTGGCCCGGCGGGGAGTGGATGTCGGTCTGATCTGTCCGCCGGACTCCGAAGTGGAGGCAACGGCCCGGGCCGGCGGTCTCACGGTGTTCCCGCTCCCGCTGGCGCGGGCCGGACGGCGCGCCAACGCGGGCGCCCTGTCTGCGCTGCTCGGGCGCTGGCCGGCGGACCTGATCGATTCACACGGGTCCAGGGATCGTGAGGCGCTCACCTGGCTGGGACTCACCCGCCGCCTCAACATCCCGGCCATCTTCACGCGACGATCGTATCCGCGCACCAGCTGGCTTGAGAACTGGCTGGCCGCACGGGTCGCGGCCCGCGTAGTGGCCATGAGCGAGCCGGTGCGGGATGCGCTTCGCCGCCACGGGGTGCCCGACCGGAAGATCGTGGTCATCCACGATGGGGTGCTGCTGGACCGTCTCGACGGGCCGGTCCCCCCCGCCGACGTTGCCGCGTGGCGGGCGCGCATCGGGTGGGAACCCTCCCGCCGGACCGTGGCGATCGTCGCCCGGCCGAAGGATCAGGGCGTGGTGCTGGCGGCCCTGCCGCTGGTGCGGACGCCGGTGCGCCTCGTCCTGGTGGGCCTCCACGGAAAGGCGCTTCACGGTCCGCTGCCCAGGCACCCCGACCGGCACGCAGTGGTGCGTCTGCCTTTTGTTGCCGAAGTGCGGCCGCTGTACGAACTGGTTGAGCTGGCACTCCACCCCTCGCGCTTCGACGCGCTGCCGCAATCGGTGCTCGAAGCCTTGGCCCTGGGGAAGCCGGTCATCGCCAGCCGGGCGACGGGGAACGCCGTCATCGTCCGCGACGGGACAGACGGCCGGCTGGTGGATCCTACGCGCCCCGCCGCCTGGGCCGAGGCGATCGACGAGCTCCTGCGTGATCCGGAGGCGGCCGCGCGGCTGGGCGCCGCCGGGCGACGGCGGGCTCGCGCGGACTTTTCCCACGAGCTCACCCTGGACCGCACCGTGGCGCTGTATCACAGTGTGTCAGGCCATTCCGGATGACGGATTACGACGCGATGTACCGGAGCTGGATCGCGGGGCAGGACCCGCGTGCTCGGGAGCTCGACTGGCGTCTGGCCCAGCTTCCGTGGCGGCACCGCATGCTGCTGGATCGTTTTCCGGTCCGGGGCCGGCGCGTTCTCGATTACGGCTGCGGGGACGGGATCTTCGCTCTGGCGCTGGCGGCCCGCGGGGCGGAGGTCACCGGGTATGACGTTTCCGCCGCCGCGATCACCGCGGCACGCGGGTTCGACTCCGGAGCCCGCCGGGCGCAGTTCACGACCGAGGAGCCCGGGGCCGGCGTGTTCGATCTGGTATTCTGCACGGAGGTGCTGGAGCACGTCCCCGATGACCGCGCGTTCGCCGCCCAGGTCCTCTCCCGGGCCCGCCCGGGCGGGGTGCTCGTGGGCACGACGCCGGTGGGCCGATCCTTCTTCGATCCGGATCACCGGCACCTGTATGACCGGGCATCGCTGGCCTCGATCCTGGCCCCGCTGGGGCGATGCCGAATTCAGCGCCGCTATCGGACTCCGCTCAGGAATCTCGTTCCCTGGAATCAGAGTGGAGCCGCGGTCTTCCTTTTCCAGGTTACTCGACCGAGCTGACCGTGCCCTGCCGGGCCATCCTTGTCACGCGCGATTTTCCACCAATGCCCGGCGGCATCGCTCGGGCGATGGGTGAGATCGCTTCGTGCGATCCGGGGCTCATGGTCTCGACCGGAACCGTCCCGGGCAGCGAAGCGTGGGACCGTACCGCCCCGGCGCGCGTGGCTCGGCTCGGGCTTCCTTCCGCGCGGCTCCAGGCAATCCAGGGGCTGATTCGCTGGTCCCACGAGTCCCGGCGGCTGGCGGAGCGGGGCGGGGCGCGGTTCGTGTGGGCGGGAAACCTCAAGCCGGCTGGGTACGTCGCGAGGTGGGTGGGGACGAAGCTTCGCGTTCCCTACGGCCTCATCGTCTACGGACTCGACGTCGCCCTGCTGCAGCGACAGGTGGCGCGCTCCCTGCGGCGTCGGATCGTGGCGCGGGCGATCCTGGGCAGAGCAGCGGGGGCGGTGGCGATCAGCGGGGCCACGGCGCAGCGCTTCGTGGACCTGGCGCGGGAGCTGGATCTACCGCTGTTGGGCACCAGGGTCCGGGTGATTCCCCTGGGGGCCGACCCGACGACCTTTCACCCGGGGGTGGATCCGGCGCCGGTCGCCGCGCGGTATGGGATCGGACCGGGCCCGTGGCTGCTGACCGCGGCCCGCCTGGTGCCGCACAAAGGGATCGATACCGCGCTCCGAGCGCTCGCCACTCTGCCACGTGAAATCGGCTACCTCATTGCCGGCGAGGGGCCCGACCGCCCTCGTCTGTCCGCGCTGGTGGCGGAGCTGGGGCTTGAGGATCGGGTGCGCTTCCTGGGCTACGTGCCTGACGCGGATCTCCCGGGGCTGCATCGGCTGGCATCGCTCTACGTTGGACTTTCGCGGGAGGAGGGGCCAGAGATCGAGGGGTTCGGGCTGTCACTGGTCGAAGCGGCCAGCTCGGGGCGCCCCGTGGTGGCGGCCGCTAGCGGCGGCATCAGGGAGGCGGTAGCGGACCGGCAGACCGGCCTCGTGGTGCCGCCAGCGGATCCCGTGAGCGCGGCCACGGCGATCCGAGCGCTGCTCGAGGCCCCGACCCTTGCCGACGCGCTCGGGCGGGCCGGCCGGAGCCTGGTCGAGTCGCGACTGAACTGGGGGCGAGTAGTGTCCGACCTGGCCGCCGCGGAGCGCGCTTTCAGCGCCGGGCCGGCACCGCGAGCCGCGCGCTGATAGCGTAGGTGGGGCAGTTCCGGACGTAGGCGCCGTCGAGCGGGGACCAGGACTGCACCGGCTGGCGGACCCGCGCCAGCCCGGCCTCGTCCAGCTCGAAGACCCAGGGCGCATGCATCACACAGGCCCCGCACCCCACGCAACGGTCGCGGTCAACCCGAACCTCGACTCGGCGCTGCGGGTGAATGCCGTGGCCGTTGCAGTCGAAATCCTCCTCGAGCAGGTCCAGCAGGTCGAGGGTTGCGCGGTAGCCTTCCTCGATCAGCTCACGGTTGTGGCCGAAGGCGAACATCGACACGTGCTCAACGCGGGGGTGGACCAGAACCAGCGGGGGTGCCGTCCAGGGACGAAGCCGGCTCTCCATCATCGTCTGCATGACGATCTCGAGCCCGCGGACGTAGGTTGCCGCGAAGCCTTCGTCCTGCACATTGCTGCGCAGGGCGCTCGACCCGCCCACGTCCACGGCCATGACCGGCCCTTCGCCGTGAGACGCCGCGACCTGCGCGGGCATATTTTCGACCACGGCGCCGTCCACGTACCACCGGCCGTCGATCTCTCGGGGAGGGAAGATGCCCGGAAGCGCGCACGAGGCGAACACCGCGTCGGCCACCCGCGCATGGCGGAGCCCCGGCAGCCCCCACAGCACCTGCATGCCGGTATTGAGCTCCACCGTGTTGATGATGAGCCGGCGCTGGAGGCTTTCGAAGGTCCGCGTTCCCACCAGGCTCTCGATCAGGCCGTCGAGCGGCTCATGACGGTACACGGCCGGGGCGCGCATCCGCTTGAAGGCCATGTCCATGTGGGCCACCTGGAAAATGTCCCGGCGCCGGACCGCGAGTCCGCGCTCGGTCATCTCATCGATGGGCATGCCGGCGGCCCAGGCGGCGGCGACCAGCGAGCCCATGCTGCTCCCCACCACCAGCCCGGGCTCGAGGCCACGCTCTCCCAGGGCGCGGAGGACGCCGATGTGGGCCAGCCCCTTGAGGCCACCGCCACTGAGCACCAGTGTGAACGGCGCGTGAAAGCTCATTCCGGTTGCTTGGGTTCGCGTGTCTCCAATAACGTATGTCCCCCACCGGAGGAATGAAAAGAGTGCCGTACGATATCGGGCGACTGAGACGGGAAGAGTTCCCCTGGGCCGGCGAGACCACCTACCTGGACCACGCGTCGATCGGACCGCTTCCCGAGCGCACCCGCCGAGCCGCGGACGCCATGAACCTCCGGCGGGCCCGTCCCTTCGAACTCGGTCACGACGACCTGTTCGGCGCCTTAAGCGACGCTCGAGCGGTGCTGGCGGACCTGATCCATGCCGACCCCTGCGAGATCGCGCTCGCGACGAACACCAGCTTCGGCCTGGGAATCGCCGCGCGGGCACTCCCCTGGCGCCCGGGCGATATCGTCCTCACCAGCCAGCGGGAGTTCCCCGCCAACGTCTACCCCTGGAAACGGCTGGGGGCGGCGGGCGTGACTCTCGAGCTGGTGCCGGTCACGCAGGAGGGCTGGCCGGACGAGGCCCGGATCCTCGAGCGTCTGCAGGACCCGCGGGTACGGTGCCTGGCCATCTCGCTGACCCAGTTTGCCACCGGATACACCGTGGACCTGGCCCGGTTCTCGGCCGAAACTCGGGCCCGCGGGCAGTTCCTGGTGGTGGATGCCATCCAGGCGCTTGGCCAGGTGCCGGTCGATGTGCGCGCCACCCCGGTCGACATCCTGTCGTGCGGAGCCCAGAAATGGCTCCTTTCGCCGTGGGGGAGCGGCTTCGTCTACGTGCGGGAAGAGCTGATCGGCCAGCTCGACCCGACGATCACCGGCTGGATGGCCTTCGAGGGAACGGATGACTTCACTCGACTCACCGATTACAGCGATCAGCTTCGGGCCACGGCCCGGCGCTTCGAGCTGATCACCGTCCCGTTCCAGGACTTCGTCGGGATGATCCAGTCGGTCCGGCTGCTGGCCGAGTTGGGCGTACCCGCGATCCAGGCTCACCTCACGGCAATCCACGGCCCACTCATAGCGTGGGCCGATGAGCATGGCGTGCCGGTCACCTCGCCCCGGAACCGGGCGCGGTCAGGGATCCTGTGCGTGGCGCCGCCGCGCCTCGAGGAGTCGTATCGCGCGCTCAAGGAGGCGCGAATCTACTGCAGCATGCGGGAAGGGGCGCTCCGGCTCAGCCCCCATTGCTACAACACGGCGGACGACCTGTGCCGGGTCTCCGCCGTGCTGCAGCCGCTGCTGTGAGGAGAAGACGTTACTTCTTGGCCACCGTCTCTTCGTGGAGCACCTTCTTCGCGAACATGAAGACCAGCCACGCGACGATGATGAAATTGATCAAGGCTCCGAGCACGGCCCCGATCTGAAACGGGCCGACGGCCCAGGTCTGCCACTGGCCCGAGGGAAGGACTAGGCCGACGAGCGGCATGAGGAGGCCGTCGACGATGGCCTTCACCAGCTCGTTCGCCTTTCCGCCGATGATCACGGCGATAGCCAGCCCGATGACGCCATACTCCTTGAGGAACTTCATGAACTCGCCTTGCATCGCGCGCTCCTTGAACGTGAGGAACCGAGGGAGGGCCGGGATTGGGCGCCCGAATATCCCCCGGGCGAGAGGGGTCCGCTAGAGGGCGGACGGCGGTCGCCCCGGTAATGGTGCGCGGCAGCGCTGCCGGCTTTGAGTCAGTCGGTGGTCGCGAGGAGGGCGTAGTTCCGGCGGCCCTTCTGAAGCAGTAGATAGCCGCCCGCCAGAAGGTCGGCGGGCCCCAGCCGGCGGTCGGCGTCGGTAATGGCCTGCCCATTGAGCGAGAATCCGCCCTGCTGAATGCCGCGCCGGGCATCGGCCTTGGAACTCGCCAGCCCCGACTGCACCAGCGCCTCGACCACGCCCAGCGAGCCCAGCGCGGAGCGCGGAACACGGGAGGTCGGGATCTCCGCCGCGAGGATGCGGAACACCTCGCCATCCGCCTGCGCCAGATCCTGCCCGCCGAACAGGAGGCGACTCGCCCGGTCAACACTGTCGAGTGTCGCCGCGCCATGCACCCGGCGGGTCAGCTCCTCGGCCAGGCGGCGCTGGGCCACACGCCGCGACGGCTCGGCCGTCTGTTCGCTCATGATCGCCGCGATGTCGCCGAGCGGCAGGAAGGTGAAGAACTTGAGCAATCGCTCGACATCGCGGTCGTCGGTGTTGAGCCAGAACTGGTAGAACTGGTAGGGAGAGGTCTTGGCGGGGTCGAGCCAGACGTTGCCGGCTTCACTCTTCCCGAACTTTCCTCCCGAGGAGGTGGTGAGCAGCGGGAAGACCAGCCCGTGGGCGCCGCCGTTCTCGCGGCGCGAGATCAGCTCGGTGCCGGCGGTGATGTTGCCCCACTGGTCGCTGCCGCCCATCTGCAGCTCGCACCCCTCCCGCGTCCACAGGTGCCAGAAGTCGTACGCCTGCACCAGCATGTAGGTGAACTCGGTATAGGAGATCCCCGTCTCCAGCCGGCTCTTCACCGACTCCTTCTGCAGCATGTAGCTCAGCGTGAAGTGTTTGCCGACATCCCGCAGGAACTCCATCAGGCCGAGCGGCCGGAGCCAGTCGGCGTTGTTCCGCACCCGCGCGGCATTCGTCCCCTCGAACGCCAGGAACCGCTCCAGCTGGCGCTGAATGCAGGCGGTGTTGTGATCGATCTGCTCGATCGTGAGCATGGGACGCTCGGCACGCTTCCCGCTCGGGTCTCCCACCATGCCCGTCCCGCCCCCGACCACGATGATCGGGGTGCCGCCATACCGCTGCAGCCAGGCCAGCCCCATCACCGGCACCAGGTTGCCGACGTGGAGCGACTCCGCGGTGGGGTCGAACCCGACGTAGCCGGTGATGGGACCCCGCGCGAGGCGCTCGGTCAGGCCGGGCGTGACGTCCTGGACGAACCCGCGGGTGCGGAGCTCCTGGAGAAGGTCGGTCATGGGGCGGAAGGTTACGGAGGAGCCGGGGGGTGGGGCAAGCAGCGCGGCGCAACCCGACCGATCGTTCCCCCGGGGTACCGCACTATATTCCAGCCATGTCGTCGCCGCTCGTCAATACGCTCCTTCGCTGGTGGTTCACCCCCCGGATCCGCAGCAATTTCCTGACGGCGTTGCTCGCCTGCGGCATGCTGGGACTCGGGCTGGGGGTCGGGGCCTGGACGCGGGCCTGCACCAACAACGCCTGTCCGTCGATCGCGCAGGTGACCATCCAGTGGGACCCGGCGCAGGCCTCGAAGGTGTACGCGGCCGATGGCCGCCTCATCACTGACCTCGGGGAAGAGCGCCGCACGGTGATTCCACTCTCCCAGATCTCGCCCGAGGCCCTGGCGGCGTTCATCACGGTGGAGGACAAGCGCTTCTTCGAGCATGGCGGGGTCGACTGGATCCGCGCCCTGGGCGCGCTCCGGCGGACCGTCGTGTACGCCCTCACCCGGCAGGGGCGGGTACAGGGGTTCTCCACCATAACGATGCAGCTGGCCCGCAACCTCTGGCCCGAGGATATCAGCGGACAGGACCGCACTATCAAGCGCAAGCTCCGCGAAATGCACGTGGCCTTCGAGCTCGAGCACAGCTTCACCAAGGACCGGATCCTCGAGCTGTACCTCAATCAGATCAACCTGGGGAACGGCGCGCTCGGCATCGAGGCCGCGGCTCAGCGCTACTTCGGGAAGTCGGCCCGCGACCTGAACATGGCCGAAGCGGCCACCCTCGCCGGCATCCCTCGCTCCCCGACCCGGTACAACCCCCGCCGCAACCCCGATCTTTCGGTCGAACGACGGAACCTCATTCTCCAGCTGATGGCGGACGAGGGCGTCCTGTCCCAGAAGGACGCCGACCGGTGGAAGGCGTACCCGCTGCTGCTCTCCTCCCGCTCCGATTTCAGCGAGGTGGCCCCGTACTTCGTCGAGTATGTGCGCCAGCTCCTCAAGGCCCGGTTCGGTTCCGAGCTCTACAGCAGCGGACTTCGCATCTACACGACGCTCGACTTGGATATTCAGCAGGCCACGGAGCGCGCGCTGCTCCATCAGCTGGATGAGATCGAGCGCGACAAGGCGCGCTACGGTCCCTACCCGCGCCAGACCTACGCCGACTACCTGGAGAAGCGTGCCGACGACGCCGAGCCGCCGTCGCAGTCGCCCTATCTGCAGGGGCTCGCCGTCGTGCTGGAGGCCAAGACCGGCCGGATTCTCGCCATGGTGGGCGGTCGTGACTTCAACGACAGCAAGTTCAACCGCGTTGTCCAGGCCCAGCGCCAGCCCGGCTCGACCTTCAAGCCGATCGTCTACACGGCCGCGCTCCGCGCCGGGCACCCTTGGTCGGAAATCGTGGACGACTCGCCGATCAGCGTGGAAATGCTGCCGGGCGAGCCGCCGTGGGAGCCGCAGAACTACGATTTGCGCTTCGACGGCCCCATGCCACTCAAGCAGGCCTTCTACGACAGCCGGAACATCCCGGCCATCAAGATCGGCATGCTGATCGGGCCCCAGGCGGTCATCGGGGAGGCGGCACGGTTCGGCATCGGCACCTATGTGCCCGCCGTGCCGTCCATCTACATCGGCTCGGCGTCGGTGATCCCGCTGGAGATGATCGCGGCATTCACGCCCTTCGCGACCATGGGCACCCGGGCCACGCCGTTCGGCATCGAGCGCGTCGAGGACCGGAACGGCAGCGTGCTCTGGGAGCAGAAGCCCCGGACGGAGGTCGTGATGGACTCGGCCTTGTCCTGGCTGATGCTGGATGGCCTGCGCGACGTGGTGCGGCGGGGCACGGCGGCATCGGTGGGACGCGACATAGGGTCGCTGCCCGCCGGCGGCAAGACCGGCACCACCAACGATGGCTTCGACGTCTGGTACATCGGTTTCACCCCCGACCTGGTCGGGGGGCTGTGGATCGGGATGGATCAGCCCCAGAAGATCATGGACAACGCCCAGGGCGGGCGCCTCGCGGCCCCGGCGTGGTCGGCCATGATGAAGGAGATCTACGAGCGGCGCCCCCTCCCGCCCGACTGGCCGCGGCCCAACGGGTTGGTGATTGCCGATATCGATCCCCAGAGCGGCAAGCGCTGGACGCCGTTCTGCCCGAAGATGGTCGTCGAGTCCTACCTCCCCGGCACCGAGCCCGGTCCCAAGGAGTTCTGTCCCATCCACAATCCCTGGGGGCCCGGGGGCGCTCCGAACAGCCCGCTGACACCGAATTCCTCGCAGTGACGCGGGTGTCGCGCCGGGTGGCGGCCAGCTGGGTGCTCCCGGTGGACAGCCCCCCCGTGACGAATGGCGCCGTCCTCCTGGGGGACGATGGGTGCATCGTCGCGCTCGGGGCCGCGGAGCAGGTCCCGGCTCCGCCGGGTGTGCCTACCACCCAAGTCCGGGGGGCGATACTCCCCGGCCTGGTGAATGTCCACACCCATCTCGAGCTTACCGGCTTTCCCCAGGTCACGGCGCCGGACTTCCCGACCTGGATTCGCACGATCATCGCTGAGAAGGCCGCCCGTGCGCCTGCGGACTACCTCGCTGCCGCGCGACAGGGGATCCAAGACTGCTGGGCGGTGGGGATCACCACCGTGGCCGACACCGGCGATTCGGGCGCGGTCATCCAGGCGCTGGCCGAGCTCGGAGCGAGCGGCGTGGCCTATCATGAGGTCTTTGGTCCTGAGCCCGGCCAGGCCGATGCCTCGCTGGGCGCGGCCCGCCAGCGGATCTCCGAGCTCGCCGCTTTTGCCGGCCCACGCATCAAACTGGGGCTTTCCCCGCATGCGCCGTACTCGGTGAGTGGCCGACTCTATGCGCTGGTCGCGCGTTTCGCCGAGGCTGAGGGCCTCCCGATGGCGGTTCACCTGGCGGAGTCAGAGGACGAGTGGCGTTTGCTTGGGGACGGGAGCGGCGGCTTTGCCGAGTCGTGGCGGGCGCGGGGCATTCCTCTGCCTGCTCCCGCCGGGTGCACTCCCGTGGCCTGGCTCGATCGGCACGGGGTGCTCGGGCCGCGGACGCTCTGCATCCACGTGGTTCGCGCCACGGACGGAGATCTCAACACGCTGGCCGAGCGCGGCGTGGCGATTGCCCATTGTCCGGGATCCAACCGTCGCCATCGCCACGGTGTCGCCCCCCTCCGCGAGTTCCTGCGGAGGGGGCTCCGGGTCGGGGTGGGCACCGACTCCGTCGCCAGCCTGGCGCCGCTCGATCTTCGCGCCGAGGCCCGCGAGGCTCGCGTGATCGGCGGGCTCGACGGCGCCGCGGCCTTGCGCCTGATCACGTCGGAGGCCGCGCGTGCGCTGGGCCTCGAGCGGGAGGTGGGCAGCCTGGCGCCCGGGAAGTGGGGCGATCTCGTGGCGCTCGATCTCCCCGAGACGGTTGACGTCACGCATCTGGCGGATACCGTATTGTCGCTGCCACCGGGGGCCGTCGCCCTCACCATGGTGGCGGGCCGCGAGGTTTACCGCCGAGGAGCCCGATGAAACTGCAGCGCCACGCCGCCATCCTCCGCATCGTCCGGGAAAAGCGGATCGAAAGTCAGGACGCGCTGCGCGAGGCCCTGGCCGCTGAGAATATCACGGTGACACAGGCCACGCTCTCGCGGGATATCCGCGAGCTGGGCCTCGCCAAGCTGGTGGATCCGCAGGGCGGCTCCTACTACGCCAATCCGAACGAGGGCGCGCTCCGCCCCGATCTCGGGCAAGTGCTGCCCGCCCTGTTGGTCAGCGTGGAGGGCACCGGCCCGATCATCGTGATCAAGACCGCCACGGGCGGGGCCCCGGCCGTGGCGGCCGCGCTGGACCAGGCGGGATGGAAGGAGATCCTCGGCACTCTGGCGGGCGACGATACCTTGCTGGTGATCGCCCGCAATCCGCGCATGCGCCGCGGCGTGGAGTCGCGGCTGGCGGCCCTCGCGCGATGAGGAGTCTTGCTTGCGCCTTCCCCCCCGGGGACGCTACGATTCTTCGGCTCTGGCAGAGCAGGAGTGATAGGTGCGTTGTCTGGCGTTGAACGCGTCGTTCGAGCCCCTCACCATGGTGCCGGTCCGGCGCGCCCTGCGGCTGGTGATTGAGGGCAAGGCGGAGATCGTCGAAGCGGAGGGCCCGGACGTGGTGCGCAGCGCGCACCTCGTCCTCCCGAAACCGGCCATCATCCGACTGGTCAAGTTCGTTCACGTGCCGCGGCGCTTCCGCCGCCAGGTGACCAACACCTTCCTGTTCGCCCGCGACGGCTACCGCTGTCAGTACTGCCACCGCTCCCAGCTCGATCTCCGCGCCCGGGAGTGTCTCACCCGCGACCACCTGGTGCCCCTCTCCCGGGGCGGCGGCAACGAGTGGACCAACGTGGTCACCGCCTGTTCGGCCTGCAACACGCGGAAGGGCAACCGGCTCCCCGAGGAGTGCGGGATGCATCCGCTCAGCCAGCCGCACGAACCGCACTTCGTCCATCTGTCCTGGGCGGTCCGCCGCTTGACGACCACTCAGGCGAAGTACGTCCGGCTCTTCTACGGTGCGGAGGCACTGCGCGCGCTGGGCGGGATCAGCGCCGTCGTGGATGGCCCGAAAGGCCACGGCGCCGCGAGCGACTCACGGACCACCCACGTCAAAACGCGCTGAGGTCGCGCTGAGGCTCAGGGCCGGCAGGCCCGCGAGCCGCAGCACCAGCCGCCGCAGCCGGTCAGCCAGACTCCCCCCGTCGGCATCCCGCGGATCGATCTCACCTCGCAAGGCGCGTTCGAACTGGTCCAGGTCCGACTCGGACAGCGTGGCCACGTTGAGCGACGCGCCGTAGTAGTATCGCCCGGGCGCCGTAGGGGCGACCGCCAGTTGATAGTGGACGCCGAGGGCCGCGGCGAGGGCGCCGGGCGTGGCGTACTGGCGGGTCTGAATGCTGCGCGGCTCGATGCGGGTGACGGTGAACTGGTCGAGCAGCGGCTCGTGGCGCACCACGACCGTCCACTCCACCTGCCGGACGGGCACGTCCAGCCAGCCCTGCCGGGTTCGCCATACATCAAGCCGATACTGCAGCCGGACGTAGAGCCCCCCGCGCAGTGCCGCGAGCCACGGCGTGTTCTCGAGCAGGTTCCGCGTGAAAACGATCGGGTCATTGGTGGCCGGGGCCACCGCCACTTCCAACTGCACGGCCGTGGTGTCCTGGGCCCTGAGCCCCGACCCGACGAGGCTCCCGATCAGGCCGGTCAGTGCGACCGCCCGCGCCACCCGGGGGAGAATCGAGCCGTGGGCGTGGTGGACATCCTCACCGACGATGCTGCACGCACGGCCCACGGTCAGAACCGGCGCTGGAGCCGGAGAAAGAACCGGAGCGGCTCCCCGCCGGTGACCGCCTTGGCGAGGTAGAACGCGATCCCGCCGGCGTCGATCCCCACTCCAGCATCCGCCTTCCACTGGCTCACCGACTGGAGCCGGTTGTCCGGGACCTGCCCGGGGCCGCTCCCGGCCAGCCACGCGGACCCCGCATCCGTGAACACGACCAGATCGGGGTCCTCGATCCCGATGAAGTGGTCCAGTTCGCGATGGGTAGGGTCGCGGAAGGTGTAGCCCACCCGGAGCCGCAGCCGGTGGCGGAACTCCGCCTGCGTCACCACCATCCGATCGCACAGCGCGGTCCGGGCCGGGTCCACGTACCCGGCGGGCTCGCAGGTGATTGCCCGGAACGGGTAGCCGGGGAGGAGGTCGACTCCGCCCAGCGACATCCGGCGCTGAATCGGGAGTGGATCGCCGGACAGCCAGCCCGCCGCCCACAGGCGGAAATCGAGCTGGGCCTCGGGCGAGAGCCGGTTGTACCGTCGCGCGTCCAGGATCACGCGGTTGAATGCGTACCCCGACGTCGGGAGGCCGCTTCGAACCGAGGTCGGCAGCGTTACCGGGGCGACGTTGTTGCTCGTGGAATGCTCGATGGTGCCGCGGACCCACCATCCGGAGGAGGCGTTGTCGCGCGCGTTCCGGGTGTCGAGCGCGGCGCTCAGGCTGAAGATGGTGTAGTCGCCGTCGTCGATGAGTGGGTTCGGCCGCCAGGCGCTGGCATCGCGGAAGAGGCTCCAGGGATCATTGGCGCGCTCGGATTTCTGCTGCTCGTAGCGAACGCTCCCGTCCACCCGCAGGCTCCGCAACAGGTACACATACGCGCTGCCGGAGACGCCCTCGCTCTGGAAGTAGTCGCGGTTGTCGCGCTGGAAGAGGAAAGCGTTCCAGCCGATCTCGTCGCGGGGCAGGGTGTATTCCTCGATGCCCTCCACCACCGAATAGGTGCGCGCTCCCAGGCCGAAGGTGTGAGTGCCGGCGAAGCGCCAGTCGGTCCGGGCCGACCAGCCAAGGTCCCGGCGAAACGGCGAGGAGCTGGGCGCGGTGCGGAGGATCCCGCGGAGGTCGAGGCTCCCCGCCACTCGCGCCGAGGGCCGCCAGTCGAAGGCCGGTCCGAAGACCAGCCCCAGCCCCTCGATCCGGTTGTACGTCTGCGTCGTCGTCAGGCGCAGAGTGGTCCGGATCCGGCCTGTCCCGAAGGTGTGCTCGGCGGTGGCCAGGCCGCTGATCCCCCGACGTCGCTCCCGCACCGCCAGGCTGCCGTCGGACTGCCGCACCACAGGCGCGGCATCCCAGTAGACGCGTGATTCTCCGGTCTGCAGGCCCCCCTCCTGCACCGTCATTCGTCCGCCGGCGACCAGCACGTCACCGTCCACCACGCCGCCCTCGAGGATCTCCAGGTCCCCATTGATGACCGTGAGATTGCCGCTGATCCTCCCACCCACGCGGACGGTTCCCCGGAAGGCCGCGATGGGCCCGCTCAGCGTCACCCCGGCGGGGATCTCCAGGCCACCCGGGAGACGCAGAGTGGCGCTGTCGTTCCAGGTCTGGAGCAGCTCGTTGATGATGGGAGCGGGAAGCCCGAGCGTCGTGTCGAGCGTTGCGACGTCGGGATTGATCACGATGATGCTGTCCTGCGCCCGTGCCGTGCCCGCGATGCTGCATAGCAGGACTGCCACAATCCCGGCCGGCCTTCCCGCGCGCCGGCGGTGGCACCCCCAGGAACGGCGAACCATCACCGCTCGCCGCCCACGGGATCGGTGCGTGCCAGGAGTCCCAGACGCTTCATGCGGCGGTACAGGTTGGCCCGGTCCGTCACCAGCAGGCGCGCGGCCTCCGCCACGTTTCCCTGGGCCCGGGCCAGGGCCTGCGCGATCAGCTCGCGCTCGAACCGGTCCACTGCCTCGGTGAGAGGCGTGGGCTCGTCGCGCAGCGAGGGGGTCAGGATGGCTGACCGGGCGCCTCCGCCGGCCGCCCCCGGACGGCCGGCGGGCAACACCATGCCGACCTCCTCGGGGGCGATCGACTCCCCGCCCAAGATGGCGAGCCGCTCCACCAGATTGGCCAGTTCACGCACGTTGCCCGGCCAGTGATACTGACGAAGCACCTCCAGCGCTTCATCGGTGTAGCGCTGCGGGCGGCCTGGGCGGACCCGCTGGGCCAGGTGCGCCACCAGCAGCGGGAGATCGTCGAGCCGTTCGCGCAGTGGCGGGATGTGAATGGGAAAGATGTTGAGCCGGAAGAAGAGATCCTCGCGAAAACCGCTTCCGCCTGGCTGGTCGAGCCGCCGATTGGTCGCCGCCAGCACCCGCACGTTGACCTGGGTCGGGCGCTCGGCGCCCAGGCGCTGCAGCACCCCCGTTTCGAGGGTGCGCAGCAGCTTGGCCTGCGCTTCGAGGTTGAGGTCGCCAACCTCGTCGAGAAACAGGGTGCCGCGGTCGGCCAGCTCGAACCGTCCCAGGCGCCGCTCGCCGGCGCCGGTGAACGCGCCGCGCTCGTGACCGAACATTTCGGATTCGACCAGCTCGCGCGGAATCGCCGCGCAATTCACCGTGACGAACGGCTCCTCCGCCCGCCGGCTCCCGCGGTGAATGGCCGCGGCGACGAGTTCCTTCCCCGTCCCCGATTCGCCGGTGATGAGCACCCGGGCATCCGTCGGGGCCACCTGGGCGATGAGTTGCCGGATCTGCTGCAGGGCGGGGGTCTGCCCCACCATCTCCTCGCGGGACTCGAGCGCCTCACGCAGGGCCCGGTTCTGGGTCCGGGCCCGTCCCAACTCCAGGGCGGAGCGCAGCGTCACCAGCACCGCTTCCGGTCCGAGGGGCTTCTCGAGGAATTGAAAGGCTCCGAGCTGTGTGGCCTGCACGGCGTCGGCCAGCTGCGCCTTGCCGCTCATCATGATGACCGGCACTTCGCGCCCGGTGGCCCGGATCCGCCGCAGGGTTTCGAGGCCGTTCGGGCCGGGCGGCATCAGGAGATCGAGGAAGATCGCGTCCGGCTCCACGCTGTCGAGCGCGAGGAGGCCGGCCGATCCGTTGGCGGCTTCGTCCACGACGAAGCCCTCGGCACGCAGCAGTGCCGCGAGCATCCGGCGGATGTTGGCTTCGTCGTCGATGATCAGGACGTGCTGCGGCATGGTGGAAATTACCCAGGGAGGGCGTCGGCCGCCGCTCGCGAGAGGCCCACTTGCGCAGGGCGCTGCCTAGGCCGCCGGCCGCCCCGCCCGCGGCAGGATCACGATGAACGTCGCCCCGCCGCCGGGCGTCGGAACATGGCGGACCTGGCCGCCGTGCGTTTCCACCGTCTCCCGGACCAGCGCCAGCCCGAGTCCGGTTCCTCCGTCCTTGCCGCCGGTCACGTACGCGTCAAACAGTCGGTCGGCGATCTCCGGCGGCACGCCCGGTCCGTGATCGACGATCCGGACCTCGGCGGCATCCGGGCCCAGCGGCACGCAGCGCACCAGCAGCCCCGCCCCGTTTGGCCCGGCTTCCACCGCGTTCCGAATCAGGTTGCTGAAGGCCCGTCGGAGGGGCTCGTAGTGACCAGTGATGCGCGGGGTATCAGGGTCCACCTCCAGCCGGGCGGGGACGGTGGGAGGAACCGAGACCCGCATCAACTCGCCGAGCAGTTCCTCGAGGTCGACCTCGGCGGCGGGGCCTTCGGGGAGCCGCCCCATCTCGGTGAACTCCCGGGCCAGCTGCTCGAGCCGGCCAGCCTCGGCCTGGAGGACCTCGAGTGGCTCGCGTTGCTCCGGGACTGCCGAATGGCTGAGCGCCCGCACCGCGAACCGGATCGGCGTGAGCGGGTTCTTCATCTCGTGCGCCACCCGCCGCGCGATCTCGCGAAAGGCGCGCAGCCGTTCCGCTTCGAGCTGGCGCAGTCGTGCCTCCTGCAGCCCTGCCGCCATCTTCCGAAGCGCGCCACGCAGGGCCGCGAACTCCGGCGCCCCGCCCTCGTGCTCGTCCACCGGCAGCGCCTCTTCGCGCTGGATATGGCCGGTCCAGCCCACCAGTTCGACGATCGGCCGACTCAGCTGCCGCGCCAGGTACCCGCCCACGCGAACCGAGGCATACAGGACGATCGCCCCCAGCGCGAGAATCGTCGTGGCCAGCACGGCGGAGTATGCCGTCGAGATCGTCTCGCGCCGCTTGATCGTGGAAAGGGCGTCGTTGAGGGCCCGGGTATGGGCCGCGAGCGCATGGCGCTCCGGCGCGGTGAGGCGAGTCGAGTCAACCGTCTCGATGAGGGTCCGCCCCGTCTCGGCCACGCTGTCGATGGCCGCATGGATCCGGGCGGAAGGGCCGCTGGCGGGGCGCACCGCCAGGGCCCAGCCGATCACCGCGACCGCCGTCGGGACTGTCCCGAGGGCGATCAGAGCGAGCTGGATGCGACGCCGGAACGGGAGAACCATGGCCTCAATCTACCTGCGGCCCCTGACTTCGACGCCCCGGTCGGCTCTGGCCTCGGGGACCACCGGCCGGTACTTTGTGCAACTCGGGGGATGCGGAGCTTTCTTCGCTTGCGCAGGTGGCATCATAGCTGCAGTATCCCCTTCCCGGACAGTCGGATACCGCTTCCAATAGCACAAATGTAAGGAATTCCGATGGCGGCTTCCCGGAGCCTCATGACCGCCTGTGGGCTCGTGGCGACAGTTCTCCTTATCGGCGTGCTGATTCCCGCCCCCCTCCGCGCCCAGAGCGCGACCAGGGGCTCCCTGCGAGGGCTCCTGGTGGTGTCCGGGGGGCCCCCGGTCCCGGACGCGGCTCTGACGCTCGAGGACGAAGGCGGCGGCGTGGTGCGCCACTTCAAGACCGACCGCGACGGTCAGTTCAATCTCGCCCTCCTCAACCCCGGCACCTACGCCCTGCTCATTGAGAAGACCGGCTTCCAACCCTTCCGCCAGCGCGGCATCCTCATCATGGCGGACATGCGGACCGAGGTGCACGTCGCCATCATTCGACGTCCACCCCCCATCATCCAGGTGGAGGAATCCGACACGCCGGACCAGCAGTTCACGCCGGCGACACCGAGAGTCGAGGAGACCCTCGGGGGTCCGGATTTCGCGACGGACGGCGCGCGCCTGGATCTCTCCGAGTCGGGTCGCTTCGCGAGCGGCATCGTGTCGCCGTCCGATGCGGCGTGGGGGCTCGGCGACGTGATCGGTTCCTTCCCCCAGATGCAGAGCCGACTCAGCGTGGACGGCTTGCCGGTGTTCTGGATGCGGCATCCGGGGCTGTCGATGCAGCCCGCGGGCAACCCCCTGGTTCCGCCCTACCTCCAGGAGCAGGTCCGGTACGTTCAAGACGGCTCCGACGCCGAACTGCTCCCCGCCCCGGGCGGGGTCGTGGACGTCGTCACGCGCCCGACGACCCGGAGCTTCCGCTTCGAACCGTTCCTCACTCTGGGCCCCGGTATCGGAGTGCCCGGGGCGCTGAACCCGGCCGGTTCCGGGCTCACCTCGCTTCAGATCGGTGGTGTGGCTTCCGGCACCATCGTGAAGAATCGGGCGCAGTTTCTCATTGGCGGCTCCTACGAGTCTCTGCATCTGCCGAGCGCGGCCCCCTGGGCCCACGACTCGAGCAGCTTTGGCGGGAGCTCCGTCCCCCTGGCGGGGACTCTCGCGGCCATCGCCCAGGATAGCTTCGGCTACAACGCCGCCGCGTCCACTCGCCCGCCGCTTCGGACCTATCAGGGAGGGTCCGGGAACGTGCAGGTGGACTGGCAGCTCTCGCCGATCCATCAGATCACCGCTCGGGCCGCCAGCTCGCGCCATACGGAGGACCGTCCCCTGGTCGGGCTCGACCTGCTGACCGATGGCGGTGCCAAGCTCGAGTCCAAGGACTTCCTCGGCTCGATCGCGCTGACCTCTACGTGGGAAGACGTTTCCAACGAGTTCCGGGTGGGCTACCAATCCGCCGACCGCGCGTGGACCGACGCGAGCCCCTCGACGACCTACATCGTTGCCGATCAGGTGGGGTTGGGAGCAGCGCCGTCCTTGCCCGGGCATTTCAACCGCACGGCGTTCACGCTTCTCGACAACGTCGCCTACCAATTTGGGTCGGCCGGGGAGAACCAGGCCAAGTTCGGCCTCTACTACTCCCAGGGGACCTACCAGCAGGATTACGTCTACGGCTCGAAGGGCATCTTCCAATTCGGCGACCTGGATCTCTTCGGCGGCGGCGCGGGGTCCTACTTTGCCGAGTCGGCCGCCAACTCGAACGTGAGCTTCAAGCTGGTCGACCTCGGAGTCTTCAGCCACGTCCAGATGCAGTTCACTCCCGCCTTCTCCGGTCTGGTCGGGATCCGATGGGACCGCCAGAAATTCCCGAGCGACGTGCTGGTCTTCGACACGGCCTTTGCGAGTGCCTTCGGCATCAAGAATCAGTGGGCGCCTGACAATTCGCTGAATCTCTCCCCACGCCTCGGACTCAACTGGACCGGCGGCACCAACAAGTCCTGGCAGGCCAACTTCGTGGCCGCGATGGATCGCGGCCAGCTGAACCCGGCGCTGTTCGCCGAAGCGGCGATGAGCAACCGGGACCTGACCGTGCAGCGCGAGGTCGGCACCTTCGCCAGCTGGCCGGTGGGCCCCGATGCGGTGGCGCTCCCGCCGTCCGGCCGTCGCTTCGCCCTCTTCAATCCGAACCCGGGTGGCTACAAGAATCCGCGCACCGGGAAACTCGACCTCCAGGTGCAGCACACGCTGCCGGGCGGCCTCATCGCCCGGGTGTCGGGCCAGTACCACCACACCGATTACCTGATCCGGCGGACCGATCTCAACCTGCTGCCAACGCCCACGGGGTTCACTCAGGAAGGGCGCCCGGTGTACGGGACGCTGGTGAAATCCGGCGGCCTCATCGTGGCCGACCCGGGCTCGAACCGGAGCCTCAGGGACTACGACATGGTCTCCGCCCTGTCTTCGACCTCGTCCCAGGACTTCTACGAGGCGCGCCTCGAGCTGCAGAAGGCGCTCGGCCGAGGGCTCGACTTCACGTTCACCTACAGCTACTCCCGCACCCGCGACAACTGGCTGCAGGGTCCGAGCGGCGATCCCGAGGACGAGCTGAGCCCGTTCCCCTCCGACCCGATCACCGGTGGCTGGGCGAAGGGCGTCTCCAACTTCGATATCCCGAACCGGCTGTTCGCGACCGCCACCTGGCGCTCGTCTGGTCGGATTCACGTGAACCTCTACGGGCGGTACCGTTACCGCGACGGACTGCCCTTCACGCCCGGCTTCCCGCCGGGTGTGGACGTCAACGGCGATGGCTCGGGCCGGAACGACCCGGCGTACGTGGACCCGAACATTCCCGGAATGCCGGCCGTGGTGCCGCGGTTCACCTGCCTGGGAGACCAGCTGAACCGGTTTGCCGGGCGAAACAGCTGCCGCGACCCCGGCGTCCACGCGTTCGACCTGGGTGGCGCGGTGGCGCTCCCGGTCCGGTCCCTCGCGGGCGGACGAGTCGAGGTGACGCTGGATCTGATCAACCTCCTCTCCTCGGAGACGGGCATCTACGATCATGCGCTGGTCCTGATCGATCCCAATGGCACGCTGGTGACCTCGGGCTCGGGCAACGTGACGCTGCCGCTTCTGGCCAACCCGGATTTCGGCAAACTGCTGAGCCGGCGGGACGAGCCGCGCATGGTGCGACTCGGCCTCCGACTCGGGTACTGATAGGGTGCGCGCGATGAGATACTCCACGGCGCTCGCGGCGCTGCTGCTCGCCGCCAGCCAGCTGAGCTGCAGCTACGCCGGCGCGGACCTCGGGTTCGGCGCCAGGAGCAGTGGGAGCCTGCAGGCCCAGATCTACTTTGACCGCGACGGATCCGGCACGATCACCGGCGCGGATACTGTCCGGTCTGGAATCCTGGTCCGGCTGTTCCGGATCGGGATCTCAACGCCCTCCGACTCCGACACCACCAGCGCCCTGGGCAGCGTCCAGTTCACCCAGATCCCCCCGGGGTACTACGCGGTCGTTGTGGACAGCACCTTCCTCGATGACACGATCGTGGCCGTGCGCAGCCCCCTGTCCGTCGCGGTGCGCTCCGGGGCGATGCCGGCTCAGGTCCAGATTGCCCTCGCGCCCCCGATCCTGACTATGCGCCAGGTCAAGCTCGGCACCGTGGGCCGGCTGGCCATCGTCGGAGGCGCCATCCGGGCCGGCCAGCAGAGCTACAGTGATACCTCCGCCTACGTCGCTGATACATCCGGCTCCCTCCGGCTCGAGCGGGCCAAGAACGCCGATGGCACGACCACCAACCAGCCGGGCGATGTGGTCCGGGTACGCGGTCGGATCGCGTTCTTCAATGGACAGCAGGTCCTGGATTCGGCCCGCATCTTCACCTTCGCTGCGGGGACGCCCGCGCCACCCGATACGCTCACTACCAGCCTCGCGGCGCTGGCCAATGGAGGGCTGGAAGACGCCGCTTTGGTCCGGGTGGTGGGTGCCACGATTCTCGATACGGCCACGGTTACGACCGGGTTCGCCGTCGGGGTGAGCGACGGCACCGGGCGGGTGGTGGTGCTGATCGACCCCCGGCTTGGCGCGACGCTCGGCTCGTTCACTCTGAACAGCCTGCTCGATGCGACGGGCATCCTGATTCCGGATGGCTCGGGCTCGTGGCAGTTGTGGCCGCGAACCACCAACGACTACCTGATTCACTGATGGAGTGACGGTGTCCCGAATTCCTTCGCTCTCGCTCACCGAAGAGGACACCTGGCGGGTCGTGCTGCTGCTGGGCCTGGCCCTGACGCTCTCGGCCGCCATCGAGCTCACTCTGATCTGCGTTCCATTCCAGCTCAGCCCTCCGGCCTGGGTGGCCGGCACCACCGCGACCATTCTGGACGTCTTTCCCCAACTCGGCCTCGGGCTCGCCCTGCTCCTCGCGTCCGGCGTTGCCCTGGGGCTTCGCTGGACGGTGCGTAGCCTGGCCGTGCTCTGCGTGGTCGCGAGCCTCCTGCTCTGGGCGGCGGTGCTCCTCTATGTCATGGCTCTGCCCTACCTGCTTCAGGTTGACAAGCCACCGCTTATCGAAGTGCAGTTCGAGAAGACCATCGGTAAGACGAGCCTCCAGGCCGTGCTGTATCCCTTTCTCCTTCTGATCCTGGCCTGGCGTGCGTGGTGGGCCACCGTGCCCAGCAAGGCCTGACGCCCGCTCGGTCTGAAATGTCGAGAGCAATCACCAGCAGGCCCTCCCTGGCCCCCCGGCGCGCCGCCCCGGCGTTCACTCCCAAGTACATTCCTTGCAAGGGATTGAAGCCGAATCAGGGGAACCCCTGGTCATGGTCCGGTTCCTGCCCGAAGTGCGCCGGTGCCGTCGAGTGGTTCCGGGGAGTGTGCCGATGAGTTCATCCCAACTGGTGGGGCAGGGAGTTCGCACCTCGGGGCCGGTTCGTCCCGAGGTCATGACCGCTTGGGGCCTCCTGAGCGCAGCCGGCCTCGCGTTCACGATCGTCGCGCTGGCCGATCTCACGCTGACCTGGCTGCCGATGCGCTTCGGCGATGGCAACTGGGAGTTCGACACCGTGAGCGCGATCCTGAGCGGGCTCCCTCTGCTCGCGGTGGGAATGGTGCTGGGCTACGCGGCTGCTTTGACCCGCCGCCGGCACGCCGCCGCCCGTGCCTGGAGCGTGCTGATGCTCATCGCCTCGGTCCTTCTAATCGCAGCGTTCGCGCTCTACCTGACGGAGGTGCCGGGAGCGCTGGCCGCCGCCACGGCGGGGCGGATCCACACCGAACTGATGAAAGCGGTCATCAAGACCATGTTTCAGGGCGTGACCTACCCGGTGCTCTTTCTCTGGCTCGGGCTGCGCGGTTTGAGCGAGGCCGCGCACTCCTGACCCAGCCCCGCTGCGTGCTCGTCCAGGAGCCCCTTCCCGTTCAAACGTCCGCGGCCCACATCTTCTCGGTCGACGTCGAGGACTATTTCCAGGTCGTCGCCTTCGAGAAGGTGGTTGATCGAGCCGACTGGGATCGTTATCCCTCCCGCGTCGTCTCCAACACCGAGCGCCTGCTGGATCTCCTCGAACAGCGCCAGGTTCGCGGGACCTTCTTCACGCTGGGGTGGGTCGGGCGGCGGTTTCCCGACCTGGTGCGCCGCATCGCCCGCGTGGGACATGAAATCGCCTCCCACGGGCTCTGGCACCGGCGGATCACGACACTCACACCCGACCAGTTCCGATCCGAGCTGCGGGAGTCCAAGCGCATCCTCGAGGACGCGTCGGGACAGGCCTGTGTCGGATTCCGCGCGCCGAGCTTCTCGATCGTCCCCGGGTATGAATGGGCGTTCGACGTTCTCGTCGAAGAGGGCTACCGCTACGACTCGAGCCTCTTTCCCATTCGCCGTCCCGATTACGGCTACCCGGACGCCGCCGCGACCCCGTTCTGGATCCGTCGACCCGCCGGAGCCCTGCTCGAGCTCCCGCTGGCCACCTTGGTCACGGCCGGGCTCCGCCTGCCGGCGGCGGGAGGCGCGTACTTCCGTCAACTGCCCCGCGGCCTCGTGCGACGCGCCTTCCGGCAGTGGGGCCGCCGCGGCGTCTCCGCGATGTTCTATATCCATCCCTGGGAGTACGACACCGACCAGCCGCGGCTGCCCTGCGGCCGGCTCACCGCGCTCAGACACTACCGGAACCTGGACCGCACCTGGTCTCGTCTGGAGCAGCTGCTGACCGAGTTCCGATTTACCAGCGTCGCGGACCGGTTCGGACCGGAGCTCGAGCCTCGCCTGCCCATCCTGGGAGGCACCAGGTGACCGCCCCGGTCGTCGCGGAGTTCGTCGGAGCCGGCGAGGAGTGGGATGCGTTCGTGCGCCGCCAGCCGGGCTGGACTCACTTTCATCTCTATGGTTGGCGCAACATCTACGAGCAGGTGTACGGTCATCCCTGCCCCTATCTGGCGGCGCGGGATGCGACCGGGGCGCTGGTGGGGGCGCTTCCTCTGGTTCGCGTTCGGAGCGTTCTCTTCGGGCACTATCTCGTCTCGCAGCCGTTCGTGAACTACGGCGGCCCGCTCGGCGATACCGGCGCGATCCAGGCGCTCGTGGCCGAAGCCGCGGCCCGGGCAGCGCGGGAAGGCGTGAAACTGCTCGAGCTGCGCAGTCGAACTCCGCTGCCGGTGGACCTGCCGGTATCGCATCGCAAGATCACGGTCGTGCTCGATCTGCCGGATAGCTCCCAGGCCCTCTTCAAGGTCTTTGAGCCCAAGTTGCGGAGTCAGATACGGCGCCCCCAGAAGGAGGGCGTGACGGTCCGGTTCGGCCCGGACCAGGTGGGAGCGTTCTTCGAAGTCTTTGCCGCTCACATGCGGGACCTCGGCACGCCCACCCAGCCACGCCGGCTCTTCGACGCCATAGCCACGTCGTTTCCAGACGCATGGTTCGGGTGTGCCTATCTCGGGGACAGGCCCGTGGCCTGCGGTGCAGGGTTCAGGTGGGAGCGCGAGTTCGAGATGACCTGGGCCTCCTCGCTGTATGCCTATAATCGACTCGCGCCGAACATGCTGCTCTACTGGTCCTTCATGGAGCGCGCCATCGGGGAAGGGGTGACCCTCTTCAACTTCGGGCGCTGCAGCCCGGGCGCCGGGACGCATCGGTTCAAACGGCAGTGGGGTTCGCGGGACGAGCAGCTGTGGTGGTACCAGCAGGCAAGGACGCCGATGGCGGCCACGCCCTCCCCCGATGACGGGGCGTATGCCTGGGGGCCCCGCCTGTGGCGGCATCTGCCCCTGCCCGTCGCCACTGCCATCGGGCCGTGGATCGTGCGTTCGATCCCGTGATCCTGCGCTTCCAGCCGCCGGTTCGCTCCCCCCTCACCTTCGCCGCGGTGGCTTCGGGGCTCCGCGCCGCGACCCGAAGTGGTGAAGTTTCTCGAGCTGATCTCACCCGGCGGCTGGCGGCCAGGTATGAGGCTCGCTCCGTGGCGCTCCTCGACAGCGGGACCTCCGCGCTGGCCGTGGCCCTCCGGTTCGCCGCCCAGCGACGCCCTGGTCGTCCGGTCCTCCTTCCCGCCTGGGGGTGTTACGACCTGGCAACGGCCGCGGACGCGGCCGAGGTGGAGGTCGGCCTCTACGATCTGGACCCCGCCACCCTCGGTCCGGATTGGGACTCGCTCGCGAGTGGACTCCGGGGGGAGCCGGCGGCGGTGGTCGCGGTTCACTTCTTCGGAGTGCCGGTCGACCTCCAACGACTCTCCACGCTGACCCGAGCCGCGGGCGCGGCGCTCATCGAGGACGCGGCGCAAGGCGCCGGTGGCGAGCTGGGTGGGAAGCCTCTGGGCGCCTGGGGTGATCTGTCGCTCCTGAGTTTTGGGCGCGGAAAGGGACTGACTGGCGGCAGGGGAGGGGCACTGCTCGCCCACCAGGAGAGCTGGCGCGAGGCCGTCGCCACGGTAGCCCTCCCGCCGGGGAGAGAAAGCGCGGCGGAAGCGATCGCGCTGCTGGCTCAATGGCTCCTCACCAGGCCCGGTATCTATCGGCTTCCTGCGTCGTTGCCGTGGCTCGGGCTTGGCCAGACGGTGTACCATCCCCCGCATCCAGCCGCCGGATTGTCGGCACTGGCGGCCGGGACGCTTGCCGTCACGCTCGACCTGGCCATTTCGGAGGCCGACCGTCGCCGGCGCCACGCCGCCTGGCTCCGCGAACGAATAGCTCTGGGCGCCTGCCAGGTTCCCTCGGGGGTCGCGGGTGGCGTGCCTGGCTGGCTCCGCCTGCCGGTGGTCCTTCCTCGCGAACAATCTGCGGCTCTCTCGAAAGGCTCGGCGCGAGCCCTGGGCATCTACCCCGGGTATCCGCTCGCTCTGGCCGAGCTTCCTGGCTTTGGCGCACGCCTCACGGAGCGAAACACGCCAACGCCTGGGGCCCGGGAACTCGCCCGCCGCCTGGTGACTCTCCCTACCCACGGGGGGCTCCGAGACGCGGACCTGGAGCGGCTCGTCGCGTGGTGCGGACGCCAGATTGCCTAGGGGTCGCTAGTCTGCCGGGAAGTCAATGCCGGGGCGCCGGCACTCGAGCACGGTGAGCGAGGATCGCGCCTGGTGCACGGCCCGGATGTCGAGGTCCGTGCGGAGCACCTGCTCCGTCTCGCCGCCCTCGACGAGGACCTGACCGCCAGGGGAGACGACGAGCGACCCACCCCCGAACCTGGTCCCATCTCCGCCCGTACCGACTCGATTGCACAACACGAGAAACGCCTGGTTCTCCGCCGCTCGGGCACGGGCCAGGAGCGTCATGGTTTCCGCCCGCTGTGCGGGCCACTCGGCAACGACCAGAAAGAGCTGGGCGCCCGCCACAGCATCCAGGCGGTACTGCTCGGGGAACCGCAAGTCGAAGCAGACACTCAGGGCGGCTGTGAATCCTCGCACCGGCGTGCGGACCCGGCAGCCACCGGCCTCGAGATAGCGGTGCTCCTCCATGGGCGCGAAGAGATGGGCCTTGTCGTAGACGACAGGCGCGGAATCCGTCGGGGAGAACAGCCAGAAGCGGTTGACCAGGTTCCCCCGCTCGTTACGGGTCACCATGCTCCCGCCGATGTACGCCCCCAGCCGGTCGCAGGCGCTCGCCAGCTCCGGAACGATGCGCGGCGTCGCCCGGTCCGCCGCCTGCGCCCACGTGGCGTGGGCGTACCCCGTGGTCCACAGTTCCGGCAGGAGATAGAGCGCCGCTCCGGGGGATGCGTCCATGAGGCTGAGGGCGTGCTCGAGGTTGCGCTCCGGCTCCCCGTCTTCCACGCCCAATTGGACGACGGCTACCGGAAGCACCGCGCCGCCCGGGAGACCTGCGCGCGATTCAGCCATGGAGCACACTCCAGCCACCCAGCAGACACCCGGCCGACAGGCCGAGCGCGGCGGCTCCCCACTCCGTGGGATGTACCGGTCGGAGTCCGGCCAGCAGGGGAACCATGACCAGTGTCGCCGTGACGGCGACGCCGAGGCTCAGGAGCGGCCACCAGCCGTGGGCGCGGCGGGCCCAGAAGCCCAGCGGCAGCAGGAGGCCGGCGATCCAGAGCGCGGTCAGCGCGTAGACGCTCCTGCCCAGCGCGTAGTTCGCGTACGGCATGAAGAAGCTCCAACCCCATGAGGGAGACGCCGCGAGGTCGCGCTCCAGGGCGTGGCCGTTGGCCTCGACCCGCAATCGGTAGACCCCACGTTCATAGGAACCTTCGAGGCGAATCAGCGTGCCCGCTCCGGCCGGCAGCGCGTCCGACAGGATGATCGCCGGTGGCCGGAAGCGAAGGTCGTCGACATGGGTCCGCACCCGGAAGTACGTCTCCGCCCGACGCTGTCCGAGCATCGCGATCATCTGGTGCCCCTGGTCGAAGATGCTGGCGATCGGCGCGAGGCCGTCGGGCGCCGACCCGGTGATGGCGAGGGTGGCGACCGATCCGCCCGCGAGGAGTTGCCGGCGCAGCCGCTCGCTGTCCATGACGCGGTGCGGAGGCAGGGAATCGCCGGAAACGGTGGCGCTCAGGACGCGTCCGGTAAAGCGGTCGAGAAAACCCAGATCGGCGGCCCATTGGCCCCAGTATCGGGTGTGGGGAAGGGCGGGCTGAACGGCCCAGGCCGTGATCCCTTCCATCGCGACCCATGCGACGAGCCCGCTCCAGAGCAGCGTCCGGGCTTGCCGCACGGTCGGTGTCAGCCAGACCCCGCGGTGATTCACTACGAATGCCGCAAGTGTGGCTCCGGTCGTGTTGGTGATGAAGTCGCTCAAGCTCGCATCGCGGCCGGGCAGATAGGCGAACTGAATGGTCTCGATGCTGAGGCTGACCAGCGCGGCGACGAGGCACACCCGCCAGGTCCGCCAGCCCAGCAGCGCGAGGCCGGCCGCGAACGGGGCGAAGAGCAGCAGGTTGAGCGAGACATCAGTCCCGCCCAGGTCTCCGCACACCAGGCAGGTCCAGGAGAGCTCCGCGACGCGATCGGCCTCCTCGGGTGCCGGCGTCAGGGTGAGCGCCGCGATGAAGATGGCCCCCAGAACGGCGAGGGCCAGCCCCGCGCGGGGATACGGCGCTCCGATCTCGCGTGAGTCTGCGGTCATGGCGGTTCGCTGTGGACGCACGTTGCTTGCCACTGCTTGCCTGGATTGCCCACTGGGGTACCGAAAGCGATCGGCCCTCCCGCCTCAACTGCGCTCCCATTCACCTCCTGTGGCGCCGCCGCCCCGTGATGGCGTGATTGTGGCATCCGCGCCGCATTAAGGTGCCACAAAGGCGGGACTGAAGCTCCAAGCCAGCCCGTTGTCTCGCTCGGGATTGGACGGATACCCGTTCAGGCGCCAAGGCCAGTACGAGATGGTGCGAAAAATGCGCGCGCCCGCGTAACGGCCCTCACAGACTTTTCTGCTTCGAGCTCTACCTTAGTGACACCCGCGCGAGACCGAGCAGGGCCGCTCTCGCTCTTCCTGGCACTCCGCACTCCGCTCGAACACGAACGATGACCTTTCCGTTCCGGTCCTTCCAGGTGCTTGCGCGCTCCCAGGCGCTCGTCTTCCCCGCACTGCTGGTGCTCTTGACCCGGTGCGGATCGGGCAATGGACTCGGCCCGAACGGGTCGCTCAGCACTCTTGTGGTCGCTCCGAACTCGGCCACGGTGAACCCGGGGCAGGGCTTCTCGTTCCAGGCCAACGGCACGCTCACCAACGGGAGTCCGGTGACCGGCTTGTCCGTGAACTGGTCCGCAACCGGCGGGACGATCACGAGCGGCGGCCGGTACACTGCGGGATCCACCGCCGGGCAGTTTCGCGTGGTGGCGAGCGATCCGGGGAGCGGACTGGCCGATACGGCCGCCGTGACGATCACGGTTGCGACCATCCGTTCTCTGGCTGTCTCGCCGTCGTTCCGGACGCTGCTGACACGGCAGAGTGTGCAGTACGCGGCCACGGCGTCCATGAGCGACGGAAGCACCAATCACTCGCCGGCGGTCACGTGGAGCGCGACCGGTGGAACCATCTCCGCGGGCGGGCTGTACACAGCCGGCCCGGACACCGGGACGTTCGTCGTCGCCGCCAGCTCCGCGAACGGCCACGCCGATACCGCCACCGTTCACATCGTTCTGCCCACTCCCGTCGACACCGTGTTGCGCCACGCCCCAGCGGGTCTCACGACGATCATCGACGAGCCGTGGAACGTGCTCCAGCCGTCAGGCTGGAACCTGGCGAGCTTCGGTCAGGACAAGGTCGCCATCGTGCAGGACTCGACAGCTCCGAAGAGTCCCCTCAACGTGATCCAGTTCACGTACACCGGGAACGTTGGTGGCGAGGGTGCGGGAGCCAGGAGCTACGTCTACCCCGGCCGCACCGTCGAATACATCGCCCTCTGGTGGAAGCACTCGAGCAACTGGCAGTACCACAGCTCGTGCTTCAACAAGCTGATCTACTTTGCCAGCAATGAGAGCGAGGCGCAATCCAATAACAACCAGAACATCATTGTGGACTACTGCGGCACCATTGCAGTCGAAGAGCAGAACGGCATCAGCCGGCTCCTCAAGAGCAATGTGGACTCCACCGAATTGCCGATCGGAGAGTGGCACTTCCTCGAAATGGCGATGACCGGGAGCACCGCCGGGCAGTCCAACGGCACCCTCGACTTCTGGGTGGATGGTGTGCAGCGTGGCCACTACACCGACGTCGTGTGGAATAACCAGGGAGTTGATGCCGTGTTCAACGGCATTGACTTCGATCCGATCTGGGGCGGCGGGCCTGAGACGGTCAACGGGACGATGTACTACTGGGTCGATCACCTGATCGTCATGGGTAACTGACCGATACGCGTCCATCTTGTTGCCGGCCCGGACGACGCTTCCTGTCGTCCGGGCCGCATTCATTCTGGGTTAATCCCCAAGATGCCAGAATGCTGGAGACGAGTGTGTCAGACCCGATCCCGATGGAGGCCCGCCCCCGTTGTCCAGGACACGATACCGGCTGTTTCGAACCGCTGAACCGCCGCCCCCAGCTTCTCGCGCCATCTGACTGTGGTGATCCTCTTCGTGCTTCTCATGGCCGTTGCACTGGCCCTTGCCCTCCCGCCATTGGTCCGGGCGGCCCTGCTGGTGCTGGCTCGCTCTCACCATCCGGCGCCTGCCGGGTCCGCCTCCACGCCGCAGCGACTGCTGTTCCTGATCCCCGCTCACAATGAGGAAGGGCTGATCGCGGCCTGCGTCCGCTCCCTGCTGGAGCTGGACTACCCCGCCGAGCGCGTCCGCGTGGTGGTGATCGCGGACAACTGCTCCGATGCCACGGCGCGAGTGACGAGGGAGGCGGGGGCAGTGGCTCTCGAACGCTCTGACGCAGTGCACCGGGGCAAGCCCCACGCGATTGCCTGGGCGTTGGCGCAGCAGGATCTGGGGAGCGTGGACGCCGTCGTCATCATCGATGCGGACAGCGTCGTCGAGCCCGGCTTCGCCCGGGCCATCGACCTTGCGGGCTCGCTCCGCGATGGCGCAGCCCAGGCCTATTTCGCGACCCTCAACGAGGGTGACACCTGGCTCACCCTGCTGGCCGGGCTCCTCGCTCGAGTACGATATGAAGTCATCTATCCGACGCTGGAGCGCGCGGGGCTCAATTCGCCGTTGACCGGCAACGGGATGGTCATCGGCGCGGGGTTGCTGGAAGAGCGCGGCTGGAATGCGTTCTCCCTCACGGAGAACTGGGAGCTGTACGCATCTCTCACCGTCGCCGGCGTTCCCATCCGGTACGTCGGCGGTGCGAAGCTCCTCTCCCAGGAGGTCCAGGGACTCTCGCAGGGTGTATCACAGCGTCGTCGCTGGGTCGTCGGACGCAGACAGGCCCTCAGGCAGTGGTTCCTCCCGCTCATCAAGAGCCGGAGGATCAGGCTGCTCCAGAAGCTGGACGCTCTCTACGAACTCTCCGCGGCCGGCCCGGTGGTGAGCGCCACGATAGCGGTGGGTGTTGCCGCGACGGCCCTGCTGATCCGGATGAACGGGCTCGGCTGGATCGTCGCCGGCACCGCCCTGAGCTCCCAACTGCCATCCGTCCTCGCCACGGCGACCGTGTTGTCCCGCCATCCGAGGCGGCTTCCCGTCTTCCGGGCCATGGCCGTGCTCCCGGTCTACGCCGTCTGGCGGATGGGGGTCTCCGTGGGAAGCTGGGTCGGGGCGGGTCGGCTGAGTTGGCAGAAGACCCAGCGAAATGCCAACCCGTCGTGAGCAACGGGCCGGCATGAGACTCCGCTCGTGCGGAATAGGCCGTGGGGCGGTAACCCTCAGCTCGGCGGGCTTGCCGTGAGCTTCGTTGCGAGGCGAGTCGAGAGCGCGGTGTCGTACCGGTCGACCCGGAATACCTTCGCCACGTCGATCGCCTTGCGGCGCGGCTTGAGGAGCTTCTGCAAGCCGATCACGGCGATCGACAGCGGCTTGAGGATCCACATCGGAAGCCACAGCACGGTGAGGTCCGGGTTGCTCTGCCTCAGGCGCGCGAGCAGTGCGGCCTTGGTGGGAAGCTCGGGGTCGAGCAGGTTGAGCCGACCGGGCGCCGCCTCGAAGTGCGTGGCCAGATACGCCAGCACTCGCGCGGCGTAATCAAGCCCGACCACACCCAGGCGGTCGCTGCTCGATCCAACCGCGACGAAGATGTTCCCCACGCGCTTGCCGAGGCGTCCCGGCGGTTCGAAGTCCCGATAATCGACGATTGCCCCCGGTCGGACGATGCGGATCTGGAGCCCCAGCTCCGCGCCGAGCCGTTCCGCGAGTCGCTCCGATTCGAGCTTTCCCCAGACATACGGGCCGGCGCTCCGGCTGTCCGAGAGCAGGGGCGTCTGCTCGTTGAGGGAGGCGCCTCTTGCGCTTGTCAGCACCGCCAGGCTGCTCACGTGGATCACCCGATGGACCCCCGCGGCCGCGGCGGCGCGCAGCAGCTGTTCGGTTGCCCTCACCGAGTTGGCCTCGTGTTCCTGCCACCCGCCGGCGGTTTCCGCGGCCGCGTGGACGACCACCGAGACGCCGCGGAGCGCCTGCTCCAGGGACGCGCCGCCCAAGTCGCCCACCACGTACTCGACGCCGGGGGTGCGATCCCACGGTGCCGGCGCTCGCCGCGCCACCACCCTCGTCTGGGCCCCAGCCCCCACCAGCTCCCGCGCCAGCGCGCGTCCCAGGAACCCAGTCCCCCCGGTCAGGAGAACGGTCGGGCCGCCGCTCTTCGTCACCGCGCTGGCGCGGTCTTGTGCCAGGTGATCGATCGCCGCTCCCACTCTTTCCGAGACGCGCACCGTCTCCGCGATGGTCGCCTCGCTGATCGGGGCCGGCGTGCCGGCTCGAATGCTGGCGTAGAACGCCTCGAACAGCTCGGTCAGACCCGGGTAGCTCCGCTGCCGATTCACCGCCCGACCGAACAGGGCACCGGTGGTGCCGCCGATGAGCTGGCGCGCGGTTCGATAGGGCGCGAGGACCTTGTCGATACCCGATGATCCCGGACCGATCTGCCGCTGCACCGTGCCCCGCACGAAATCGGCGTGAATCGTCCCGTTAGTTCCCACTAGTCGAACGTAGCTGTCCACCGGGCGGCCAGTGAGCGTGACGAGCAGCGAGCCGCTTACCGGGCCTCGGCCGAGAATGCCGTGCACTGTCCCGTCGTCGGCGACGGTAATGATCGTCTCCCCCAGGGCGGCTCCGGTCGGCGCGGCGGCCTCGAGGAAATGGAGCAGCAGGTACACCGGATGCGGGAGGATATCCAGCAGCTGGAGGTCTGCCCGCAGCGCGACCCGGCCGCCGGCGGTCCGGCGGGACGGCCGGAAGGCGAAGTAGCTCTCGATGTGACACACCCGGCCGATGGCCGGGAGCAGAGCAAGGGCTTCGCGCGCCGGGCGCTCGAACAGGAGTTGATGCCCCGCGCAGAGCAGGCGTCTCTGACTTTGGGCCAGCGCCTCGAGCTCGGCGATCTCGCCGGCTCGCGAAACCACCGGCTTCTCGACGTAGACGTGACAGCCGGCCCTGAGGGCCTGACGCGCAAGCTCGAAATGGGTATCGAGCGGGGTCACGATGTGAACTACATCGGGATGTTCGGCTTCGATGAGCTCGTTGAGCGAGGCGTAGCCCCGGGCCTCCGGGGCGATGCGCCCGATGGCTGCTCGTCCTGCCTCAAGCGGATCCGCCACTGCGACGAGGCGCGCGGGCGTCCCGGTGCGGGCCATCGCTCGCGCGTGGTGTTCGGCCATCTTTCCGGCCCCTACCAGCGCGATCCGGAGAGGGCCCGCGCTCGTGGGCTTGGAAACGGCACCAGGAGTCGCTGCCCCGGTGCGGGAGTGCGGTGTGTCGGAAACGAGAGTAGTCACGTCGTTCAGTCGCTCAGGGTCTCAGTGCCAATTGCGCGGTGCGCCCCTCGGGATTGGTGCTGCTTCGGCAATCCCCGCGCCATCCGGGAGCAGGGCGTCCGCCGCAATCGGGACTCGGCTGGACGGAGCGGGGAGGGTCAAGGGTGTTGCGCCGGCGCAACATCCGGTCGGTCCCTTGTGCGGCCGCTCCAACCGAGAATAGCATCATTTCCAGCGGTTTGCGCGGGCCCGCGAGGCCCCCGACAAGGCGGATGAAGCGCACCGGCGCGGCACGGGTCTTGTCACGGGAGGGGCGGGCGGTTCAGGTCCTTCACGGCAATTCTGGGCAGGGGAGGCGAGGTGGAAAGTGTGCAGGTAGCCCGGGCGCTGGCGCAGCCGGCGCCGCAACGGCGATCGGCGGTCGGCTCCATCCGCCTCAAGCTCGACCCGATGCGCCTCGGGCTGTTCCTGCTGATGATCATCAACGTCAGCCGGGTCCACCAGGCGATCGGCCTGATCGGGAAGATGCACCCCGCCTTCGTGCTGGTTGGATTCACTCTCGCCTATGCGGTGGCCAATCCCCGGAAGCTGGCCTCGGGTGGCCTCCTGAGGACCACGGAAGCCCGGCTCGTGGTCGCGCTGTTTCTGCTGTCCTGCGTTTCGACCCTGTTCGGCATCTCGACGGGGAACAGCGGCAAGTTCCTGCTGGACAACTTCATCAAGGTCGTCATCGCCGCCTTCCTCCTGCTGGCGGGTATCCGCAACCTGCAGGATCTCCTCACGCTGATCTACGCCTATGTCGTGAGCTGCGGCATCCTCTCGTACATGGCGATCTTCATGTTCCATCTCAGCAAACACGGCAGCGATGCGGCGCGGCTCTCGAACCTGTACACCTTCGACGCCAACGATATCGGCGTCGTGCTCATGGTGGGGCTGCCGCTCGCCCTGCTCCTCTTTCAGCACTCCACCGGGCTTCGCAAGTGGATCAGTGCGGCCACCATGGTAGCGATCGGTGTGACTCTCGCGCGGAGCGGATCACGCGGCGCATTGGTCGGCCTCATCGTCACCGGCGCGGTGCTGCTGGTAACGCTCAAGACGGTGCCGGTCTGGAAGCGAGCCGCGTTCGTGGGCGTGGTGGGGATCGCGCTCGTCGTAGCTGCGCCTCCCGGCTACTGGGAGCAGATGAACACCCTGCTGGGCCTCAAGCAGGACTACAACTGGACCAGCAAGGACGGCCGCCGCCAGTTGATTCTGCGCGGCATCGTCTACATGGAGAATTACCCGCTGACCGGCCTCGGCATTCACAACTTCCAGCGCGCCGAGTGCATGAGCGACCTGTCGGACAAGGTGCGGAACTACGTGCGAGGCACCGGGCTGCGCTGCCAGCCGCCGCACAACACCTACATCGAGGTGGGCGCCGAGACCGGCTTCACGGGCCTGATCCTCTTTTCCCTCATCGTCTTTGGCGGAGTCTGGCGCATGCGGAAGCTGCGCAAACGGATTCCCCGAGCCTGGCGCCGGGGCGACCGCGAGCAGCGCTTCATGTATGACGCGACCCTGTTCCTCTCGGTCTCGATGGTGGGATTCGCCGTGACGAGCACCTTCGTCTCGTTTGCGTGGATCGACATCGTCTACATCGTCGCCATGTACATGGCGGCTCTCACCCTCGCGGTTCGCCGGCGGCTGATCCACGATGCGGCCCAGGCCGCGGGTAGCGGCCACGTTTCTTCAGGGGCTGTCCTGGCGTCGATGCCCGCTGCGCCCACCGGCCTTCCTGCCACCCCCGCCCTCTCGTTGCCGTCGGCTTGAGGGCCCGCATCAAGTCCTTGGTGGAGCCGGCGCTTGGCTGGGCCGGCCGGCGGGCCTTGCGCAGTCCCGGGGCGAGCCGGCATGCGGTAATCCTCGCCTACCACAACATTGTGCCGGATGGCCTGCCGCACGCGGGTGATCGTCCGCTCCATCTCTCTGTCAGCAGCTTTGCGCGCCAGCTCGATCTCCTGGCGGAGTGCTGCGAGGTCGTCCCGCTTCCGGCGGCGCTCGAGTCGTCCGCGCCGGGCAGGCTCCGGGTTGCCATCACCTTCGATGATGCGTACAGGGGAGCCGTCACCCTCGGCCGCGCGGAGCTGGGGCGGCTAGGCCTCCCCGCCACCATGTTCGTGCCCCCGGGGCTCCTGGGCGGCGCCACCTTCTGGTGGGACGATCTTGCGGGGGCGGAGGGACTCTCACCGGCTCTCCGGGCACGTGCCCTGGACGAGCGCATGGGCAAGGACGCCGAGGTGCGGAGGCTGATGCCCCCAGCGGCGGCGGTCTTGCCACCGGAGCTCCACTCGGCCAGCGCGGAGGACCTGGATGCGGCCGCGCGCCAACCCGGCTTCACGCTGGGGTCCCACACCTGGAGTCATCCCAATCTGGCCCGACTCGATACGCCGGAGCTGGGCGAGGAACTGATTCGGCCTCTCCACTGGCTCGGCCAGCGATTTTCAGCGGCGACCATCCCCTGGCTTTCCTACCCGTACGGCCTGTTCAGCGCGCCGGTAGTCGCGGCCACGAGGCGCGCGGGTTACGCGGGCGCGCTGCTCGTGGCGGGAGGCAGGCTTATTCCGAACGAAGTGGATCGCTTCGCGATCCCCCGAATCAACGTGCCTTCCGGCCTGTCTCTGAACGGACTCGCCCTGCGGCTTGCCGGCCTTCGTCCGTGAGGCGAGCGACGGTTCTCGTTACCGACGGTGAACAGCGTGCCGCGCTTGCCACGGTCCGCTCGCTCGGTCGGGCGGGACATCGGGTCATCGTGACCAGCACCGCAAGGCGTTCCCTGGCGGGCTGTTCCCGCCACGCGGCACTGTCCCTCGAGGCCCCGGACCCGATGACGGCTCCGGACGCGTACACGGCGCGCATTCTCGAGCAGGTCCGCACGCATGCCGCGGATGTTCTGCTTCCCATCTCCGAAGCCTCACTGCTGGCGCTGCTCGGGGCGCGCGGGGGGCTCGGGGCGTGCCGCCTCCCGTTTCCGGAACTGGACGTCTTCCGCCGGGTCACGGACAAGGAGCAGGTCCTTGCCCTGGCGAGCGAGACGGGGATCGCCGTGCCGGAGCAGCTGGTGGCCCGTACCCGGGAGGACGCCGCTCAGTTGGCCGGAGGGAGGTTGGGTTTTCCGCTGGTGCTCAAGCCGTGGCGCAGCGTGGCCGAGGCGGCGCAGAGCCGCGTCCAACTCAGGGTGCTCCATGCCAGAGACGCGGCCGGCCTTGAGGCGCAGTTGAGCCGGCTGCCGGATGCGGCGTTCCCCTTGCTGGCCCAACGGCGCATCGTGGGCCCTGGGGCCGGCATTTTCCTTCTGGAGTGGAGGGGAGAACTCCGGGCGCTGTTCGCCCACCGGCGACTCAGGGAGAAGCCGCCCTCGGGTGGGGTGAGCGTTTACTCTGAGAGCATCGCCGCCGATCCTCAACTCGTCGCGCGCTCGCGGGAATTGTTGTCGCGGCTGGGCTGGCAGGGAGTCGCGATGGTGGAGTACAAGATGGACGCCGCCTCCGGCACACCATACCTGATGGAGATCAACGGGCGTCTGTGGGGCTCACTGCAGCTGGCGATCGACGCTGGAGTGGACTTCCCTAGCCTCCTGGTTGCCGCCGCACTGGACGAGCCCTCCGAGCCCGTGACCGCCTGGCGTACCGGCGCCCGCCTGCGATGGGAGTGGGGGAACGCGGACTACCTACTGGCCCGGCTCCGTCGCAGCGACGCGGAGCTGTCGATGCCTGCGGGCGCTCCCGGCTTGTGGGAGAGCATCGGTCGACAGGGCCTTCTCTGGCGACCCGGAGATCGCCTGGAGGTCTTGAGATTCGAAGACCCGGCACCATTCCTGCTTGAAACATGGCGCTGGTTCCGTGAGGCAAGCTGAGCCCGGCAAGACCGTAACCCGATCAATCAGGGACTTTATCCGTGGGATCTGAAGCGCCAGAGGACGCGCGCCCGCTGCGCATCGCCATGATGCTCGAGTCCGATGGACCGGGCGGGGCGGAGATCGTCCTGATGCAGCTCTCCGAGGAACTGGCCAGGCGGGGGCATCACGTCCTGCCGGTCGGCCCCGAGAAGCGATCGGGATGGCTGGCCGGGGAGCTCAGGGCCCGCGGGTTTGCCCCGGAGGTGTTCCGGTTGCGCCGCCCGCTCGACTGGGGGTGCGTAACGGGGCTCAGGGCTCTCTTCCGCGAGCACCGCATCGACGTGGTGCATAGCCATGAGTTCACCATGGCGGTCTACGGTGCCATGGCGGCCCGCCTCGAACGGCGTCGCCACGTGATCACCTTTCACGGCAGTCAGACCATGCACCGGGCGCTGCGGCGCCGGATTGCGGTCCGCTGGGCGATGCGGAACAGCGCGGCAACCGTCGCGGTCTCGGGCGCCACCAAGACCCAGCTGGACCGGGATCTCGGCCTTCGGCCCGGAGCGCTCGGCGTGGTCCTGAACGGCGTGCCCGAGCGTCCCGGCAATCCGGACCGGGTGCGCGAGGAACTGGGCATTCGTCCGGGCGAAGTAGTGCTCCTCGCGGTCGGGAACCTGGATCCCCGCAAGGCGCACATCGTGCTCCTCGAGGCGCTGCGCGATCTGCAGGCGAGCGGCCTCACCGTTCCCTGGCGCCTCGTGATCGCCGGGGGCCGGGGTGGCCCCGAGCGCCCGAAGCTCGAAGCCTTTGCACGGGAGCATGGCTTCGCCGACCGGGTGCACATTCTGCTCAAGCGCAGCGACATCCCCGACCTGCAGGCCGCGGCTGACGTCTTCGTCATGCCCTCGCTCTGGGAAGGGCTCCCACTCGCCGTGCTCGAGGCCATGCTCGCCGGGAACCCGGTCATTGCCTCGCGTACCTCCGGGATTCCGGAAGCCGTGACCGACGGGGAGGAAGGATTGCTGGTGCCGCCCGGGGACCCGCGCGCGCTGGCCCAGGCGCTGCGCGGCCTGATGGAGTCGCCGGCACTCCGCCGGGAGATGGGCGAGCGCGCCGGACGCCGCGGTCGCGCGGAGTTCACCGTCGCGGCGATGACGGACAACTATCTCCGGCTCTTCCGCGGGGGTCGGGCATGAGCCAGACGCCGGCGCAGCGTCGCATCCTGCTGATGGAGAGCAACGAAGACCACACGGTCGGCGGCTCGTACCAGGCACTGTTCGACCTGGCGACGGGGCTCGACCGCGCGCAGTTCCATCCCGTGGTCCTCTTCAACCAGGCCAACCTCTTTGTCCCCCGCCTTCAGGCGGAGGGAATCGAGGTCCACCTCTACGAGTCCGAGCGCGCTATCGAGCGGGCGGTCCATCGCAACGGCAACCGGCTGCTCAAGCTCCGGGAGATGGCCCGCGCGATCGGCCGGCGGCGCCAGTTCATCTCGACTCACGCGATCGACCTGGTTCATCTCAACAACCACCCGGTGTTCACTTGCGATGACTGGCTCCCCGCCGCGCATCTGGAGGGGATCCCCTGCATCGTGAACGCCATGGGCGAAGCCCCCGAGGAGCACAGCCGGGTCAAGCGCTTCCTGGTCCGTCGCTACGACCGCGTGATCGCCATCAGCGAGCACATGCGGTCCCGGATGCGACACCTGGGCATCGCCGACGAGCGGATCACCACGGTGTACCTCGGCTTGGACGCCGCGGCCTATCGCGCGCGGGTCGACCGGCGCGCGGACGAGGTGCGGCGCGAGGCGGGGGTGGCGCCCGGAGCGATCCTCGCTGTCATGGTGGGGAACATCCGGCCCTGGAAGGGGCAGCACGTGGTGCTGTCGGCCCTGGCCCAACTGCCGATCGAGGTCCGCGGGCGCCTGAGGGTGCTCTTCGTCGGCGCCACGGCGCCCGGCGAGGTCGAGTACGAGGCTGCGCTCCGACAGACCGTTGCCCGAGAGGGCCTCGAGGGCATCGTGCAATTCGTGGGCGCCCGGCGGGATGTGCCCGATTTCGTCAACGCGGCCGACATCTGCCTGCACGCATCGGTGACGCCCGAGCCGTTCGGGCTGGTCATTCTCGAAGCCATGGCGCTGGGAAAGCCGCTGCTGGCGGCGGCCTGCGGTGGGCCGGCGGAAATCCTGACCCCGGAATCCGGTGTGCTGTTCGACCCCGAACGCCCGGAGCAGCTAACGGCCGCGTTGGCGCGCCTGGTCCCTGATGAGGCTGCGCGGGCTTGCCTGGGCCGGGCGGCGCGGGAACGCGTCACGCGCTTCTCCCTGGACCGGAATGTCGCGGGAAATGCTCAGGTCTATCGTGAACTGCTGGAGCGGCGGTAGCCGTACTCCGTGGTGGGCTAGACGCGCACTGCGCTGGCCACGCGCTCGGTGGTCCGCGCCGAGGCGGTGACCGCGAGGTTTGCGATTCCGGCCCAGGTCCGAAGCTCATCCACCCGCAACAGCATGGCGGGATTCCGGCGCGCCAGCAGAACGCCTGTCCCCGTTTCGGCCACGTGGGTATCGAAGTGATACTGCCCGCGGGTCACCGTCGCGGTGAGGTCGAACCGGATCGTGACCGGTTCGCCGCTCCGCCACTGGCGGATGCCCAGTTCCTTGTCGGTGAAGTTCGCGTCATAGACCAGTAGTCCGTCGGTCGTCCGGTGGAGCAGCAGGCCGAAGTGGACGCCGGTCAGGTCCCGCCGGGCGGTGTAGGTCACTTCTAGCTGGAGCCGCTCCCCCGACGTCGCGGTCGTGACGTCACGCCCTTCCGCGTTGCGCAGCACCACCGGACCGATATTCACGTCCGGATGCCCCAGGGTGCCCCCTTCGCTTCCCATCGCGGTGACGTACGACTGAATCACGTCCTGGGCCGACCCATAGTGCTGGACGGTGGAGCGCAATGACAGCGCGTGATCGCACAGATCGCTGACGGCCTGCATGTTGTGGGATACGAAAATGATCGACACGCCACTCGCCTTGAATTGCTTCATCCGGGCGATGCACTTCTCCTGGAAGGCCATGTCGCCCACCGAGAGCACCTCGTCGATAAGCAGGATGTCGGGATCCAGGTGCGCGGCCACGGCAAAGCCCAGGCGCGCGCTCATGCCGGTCGAATAGCGCTTGACCGGCGTGTCGATGAAGCGCTCGACGCCGGCGAAGTCGATGATGCTGTCCAGTTTGCGCGCGATCTCGGCCCTCCGCATGCCGATGATGGCGCCCTGCAGGAAGATGTTCTCGCGCCCGGTCAGGTCCGGATGGAAGCCCGCCGCGACCTCGATCAGCGCCGAGACCTTGCCGTGGAGTCGGATGGTGCCGCTGGTGGGGCGAAGGATCCGGTTGAGCAGCTTGAGCATCGTGGACTTGCCGGCGCCGTTGGGACCGATGATGCCCAGCGCCTCCCCCTCCTGCACCTCGAAGCCCACATCCCGGATGGCCCAGAAGTCGTTGGCGCCCAGCTCTGGTTCCTTGCGGCCCGGGGTGAGTCGCCGGAACAGCGCGGGCACGAGGTCGCGGAGGCTGTCCTGCCGCTCGCCGCGGCGAAACCGCTTCCACAAGTGGTCAACGACGATGCGCGGTTCGCTCATCAGAGGTACTCGGCGAAGAGGTATTGGACGCGATGGAAGATCAGCGTTCCGCCAACCAGTCCGCAAATCGCCCAGGCCGCCGAGTAGCCCAGATACCACGGCGACCAGACGTCGGTCCCCGACGTTCCGGGGGTCAGGGGCTCGAGCAGGTTGTGCCCGTTCATCAGCACCAGCCGGGCGCCCTCCACGAGTGGGGCGATCGGGTTGAGCATCACCAGATACGCGCGGGCGCCCAGCATGCCCGGTTCGTAGAAGATTGGCGTGAAGAAGATGCCGAACATCAGGAGGACCTGCACCAGGTACTTCACGTCGCGGAAGAAAAGATTGGCGCAGCTCAGGAACAGGCAGCTCGCCGCCGTGAACATGAAGATCAGGAGCGCGATGACCGGGATCCACAGCAGCGCCCAGGTCAGCCTGGCTCCCATGAAGGGCACGGCAATGGCCACTACCACGCCGCCGACCAGCGTATCCACGGCCTGCGCCAGCACGCACGACAGCGGGAGCACCTCCCGCGGAAAGTAGATCTTGGAGACGAGACTGGTGTTCCCGGTCAGGCTCGCGGTCGCGAAGCTGACGGAGCCGACAAAGAAGGCCCAGGGAAGGGATTTGATCGTCACGCCGGCCAGGCTCTGGAGGCCCAACCCATGACCGGCCGTGCTCGAAATCGCCAGTCGGACAATACTCCCTGCGGAAACCACCAGGATCGGCATCAGGAGGGCCCAGCCGAATCCCATGACCGCCTGCTTGTAGCGAAGCTTGATGTCGCGAATCGTCAGTTGGGAAAGCAGGTCCCGTGAGGCAACCAGCTCGCCAACCAGCTCCCGAAGTTCGGTAAGCGCCGAGCGCCCTTCCGTGCCGCCGATGATCCGTACCTGGTTCGACGCCAAGTCCCCTCCAGTGGCTGGGTGGCTCCGCGTACCGCCAGGTACGCCGGGCGTTCTCTCAAGCAACCTCTGTGCGCACCGCTGGCTTCCGCCCCCACAAGTCTAGCGGAGCGCTGTCGGGATCTGCCACGGTGTGCTGCGGGAGCGCTACGGTTGTTGCGCAGCCTCGACGATCAGCTTTCTCTCGAACCGCCAACCGGCCCCCCCGGACGCCCCATCGTGAGCGAGATCCACCGAAAAGCCGGGCACGGTTTCAATCTACAAGCCGTTGCTACGCAGCTATTTGTCTTGCTATCTCCCGCCCAATGGCCAAGGACGCCGTCGCGGCCGGCGAGGGTGCGTTGAGAACGTGCATCAGCTTAGGCGTCCCGGCCAGGCAGAAGTCGTCAATGAGCTTGCCGTCCGCTCCCACGGCCTGGGCTCTCACTCCGCTTCCTCCCGGATGGATGTCGGCATCTGTCAGGCTGGGCAGCAGGGTTTGCAAGGACCTGAGGAATCGAGCACGGCTCAGGGACCGGCGCATCTCGTCCACGCCGTTCCGCCACTGGGTCGCGGCCATCCGCCAGAATCCGGGAAAGAGGGCCCAATCAACGGCGTCTCTTAATGAAACGTCACCCCAAGTGTACCCCTCCCGCTTGAAGGCCAGGACCGCGTTGGGGCCGGCCTCAACCACGTCATCGATTCCGCGGGTGAAATGGACGCCGAGAAACGGGAGCGCCGGGTCGGGAACGGGGTAGATCAGGCCTCGCACGAGGTGGGCCCGCTCGGGACGGAGGACGTAGTACTCGCCGCGGAATGGCACGACGCGCATGCCCGGCTCGGTGCCTGCCATTCGGGCGATTCGGTCGCACTGAAGGCCTCCGCAGTTCACCAGCTGGGGCGTGCGGATCGTCCCGTTGGCGGTCTCCACCACCGTCGCCGAGCCGTCGATCCGAATCCCGGTGACCCGCCACCCGGTGCGCACCTCGCCGCCCTGGCGCCTGATCCGCCGAGCCATGGCTTCGGCTACGGCACTGTAGTTCACGATGCCCGTGTCGCTCACCCAGAGGCCGGCCACGCCGCGCACCTCGGGCTCATACTCGCGGAGCTGATCGGCCGTGAGCCGGCGCACGGAGACGCCGTTGGCCCGGCCCCGCTCCTCAAGGGTCTCCAGCCGAGGGAGTTCCTCGGCCCGGGTTGCGACGACCAGCTTGCCGCACTTCTTGTGAGGGACGCCCTCCTCGGCGCAGAACTGGTACATCGCTTCGAGGCCGGCCCGGCAGGTTCGGGCCTTGAGGGAGCCCGGCTTGTAGTAGAGGCCCGAATGAATCACGCCGCTGTTGTGCCCGGTCTGGTGGGCGGCCAAGCGGTCCTCTGCTTCGAGGACGATGACCGTCCGGCCTCGTTCGCCGAGCGCGAGCGCGGTGGCCAGGCCCACAATGCCGCCGCCGATCACGACGGCGTGCTCGCGTTCGTTGGTCACGGGCAGCTTCCTGGAAAGGGCACGAAACGGCGCTGGCGCGGGAGCAGTTTCGGTGCCATGGGCCGGCCCCGACAGGGTCCGGTACTGGCGTGCAAATTGCCACGGGCTACCATGATTGGTTTCGGCTCGGGTAGTGTTCCCGTCCGCCATCTGCCGGCTGTTCGGCCCCGCCCGGTTTGCGGGGGCGGGCAGCCATTTCGGAGGTTGCCGTGTCTGCTCCCAGCACGTCCCTGGTTGATCGGGCGCTCCCGCAGATTTCCGCCGCCACCCGCAGTCTGCAGGAACGGGCCCACGCGCTGATTCCGGGTGGCGCGCACACCTACGCGAAAGGCGACGACCAGTATCCGGTGTGCGCGCCGCCGTTCATCGCGCGGGGTCAGGGATGTCACGTGTGGGACCTCGATGGGCACGAATACATCGAGTACGGGATGGGATTGCGCGCGGTTGCTCTGGGCCATGCCTTTCCCGCGGTCGTGACCGCGGCTCAGCGCGAGATGCAGAGCGGGGCGAACTTCGTCCGTCCAAGCCCTATCGAGGTGGCCGCGGCGGAGGAGTTCCTGCGCTGCGTGCCCTCCATGGACATGGTCAAGTTCGCCAAGAACGGGTCGGACGCCACCACCGCTGGCGTGAAGCTGGCCCGGGCCTTCACCGGGCGCGATCTGGTCGCCATCTGCGCCGACCATCCCTTCTTCTCGACCGACGACTGGTTCATCGGCACCACGCCGATGGCGGCTGGCATTCCGGAGGCGATTCGCGCCCTCACCGTCAAGTTCCGCTTCAACGATCCCGCCAGCCTGGAGCGCCTTTTCCGGGAGTATCCCGACCGGATAGCGTGTGTGGTGCTCGAGGCGGAGACCAGCATCGCCCCGGCCGCGGGGTTCCTCACTACTGTCCGACGGCTCTGCAGCCAGCACGGGGCCGTTCTGATGCTGGATGAAATGATCACCGGGTTCCGGTGGGATGTGGGTGGAGCCCAGAAGGTCCATGGGGTAACGCCGGACCTCGCGACGTTCGGGAAGGCGATCGCCAACGGCTTCTCCCTCGGCGCGCTTGCCGGCAAGCGGGAGATCATGGAGTTGGGCGGTCTCCGGCACTCCCGGGAGCGGGTCTTCCTGCTCTCGACCACCCACGGTGCCGAGACCCACGCCCTGGCCGCCGCGATTGCGGCGATGCAGGTCTATCAGGGCGAGCCCGTCATCGAAACGCTGTACCGGCAGGGCGAGCGGCTCCGGGCTGGTGTCAACGCGGCCATCGCGCGGCACCAGGTGGAAGGCTTCGTCGAAGTGCTGGGCCGCCCCTGCAACCTGGTCTTCGCGACGCGCGGGCCCGATCGGCAGCCCTCGCAATCCTATCGCGCGCTCTTCATGCAGGAGCTCATCCGGCGCGGCGTCCTCGCCCCGTCGTTCGTGGTCAGTTACTCGCACACCGATGAAGACATCGATCGCACCGTCGAGGCGGTCGACGGGGCATTGGAAATCTACAAGCGCGCTCTCAGCGAGGGCGCGGAGCCGTATCTCGTTGGCCGGCCGGTGAAGCCGGTCTTCCGCACCTACAACTGAGGAGTGCGTTCCCGCATGACTGCCACCTCCGTCGCGGCCTCGGCTGCCGCCTGGCCCGCCGCCCAGACCGGTTCGCCCCGCCCCGGCTGCTGCCGGTTCTGCGGGACCCCGCTGCGCCACACGATGGTGGATCTCGGGATGTCGCCGCTGTGCGAGAGCTTCGTGCCGGCCGACCGGGTCAACGCGATGGAACCGTTCTATCCGCTGCATGCCTGGGTGTGTGAGCGCTGCTTCCTGGTCCAGCTCGAGGAGTACGTGAGCGGCGAGGAGATCTTCACCGATTACGCCTACTTTTCGTCTTTCTCCGACTCCTGGCTCGATCACTGTCGCCGCTACGTGGACCAGATGATCGGCCGGCTTGGGCTGGGTTCGCAGAGCTTCGTGATCGAGGTGGCGAGTAACGACGGCTACCTGCTGCAGTACTTCGTGCAGCGGGGCATCCCGTGTCTCGGAATCGAGCCCGCCGCCAACGTGGCGAAGGTTGCGGAGGACAAGGGAGTCCGCACCCTGGTGCGGTTCTTCGGCCGGGAGACGGCCCGGGACCTGGTCCGGCAGGGACAGCGGCCGGGGCTCATCCTGGGCAACAACGTTCTTGCGCAGGTGCCGGACCTCAACGACTTCGTGGCCGGGCTCAAGATCCTGCTGGCTCCCGATGGGGTCATCACGATCGAGTTCCCTCACCTGCACCAGACAGTGGTCGGCAACCAGTTCGACCAGGTGTATCACGAGCACTTCTCGTACTTCTCCCTGTATTCCGCCGAGCGCATCTTTGCGGCGCATGGGCTGGTGCTCTTTGACGTGGAGGAGCTGCCGACCCACGGCGGGTCGATCCGCATCTACGGTCGTCACGCCGAAGACGAGTCCAAGCCGCTCACCGACCGCCTGCTCGACCTTCGGGCCCGGGAGGCTGCGGCCGGCGTGGACACCCTGGCCTACTACGCCGACTTCGAGGAGCGGGTGCGCGAGACGAAGCGCAAGCTGCTCGAGTTTCTCATCCAGGCCAAACGGGAAGGGAAGCGGGTCGTCGGCTACGGCGCGCCCGGCAAGGGCAACACCCTGCTCAACTACTGCGGCATCCGGACGGACTTCGTGGACTTCACCGTGGACCGGAGCCCCTACAAGCAGGGCAAGTTCCTCCCCGGCACTCACATCCCCATCCACCCGCCCGACCGGCTGCGGGAGGCGAGGCCCGACTACGTGCTGGTGCTGCCCTGGAACCTCAAGGACGAAATCGTGAGCCAGCTCGCCTTCATCCGGGAGTGGGGCGGCCGCTTCATCATCCCGATCCCGGAGCCCAGGATCCAGCCATGATCCTCACGCCGACTCCCCTGGGGGGGGCCTGGCTGGTGGACATCGAGCGTCGGGAGGACCAGCGGGGCTTCTTCGCCCGGACGTGGTGCCGCCGG
>DATJVM010000028.1:0-20959 GCA_035501775.1 Gemmatimonadales bacterium | reverse complement strand
CAACATCTGCATGGACTACGAGGGCGTGGAAGTGAAGTACACCCGCGGTCAGCCGTACGTCGGCGCGATCGTGCGGATGTTCCCCGGCCCGGGCGGCAACCGTGGCGCCTTCATCGCCTGGGATCCGATGGCGGGCAAGGTGGTCTGGTCGGACAAGGAAAACCTGGCCGCCTACGGCGGCGCCCTGACGACCGCCGGCGGCCTGGTCTTCTACGGCACGATGGAAGGCTGGCTCAAGGCCGTGGACCAGAAGACCGGCAAGCTGCTGTGGAAGTTCAAGACCCCTTCGGGCATCATTGGCAACCCGATGACCTACAAGGGGCCTGATGGCAAGCAGTACGTCGCGGTGCTGTCCGGCATCGGTGGCTGGGCGGGCATCGGCGTGGCCGCGGGTATTGGCGCTGAGGACCCCACCGCGGGGCTCGGCGCGCTGGGCGCCTTCGGTGACGTCGGCCAGTTCTCCACCCAGGGCGGCGTGCTGACCGTCTTCAGTCTTTAGGTAACGAATGGCCGGGGAATCACGGCCCCAAGCCGTGGTTTCCCCGGCCACTCGGCCCAATGTCGTCCAGCGCAGGGCCACTGCTTGATGCGAATCAGGCGCGTCACGTCCTCTCCGTTCTGCGGCACCTCGATGATCTTCTCGACTCCGTCGCGGGGCTGACCTACCCGGACACATCCCCCTTCAGCGCCACACGGCCAGACTTTGCCGAGCACGAGGCGGCCCTGCTCCGGGCCGCGATTGTGGCGGCCCGGACCGACATCGTGGAAAGCCTCGCGCAGCTGGGGTTGCCGAGGCCCGACCCGTATCTCTCCGCGAGGCACAGCGCCGAAGTGACGATCCGATTCGCCGAGATCGCCCTTGCCGATCTAGGCGAACCGGTGATGCGTGGCTATGGCCCCCTGACACCAGAGGTGGCGGACCGCCTTCGCTCCCTTGGAGAGCACCTCCGGATTCTATTCCGGAGGGCGGTCGCCCTCCTGCACGAACAGGATGCGGGCGGCCTCAGCCACCGCCTGGAGCGGCTCCCGGGAGTACCCGGCCAGATCCTGCGGGAGCTGGACCGGCTCAGCGCAGCGCACGCCCTGAGCGAGATCCGGCCGCTGCTGGCCGCGGCGGCGGAGCGCGCCGAGGCTACGACTCTTGAAATCGGTGTATTCGGTCGGGTCAGCAGCGGCAAGTCTTCGCTGATGAACGCCCTGGCTGGCACAGCCATCCTCCCTGTGGGCGCGACACCCATCACCGCCGTCCCCGTGCGGATCCGGCATGGCCCGCTGGCGTTTCGTCTCATCGAACCCGATGGGGCGGCACGGCAGGTGTCGCGCGAGGTTGCCGAACGTGCGATGACCCTCACCGGCGGGAGCGACCCGTCCGCGGAGATACGCCACGTTGATATCAACGTGCCGACCCTATCTCCCGGTCTCAGTCTGTTGGACACGCCCGGAGTGGGCACGCTGTCCAGCGCCGCTCCGGCCCTCGCCTACGCCTCGCTCCCCAGATGCGATCTCGGCCTGGTGCTCGTCGCGGCCGGCACGCCCGTCTCGAGAGACGAGGTCAGCCTGGTGGCGGGCCTCGAGAACGCTGGGATCCCCTGCCAGGTGCTCATCAGCAAGAGTGACCTGCTCTCGCCCCTCGCCATGGAGGCCACGCTCGGGTACGTAACGAGAGAACTGACGACGACGGCCCACCTTGAACACCTGCCGCTTCGGCCGATTTCCGCACTGCCGGCCCAGTCGAGCACGGTCGTCGCTCTGCGCACCGAGGTGATCGAGCCCCTTCTCCTGCATCGCGCCACCGCGCGGTCCGCGATGCTCGAGCGTCGCCTGAGGCGACTGCTTGTGGCCACCGATCTGGCATTGACCGAGCGCCAGTCGCTGCCGGCCGCTGGCGCATCCCGTGCCCGGGCGGGACTCATCGCCAGGGCGCGCAGCGCGGCGCGCGAGGCGACCCAGGCGCTGCCGAGAAACACCGCCAGGATTCTCGCGCTCGCCACCGACCCGCTCATCGACGCCTGGCAGACGAACCAGGATCCTGTGTCTGCGGCGAGGCGCGTGGTCATCGACGCCGCCGCTCAGGCGGCGGGCCGAGTGCGCAAGCTCATCGCCACGACCGAAGATCGGGAATTGGGAGAGTCGAGAGTCCCTCCCCTCTTCGATGCTCGGCTGCTGGGCCCGTTGGCGGGCTGGTCCCGCCCTCGCATCAAGGCTCGCTGGTGGCTCCAGGTCCAGGCCCGCCGCCGCCTCCGGGCGCTATCGCCTCTTCTGACGGCTGCTCTCGAGGAGTTCGCCTCCCGCCTTGAGGTCTGGGCAGGTGGGCAGATCGATCGCGCCGCGGAGCAGCCGGGGCAATCCGCCGTCGACCCCGGCGCGTTGAGCACCCCCGAATTGCAGGAGCTGGAGGCGCTGCTGCAGCGTGAGGGACACCACGAGGAGCCGGTGCCCAGGTGGGGCGGTGCAGCCGGCCCGCCGGTCGAGGACTAGCGATCCTCGCGGCGACCCCGCGAACGCAGCATGCCGAAGCTCAGCAGCGACCCGCGGTGTTCGCCTTGACGCTGATTCAGGAAGCCAGTAGTATGTCGTAGCAGATGTCGGATAGGCGATGGAGTTCGCCTTCAAGCACCGTGATGCGATGCGGTTGATGACTCCTGTGCGGCTTCGGCCGGGCAGGAGTTTTTTGCGCCCGGCCCCACCATTCTCCCGGTAGTTTCTTGGAGGAATTTGGGGCGTGGCGGACCGTATCCTGTTCAACCTGCTGCAGGCGCTTGCCGTCCTGGTCTTTTCGCCGCTCGTGTCCGGCGTCACCAGTCGACTCAAGGAGATAGTCCAGTCCAAGCGGGGCCCGAGCGTATTTCAGCCCTATCGCGACCTGTGGAAGTACTTCCACAAAGACGAAGTTGTCTCACAGGACGCCACCTGGATCTTCCGCTTCACTCCGTACCTCGTGTTCGCAACCCCGCTCTTCGTCGCGCTCCTCATCCCCGTCCTCACCGACTACCCCCTGTTCTTCGCCTTCATGGGCGACATGTTGGGCGGAGGGTTCGTGCTGTCCCTGGGCGGCTTCTTCGCTACGCTCGCTGCCGTTGATACGGCCAACCCGTACGGCCCCGTGGGCGCGAGCCGGACCCGCATGGTGGGGTTTCTGGCGGAGCCGGTGTTCATGATCGTCTTCTTCACGGTTTCCTTCGTCGCCGGCTCAACCATCCCGTACATCGTCCAGCAGCGTTGGATCACGCCCTGGTCAACATTCTTCCAGCCTTCGCACGTCCTGCTCATGCTCGCCTTCTTCATGCTCATTCTGGCCGAAGGGGGCCGCATTCCGGTGGACAATCCCGCCGGCCACTTCGAGCTGGCCATGATCGATGAATCCAAGGCCCTCGAATACTCCGGGCGCGGTCAGGCTCTGATGAAATGGGGCGGGCACATGAAGACGTTCGTGCTGCTGTGCATCTTCCTCAACGTCCTGGTCTCTCCCTGGGGCCTGGCCCACGAGCACACCTTCGGAGCGGTCGTTCTCGCGGTTCCGAGCATCCTGCTCAAGATCCTCGGCTTCGTCCTCGTCCTGGTTGCAGTCGAGTCATCGCTCGCGAAGCTCCGTCTGTTCCGCATCGCGGAGTTTCTGGGGGCCGCCTTCGTGACCTCGGTCATCGCGATGATCACTCGTCTCTACGCCTCTTGAGCAGATGCCCTCTTCCGACGTCGTGGACTGGCTCCAGAACCTGAACGCCCTGGTGGGCGGCCTGTTCCTGCTGGTGAGCTTTGGCCTTGTCGCGATCCGCCAGGTCCAGGGATGCGTCCGCCTCTTCGTTGCGCTGTCGACGTTGCTGGGCCTGTCGGCGTTCCTCCTCAGCGCGATCGACCATAACTGGCACCTCGCCGTCATCGGGATCGTTGACGTCACGACCAAGGCAGTGGTCATCCCGCTCCTGATCCGACGCGCACTCCGGGATGAGGTCTACACCCGCCGCGAGATCACCCAGGTGCTGAACATTCCGACCGCGCTGCTCATCGCGCTCCTGCTCGCCATCGCCGCGTTCGTGCTGGCAAGGCCGCTGCTGGCCTTCGGAGAAGGGCCTGCCATAGCCGTGAACCTGCCGATCGGCCTGGCCGGCATTCTGATCGGCGGCCTCACCGCGGCGGTACGCCGGGAAGCGGTGCCCCTGTTTCTCGGGCTCCTTGCGATGGAGAACTCCTCGTTCTTTGCCGGTATCGCCGTGGCCCCGGAGATGCCGCTCATCGCGGAGGTCTCGATCGCCTTCGACGTCCTCATCCTGGTGTTCATCGTCGGTGTGCTGACTCGCACGGTGCAGGAGCGCATCGGCACCACTGACGTCGGCACCCTTGCGACACTATCGGAAACCCGGCCGACGTGACCCTCATCCTCATTCCGCTGCTCCCCCTCCTGGCCGCCTTGCTGTCCCTCCTGCCGGCCGGGAAACGGTTCGCGCCCGCCGTGACGCTGGCCGCGATGCTGGGCGGCCTCGCACTGGCAGGCGTGGCGGCCTCCCGAGTGCTGGCTGCGCAGCAATGGGTGGCGATCACCGGATGGGTGGAGCTTGACGGGCTCAGCGCCCTGGTGCTGCTCCTGGTGGCATTCCTCAACGTCACGGCGGCCCTGTTCTCCTGGGGTTATATGGGCGCGCACGTGGAGCCGCAGCGACTCCGCTCCTACTATGCCCACTTCAATCTGTTCGCCTTCTCCCTGCTCCTCGTGCCGGTCCTCGCGGAGCCCGCTCTGGTCTGGATCGCGATCGAATTCACGGCCGTCTTTTCAGTCTTGCTGGTCGCCTTCGACGACACCAAGGCCGCCCTGGAGGCGGCGTGGAAGTACATCGCCCTGATGTTCATGGGAGCGGCCATCGCGCTCCTGGGGTTCTTCATTCTCTTCTGGGCACAGCAGAAGGCGGGGGGCGGGCACTACAGTTGGAACGGTCTCAGCGCCATCAGTCCGGGCCTGCCGCCGACCTTGGTGCTGAGCGCCTTTCTCCTCATCCTCGTCGGCTTTGGCGTCAAGGTGGGCTTTGTGCCACTGCATACCTGGCTCCCCGATGCGCACAGCCAAGCTCCCGCGCCGGTGTGTGCGCTGCTCTCGGGCGTCAAGACCACCAACGCACTCTATGTCATTCTCCGCCTTGCCGAGCTGCTCCCGTCCGATCGTGCCGCGGGCTGGATGCAGGCGGTCGGCCTGACCTCGGCGGGGGTCGCGGCGATCCTCCTGCTCCAGGTTCGCGACTACAAGAGGCTGTTCGCGTATTCCACCGTCGAGCACATGGGAATCATCTTTGTCGCGGCGGGGTTGGGCACCGGCGGCCTCTATGGCGCCATGCTGCAGATGCTCGCCCACAGTCTCACCAAGTCCTTCTGCTTCCTGGCCGCTGGGGCGGCCCTGTTCGTGCTCGGCACCCGGGACATCGCCTCCGTTCGCGGGCTGCTGCGCCAGTCCCCCATTGCCGGATCGGCCTTGCTCCTCGCCGGCCTCGCGATCGGCGGGGCCCCGCCCTTCGCGGTGTTCCTGAGCGAGTTCTCCATCTTTCGCGCGGGCCTTGAGCAGGCGCACTTCCTCGTGACGGGCCTCCTCGTTGCCTTCGTCGTCGTTGCCTTCTCCGGCATCCTCCTGCACATCAACCGTATTGTCCTCGGCACACCGCTGCCCGCCACCACCGGGCCGGGCCGGGTACACCTGCCACGTGCCTGCGTGCTGGCGCTGGTGGTGGCCGCAGTGCCGGTTCTCGTGTTCGGCCTCTACCAGCCGGGGCCGCTGCAGACGCTGCTCAGGCTCGCCGCTTCCACTCTGACCCCGGTATCCCCCCGATGAACCTGATCGAGGACCTGCAGCGCGAGATCGGCGCCCGCTGGGGCGCGGCGGCCACCTGCCGAATCGCACCGCGGACCGGCGTCCTCGAAGCGGTCGCTGCACCGGACGCGCTGGAAGCGCTGTGCGGATGGCTGTTCGGCGAAAGGCAACTGGGTTTTGCCGGCTTGGTCGTGGAGGAAGGCGACCAGCAATGGGAGCTGCGCTATGCCTTCTATGGCAGTCGCGAACCGGGGTGGGTTCAGGTCATCCTGCGGCGGCCGCTCAGCCAGCGGAACGTCCCAAGCATCGTCCGTGTCGTCCACGCGGCGGACTGGCACGAGCGCGAGGCCGAGGATCTGTATGGCCTGCAGTTCGAGGGGCACCCCCGCCTGGGGGATTTTGTGCTGCACGACGACGTGTGGCAGGAGGCCGTCGAGCCGATGCGACGCAGCTTCCCCTCCGACCGGCTCCCGGTCGAGCGCCATCCGAGGCCGGATTGGCGGCCCCGCCGTGTGCTGCAGGCCACCGGCGCCTTTGTCATGCCGATCGGCCCCGTGTTCGCCGGGCTCTCGGAATCGGCGCATTTCCTACTGGAGACGGTGGGCGAGGATGTGGTGCGAGCCATCCCGCGCCTGTTCTACAAGTACCGCGGGGTCGAGAAGCTCGCCGAGGGGCAGCCATACATCGATGTCCTCCTCAGCGCCGAGCGTTTCGCCGCGACCACCGCCTTCTCGCATGCCCTGGCCTACTGCCACGCGGTTGAGACAATCGGTAGCGTCCCCGTGCCTGAGCGAGCCCTGGTGCTTCGCGTTTTCCTCGCCGAACTGGAGCGACTGCGCCATCATGTGGTGGCCATCGAAGCGATCTGCGACTCGACCGCGCTGGCCGTCGCGGCAAGCCAGGTTGGCATGCTGGGAGAGGAGTTGCTCCGAATCGCGGGCTGGCTGACGGGGCACCGTTACCTGTTCGGCTTGGTCACACCGGGGGGATTGACCGTCGACCTCGACGATCAGCGATGCCAGGACGCCTGCCGTCAGTGCGGAGAGGTCCTCCGGAAACTGAACCGCTTGGAGGCGATGCTCCAACAATCGAGCAGTTTCCTCGATCGGCTCGAGGAAGTCGGCTTCATCGCTTCGGGAGACGCATTGGCCTGCGGGCTCGTGGGGCCGATTGCCCGGGCGTCTGGAGTTGCCCGGGACCTGCGGGTGGTCCAGCCGTATGGCGGCTACGACCGCTTCGCGTTCCAAGCACCGTTGGAACACGAGGGTGATGGCTACGCCCGGCTGCGGGTACTCTTTGCCGAGGCGCGGCAGTCGCTGAGCCTCATGGAGCAGGTAGTCTCGAGACTGGCCAGCGGCCCGATTCACGCGCCGCCCCGCCTGGAGGCGGGTGCCGCCCTGGGGTGGGTTGAGGCTCCCCGTGGCGCCGCCTTCCACTGGCTCCGGATCAGTGAGGACGGGACCGTCCAACGCTATCGCATCGTCCCCCCCTCCTTCATCAACTGGCTCGGCTTCCGCCTGAGCGTCGAGCATTTCGCCTTTCAGGACTTTCCGATCATCCTATCAACCCTCGACCTCTCGGTTGCCGAGAATGACCGCTAGCTCACCGCGTGGGAGTGACCGATGAGTCAGTGGGTGAGGAGGGGGCTCCTGAGCGGAGTCCGCAGCACGGCCTATCCCGCGGCGAGGGAGGCGGCGGCGGGTGTTTCGCCGGGGCTGCCTGTGGGCGGCGTCCGTGCCCCGGCGGAGGGCGCCGCTCTCGCGGCTTGCTGCCCAACCGGGGCGCTGACCCAGCACGCCAGTGAGTTGCTGGTCGACAACCGGCGCTGCATCCATTGCTTCCGCTGTGTACGGGCAGTGGCCGCCCCGCTTGGCTTGTCCGACGACTATGAGTGGGCCGTCTGGGGGCAAGCGACACAATCCCGTCGCGCCCTGGGCCGTCCGTTCCACCGTTCGGTGCATGTCATCGTTGTTGACGCGGGGGACTGCGGGGCGTGCCTACAGGAAGTGCGACAGCTCAACAACCCGTACTACAACATGCACCGGCTCGGCTTCTTCATTACGCCAACCCCCCGTCACGCCGATGTGCTCCTCGTCGTCGGTTCGGTCACCGACCACATGCGGGCGGCGCTGGAGCATACCTATGCGGCCATGCCCGGCCCGAAACGGGTCGTTGCCGTCGGGGCGTGCGCCCTGACAGGAGGCCTCTTCGCGCCGAGCTTCGTCAGCGAGGGCGGCGTGGCCCGCGTGCTGCCGGTCGATGTCGAAGTTCCAGGGCATCCCCCGCCTCCGTTGGCGATTCTCCACGGCCTCCTCGTCGCCGTGGGGCGCGCGATGCCCACGACCCTCGGTGCGTCGCCCCTCAATCCCGTCACCGGGACCAGCCATGGGTAACGCTCTGGCCTGCTTCGTTGCGGTGGTCGTGCTGTCCGGTATCGGGATGGTACTGGCGCTGGCGCTTCCTTCCCGGCGGATTCCCACGCTCATCGCCGTGGTCGGGCCGCTGGTCGCTGCCGGGTTGCTTGCCCTGGGGGCCACGGCGCTCCTCGGGAAAACGGTGGAAAGCGCGGAGCTCTGGAACATCCCAGCCGTGGGGTCGCTTCTCTTCCGTGCCGACCCGGTGAGCGGACTGTTCCTCCTCGTGACTGGATTGGTGGTGCTGCCGGCCTCGATCTTCACCGCCAACAGCCTGGCCGGCCTGGGCGCCCGCTACAGCCTGCGCGGCTACGGCGTCATGTACTTTGCGCTCCTCGCGTCGATCACCTGGTTGCTGCTCGCGGGGGACGTCTTCTCGTTCCTGCTGGCCTGGGAGGGGATGTCGATCCTGTCCTACCTGCTGGTGACCTTTCAGCACGAGCAGGAGGAGCACCGCAGGGCTGGGTACCAGATGCTGGCGGTGAGTGAGGCCGGTGCGCTTGCCGCCTTGCTGGGCCTTCTGGTCCTGGCCTCGAATGCCGGCAGTCTGACCTTCGACGCGATTCGGGCCGCCGCGCCCAGCCTGGGCCCGAGCCTGGCCCTGACGGTCTTCCTGCTCACCTTCTTCGGTTTCGGCGTCAAGGCGGGGTTGGTGCCGGTCAACTGGTGGCTGCCGAGAGCCTACCACGCTGCGCCCTCCCCCTTCGTGCCGGTCCTTGCCGGGGCGACGCTGAACCTCGGCCTCTACGGAATTCTCCGCGTCAACGCCGACCTCCTGCCGGCCGTGTCAAGGGTGCCGGGCGTCGTCGCGTTGGTCGTGGGGACCATCTCCGCGCTGGTCGGGATCCTTTACGCGACGACAGAAAACGACCTCAAGACGCTCCTGGCGCACAGCTCGATCGAGAACGCGGGGATCGTCACCGTGGGCTTCGGAGCCGGTTTTCTCTTTACCGCGAGCGGCGAGCAGGTCCTGGCGGCGGTCGCATTCCTAGTCGGACTCTACCATCTGGTCAATCACTCGCTGTACAAGACCCTGCTCTTCATCGGGGCCGGCGTCGTGGAGGACCGCGCGGGAACCCGCGACCTCGACCGGCTGGGCGGCCTGCTCCGGCGCATGCCGTGGACCGGGCTCGCAATGCTGGCCGGTGTGCTCTCCATTGCGGGGCTCCCACCGTTCAACGGCTTCGTCAGCGAATGGCTCACCCTCCAGACCCTGCTCCGCAGCGCTCAACTCTCCTCCGTTGGCGTAAAGCTGGTCTTTGCGCTGTCCGGAGCCGGGCTCGCGCTGACGGCGGCGCTGGCGGTGACCTGTTTCGTGAAACTGTTCGCCATGGGGTTCCTGGGCATGACGCGAAGCCCCGAAGCGGAGGCCGCCGGCGAAACCTCGAGATCGGCCCTGGGCCCCATGGGCTTCCTCGCGATCCTGTGCCTGCTGCTCGGGGTCTTCCCGACCTACGTGATCGGCGTGCTGGACCACGCTGTCCGCCCGCTGGCCGACGGCGGGGCGGCACCAGCGCTTGTTCCCCCGTTCTTCGCGGAGAGCCCGGGCCACGCCGCGCTCCCGCCGGCCTTCCTACAGGAATTCCATGACCTGGGCGCTCAGGTGGGCGACGGCATCTTGCCGGGCCCTGGGCTCGTGATCCTGCATCGGGGTGGTACGGCCAACCCGGTGGTCTTCGCGGGTGCCCCGACCTATCTGATCGTCGTTCTCACGGGCTTACTCGGAGCCGTGTTCTTCGTGGTATGGCTGACGGTAGGGCGCAAGCGAGCCGTCGAGCGGAGGCGCTGCTGGGACGGTGGGATCCGGCGTTTGCTCCCGGAGATGACCTATACGGCCACCGGGTTTTCCAATCCGGTTCGGGTGGTCTTTCAGGCCGTCTTCCGGCCGACCATTGTCGAAGACACCCGGGAGACGGTGGCCGTGCACTTTCGCACGGCCATCCGGCGCGAGTCCGAGACGACCTACATTGTGGAGCGGTTGCTGGTCAATCCGGCCAAGGCTGCAATGCTGTGGACGGCGCGGCTCTTCGCCCGAATGCACCATGGGCGCCTCAACGCCTACCTGGCCTACGGGCTACTCTCGCTCCTCGCGGTTCTGACTCTCTTCGCCTTCTGAGGCCTGCAATCGTGACGGCACGGTTCCTGTGCGCGGTGGGGGTGGAGCCCTTCACGTCACGTGGCGGCGGCCCGTGGCTCGAACTCGAGAACTCTCGAAGGTGGGGGAATCGCCGGGTTGCCTCCCCGGGGTGCAGGGCGCCACGTTCGGGGACGGGAAACGATGACTCGAGAGACCTCCTGAGGCAGCGATCAGGCCCGGTCGGCGGAGGGATCAGCAGCGAGGTGTCCTGACGAGATTCGGCCCTGGCGCCCCATCATGTTCTGGTTGGGACGTGCGCCTGGACAAGAGGAGGTTTTCATCGGCCCTGACCCCGCACGACGACGGGTCCGATCGCTTCCGAGCGGCGATGGAGTTCGCCGCGCAATTGCCTGCCTTCTGGAGGCTGATGACTCCTACCACAGCTCGAATCGTGGAGGTGTCATGGCCACTGACGATCTCACTCCGAGCCAGCGGGAGTTGCTCGAGCGGTACGATGGGACCGAGCGTATCCCATTCCTGCCGAACGCGCTGTATATCACGACCGCTCCACACGCCGACCCGGCTCATCCGGTCTACGTTGAGATCGCCTGGGGGCCGGGAGCGCCGGAGAAACCCATTCCGGGCTCCGCCTTGTGGCGCGCTGCCCTGGAGCGCCGACTGGAAGAGCTGCAGGACGAGGATCCCGGCGACGTCCTGCTTCGGCGCCAGATCGAACAGTCGCTCGAGCGCTATCCTAGTCTCGAGGCATGGTGGAAGTGGCTGCGGACAGGGTGGCTGGCTCCATAGCGGCTGCCGGAGCAACGCGCAGTATGGCGGAATCAGGCAGGCGTCAGGTCACCCTGAGGCATGCCGAGCCCATGACAGAAGCGCAGCGACGAGGAATCGCTCGAGGATTGGGCCGACCCTCGAGGAATTCCCGAGGTCCGGCGCGCCTCGGGATGGCAGCGGGAGCGGCCGGCCTCTCCCCAACGGCCAGCTGCCACCTACCCTATGCCCGCGGCTGGGGGCAGATTCAACTCGCGCCCGAAGTCCCCTCCCGCCTCCCCGCCGCTCTCACCGACCGCTACGGCCTCGAGCCTGAGCTGCGGCAGGCCGGCATGGGAGAGCCGCCGCCGGAAAACACCCGCCCATCGCGGAGCCAACCCGTGAACCGTCAGCTTCTCCTCCTCGGCGCGACCCTCCTAACCGCCGCGCCCGCCGCGGCGCAGGTCAACACTGACGGCCCCTTTACCGAAGCCCAGGCGGAGCGGGGCCGGCGGATTTTCGGCGCCTTCTGCGCCACCTGCCACGGCTCGGAGCTCGAGGGCGCGGTCGGGCCAGCGCTCGCCGGCGGGACCTTCGCCGACCGCTGGTCGCGCGCCGATGCCTCGGTGGCCGATCTCTTTACGGTCATGCGCACGACGATGCCGCGGCCAGCCACCGGCTCGCTGGCCGACGCCTCCTACCTGCAGCTCCTTGCCTACATCCTGAGCCGGAACGGCATCCCCGCGGGGAACCGCGATCTCACCGCGGACCGCACCGCGCTCGCGGCCATCCGCATCCCCGTCACCGCCACCGAGAAGAAGCCTGCCCCCGACTTCGTGGCCGGCGACAGCGGCATAACGCCGTCGGCGCGGCTCGGGCCGGACGCCGCGGCGCTTCGTGCCGCCGACACCAGCACCGACTGGCCGATGCACCTGCACGATTACGCGGGCACGCGGTATTCACCCCTCCGGCAGATCACGGGCCGGAACGCCGGCCGACTGCAGGCAATCTGCAGCTACCAGGTCGGTGCCATCGAGAATTTCCTCACCGGCCCCGTGGTGTGGCGGGGCGTCATGTACCTCACGACGCCCGAACTCACCATGGCCATCGACGCCGCGACCTGCCGCGAGAAGTGGCGCTACAAGTGGGATTGGCTCGCCGAACCCCAATGGAAGAACCATCGCGGTGTCGCTGTGCAGGACGGCTACGTCGTTCGCGGGACCGCGGACGGCTACCTCCTTGCGCTCGATGCCGCAACCGGCCGCCTGCTCTGGGCGCGCCACGTCGGGAATTCCGACGCAGGCGAGACCTTCACCATGCCCCCCTTGATCATCGACAGCCTGGTGATCATTGGCCCGGCGGGGAGCGAGAATAACGCGCAGGGCTGGATCGGTGCATTCCGCCTGACCGATGGAACGCCGGTCTGGCGCTTCAATACCATCCCGCGTCCCGGCGAGCCCGGCGCCGAAACCTGGAGGAACGCCCCCGACGTGCCGGTTGGCGGCGGCGGGATCTGGACCTCGCCGACCTACGATCCGGCCCGGGGCGAGCTCTATGTGGCCGTCACCAATCCCGCCCCCGATCTCCCCAGGGAGCTCCGCCCCGGTGAGAACCTGTACACGAACTCGGTGGTCACCCTGGACGTCCGGACCGGGAAGCTCCGCTGGTACGCCTCGATGGTCCCTGGAGACTTCCACGACTGGGACCTGACCCAGGCCGCGCCGGCCCTAACGCTCAAGGTTGACGGGGAGGAGCGACCGGTGCTGGTAACGGTGGGCAAGGAGGGAATGCTGCGGGCCATCGACCGGAACACCCGGGAGCGGCTGTACGAGGTGCCCGTCACCACCCGCCGCAACGTGGACCTGCCGCTGACTAAGGAAGGGGTCGAGGTCTGCCCGGGGGTGCTCGGCGGGGTGGAGTGGAGTGGGCCGGCCTACAACCCCGATACCGGGCTCCTCTATACCCCGGCGGTGGACTGGTGCTCGACGTTCGGGCTGAGCGACACCGTCCGCCTGATCCGCGGCAGAAACTACATGGGCGGCACGATCAAGTTCGGTCAGACCAAGTCGGGCTGGCTCACCGCCACCGACGCCGTCACGGGCAAGGTACGCTGGCGTTATCACTCAACTGAGCCGATGGTCGGGGCCGTGACGACCACCGCGGGCGGCGTGGTTCTCACCGGCGAGGGCACTGGGGATTTCCTGGTCCTCGGCGCGGCGGACGGACGGGAGCTCTATCGGTTCAACACCGGCGGCGGGATCGGCGGCGGCGTGGTGACTTACGCCGTGGCTGGCCGTCAGTACATCGCCACTACGTCAGGACGGAGCGGCTTCTTCTTCGGGACCTACGGGTCGCCGACAATCTTCGTCTTTGGCTTGAGGCCGTAGCGAGCCAGGAGATCGAGGCGCCCGCATCATCTCTTGGGCCTTGTGCACGCGCTTCTACCCCTCGGCGCGCGGTTGGCCACGCCTGGCACATGCCCCTGCCGCTCGCGGGGCCGTGATGAGGGAGTCCTCACAGGGAGCTTGATTGTAGCCGGGATGACATCCAGGAAAAACGGAATTCGAGCGGCGTGGGGCACCGGGTCGGCATCGGTATCGGCAGAACGAACCACCGCCGTCTGGGAACCTAACGCGCAGCGGCGCTCCGGAACCTGCGCATGACCGCGGTCACCACACCGTTCGGGGCATGGGCGCTCAGAAGCCTCGCTTGATATAGAACGCGTAGGGCGCCCCCGCGGCGCCGTCGGGAATCGTAGATGCACCCAGGAAACGAATCAACACCCGGCCCGAGGGGGGCACGATGAAACTGCCCCAGGACAGGAAGTCGGCCGTCGAACCGGAGACGCCGGTGTTAGCGCCCGAGAGAACCGCCCCCGTGACAGCATCGAGCACCTCCATCATGAGATAGCCCCCGCTTGGGACCGGGGCGGCCCGCAGTCGGAACCACTCGCTCAAGGTGTCGCCCGGCGTGGCCGTCAGTGTGAATTGGTCCACATCGCCCACCGGCGCGATCGCCTCGGTGCTGATGGTGTCGCCCAGAATGTAGGCAGGAGAGGCCAACTCAGGCAGGCTGTCCATCGGCAGGACCTGCAGGGTGTAAGGTCCGGTGAACGCGTACAAGCCGCCGCAAGTCGCGTCGGAGCAGTCCAGGGTCGGCGCAGGGAGTACGTGCGGGGGCTCCGACACCTCGACCGTGACCGCGCCGCCGGCCGGCACCGCGAATGCCTTCGACACCCTCAGAAACTGCCCGAGCTCCTTGGCCAGCGTATCGCCAGTCGACGGATCGAGCGCGATCACCACCGGATACGCGCAGCATGGCACCGACGGGGCCGTGCCGAAGGCGAGGTAGAGGAGCTGGCCCGGGCTCGCGGTGACCGTGAAACGATCCACGTCCCCCAGGAAGTCGATCGACTCGTCTCCAACCGAGTCCCCCGGCGACAGCGATGCCGCATGGGTTTCGGGCGCCGAAGCGATAGGCACGATGGCAAAGCGGTACGGAGAGAAGGGCGCGACCGGGACCGGCAGCACGCGGCCGCCGACGAGTGTCACCGAATACCACCCGGTGACCGGCAAGTCGTAGCGGACCATCTGGTGGTCGGTCAATGCCGGAGCATATCCGGGGCTCACGAGGAACATCGTCGGCAGCGAGGCTCCGGGGGGGTACAGGTTGAGCCCGAACCAGCCGTTGTCGGCAGAGGGCACCAGGCCCTGAAGCAGGACGTTGAGGTGCGCCCCCCGCTGACCGTAGACGTGATACGTGTCCACATCACCGGGCACATCGATCCCCTCCCCTTGCACGGTGTCGCCGATCACGATGGTGTCTCGCGCCGTTTCGGGCCCGGAGCTATAGGTGACCACCCAGAGCCGGTAGGGGCCCCAAGCTACCGGGCGGCCGGCATACCCCTGCGCGCCGACCCGGACCAGATAGGTTCCAGGCGAAGCCTCGAATCCCCCAGTTGCAACTGCCGTGTCGGAGGACGCAGTGGCGCTCGCGACGGCGGCGCCGGTGGCGGAATCGGTGACCGTCACACCGAGCCACGCCTGACTCGGATCGATGAATCCCTGGTAGGATGCGATCACATTCACATTCGTGGGACTCACGACGTGAATCCGGAACTGGTCGACGTCTCCCGGGATGTCCAGCGACTCGCCGGAAAGACTATCACCCAGAGCGATCGTGTCGGGGCGCGACTCCGGCTTCGTATTGACGACGTAGAGCAGCAGCTGATATGGGCCGGTACTGGTATCCGGCGCCTCGACCCGAAGGCGAAGCGTCCGCGTCGTCGCCACGTTGATCCGCGGCGTCATCTGGAGTCGGAGACTCGTGTCGGCGCCGGTGCTGTACGCGATCCCGAGGACGGTGTTGGTGCTGTCCACGACATCGAGTTCCATCTGGGTTCGTGCCAGACCGGTCTTGGCCTGCAGGAAGGCGTAGTAGTCCTGCCCGGCGGTTGCGGTGAAGGTGAACTCATCCACGTCGCCCGCAACGTCGATCGACTCCCCCTTGACCGTGTCGCCGGGGGAGATCGCCGCGGCGACCCGCTCGGGACGCGGATCGATTGGATAGACGATCAGACGATACGCGCCGGTGTCTGCCAGAAGGGGACCATCACCACTCACGGTGACCGCATACGTCCCGGTCTGCGCCAGTGTGAGGCGGCCAGTGCTCCGGGCATACACACTCGTGTCCGTGGTGTCATAGGGAATGCTGGCGAGGATCCCGCCGCCCGCCGGGCCCACATCGAGATGTGACGGCACCGCCGAGAGGTAGAAGACGCTGATCAGCGCCCCCGCGGTGTCTGAGAAGGTGAATCGGTCCAAGTCGCCCGTGCGGTCGATCCGCTCGCCCGTGACCAGGGTACCCGGCTGGAGAACGGACGGCACGTGCTCCGGGGCCGGATTGACTGCCCAGCTCCAGAACTGGTAGGGCCCGCTGAACAACGGCGGTGTGACAGACGCACTCTGGAAGCTGAACGTATACGTGCCGGTCGCGCCGGCGTGCAGACGTCCCGTGGTCGCGTACGCCGGGACCCCCGAGGCGAAGGACACCGGATTGAGCATGACTGGTGGGGAGGGCCCGCCCACATACAGGGATATCGGTCCGGCACCCGAGGCACCGGGCGCCGAGGCACTGACTACGAAGTCCTGTCCACTGTCGACGTGCGCCGTGAAGATGTCGATATCGGCCGGGACATCGATCGTTTCATTTCGGACTGTGTCGCCGATCGCGAACTGCGGAGGCGCGATCTCGGGCGCCCGGTTCACCAGGAACACCAGCAGCTGAAAGCTCGTCGCGGCGCCGTGAGGCGAGTCGTGAACCTCGACGCTCCACACCCCTGGCGACGCCGGCGCAAACGAGAAGATCAGGTTGCTATAGAGCCCCAGTCCATTGGGAGTGATACCCCGGCCGTTGACCGCCCCACCCTGCCCCGAGTCGCGCAGCACCAGCGTCGCCCCACCCGAAGTGACATTGGCGAGAACGACGTAGTACGAATCCTTCGCAACCGGAAACGAGTATATCCTGAGCGAGTCGCTGCCACTCAGGCTCCCGCTCACGGTCGTCCCAACGGCGATCCGTTCGCTGGACTGGCCGGACCGCGGAGCGGTGGGCGACTCACAATCCACCGCCACCAGTGCGAGCACGACCACGATGGCGGGGCCGGCGAACTTGGCTGTGAGCGTCAGACGGTCCCACCCACCGCGCGAGGGCAGCATTTGGCGAATCTCGATGACAACGATGGTGTGAGGGGAGGGTCGATTCCAGTCAACCACAATTTGATGCCGGCTGGCGCGGCGAGCAACCACCTCGGGTCGCGGTTTCGATCATCGCAGGTTGTCAGCCGGATTGCCTAGGGTTTCTACTAGCGCATGTGGGGGACGTGGCGGACGCTGACACAAGTTCGGTCGGTCCCGGAGAAGGTGCGGGTGAGGGGAGGAACGCGAGAGACACGCCTCCAAGGGGACGCGGGGCTCGTGCCTTTCGCAAGCATCGATTGGGAGGGACTCGAGCCGAAGGCCGAGTCCAGCCATCCGCTTGTTCAGTTGACAAGCAACTGCGGGGGGCGGATTCGACCGGAACGGCGAATCCGGTCATGGCTCACGCATCCCGTGAGCATAGCTGGGGCCGGATTCGAACCGGCGACCCCGGCATTGAGTCAGCAACTCCCGGACGAGAAACCTCCCTCTACCAGGGGCGAGGCGCCGTAGAGCGCCACCCCGCGCCGCGATTTCTCGGGATGTATGGTACCTCCCGCGGTACCTGTTCTCCAACCAATACGGCTGGACAGCCATTACTCGTCCTCACTCCACCAGGCGTGGAATGTCTGGAGTAATGTCCCACCAAGTGGCCTCGCCAATCTCTGCCCGTCAGGAGATCCCAGTCCCCCCGCGAATAGATTTTTAGCAGCCCAATACCCGATGGCATCAGCTAGGGCAAGCCTTGTGTTGCCCTGGTACTCCTCCTCGTCCGCCAGGTTGTCCAGCGTCTCATCAACCATTGAAGCGCAGTCCTGAAGCAGGGATGACGCATCCGCCTGGAGTTTATGGAAGTCATCCATTATTGCCGCGACCAAGCGCGCTCTCCTCTGCTCCCCAAGAGGAACGGCATCCAGGTGTGCAATTATCACGAACACACCGGCAGTGGTGAGAATGCGGTCCCATTGCTCGAGGGGGATGTCGCGCACCGAAGGAGACTGCTTTCCCAAGTCTCGAAGAAGGCCGACGGCGAGGAGGCTCGCGGCTTGGGCCGACTCTGAGGCCTTTGCAAGCAGCGAGTCACGGAAGCTTGGACGTGCCACCCGATACCTCCGAGGAAGCTGTCGGCGCCGACGTTCCTAGAGATGATGCTTGCGGATGAGATCCGCCTGCCGCTGCAAGCCGCGCTTTTCTAGCTCTTCGACAAACCGGGGCCACGGCGGCACATTCGACATGTAGTGCGGCGGGCCACCCGTAGACAAACCTCCGCCAGTCCCGCTCGATAGGCCGCCACCTGGACCAGTCGAGAGACCGCCGCCCGGTCCCGTTGATAACCCTCCACCTGGCCCCGTTGACAGTCCACCACCCGGTCCCGTCGAAAGACCGCCCTCCGGCCCTGTTGACAGGCCACCGCCGGGACCCGTAGACAGCCCACCCCCTGGGCCTGTCGAAGCCCCACCGCCAGGTCCTGTCGACATTCCTCCGCCAGGCCCGCTGGACCTACCACCACCTGGCCCAGAGCTCTTGTCGCGTGGCCAAGGCATCGCTCCTCCGATGTGGTCGTAATGGTGCCTAACCGTCGGCCCTCACATGCGTGGCCTCCGCGCGTCTCTGGAGTCCGCCCTATCGAAGCACCGGGCCAATCATATCAGCCAGCGCCTACGCGCAAAGGTTGCAGCAATGCAGTGATGTATTTGACAGCGTCTTTCAGGTCAGTCTCACTAGTGGCGGCCTTGTCGTGCGCCCCTGCCACGGTCATTCCGAGGATCCTCTTCAACTCGGGACCGCTATCTGGGGCTGCCTCGCGAATGACCTTGCCCGCACCCTGATTCCACATGTCCTCTGCGGCCATGCCCGCCCACTTCTCAGGATCGAAATCAGGCATTGCCCGCATGTAAGCCAATACGTACAGACGCTCAAGCGCTAACCGCACGAACCTCCACGCTTCCTGCAGCTCCCCTTCATCCGCCCTCCTTGCTGCATTCTTGAGCCGCTCTGCGACTCGCCGGTTTCCCTCGTCAATCTGACAGCCCTTTCGTTTCGACGCCCGGGCCTCCAAAGTGGCGTAAGAGGGCCGAAGGTAGTGCGCCTCATTGAGCCGGCGCGCGAAGGTATCGCTATGTGTCATTACGATTACCTGAAACCCGCTGTCGAGCAGCTCCGGTAAGAGCTTGCTAGCGAAGGTCCTGAAGTGCTCCTCGTCCATGGATTGTACCGGATCGTCGAAGAGCAAGACACGGTGGCCGAGTGCTCGGGCCCGGGTGACATAGGCGGCGATGCCAATCACATTGACCTGAGATTCACTGAATACACGGAGGGCATCAACTTCTGTTTCGCTGCTGCCATCAGAGATCACCGCCTTCAGCTCAAACTCCAACTTATAGCCCTTCCCGCGAGGCTCAGGCACCAGAATCCGGCTGAAGTGAGCCCCCGAATCATTTCGCAACAGCTGCCATACCTGAGTCATGTTTGCACTAAATGTCGCCCGAGCGTTCTCGATGATCTGACTGCGAAGCGCGATGAGTCCATCGCGAAGGCCATCAAGAGACGCCTTGGCGGCCTGCTTGGCGCTTTCCCACTCCACATCCTTGGCGACCGCGCCAGTCAGACCGGCAAGATCCAACCACCGGTCGCGGGCACGATAGACAACGTCATCCTGAGAGGCGGAACCGACTGCTTCTTCCAGATTGGCGACCTGCTCCCGGTGTGCAGGCACCGCCGCCAAGAGGCGAGCCACAGAGGTTGCAGCGGATAGGCTCGCCTCCTGGATTGCATCAGGGCGAGTCTCATCATTCCGAATCAGCTCAGCCAGTTTACTCAGCTGCGCCCGCACCGAAGCCCAGCTTGTCGATAACAGGTTGGCCGAGCTAATCGCAGCCCCGGCAACCGTCGCTAGGTGTTGGGGTGCGCGTTTGAGCTGTTTAGTGGCCTCCGGGGAGGAGATGACAGGAATGGCACTGTCTAAGCTTCGACAGAATTGAGTCACTTGAGAGTCTGCCGCACGACGCTTTCCAGCGACCGCCCTTTCAGCGTCGGACATTTGAGTCGCCAACGGGGCCCAACTGTTAAGGTCAGCTACGCGCCGTTGAGTGAGAGTCTGGCGTGCATCCTCGCAAAGCGGGCAGATCTGATCCCCAATAGCCTTTGGGTCAAGAAGGCCCTTAGCCGCTAAACGTGTCGCTGCCTTGGCGACTTCTTCCTGGGCGCGAGTTAGGGCCGAGGCGGCGGCTCGGAGGCGCGTGACTCCTTCCGTGGCCTCCCCAAACTCATTGATCGCAGATTGAAGCGGCGCCCAAGGCGGGAGCGGTTGTGACCGCGCGGCGGTCAGAGGAGCTAGCACTGGAAGCCGCGCCTCCCGTTGGATGCGATGAGCTTCAGCCAAACGCTCCTTGAGCTGCAAAAGGGTGTCAGATGCGCGACTCTCTGATCCGAAATACGTGCGGGCGACCACGAGGAGCTCCTTCTCAAGCTGCGCAGACAGGTCACGTGGTGCCACTCTCTCCAGCTTTGTGAGTCTACCAGCGATCGCTTGCCCATTGGGCAGTTCCTGAGTGGCCTCGGCTAGCGCTCTCAGAGACGTCAATCCCGTGCCACCACCTGGATTTGAGATCTGCCTGAGGCGGCCTGGGCCAACGACCGCCTTCTCAATAAGCGCAGTTAGCTCGTCGATCTGCAGTAGTCGTTCAAAGTACTGTCGACGATCATCCGGCTCATCGTGGACGAACCGTCGTAAGTTGTGTTGCATGAGGATTGGGTGTACTCCAGCGAATAACTCGTTCAGGAGCCCGACTTCCTCGGCAACACTGAGCTTCTTGTCGTCAATGAAGAGATCAGAGATGGGGGCATCAGACGCGATCCGTGAGTAGTCCTTCCGTAAGACCCTCCGGAGGATCTTTCTTGTGCCGTTGATCGTCAGGCCGAGTTCGACAGACGTTTCAGCCCCCTCGGGCCGGAATTCGTTGGCGATGCAGTTGGCAAGTTCCGTTGGGTGGCCGTGTTCCCCTGACTCCCTCCGGGATAGGTGGCCCGTGAGAACCCATTCGACGGCCTCCGAGACAGATGTCTTCCCCATGCTGTTGCGCCCCTCGAGAACCAGAAGATCAGCGTCAAGGTTGACTGGGACTGTGGGAGAGCGGAAACCTCTGAAGAAGGATGGGCGGAGGGAGACGAGTCGTACCGTAACTGTGACTGGCGGCTTAGCAAGGATTGAAAGGTCCGC
>DATJVM010000027.1:0-6397 GCA_035501775.1 Gemmatimonadales bacterium | reverse complement strand
GTACGGCCCTTGGAGGCTCAGCCCGGCCTGGGAGAAGAGGCGTTCGTCGTACTGGCCGGGGAGGCGCAGATTTGTCACTTTCTGTCGGCCCACCACGATCTCGTCGCAGGTGCAGCTCGAAGCCCAGTGCGTTTCGGCGCTTGCGAGCGTCGAGCCCCAGATGCCCGCGTACCCGGCTACTTCAATCCCCCTGACGCGAGTTTTCGCATCCGGACGCGCACGGCTGGTGATGGCTGCCGAGTCGAGGGCAGCTAAGGGAGTGGACAGACCGTGGGCCTCGCGGACCTGCACGGAGCGAGCGTATCACGCGGTCTTTGGGCGCGAGCTACAGATGTGGGCCGCGCCTGCGGAAGACGCTCCAGACGGCGACGACGTAGACTCGCTCCGGCTCCTCCCGCGCGTACACGTGGTAGCCAGTGCGCTTCAAGAGCAGGCGGCGGACTTTCGGGTTTGGCGCGTACCGGACGCCCAAGGCCGGTGTCTGCTCCAGCGCGAGCAGCGCGCGCTCGACCTCGTCGCTGAAGAGGTTCGGCGCGGCCTGACGGTGCTCCCGCCACCAGGCGTCGATCTCACGGACCTGCGCCCTGGCCTCCGCGGAGAGCTCGACCTTCACCGTCGAGCCGCTCGGAGCTCCGCGATCACCTCGCGCGCGTCGACGGTGCGCCCGGCGCGCACGTCCTCGAGCCCACGCTCGATCGACTGATGCAGCCGCTCCCGTTCCTCGTCGTCAAGGTAGTCCCCGCCGTTGGCCAGCACCTCGTCGAGCGGTACGAGCTCGACCTCGGTGCCGTTTGGCAACTCGGTGGGCTCGTCCAGTACCAGCCGCCCGCCTGTCACGTGTGCCTTGAGCGCTTGCATTCTGACCATTCTACCTCCCCGATCTGGCCCCGGCCACCGGCCCGGCCGTGAGGAGTCGCGCGGCGGCGGCGCGGCGGCGACCGCCGCGTCCATGCAGCACCGGCACGCTCGGCGCGATTCGAAAACGCGGCTTCACAGCCTGGGCGTGCATCAGAAATGGGATCCGTTTTGCCCGAAATTTCTCGACGTCGATAATTTTCGTCCCTGCAGGGTACTGTTTCCAGCGTAACTACTTGACTCTCCACGCGTATATCTCGTTGGCGTAAGTTGGACCCTGCCAAGTTCAGCGACCTACGAATGGGCTTCGCCCATTCGGCTTGTGGACCCCCTTAAAGGCTGGTTCCGAATGAGTCGTGTTTCACTGTCCGTGCGTCGGCTGCTTTCCTTATTCGGGCTATAGACCATACGCACCCTCCGTGTGCACCTAACCGCTCTTCCCGACACAGCTTTTCGTGGCGCGCCCCAAAGCGTGTGTCACCAACAACGTGACACTTTCAGCTCAACACCTTGAAGTTCCTCACTGTAGGTGTCACCCCGCTGTCAACACCGAGCTCGCAGGCCCCTCGCCCCGAGCCGCCACCGGTTTCGCCCTGCGACCCTCCCCCGTGAGGCTGGCATCGACAAGGACGGTACAGGCTGCCCACGGTCGGTACGGTGGCGCGAGCCGCTGCACGCGGCTCTCGCTACGACCGGCAGCGGTACCGACGAGCGGGCTACGCAAAGCCCTTCGACCCTGGCGATGCTTTCACCGCCGTCACCCTTGCTCGCCATCCTCTTCGCCCTCCACATCGAGCTGGGCGAGGAGCTCGGCTCGGTCCACCTCGACCGCGCTGCCCTCGCTCTCCTGGCCGTGCTCCTTCTTCGTGAGCTTCGCCGCCGGATGCGTCGCCGTGTGGATCTCCTTCAGCTTGCGGATGGCCACCTGGGTGTAGAGCTGGGTCGTGCTGAGGCTCACGTGGCCCAGCATCGCCTGGATGAAACGGGTATCGGCCCCGCCCTCCAGCATCAAGGTGGCCATCGTGTGCCTGAAGAGGTGGCACGAACCTTTCTTGCCGATGCGAGCCGCGTCCACGTAGGAGCGCACCGTATCGGAGAGGTACCCCGGCGTGAGCGGCGTCCCCTCCCCGCCGAGGAAGAGGAAGCCCTCGTCCGGCTCCATGGCGAGCTCTGGCCGGACTTCTCGTAGGTACTTCTCCACCCAGAGCATGGCCCGCTCGCCGATGGGGATCACCCGGTCCTTCTTCCCCTTGCCGAGCCGGATCATCACCGTGCCCCGGTCCTGGTCGAGGCTGAAGATGGTGAGCGCTGCCACCTCCTTGCGCCGCATGCCGGTGGAGTAGAGCGTCTCCATGATGGCCCGGTCGCGCACGCCGAGCCGGTCCTCGAGGTCGGGCTGGGCGAGCACCTTCTCCGCCTCCTCGACGCTGAGGATCGCCTTCGGGAGCCGCCTCTCGGTCCTCGGTAGCTCGAGCTCGGAGGCCGGGTTGTAGAGGAGGTAGTTGTTGCGGGTGAGCCAGCGAAAGAAGAGGGTCACCACCATGAGGCGCTCGTACTGGGTCGAGATCCCGAGCGGCTGGCCGTTCTTCTTGCGGTAGTAAAACATCCAGCGCTGGTAGCGCTGGAGGATGGGTCGGGTCACCTCGGCCGACCGCAAAAGCCCGCGCTCCTCGCACCAGGTGGCGAAGTAGTGGAGGACCTGGGCCCGGGTCTCGACCGAGTCCTCGCTGTAGCTATGCACCTCCATCCACTCGAGATAGGCGGCGATGTTGCCGCGCATCGTCCGGTGGTCGGCTCCGGCGTACAGCGACCGGAAGGAGCTCCGGGGCTTCCGGGGCCTACGCGCCATCACGCGCCTCTTCGTCGCGTGGGCAGTGGCCGCACTCGCAGCCGGGGACGTTGCACCGGGCGCCGTGAACGTGCCTCGCCGCGCTGTGGAAGCAGCGGCAGCAGGTCGGCTGCGCCGGCACGTCGAGCCAGCAGTCCGAGCACAGGCCGGCGGCGTGCGCCTGCTTCGCGAGGAGCCCCGTGGCCGCGAGCTCGGCCCCGCACCTGAGGCAGCGGGAGCAGGCGGTCATGGCTCGCACCTCGCGGCGAGCGCGCCGTTTACGTGCGACGGCTGCGGGTACGACGGCCGCACCGAGTCGGTCCCCCTATATGCGTTTTCGAGGCTCGCCACCGCGAGCGCGCCCTTTCCCCTGTCATTGCTGCTCAAGAGCGCGATCCCGCCACTCCGGCCACCCCCCGACTTCGGGCCGACCAGGGGCCGACCTGACCCCGACCGATGCCTGTTTACCCCCGACCACCTCGCCGAAAGGGCCGACCACTTGTCGTCGTACCCGTGCCCGCCGACCTTCTCGACGTCGATGAGCCCGGCGAGGAAGGGAGCACCATTCTTCCCCTGGCCGTCGTAGACGAGCTCGTAGGAGACGCCGCGCTCACCGGGATGCGCGAGCACGTACTCGAGCTCCTCGAGTCGCTGGAAGTGCACCTTGAGCTGCGTGTTCCCGAGGCCCAGCCGCTCCCGCACCGCGCGGCGCGTGAAGCGGTGGTCGCCGCGGGCGACGGCCTCCCGCAGGCAGGCCTCCGTCACCATCTCGTCGAGCATCATGAGCACCCGCCGCGTTTGCGGTGGAAGCTCGTCGAGGCTGCGGCCCAGGACCTCGTGCGCGAGCAGGTTCGCGAGCGCCAGGTCCTCGAGCGTCGCCTCCACGTACTCCACCACCTGCCCGCCGTGGCTCACCGTCTTCACCGGTCGCTGGTACTGGTGCAAGAGTGCGATCGTCCGGATGAGCGTCAGGTACTTCACGTGGTCCCGCCGGGTCCGCGTCCGGTCGTCGAGAAAGGTGAGCTCCCGAGCGAAGGGGTTCGCGACGAGCAGAGGCCGGAGCAGCCGCTGGGCGTTCCGGTGCAGCGCCACGATGGCTTCCCGGTCCCGTCGGGCGAGGAGCCCCTCCAGAGTCTGCCGCTCCCGCTGCAGCCGGTGGATGGCTCTTGTCTGTTCCCGGTCCTCGTCCACCGTGAGCACCAGGCAGCGGTTCAAGAGCTCCTCGTCGAGCTCGATGGCCGTCGTGGTGAGGAAGATCATCACCGGGCCCTCCACCCGGTACTCGTGCGTCACGAGCTTCCCCGTCGTCGGGTCCTTGCCCGTGGACGCGATCGATAGCTCTCCCTCGCTCTGGAGCAGCTTCAAGGCGTAGCTCGCCCGGCTCGCCCCCTCCTCCTCCACGATGGCTAGGATCTTCTGCTTCAGGTCCGTCTCGCCCATGTAGAAGAGCGACTGCCCGGTCATCGCCGAGTACTTCACCCGCTCCTCTTCCGGCATGAGTGAGAGCACCGCCTCCATGAGCGAGCTCTTCCCCGCCGCCGAGCTCGACTGGATGATGACCGCGAGCGGCTCCTCGAGCTTCCGGCTCGTCGCCGCCAGGTACCCCACGAGCTTGTTCACCTCCTCGCCGATGACCCCGCACCTCTCGAAGTCGCCGAGGATGCGTGAGACGAGCTCCGGGTCCTTCAAGAGATCGAGCGCCGCCGCTCGCTCCTCATCGCCGATGGCTACCGCCTTCTCCTTGGGCTCAAGCGCTCGCTTGATCTGCTCCTCCTGGAGCTCCTCGAGCTTGCGAAGCACCTTTCCAAGGTCCTTGCGGACGACCTCCTCGGTGACGCCGAGCTCCGGCGCCGCCTGCTTCACGTAGGCCGCCCGCTGCCGAGCGGAGTAGAGGTCCACCGTGTCGACGTGGAAGCCCTCGCCAGCTGCCACCGCCGTGGGTGAGGCGAGGAGGTTCACACGCAGGGCGTCGTAGCTCATGTTCTTCCCGAGGCCTCGGACCCGGTAGCGACGGTCGCCGAGACGGATCGTCACCTCCTCCTCGCTCACCTCCGCCGGCACGTTCTCCGCCTTTGGCGCTGGCGGCTCCGGTGACGCGGTCACCTCCATCTCGGGCGCCTCGCCCGTCCCCACCGGGCCCGTCTGAGGCAGCTCCGCCGGCGCTGGCTCCGCGCTCGCCGCGGCGGCCGCCGTCGTTGCCACGGCATTGGCTGCTAAAGAGGGGGAAGGGGTCGGCTCTGCGATCTCTTGCGGTTCGGGATCGGTTACCGGCTCAGGCTTCGGCGCCGCCGCCACCACGGTGGACCGCTCCACCGTCAGCTCCTCCTCGAGAGCCTTCTTCCCTTTCCCCATCCACACCGCCTGCCGCAAGACGAGCCCCAGGCTCTTCTCCGCAGGCTTCACCTTCTCCGCGTACTCGTTCGCGTCCATCCCTCTCGGGAAGAGCACCCGGTAGCAGTCCATCCCCTCGGCGAGGAGCTTCTGGGCGAGCGCTTCCGCCGCTCGGTCTCCTGCCTCGTCGCGGTCGTAGGCGATGAGCACCGTCTTCGTGCCGTGGCTCTGCAACGCCTCGAGGTGCTCCTTCGTGAAGCCCTCCACCCCGTAGCTCGCAGTCACGTACCGGTAGCCCGCGCACCAGAAGGTGAGCGCGTCGATGAGCGCCTCGCACAGGATCACCGCCTTCGACGCCTGGAGCGCCTCCACGTTCCACACGCCACGGTGCGGGCCCGGCAGGTACAGGTGCAGCGGCGTCCCGGGTCGCAGGTTCGGGGTGATCTTCCGGCCGTACATCTCCGTCACCTGCCCCTGCTCATCGAAGACCGGGACGACGAGCGAGCCGGCGAAGTGCTCGTGCCCGCTCTCGCGCAGGATGCCGAGCCTCGTCAGCCGGCCTCGCTGCTCCTCGCCTGCCTTCCGGTTCTTCGCCGGCAGCCGGTACCCGAGCGTCCGGTTCGCAAAACCCAGCCGGAAGCGCTCCACCATCTCGCTCGATCGCAGACCCCGCTTCTCGAGATACCCAAGCGCCTCGGGACTCTGCTTCAGCTGCTCGTGGTAGTACGCCACCACCTGAGCGAGCGCCGCCCGGTCGTCCGCGTCCGGGGCCACCGGCGGCCCGAGCTTTCTCACCGTCGATTGCTTCACCGCCTTCGCCGGGCCCACCGGCAAGTCCGCACGGAGCAGCTCGACGGCGTGCCGGAAGGACACCCCCTCCGCCTTCATCACCCAGTCGATCACCGAGCCGCCCTGCCCGCAGGCCCCCAGGCAGTGCCATAGGTTCTTCCCGGGCGTGATGACGAGCGATGGCGTCTTGTCCTCGTGAAACGGGCAGCGCCCGATCAGATCCGCACCGTGACGCTTGAGCTCCACACCCGCCGCCTCCGCCAGCCGCTCCACCGACACCTCTCCCTTTAGCCGCTCCACCTCCTCCTGCGGGATCCGCGCCATCGGGCCTCCCCTAAGAACGTGTCAAGACGAAACTCGCTGATTCCACCTCCTCCGCGGTGCCGGAAGAAGGTGGACGAAGGATAGTCAATAGATGAATATAGTGCAACGTGGAATGGTGTATCCCACCCGGCGCCTCCGAAAACCGGCCCTACCATCAGGACCGTGCAACGGAGGAGTTGGCCTTGGCGAAGCAGCTAGAGGGAGAAGCGTCGGACTTCGGTCGCCGGCTTGTCGAGATTCGCAAAGCCCGCGGCATCACTCAGGTCGAGC
>DATJVM010000026.1:0-67387 GCA_035501775.1 Gemmatimonadales bacterium | reverse complement strand
ATCGACGGCGCGGTTTGGCACCTCGATGTCGGCTTGTCACATCCTGGGGCTGGAGAAGGTCCCAAGGGTCCGGCTGTTCGCCGGTTAAAGTGGCACATGAGCTGGGTTCAGAACGTCGTGAGACAGTTCGGTCTGTATCCGTCGTGGGCGTGGGAGTGTTGAGGGGCGTCGTCTCTAGTACGAGAGGACCGAGACGAAGCGACCGCTCGTGTACGGGCTGTTCCGCCAGGGGCAGCGCCCGGTAGCGATGTCGCGCGGAGATAACCGCTGAATGCATCTAAGTGGGAAACTCTTCCCGAGATGAACACTCCTGGAGCTCAAGCTCCCTGAAGGGCCCTGGAAGACTACCAGGTTGATAGGCGGCAGGTGCACGGAGAGTGATCTCTTTAGCCGAGCCGTACTAATCGCCCGTGCAGTTTGATCTCTCCCGCTTTACCGATTCCCGAACCATCCAACCTTCCCCTCTTGGCTGTCGCCGGCCCCCGGGGTTATCCCTTCCCGGGAGCCGGACGACGGCCTAGCAGAATGGCTGACGACTAGCGCGCAGGGGCCACACCCGGTCCCATTCCGAACCCGGCAGTTAAGCCTTGCAGCGCCGATGGTACTGCGACCGAGAGGTCGCGGGAGAGTAGGCCGTCGCCAGCCGCCCCATGAGGCCCGGGCACCCAGGTGTCCGGGCTTCCTGCTTTCCCCTCACCCCACTGATAACTTTCCGCCCATATGATCCCGCCAACCCGGTGCGGTCACGTGGCGCTCGCCGGCGCGCCGAATGCCGGCAAGTCGTCGCTGCTCAACCGACTCATCGGCGCCCATCTCGCGATCGTGAGTCCAAAGCCCCAGAGCACCCGTTTGCCCATCGTTGGCCTCGTCACCTCCGAGACGACTCAACTCGTTCTATATGACCTCCCGGGACTCCTCGACCCAGTCTATCCGCTGCACGGGGCCATGACCCAGCTCGCCAGAGAGGCCCTCCGGCGGGCTCATGTGATCCTTTATCTCCACCCCGCAACTTCCGGCCTGGCACCTCCGTTCTGGCCTCTGAGTGGACTTGAGGTGACGCCGAAGATTCCGGTTCTCCTGGTTTACACGAAGACCGATCTCCTTGACCCGAGCCTCCATCCTTCCACCGGGCTTTGCGTGTCCGCCCTGACCGGAGCCGGCGTTCCTGAGCTGCGATCTGCCGTCGAGGCACACCTCCCCTTGGCGCCCTTCGAGTACCCTCCCGATGACCTTGGGACCCAGCCATTACGCCTGGTCGCGGCGGAGTACGTCCGGGAAGCCGCCTTCCACTTGCTCGCTGACGAGCTACCCTATGCCCTGGCCGCGGAGGTCGAGGAGTTCCGGGAGCACACTCGCCCCTTGTACATTCGTGTAACGCTGTCGGTCGAGCGGGAGTCCCAAAAGGGGATGGTGATCGGGCGCGGCGGGCGGACCCTCAAGGCCATAGGCCAGCATGCCCGGGGGCGCCTCGAAGCGCTGCTTGGTCAGCCCGTCTACCTCGATTGCTGGGTGAAGGTACTCCCAAACTGGCGGCGCGACGCCGCTGCGCTCGCCCGCCTCGGCTTCCCGACACAAGGTTGACGCCCATGACCCTGGCCCCTGAGCTGCTCGAGATCCTGGTCTGCCCCAAGTGCAAGGGCGACCTCGAGTACCGTCCAGACCCCGAGTCTCTGGTCTGTCACGCGTGCCGGCTCGTCTACGCCGTTGAAGATGGCATACCTATCATGCTGATCGACGAGGCGAAGCCGCTTTGACTGATTTCCTCGCCGCCGCCCGCGCCGAGGCCCAGCGGCTGCAGCACGACTACGTCGGGACAGAGCACCTTCTCCTCGCCCTGGTTCAGAGCGGCGATCCGACGCTCTCGACTATCCTCACCACATTCGCCGCCTCCCCCGAGGCGCTGCGCGAGCGCTTGGAAAAGCGCAGCCCGCAAGGGAAGGGCCCGGCAGGCGGCGACCCGGCGGAACTGCCGCTGCGTTCAGGGGCCAGGCGAGCTATCGATTCGGCCAGGAGTGCAGCCCAAGGCGCGGAACTTGGGGCTCAACAGCTGCTTGGCGCGTTGCTCGCGGACGGCAAGGGTGTCGTGGCGGCAAGTCTCGGGGACCTCGGGGTCCCGGTGGCCAAGGTGCGTGAGGTGCTGGGCATGCCGGCGTCCGCGCCGGCCGCACCACCAACTCCCACCCCTCCCGCTCCCCGTAGGCCGCCCGAGCCGAAGCCACGCGCAGAACGAGCGGAGCCGGTCGAGCCTCCGGAGCGTGTCGACCGGCCCCGTCGCGGAGACCGCCGAGAGCGGAAGGAACGGAGCGAGCGGCGCGACCGGCCCGACCGCCCGCCCGAGAAGGTTGAACGCCGCGAGACGGAACAGGTCCGGGATCACACGGGGCGTTCCGGCGACCGTCCCCCGCGCATCGCGCCGGTCCATCAGCCCCTGTTCACATGGAGGCGTCTGCCTCTTCTCGCGGTTCCGGCCAGCATCGTGCTGGCGTATGGATTCCCCTCGATCCACCCGCTCCTGGTCTTCGGCGTCGCCAGCGTGGCCATCCTCCCCCTGGCCGCGTACCTGGGAGAGGCCACGGAGCAACTGGTCGTCCGAACCGGCCCTACGCTGGGTGGGTTCCTCAACGCCACATTCGGTAACGCCGCCGAGCTGATCATCGCCATCGTGGCACTTGAGGCGGGTCTCGTGGATCTGGTCAAGGCCTCCCTCACCGGCAGCATTCTCGGCAATCTGCTGTTTATCCTCGGTCTCTCCCTGCTGGCCGGCGGACTCAGCAAGCCGATCGTCCGGTTCAATCGCACCGCGGCTGGCATGAGCGCCGGGATGATGGCACTGGCTGTAACGGGGTTGATGTTCCCAACGCTCTTTCATGCCCTCCACCAAGGTCAGGCTGCGTTGTTGGCGGAGTCGCATCTCTCCGTTGCGGTGTCCATCGTGCTGGTTGTCACCTACGGTTGCTCGCTCCTCTTCTCCCTCAAGACCCACCGTCCGATCCTGTCGGGGGAGCCCGCCCCCCTTTATAGCCGTCCCTGGCGCCTCCCCACGGCTCTCGGCGTGCTGGCGCTTGCGACCGGCGGCATCGCCATCGAGTCGGAGATTCTGGTCCACGCCGTCCAGCGCGCCGCGGAGGCGTCCAGCTGGATTTCACAGACCTTCCTCGGGCTGATCATCATTCCCCTAATCGGCAACGCCTCGGAACACGCGACCGCTGTGGTGGTGGCGAGGAAAGGCAAGCTCGACCTCGCCCTGGGCATCGCGCTGGGCTCGAGCGCTCAGGTAGCGCTGCTGATCGCCCCTCTCCTCGTCTTTATCGGGCTGGCGATGCCGGGCAGCGGCGCGGGGCAGGGGATGAATCTGGTCTTCACTCCGATCGAGGTGGTCGCCATGGGGCTGGCGACGGTGCTCGCGTCCATCGTCACGCTTGATGGGGAGTCGCACTGGTTCGAGGGAGTGCAACTGCTGGCCCTCTATGCCATGGTCGCGATCGCCGTATTCTTCGTCTGAGTCGGGAGCCGCGGCCGCGCCCGGTTCTTGCCGCACATTCCCGGGGCAGGTTAGGTCTTCGGCGCACAGTTGACGGACATCGGGAACGCTCGTAAGTTGATTTTTCTGAACCTCTTACGCTTCGCCACGGAGCCACAGGCTGCGCACCCGACCGACCGTCCTGTACCATGCGCCGGCTGCGGAGGCCGTCCCCGACTTGGTCCGGCATTGGGCGGAAAGCCGTGAGTTTCCCCTGTTGGTCCTGAGGGAAGCGGAGGAGGTTCGTTCGATCATCCTGCGGGGGTTTCCCTGCTTTCTCTTCCTCGACGCCGACCAACCCGGGGCCGGGCCGGTCGATCTGGTCCGTCGCCTGAAAAGCGACGCCTTTACGGCGATCGTGCCAGTCGTCATGCTGTCGGGCCGTCACGACGCGGCGGAGGTCGAAAGCTGGTTCGCCGCGGGAGCAGACGAAGTGGTAACGAGCCTGTTTTCCCCGGCCGAGCGCCGAGCCCGGATCGACGCGATTCTCACCCGGACCGAGCGCGACGTGTCGGTGCATCCCTCGACCCGGCTGCCGGGGACGACGGAGATCGAGCGCGAGATTCGGCGGCAGCTGGATTCCGGAGCGGAGTTCGCGGTCTGCTACGCGGACCTCGACCATTTCAAGGAATTCAACGACCGATACAGCTACTACGATGGGGACCGGGTGATCTACATTCTCTCCCGGATCCTCCATGATGTGGTCAAGGGACTCCTCGGAACTCGGGGCTTCGTGGGCCATATCGGGGGCGATGACTTCATATTCGTGATCCCCCTGGCCCACGTGGGTGAGGTGTGCACCGAGATTATCGCGGTCTTTGATACTCTGGTCCCCATGCAATACAACGACCAAGACCGTCGGGCGGGGTACTTCTTCGGAAAGGACCGCCGGGGCCAGCTGCATAGAGTGCCACTCATGACCCTTTCGATCGGCATCGTGACCAATCGGAGCCGCCGGTTCACGCATCCCGCCCAGGTGAGTGAACTGGCTACCGAGATGAAGAGTTACGCCAAGACCTTACCCGGTTCCGTCTTCGTGGTGGACCGCCGACAGCAAAGCGAGTCGGACGATCCAGGCGATCGCCGCCCCGGAGAGGGCCGCTAGGGGGACGCATGAACGTGACCTGTCCTTCCTGCACGACCATCTATCGGGTGGACCCTACCAAGGTCCCTCCGGCTGGGGTTCGGGCGCGCTGCAAGATCTGCTCGGCTGTCTTCCCGGTCACTCGGGGGGATCTGGCGGCTCCCACCGCCCAGCCTGCAGCCCAGGGTTTGAGCGTGGGCGCACCTCCACCCCCGCCGCCCCGGCCGTTGACCCCGCCTCCGGCCGCGCCGATAGTTGGCGCCGAGGTCACCGCGCCCCGGCCATCCGTGCCTCCGCAAAGAGGGCCAGATTTGGAGGCAACGGTTCGCCGACCGGCCATCCCGGCCCCTCCCGACGCCGAGCCACCATCCCTGCGCCCAGCGGCGTCGGGCGCGCCCGGGGCGCTGGACCTCGATGCCACGGCGCGCCGCCCCGCTGTCTCGACCGGCCCGGTCGTCCGGCCGGTAGACGCCGAGGCGACGGTCCGTCGACCCGCTTTCCCGCCCGCGACACCGACCGCGGACGAGGAAGCCACGGCACCGCGGCGTCCGGCGGTACCACCGCAACCTGCGGAGGATCCGGAAATCACGCTGCGCCGGCCCTCGGTCCCGCCGATCCCATCGGCGCCTCCGTCGGCGGCCTCCGCAGCCTCCGCAGCCTCCGCAGCGCCACCGAGCCGACCCGCCGCGCCGCCGTCGCCCGCTGCCCCGGCGCCGCCACCTCCAGCCGCCGCGGCGCAGGCGCCAGTGCCCGCAGCCCCGGTTTCCGCTCCGGCACCGCGGCCCACCGCAGCGCCCCCGCCGGCGGTGCCGGGAATGCCTCGACCGACGGCACCGAGGCAGTTCCCGCCCGCTGCGTCGCCGCCGCGGCCTGGCGTCATGCCCCCCCCTGCAGTCCGGCCCACTAGGCCTGGCGGCCCGGCGGTTCCGCTTCCACCGCCGGCCGGGCGGCCGCTTTCCCCCGCGGCCCAAGCCGCACCCAGTGCGGCGCCAGCGCCGCCCCCGTCCCCGGCGGCAGGGTCGCACGCTCCGCCAGCCCGGAGTTCGGGCCGGCCGGTGAATCCGTTTCTGTCCCAGGACCCGGCTCAGAAGGCCCGCAGACTCGCGCGAGCCCTCATTTCGGACTTGGCGGTCTACTATCCGGACCGCCGCAAGGAAGGACTGGCCAACGGCACGCTCCGTGAGCTTTTCCAGGAGGAGATTCAGAAAAGCTGGGAGGAATACACGGAGCAGGTGGGGCGGGACCTCGCCGAGTCGACCACCTACTTCAACGACGCCCTCAACGAGATCCTCGCAGGCGGCCAAAGCCTGTTCTAGCTCGGCGGGCCAGCGCTTTCAGCCGACTCGGTTCGCCGGTCCCGGGCCTGGCTCAGTGTATCTTTCATTGTCTACCGTCACACCGTGGGAGCCATGCGAGAGTTGAGCGAGAGACTGAGCGAGTTGGAGCGGCGTGTCACCCAGATTCGAGGGTTTCTTTGACCTCCCGGCCAAGCAGCGCCGGCTGAATGCACTTGAAGCGACTCAGGCCGAGCCGGCCTTCTGGTCCCGCCCCGATGAAGCCCGCCAGGTGGTTCAGGAGATCAAATCACTGAAGAGCTGGGTGGCTCCTGAGACGGAGCTTGCCCGTCGGCTGGGTGACGCTCGAGCGATGGTGGAACTCCTGGAGTCCGAGCCGGACCCCGAGCTCACCCAGGAGTTGGAGCGCGAACTGGCCAGCCTAGGGCACGCCGTGGAGACCTTCGAGCTGCAGGCCATGCTCCAGGGACCGGACGATGCCGGCGACGCGATCGTCACCATTCACCCCGGTGCGGGCGGGACGGAGTCCCAGGATTGGGCAGAGATGTTGCTTCGAATGTACGTGCGTTGGGCCGAGCGGCACGGGTTCGAGGTTACAATCCTCGATCGCCTCGATGGGGAGGAGGCGGGCATCAAGTCCGCCGCGATCGAGATCAAGGGCCAATACGCCTTCGGGTTCCTGAAGGCCGAAAAAGGGGTGCATCGCCTGGTCCGGATCTCACCCTTCGATTCCCAGGCCCGTCGCCACACGTCGTTTGCGTCGGTGTTCGTCTATCCGGACATCGACGACACCATCGAGGTCGACCTCCGCGACGAGGACATCAAGATGGACGTGTACCGCGCGTCCGGCGCGGGTGGTCAGCATGTCAACAAGACATCTTCCGCCGTTCGCCTCACGCATATTCCGACCGGCATCGTGGTGGCCTGCCAGCAGGAACGCAGTCAGACGAAGAACCGGGCCACGGCCATGAAGATGCTTCGCGCCGCGATTTATCAGAAGAAGCTTGAGGAACAGGAGGCGGCCCGAGCGAAGCTGGAGGCCACCAAGACGGACAACTCCTGGGGCAACCAGATCCGCTCCTATGTCTTCCAGCCCTACACCATGGTGAACGACCACCGGACCGAGCTCAAGGTGACCGACGTCCAGCGCGTCATGGATGGTGACCTGGATGCCTTCATCGAGGCCTATCTCAAGCAGTACGGGAGTCAGGCCGCGTGACCGAGGAGCGGTCGTTCGTCGAGGAGGCCCGACGCGCCAAACTGCCGGCCTTGAGCGGGCTCAATGTGCCGGCCTTTGCCTACCGGTTCGTGCGCACCCATCTGGCCAAGGGCGCACTGGCGCTGTTCCGCGATGGCGGGGCCGAACCGGGGCCGGAAGTGCGGATCGCGGGCCGGATTGAGTCCTGGCGCCCGAAGGGGAAGGTGGTCTTCGGCCACTTGGAGGACGTGAGCGGCCGCATCCAGTTCTACCTCAGGGCCGATGAGCTGGGGGAACAATGGCCCCTGATCTCGCTCCTCGACCTGGATGACCACGTCGGCGTCACGGGTCATCTCATGCGGACCAAAGCCGGTGAAATCACCGTGAAGGCGACCCGGATCGAATTGCTGGCCAAGTCGCTCCGGCCGCTCCCCAGGCCCAAGGTGGAGGTCCAGGCAGACGGCACCACCCGCCTGCACGGCGGTCTGGCCGACCCGGAGCTGCGTTACCGCCAGCGCTATGCCGATCTGGCCGTGCACGCGGGAGTGCGTGAAGTCTTCCGTCTGCGGAGCCGGATCGTGACGGCTATGCGGAGCTTTCTCGATGCCCGCGGGTTCCTTGAGGTGGAGACCCCGGTGCTTCAGACTCTCTACGGCGGGGCGGCGGCCCGACCCTTCGTGACCCACCACAACGCGCTGGATGCCCAGCTCTACCTGCGCATCGCAGACGAGCTGTACCTCAAGCGTCTCATCGTCGGCGGCCTCGAGCGAGTGTACGAGATCGGCCACGACTTTCGAAACGAGGGCATGGATCGCTCGCACAACCCCGAGTTTACCATGCTTGAGCTGTACCAGGCCTACGCCGATTATGGGGACATGCAGGAGCTCGCCGAATCGCTGATCGTCGAGCTGGTCCGGATGGTGACCGGGGGCAGCCTGAGCCTGACGCGGGGCGGGGTGGACCTCCACTTCACCCCGCCGTATGCCCGGGTAGCCTTCGTGGACGGGATCCTGGAGGAAAGTGGCATGGACGTGCGGCAGGCTAGCGAGGCGAAGATGCGGGCCCGGCTCCGCCAGGCGGGTCTCCCGGCGGAGGAGGTGGACGGGTACACGGGCGGAAAGCTGCTCGATGCCATGTTCACCACCTTTCTCGAGCCCCGCCTGGTGCAGCCCACCTTCGTCGTGGATTACCCCAAGGCGATTTCGCCGCTCGCCAAGGCCCACCGGAGGGATCCGCGTCTTACCGAACGGTTCGAGCTGTTCATCCAGGGCCGCGAGTATGTGAATGCCTATAGCGAGCTCAACGACCCCGATGACCAGCGAGCGCGGTTCGAGGATCAGGCGCGCCAGCGCGAGGCGGGAAACGAGGAGGCGCAGCCCTACGACGCGGACTTCGTCCGCGCCCTGGAGTACGGCATGCCGCCCACCGGGGGGATGGGCATCGGCGTCGACCGGTTGGTGATGCTTCTGGCGGATCTGCCCTCGATCCGTGATGTGATCCTCTTTCCCGCCATGCGACCGGAGGATTGAAGTGCCGGCCGGTGCGGGATTCTGGGACCTGATCCGCTGGCCCTCGCGGCTGGAGCGCGAGATCGCGGGGCGCTACCTGCGGAGCCGGCGGTCCTCGGCCCGGGCTTCACTGATCACCGTGATCGCGACGGGCGGCGTGGCGGTTGGCGTCTGTGCGCTGATCGTGGTCCTCGGCGTGATGAATGGACTCAGCAACGACCTGCGGGAGCGGATCCTGGTGGCCAACCCGCATCTGCGAGTCCTTACCTACGGGAATGGCCTGCGGCTGGATGATTGGCAGCACGTGATCGAGCGGGTCCGGCGGGAGCCCGGCGTCCTTGCCGCGGCGCCGGAGGTATTGAGCCAGACCGTGATTTCCGCGGGCGCCGACTATGCCGAAGGGGTCAACCTGCTCGGCTTCGACCCCGATACCGGGAAGATGGCCGTTACCTCCCTGGCCCATACCTTGACCCGAGGGGACCTCTCCTTCAAGCCCACCCGGTCCGACGTGGACGGGGCCATCCTCCTCGGTGCCCGCCTGGCCGAGCGGCTGACCGTCTATCCGGGCGATGTGGTCACCCTGGTTCCGGCTAAACCTCCGGCCGTGAACCGCGCCCTTGGCGTTGGAGTGCCCCGCTACTGGCGATTCGAAGTAACGGGGACCTTCGATACCGGGATGTTCCTCTACGACAATCAGTTCGTCGTCATCTCGCTGGCCGACGCGCAGCGTTTCACCGGCCTGGGAAGCGCCGTGTCCGGGATCGAGATTCGACTTGCCGATCCCTGGCAGGCGCCAGTGATCGGCCGCCGGATCGAGAAGGATCTGGGATACCCGTATCGGACCCTGGACTGGGAGACGCAGAACAAGAGCCTGTTCAGCGCCCTGCAGCTCGAGAAGCTGGCGATGGGCCTGATCATCTTCTTCATCATGATCGTGGCGGCCTTCAACATCGTTGCCACCCTCACGATGGTGGTCGCCGAAAAGACCCGTGAGATCGGGATCCTCAAGGCCATGGGCCTTCGAGCCGGCGCGGTGGGGCGGATCTTCCTCGTCCAGGGGGCGATAATCGGGCTGACCGGCGTGGGGGTCGGACTCGCGACGGGTCTGCTGGTATCATTCGCGGTAGACCGGGGACATCTGATACGGATCGACCCGAGCGTCTACTTCATCGATCATCTGCCTATCCGGGTCCAACTGGGAGACGTGGCGGTGGTACTGGCCGGGAGCTTCGTGCTGGCGGTGGCGGCTACGCTCTACCCCTCCCGCTCGGCATCGCGCCTGCTGCCGGTCGAGGCGATCCGATACGAATGAGCACGGTGCTGTCGGCGCGCGGGGTGCGCAAAGTCTTCCAGGGCGGTGATGGGCGCCCGCTCGAGATCCTTTCCGGCGTCGATCTGGACGTGGGACGGGGAGAGTTCGTGGCAATCGTGGGCGAGAGCGGCGCCGGCAAGAGCACCCTGCTACACCTGCTCGGCGCCCTGGATCGGCCGACGGAGGGCACGATCATCCTGGATAACCAACGCTATGACGAGGTGGGAGAGACCGAGCTGGACCAGCTCCGCAACCGGCGAATCGGCTTCGTGTTTCAATTTCACCACCTGCTGCGGGACTTCAGCGCGCTCGAGAACGTCATGATGCCGATGCGCATCGCGGGGATCGCGCCCGAGGAGGCACGAATCCGTGCAGGCACGCTTCTCGCCCAGGTCGGGCTTGCCGAGCGGATGAGTCACAGGCCTCAAGAACTCTCGGGGGGGGAACAGCAGCGGGTGGCGGTGGCCCGGGCGCTGGCGAATGATCCCCGGCTGGTCCTGGCCGACGAGCCCTCGGGAAATCTGGATCTCCGGCAGGCGGAGCGTCTGCACGACCTGCTGGCCACACTCGCCCGCGATTTCGAGACGGCGATGGTCGTGGTGACTCATAACCGGCAACTGGCCAGCCGAGCCGACCGGGTGCTCGCGGTCGATGCAGGGCGTCTCATTCCGGTTGACCGGGTAGCGGTGGGGGAGTAGATGCGCTGCACGCAATGCCATGAACGGGAGGCGGTGGTCTTCCTCACCCAGATTGCCCAGGATCAGGTGGTCAAGCTGCACCTGTGCGAACGGTGTGCCGCTGAGAAGGGTGTCGAAACGACGGCCAGCCTGGGGAAGACACCGGTAGGGACCTTCCTGGCGTCGATGGGAAAGGGGCTGGAGGCAACCCAGGCCCTGCCCGCGGGCATCGATCCGCCAGAGGCCTGTCCCACCTGCGGCGCGACGCTGAGTGATTTCCGGGAATCGGGCCGGCTCGGCTGTGCGGAGTGCTACCGCACCTTCGCCCCCGCGCTTCGCGACCTGCTGCGCCGGCTCCACGGCTCGAGCCGGCATCTGGGCGAGCGGTACGCGGTGCCGGGGGCACCCGCCGCCCATGCACCGGAAGCCAATGTCGCGCAGCTGCGGAAGCGCCTCCGCCTGGCCGTGGAGACGGAAGATTTCGAGCTGGCGGCCGAGCTCCGCGACCAGCTGCGGATCCTGGGAGGTGACGGATGATTGATCTGAGCCTCCTGCCCGATGGGGGCATGGCATGGCTTGATGCCAGCGGCCCGGGCAGCCACCTCGTGCTCTCAACCCGGGTGCGGCTGGCCCGGAACCTGGCGACCTACCCGTTTGCGACGCGCTCCAATCTGGCCGACCGGCAGGCCGTGCTGCGGGACGTGCTCGCGGCAGCGCAGCAGACTGTCTCCCTGCGGAACGCCCTGACGTTTCACCTGGATCGGCTCGATCACACCGAACGGCAACTGCTCCACGAACGGCACCTGGTCAGCAAGGAGCTGGCGGGTATCGAGGGGGACGTCGGGGCCCGGCCCGGCTCGGCCCTCCTGGTGCAGGATCGGGTGGGAGTCATGCTCAACGAAGAGGATCATCTCCGGTTGCAGGGCTTGCGATCGGGGTTCGATCTCGAGTTGGCATACCAGGATGTGGATCGGCTGGACAATGAGTTGGGACAACGACTTCCCTTCGCATTTCACCCGGAGTTTGGTTACCTTACCTCGTGTCCGACGAACGTAGGGACCGGGCTGCGCGCCTCGGTCCTCATCCACTTGCCGGGCCTCGTCCTGACCAAGGAGATCTCCAAAGTCCTGCAAGGGCTGGCGCAGGTGGGGCTCACCTTCCGGGGCCTATACGGTGAAGGCAGCGAGGTGGTCGGGAATTTCTTCCAGCTCTCGAACCAGACGACTTTGGGGAAGTCGGAGCAGGAACTTCTGGACCACTTGGGAAAGATGGTGCGGCAGGTGATCGAATATGAGGATCAGGCGCGCGATGTGCTGCTTCGTGACGTGCCGACCATCATCGAGGACAAGGTGTGGCGGGCGTACGGCCTGCTGCGGCACGCGCGGACCCTGTCATTCGACGAGACGATGAACCTCCTCTCCGGCGTGCGCCTGGGGGTGGGGCTGGGTCTGATCGATCGTTGCGGCATGTACGCGCTGAACAAGCTCCTGGTGCACGCCCAGCCTGCCCATCTGGCGGCGGCGGAGGGGGTGCAACCGAACGACCCTGACCTGAGTGTTCGCCGCGCGCGTTTCGTTCGCGCGTTGCTTGATGATGAAGCTGGACGCCGAGGGCAGTCGCCATGAATGGGTACAACTTCACCGACCGGGTACGGAAGGTGTTGCAGATGGCTCGCGAGGAAGCGGCGCGGCTTCACCATGAATACGTGGGGACCGAGCACATCCTGCTGGGCCTGATTCGGGAGGGGGAAGGCGTCGCGGCCGCGGTGCTGCAGAACCTCAACGTGGATCTCGAGGAGATCCAGCAGAAAATCGAGGAGACCGTCAAGAAGGGCAAAGCGGCCGCGGCCACCGGTCCAGATCTCCCCTATACCTCGCGAGCCAAGAAGGTGCTGGAACTGGCGATGACCGAGGCCCGGGAACTCAACCACAGCTACGTCGGAACCGAGCACCTGCTCCTCGGCCTGCTGCGGGAGGAGAAGGGGATCGCCGCCCAGGTGCTCACCGACGCCGGAGTCAATCTCGAGCAGAGCCGGGCCGAGACCCTGCGCCTGCTGGGGAGCGACATGCCCCAACCCCAGCCGACGGGCAGTTCCCCGACCCCTGCCGCCACGCCGAAATCGGAGAAGAAGTCCAAGACTCCGGCTCTTGATCATTTCTGCCGGGATCTGACCCAGTTGGCCGCCGAGGGCCAGCTCGACCCGACGATCGGGCGAGCCAAGGAGATCGAGCGGGTCATGGAGATCCTGGCCCGCCGCAAGAAGAACAACCCCGTACTCATCGGCGAGCCCGGTGTTGGCAAGACCGCGATCGTGGAGGGCCTGGCCCTGATGATCGCCAACGGCCTGTGCCCCGATGTCCTGAAGGACCACCGGGTATTGTCGCTCGACATGGCCGCGGTGATTGCCGGCACGAAATACCGGGGGCAGTTCGAGGAACGCCTGAAGGCGGTCATGAATGAGATCGCCCAGAACAAGCAGATCATCCTGTTCATCGATGAGTTGCACACCCTGGTGGGGGCCGGGGCGGCGGAGGGAGCGATCGACGCTTCGAACATGCTCAAGCCCGCCCTGGCGCGCGGGGAGCTGCAGTGCGTCGGTGCCTCGACCCTCAACGAATACCGGAAGTACATCGAGAAGGATGGCGCGCTGGAACGGCGCTTCCAGACCGTGATGGTCGACCCGCCCACGATCGACGAAACCATCGAGATCCTCAAGGGCCTCAGGAAGAAGTACGAGGATCATCACCGGGTGACGATCCCCGACGAGACGCTGGCCGACGCGGCACGCCTGTCGGAGCGTTACATCACGGACCGCTTCCTGCCGGACAAGGCCATCGACGTTATTGACGAGGCGGGTGCCCGCGCCCGCCTCGCCTCCCAGGTGCCGCCAGCCGAAGTCGCAACCCTGAAGAGCGATCTCGAGAAGGTGAACCTGGAGAAGGAAGACGCGGTTCGCGATCAGAACTTCGAGCGGGCAGCTGCGCTCCGAGACAAGGAGAGGGACCTTCAAACCCAGATCCGCCTCAAGCAGGAGGAGTGGGAGCGCGAACGACAGACCCGGCGTCCCGTGATCAGCGAGGACGATATCGCGTTCATCGTTTCCCGATGGACCGGCATTCCAGTGACCCGCCTCCAGGAGCAGGAGGCGGCGCGCCTGCTCCGGATGGAGGAAGAGCTGCACCAGAGCGTGGTCGGGCAGGACGAGGCGATCAAGGCGATCTCCCGGGCCATCCGCCGCTCCCGGGCCGGGCTCAAGGACCCGAAGCATCCGATCGGTTCATTCATCTTCTGCGGACCCACCGGCGTGGGCAAGACCGAACTGGCCCGGGCGCTCGCGAAGTTCCTGTTCGCCGACCCGTCAGCGCTCATCCGGGTGGACATGTCCGAGTACATGGAAAAGTTCTCGGTCAGTCGCCTGATCGGCGCTCCCCCGGGGTATGTCGGGTATGAGGACAGTGGCACCCTGACCAAGGCCATCCGGCGCAAGCCCTATTCCGTGGTGCTGCTAGATGAAATCGAAAAGGCCCACCCGGATGTCTTCAACATCCTGCTCCAAGTGCTGGACGAGGGCCACCTCACGGATAACTACGGCCGCGTGATCGACTTCAAGAACACCGTGGTGATCATGACGTCGAACGTCGGGGCCCGGGACATCATGCAGGGGAAGACCCTCGGCTTCCACGGGCAGGACTTCAAGACCTCGTTCGAGAAGATGCAGGAGAAAATCCGGGACGAGATCCAAAAGGTGTTCAACCCGGAATTCCTGAACCGGATCGACGATACGATCGTATTCCATCCGCTCGACAAGGAGCATATCGCCCAGATCGTCGCGATCCTGGTCCGGGAGGTTCAGAAGCGTATTGGGGAGGAATTGATCCGCCTGACGCCCGCCGCCACGGACTTCCTCGTGGAGCACGGGTACGATCAGAGCTACGGTGCTCGGCCCCTCAAGCGCGCCATCCAGAAGTACATTGAGGATCCGCTGAGCGAGAAGATCCTGCTGGGCGAGTTCACGCGGAACGACGAGATCGAGGTCGACGTCGCGCCCGACGGAGAGCGACTCGCGTTCCGCGCCCTGAGCGGGTCCAAGGCCTGAGCTTCCCACCTGCGCCGGCGGCCCGCGGGGTCGCCGGTATCGTTTCCTCGTGACCCGCGTGCGCTCCTTTCCTCTGGCCCTTTGCCTTGCCCTCGCGGCGCTGCCTTCACTCCAGGGCCAGCAGGCCCCCGCGGGGCCACCCGCGTCGGCCCCGGTGCTCGACAGCATTGCCGTGGAAGGCAATGTTCGGCTGACGGCGGCCCAGGTCATCGGCAGCTCCGGCTTGCTGCTCAGGCAGGCCACCAACTACCGGGACATCCAGCGCGCCATCATCACGCTCTTCAAGACCGGCCAGTTCGATCAGGTGTCGGTCCGTCAGGGCGACGACTCGACCGGTCGCGTGATTCTGATCATCATGGTGAAGGAACGCCCCATCCTGACCCGATGGGTGGTCAAGGGCGTCGAGCAGCTCTCCGAGCACAGCGTCAAGGACCGGGTCAAGCTCGCCGAGGGGCGGCCGGTCGATCGGGCCGCGGTAGAGCGCTCCCGCGCCGGGATCGATTCCATGTACCATGCCAAGGGCTACTACGCCGCCCGGGTCAAGGTGATCGAAACCCAACCGGGGCAGGGCCAGATCGGGATCGTCTTTGATGTCGATGAAGGCAATCGAGTGGCCATCAGCGAGGTTGCCGTTGATGGTAATCAGCGCTTCACCGACCAGGCCATCGTCAAGCACATGGGCACCAAGCCCGAGGGGTTCTTCTGGTGGCAGAACGGGCGGTACGATGATGACCGGCTCCAGCAGGACATGCGCGAGCGGTTGCCGGAATGGTACGGCAGCCAGGGCTACATCGACTTTCAGGTGCTCCACGATTCGATCACCGTGGACTCATTGAACGGCAAGGCAGTCCTCCACCTCGCCGTGGACGAGGGGAAGGCGTACAAGATCGGCACCTTCCAGATCTCCGGTAACCGCCGCTTCAGCACCCAGGACCTGATGGCGCTGTACCCCTTCGGACCCGACGGCGGCGCCGGTCAGCCCTTTAACAGCACTGATTGGAACGGGGCAACCGACAAGGTCCAGACGTTGTACAGCAACAATGGCTATATCTACGCCCAGATCACGCCGGAAGAGACCCGGCGCACGGGACCGAACGGCGAGCCGCTGATCGACCTCAAGTGGACCATCCGCGAGGGGCAGCCGGCCACGATCAACAAGATCAATATCGTGGGCAACGATGTGACGCACGAGCGTGTCATTCGCGAGGCCATCGTCCTCGTGCCGGGGGAGCTGTTCAACCGCGACCGGCTCATCCAGAGCTACCGGAACATCTCGAATCTCGGGTTCTTCCAGCAGCCGATGGCCACGCCCGACGTGAAGCCCACGGACAACGGTGTGGACGTCGATATCACTTTTCGTGTCGAGGAGAAGCGGACCGGGAACGTCAACTTCGGGGCGTCGCTCGGGCAGGGGACCGGGCTGGGTGGCTTCCTCGGGCTAGAGGAGCCGAACCTGTTCGGTCGGGGGAAACGGGGCAAGCTGCAGTGGCAGTTCGGTAAGAACATCAGCGACTTCACGTTGAGCTACACCGACCCGGCCATCCTCGAGACCCGCACCTCGGGTACCCTGACGTTGTTCGATTCGCGTCAGCAGTTCACCGTGGGCGACCTGGGCCAGCGCCGCCAACTCGGCGGAAGCCTGCAGTTCGGCTTCCCCTTCTTCAGTTCCCGCTACACCCGCATCTATGCCTCATACGGGCTGCAGCGGATCAGCTTCAGCGGGGGCTCGGTCGACCTTCGGACCGCCTTCAACTGCTCGCAATGCACCCGGTCGACCATCGCGGGCAGCCTGGTCCGAGACACTCGGTTCGGCCTCCCGTTCCCGACCGGCGGTGCGTACACGGCGGCATCGCTCGAGTTCAATGGCGGGATTCTCGGGGGCACCGGCAACTACCAGAAGCTTGAATTCGAGGGACGCTACTACGCCCCCCTCGGGTCCGCCGGCGGCAATGCCCAGCTGGGCAGCGGAGTACAGTTCGTCCTGGGACTGACCGCAAAGAGCGGATTCATTTTTGGAGATGCAGGCCCCTTCTTTACCGAATTGTACTCGATGGGTGGCACCCAGTTCGGCATCCCGCTCCGTGGGTACAGCGAGTTCTCCATCACCCCCAACGGGTTCGACCCCACCGCCGGGGGCAACAGCGCGGCCGGCGTTAACAGCTTCGGGAAGTCGTACGCGGCGTTCACGGTTGAGGCCGGCGCGCGCGTCAGCCAGTCCCTGTATTTCGACACCTTCCTGGACGCGGGCAACGTCTATCGCACCGCTGCGCAGTACGACCCCACCCGGCTGTTCCGTGGCGCCGGCTTCGGGGTGGCGGTGCTGTCCCCATTGGGACCGATCGGCATCGACCTGGGATACGGGTTCGACAAGGTGGACATCAACGGCAATCCGGATCCAGGCTGGAAGCTGCACTTCAAGCTCGGGAACTTCTTCTAGCAGCCCCACATTCAGCAGGGAGCTTTCGATGGTCCGTCGGTCCCTCTTCCATTGCCTGGCAGCGGCCGCGCTCCTTGCCAGCGGGGGCTTCCACCCGCTGGCGGCCCAGGGCGGCACCAAGCTCGCCTACATCAACGCTCGGGCCGTTCTCCTTGCGACACCGGGCTATGCTCAGGCTGAGTCCACCTACAACAAGGAACTCGCGGGCTTCAAGTCCCAGATGGACAGCCTTCAGGCCACGCTGGACTCGGCGGCGGCGGATTTCGACCAGAAATCCGTCATGTGGTCGGCGACCACCAAGACCGCCAAGCGGAAGGACCTCGAGGCCCAGCGGGATCAGCTGGAGCAACGGGCGAACGCCCTGCGCGACAAGGCGGCTCAGCGCGAGCAGGAGCTGCTCGCACCGCTCCATAACAAGGTGAACCAGGCCATCGAGAGCGTCCGGACCGAGGGCGGCTACGCGATGATCTTCGATGTCAGCGCCAATGATGGCCTGATCGTCGCAGCCGACAAATCGCTGGAAGTGACACAGAAGGTCATTGACAAGATCAAGGCCCAACCCTGACCACCTGCCGCGCCCCTGTCCGCATCACCGCTCGGTCGGTCGCCGAACTGGTTGGCGGCCGACTCGAGGGTGACGGTGACCTCCTGCTCCAGTCGATAGCCTCGCTGGAGCGAGCGGGGCCGGCCGCGTTGGGGTTCCTGCGGAGCCCCTCCCACCTCGCCCAGTTTCGGTCGTCCCGTGCGGGCGCTGTGCTGATCGACGCCCGGCTCGCCCCGGAGACTGGCGGCCCCGCTACACGAATCATCGTCGAGGACTTGGAGGAGGCGCTGCAGCGGGCCGCCGTGGCGTTTGCCCCCGCGGCCCCGGCGCCCCTCGGCATCGATCCTCTCGCCCGCGTCGCGCCGGATGCGCACCTGGAAGCCCAGTGCTACGTCGGCCCCTTCGCCGTGATCGAGTCCGGCGGGCGCGTCGGAGCCCGGACCCAGATTGAGGCAGGGGCATGGATCGGACCTAACGTTGTCACCGGCGATGACTGTCGGATCGGCCCTCACGCGGTGTGCTGCGCGGGAGTCCGGCTGGGTAACCGCGTCGTGGTGAAGGCCGGCGCCGTCATCGGCGGGGCGGGGTTCGGCTACATTCGCCGCGGGGACGAACTGCGGAGGAGTCCACAGATCGGCGGATGCCGTCTCGAGGATGATGTGGAGATCGGTTCGGCCACCTGCATTGATCGCGGCAGTTTCGACGACACGGTCGTCGGACAAGGGACCAAGATCGACAATCTGGTTCAGATAGGACACAACGTGCGCCTGGGCAAGCGTTGCCTCGTCATGGCGACGGTCGGCATCGCCGGGAGTTGTGAGATCGGCGACGACGTCATCATCGCCGGCGGCGCCGGCATCCGGGATCACGTGGTCATCGGGAGTGGAGCCACCATCACGGCTAAGTCAGTCGTGATGGGAAGCGTGCGCGCCGGAGCGGCCGTGTCGGGTTATCCGGCCCGGCCGCACCGTGACTTTCTGCGCGCGCAGGCAGCCCTCTACCGGCTTGCGCCGGTGGTTGATGCCCTGACCGACGCCGCAGACGCCGCTCGTGCCGCGACGGACCATCGCACGACCCGTTGAAATCACGGGCACCGGCCTCCACTCCGGCGCCCAGGTGTCCGTGCGGCTGGAGCCCGCCGCCCCCGGGGCCGGCATCGCGTTCGAGCGGCGCGATCTCAGCGGGACGCGCCCCATTCCGGCGCGACTCGATCATGTGGCGGCGACGGAGCGACGCACAGCCCTGAGGCTCGGCGCCCACCGTGCCGACACCGTTGAGCACCTGCTCGCCGCCATCTACGCGCAGGGCATCGACGACCTCGTCGTCGCGCTGCTCGGTCCCGAGGTCCCGATCCTGGACGGCTCGTTCGCTCCGTTCGTCAGCCTCCTGGACGAGGCCGGGCATGTCGATCGGCCCGGTGCCACCCGGCGCGCGCGTCTGGGCGCGCTCCTGCGGATCACGGAGGGAGACGCGCATTACATCGTGTCACCGCATGAGGTCTTCGGGCTGGAGGTGACCCTCGAGTACCTCGAGCCGGTGATCGGCCGCCAGACGGTGGAAGTGGTGGTGACAGCGGACTCCTTCCGGCGGGACATCCAGCGGGCGCGCACCTACGGCTTTCTGGGCGAGATCGAGCCGCTGCGCGGCCGGGGGCTGCTGGCGGGCGCCGGGGCCGAGTGCGGCATTCTGCTTGACGAAGGCACCGTGTTGAATACGACCCTTCGCTGGCCTGACGAGTTCGCGCGGCACAAGGCGGGTGACCTCATCGGAGACCTGGCCTTGCTCGAAGCGCGGTTGACCCTGCGCATCGCCGCGTACCGCCCCAGCCACCGGGGCAATCTGGCATGCGCCCGCGCCATCGCACACGCGGCACACTTCACGGAGGAAGCATGATGGACGTCCGGGCAATCCTCGACCGGCTGCCTCATCGGTACCCCCTCCTCCTCGTGGACCGAATCCTCGAGGTTGAAGGCACGCGAAGAATTGTTGGCATCAAGAATGTTTCCATCAACGAACCTTTCTTCCAGGGACATTTCCCCGGACATCCGATCATGCCCGGCGTGCTCATCGTGGAGGCAATGGCCCAGACAGGCGGGGTACTTCTGATGGAACAGGTCCCCGATCGGGAGGGCAAGGTCGTCTACTTCATGGCGCTGGACAACGTCAAGTTCCGGCGCCCGGTAGTCCCCGGCGACCAACTGCGCATGGAGGTCGAGATGCTGCAGTTCCGCGGGAAAGTGGCCCGGATGAAGGGCACCGCCTTCGTCGATGGCCAGGTTGCGACCGAGGCCGAGATGATGGCCTGCCTGGTGGACGAGTGACCCGGTCGATCCATGCGTCGGCGGTCGTTGACCCTGGGGCCCATGTGGGGCAGGGCGTCGAGATCGGCCCGTACGCTGTGATCGGGCCGGGGGTCGAACTGGGCGACGGATGTCGCATCGGCCCCCATGTCGTACTCGAGCGAAACGTTCGGCTCGGCCCGTTGGTAACGATCGGTGCCAGTGCGATACTTGGCGGAGCGCCACAGGACATCAAGTTCCACGACGAAGAGACCTGGGTCGAGGTAGGAGCGCGGACCGTGATCCGCGAATTCAGCACGGTCAGCCGCGGCACCGCCGCGACCGGAACGACCCGGATTGGCGCAGATTGCTTTCTCATGACCTACGTGCACGTGGCCCACGACTGTCAGGTCGCGGACGGCGTAACCATTGCCAATGCGACCCAGCTCTCCGGACATGTCATCATCGAGGAGCGCGCGAGCTTGAGCGGTCTCATCGCCATACATCAGTTCGTCACGGTTGGCACTCTCGCCTTCGTCGGCGGCGCCTCGCGGGTAAACCAGGACATCCCGCCTTACGTGAAGGCAGTCGGCAACCCGGTCGAGCTGTTCGGCCTCAACTCCGTCGGCCTGCATCGGGCGGGCTTTCGGCCCGAAACGATCACCGCCCTCAAGCGGGCCTATCGGCTGGTGTTCAACGCACCCGTGCCTCGGGCACAGGCCCTCGCCGAGCTCGAGCCCGAGGCGCTGACGACTCCTGAGGTCCGTCGCTTCCTCGATTTTGTCGCCGCTGCTCGCCGAGGCGTTCCCGCATGACGGAACCGCTCCCGGTTGGCGTGGTTGGCGTCGGTGTCCTGGGCTGGCACCACGCTCGGCACCTCGCGTCCATGCCGGGAGTGAAGCTCGAGGGAGTCTACGACATCCGGCGTGACCGCGCGGAGCAGGTCGCCCGGGCGCTGGGAACGCGAGCCTGCCGCTCCCGACAGGAATTGCTGGACCGGTGTCGGGCCGTCACCATCGCGGTTCCGACCCCGGTTCACGCGGAAGTGGGCCTCGCTGCGCTCGCCGCAGGCAGGCCGGTCCTGATGGAAAAGCCCCTCGCGGCCACCCGCCGAGAGGCCGATGACCTCCTGGCCGCGGCCGAGGCGGGAGGTGTCGTGCTGCAGGTGGGTCATGTGGAGCGATTCAACCGCGCCCTCCGCGCGGCGGCCGCGTACCTCGACCAGCCCCTCTTCATCGAGTGCGAGCGGCTGGCACCCTTTCAGATCCGGGGAAGCGATGTCCCCGTGGTCCTCGACCTGATGATCCACGATCTCGACCTGATTCTTCACTTGGCTGATGGCTCGGAGGCCACCGATGTTCGCGCCAATGGCGCCGCCGTGATGTCACCGCACCTCGATGTGGCCCACGCCCGGGTCGAGTTCGCCTCCGGCCTGATCGCCAGCGTAACCGCATCGCGTATCGCCGAACACCGGGTCCGCCGTCTGAGGATCTACCAGGAGTACGGTTGCCTGGAACTCGATCTGGCGGCAGGGCGGGGCGAGTTCATCCGTCTCCGCCGGCCGGCAGCTGCCGGAGCGCCGGGTGACCTCCGCAACGTGACCGAGCGGGTGGCTCTAGAGGCGCCGCCATCCGATGCCCTGCGGCTCGAACTGGCGGCCTTCCTCCAAGCCGTCCGTGGCGAGCGGGAGGACATCGTAACCGGCCTAGAGGGTCGCCTCGCGTTGGACCTGGCCCTCCGCGTAGCCGAAGCCGTTCGCCAGCCGCCCATGCCGGCCCTCCCCGGCGTGTGACCGTCACCCATCAGGCCACGGTGCTGGTCTCGGCTGGTGAGCCGTCTGGCGATGCGCATGGGGCCTGCCTGGTCGCCGCCCTCAAGCGGGCCCAACCTGGCCTCGAGTTGGAGGGTTGTGGCGGTCCGCTGATGGCGGGCGCGGGGGTCCGACTCCGGCGCGGCATCGAGGGGCTTGCCGCGATGGGGCTCCTGGAGATCGCGCGCGCCATCCCGAGGCATTGGTCTCTCCTGCGCGACCTGGTACGCGACGCCGAGACAGGCCGCTTCCGGCTCGCGATCCTCATCGACTACCCCGGGTTTCACCTGCGCCTGGGGGCGGCCCTGCGCGCCCGGGGTGTACCGGTACTGCAGTACATCGCACCTCAGCTCTGGGCGTGGCACGGCCGTCGCATCGGGCGGCTGCGACGGTCAGCGGATCGCGTGGCGGCCATTCTCCCATTCGAGCAGGAGTGGTTTGCGGCCCGCGGCGTGCAATGCAGCTTCGTGGGACACCCGCTCCTGGACCGCCGGTGGCCATCACAAGCGGATGCACGAGCTGCCCTGTCCCTGGCGCCGGGTGCAACCGTCCTCGCTATCTTTCCCGGCAGTCGCAACGCCGAGATCTCACTCCACTGGCCCTTGTTCCGAGAAGTTGCCCGCCGGTTACTGGCGGAGGGGCGCTGCGATCAGGTGCTTGTGGCCGGCACCGCCCAGGGCCACTATCCCGACCCCGGCGATCTTCGAGTGGTGCGCGGAGCCGCAGATCAGGTGATGGCCGCCGCAACGGCGGCCCTGGTGAAATCGGGGACGACATCGCTGGAGGCCGCGTGTGTGGGTACGCCGCTGGTGGTTGCTTACCGTACCCGGCGCACCACATATGAGGTCGTCAGCCGCATGCTGACGGTGGATCAGATCAGCCTCGTCAACCTCGTTCTGGGCGAGGCGCTGGTCCCGGAGTTCTGGCGCAGGCCGGTGGTGGCGGCCCCCATCCTCGCCGCCCTGCGCCTGCTCCTAGAGCCGGCCAGCGCCAACGCCACCGCCCAGCGCCTTGGGTTCAAGCGGGCACGGGAGCGCCTGGGCGCTCCAGGCGTGGCCGACCGGGTGGCGCGCCTCGCCCTCGACCTGGTGCCCGTATGACCGGCTTGGGGCGGGCGTTGGTCGAGGGCTACGGGGCGAGCGCAGTGACGCTTCTCGCCCGGTCCTGGCGGGTCGATGTCCTTCACCGGCACCGGTGGGCCTCGGTGGCCCACACCGGGCGCGCATTCGTCCTGCTGTGTTGGCACGACGCGCTCTTGCCCGTGATGTGGCTCCACCGCCACCGGCAGATTCAGGCGGTGATCAGCGAGGCGCGCGATGGCGAGTACCTGACGCGGTTCGCCACCTCGCTGGGCTACGGCGTGATTCGCGGATCGAGCACGCGCGGGGGGCGGCGCGCGCTCCTGGGTGCGGTGCGCGCCTTGGAGCGGGGCAACATCGTTGGCATCACGCCGGACGGCCCGCGCGGCCCCCGCCGGACCCTGAAGGCCGGGGCCCTCGTCGCCGCGGCGCGGGCCGGAGCCTTGGTGTTGCCGGTGCATGCCGACGCACGCCCCGCTTGGCACGCCAGGTCCTGGGATGCCTTCCTGGTCCCAGCACCGTTCGCGCGGGTCAGGGTGGCGTACGGAGAGCCGTTCGAGGTCGAGCCGGGCCCAGCGAGCCCGGCCGCGACAGCGCTGGCAACCGAGGCCCTCGACGAAGCGGCAAGGATGGCATCATGGCCGGACGGCGCGGCGACACTCACCGCCTGATTCGCTGGCTCTGGACCAGCCGTCGCCTGGACGCGCGCCTCGCTCGATTGGCGCTGCTTCCGCTCTCCGCGGTCTGGCGCACCGCGATGAGCCTGCGCACCCTCGGGTATCAGCATGGGCTCTTCCCCATCGCCGACCTCCCGCTTCCGGCAGTAGCGGTGGGGAATCTCACGGTGGGTGGATCCGGGAAGACGCCCATGGCGATGTGGGTCGCCCGATTTTACGCTGACCGCGGCCTGGTCCCTGGCATCCTGCTTCGGCGGTATGGTGGCGGCGACGAGGCGCTGGTACACGCCCGAGCGCTCCCCCAGGCGCACGTCATCGTGGACCGGGATCGCGCTGCCGGCGCGGAACGGGCCCTGGGGCGCGGCGCGACTGTCCTGGTGCTCGACGACGCCTATCAGCGGCTCGACGTGCGGCGTGACTTGAACATCCTGGTCGTGAGCGCGGAGACGACCCGGGCCGTCCGGTGGCCACTGCCCGCGGGTCCGTGGCGGGAGAGTCTGAGTGCCGCCCAACGCGCCGATCTGATCGTCGTGACCCGGAAGCGCGCGGCACCGGAGGCGGCCGAGGCGTTGGCGGATGAGATTCGCACCATCGCCGCGCGCCCGGTCGCCATAGCGCACCTCGGCTTGTCGCGCCTGGATGGCCTCTGCTCGGCCCGATCGGTTCTGCCCAGCGAACTGGCCGGAAAACGAGTGGTCGTCGCTTCGGCGATCGCAGACCCCGAGGCATTCGTTTCGCAGACCAAGGGAACCGGGGCCGCAGTGCAGGTGGCCACCTGGAAGGACCATCACCAGTTCGTGGATGAAGACATCGCCTGGCTGGCCCATGCCGCTCGGCGAGCCGACCACGTTGTGATCACGGAGAAGGATGCCGTCAAGCTCCGGGACCGCTGGCCTGCGGAAGCCCCGGAGCCGCTCGTGGCGGTGCTCGGCCTCACGTGGGAAACCGGCGGCGAAGCGGTCGCCGCCGCGCTCGAGGCAGTCGTGACGCCTGCCGAGCGCCTGTAACGAATCACCGGAGACGATATGACTTCGAGCAGCGTTCGCCCCAGGCAGACTGTCATCCGCCCGGAGAAGGATCGCTTCCTGGCCGCGGAGAACCCCTTCGAGGAAATGATGTCGCGGTTCGACGACGCGGCCAAGCGACTCTCCCTCGAGTCGGGCCTCTACAAGATTCTCCGTACCCCGGAAAAGCAGATCATCGTTTCCGTACCTGTCCAGCGAGACAGTGGCGAGGTTGAGGTCTACACCGGCTTTCGGGTCATCTATAACACCTCGCGGGGCCCGGCCAAGGGGGGCATCAGGTTCGACATGCAGGTGACCCTCGATGAGGTCAAGGCCCTGGCCGCCTGGATGACCTGGAAATGCGCCGTGGTCAATCTGCCCTTTGGCGGCGCCAAGGGTGGTGTAATCTGTGACCCCAGTGGGATGTCGAACGGCGAGATCGAACGCCTCACCCGACGCTATACCTCCGCCATCATCGAGACGCTGGGCCCGGACTCAGATGTCCCTGCTCCCGACGTCAACACCAATGAGCGCGTCATGGCGTGGGTGATGGACACCTATTCCATGCACAAGCGTCACACCGTGACGGCGGTCGTTACCGGAAAGCCCATCGAGATGGGCGGCTCGCTCGGACGGCGGGAAGCCACGGGCCGCGGTTGTATGCTGGTGACGCGGGAGGCCCTCCGAAAGCTGGGCATGCCGGTCCAAGGCACCCGCGTCGCCGTCCAGGGGTTCGGTAATGTGGGTTCGATCGCCGCGGACCTGATGGCGCGGGAGGGGATGACGATCGTCGCCGTGAGCGACAAGTCCGGCGGCATCTACAATGCCAAGGGGCTTAACCTGGCCGACGTGGCCAAGCACGTGAGCGCCGCCAAATTGCTCCGTGGCTACACCCAGGGAGATGCAATCACCAACGAGGAGTTGCTCACCCTGGACTGCGACGTACTGGTTCCGGCGGCGCTCGAGAACGTGATCACTCAGGACAATGCATCCGACATCAAGGCGCGGATCATCTGTGAGGGAGCCAACGGTCCAACCACCGCCGCGGCGGATGCGATCCTCAACGACAAGGGGGTTTTCGTCATCCCCGATATCCTGGCCAACGCGGGCGGCGTAACAGTGAGCTACTTCGAGTGGGTGCAGGACCGCGGCGGCTACTTCTGGGATGAGGAGACGGTGAACAACCGGCTGCAGCGCATCATGGTGCACTCCTTCGAGGAGGTCACCGCGATGTCCGAGAAGCACAAAGTCGATAACCGCATAGGCGCCTACATGCTGTCGATCGACCGCGTCGCGGCCGTGCACCGGCTGCGTGGCATGTACGCCTGAGGACAGCCGGAGAGGGCAGGGGGGAGGAGCCCCTCGGAGCGCTCGGTGCGCCTCAGGATCATAGCCGTCGGGAAGCTGCCGCCTCCGACCCGGGCGCTGGCCAAACAGTACCTGGACCGGCTTCGGCGCGAAGTCGACATCAGCGTCGTGGAGGTCCGCGAGGCGCCCTCCGGCATGGGAGCCCCGGAAGCAAGACGACGGGAGGCCATATGCCTCCGGGACCAGGTCGGAGCGGGCAACCTGGTGATCGCCCTGGACCAAGCGGGCCAGCTCTGGACCAGCCCGCAGATCGCGGGCCAGTTCGCACGGTGGCGCTCGTCCGGTCGGGACATCTCCGTCCTGGTAGGCGGCTCACATGGCCTCGACGCCACACTGCTGGAGGAAGCCGATGCCCGTTGGAGCCTGGGCCCGATCACTCTGCCGCACCAGCTCGCCCGCCTTGTCCTCATCGAGCAGCTGTATCGCGCCACGACAATCCTCCGAAAGCTGCCATATCACAAGTAGACTGCGACGCGCCAGCAGCGCGGTCCTGAGCCGGAGCGGCCGCCGCACCGCATGACCGAGTGGTTCGAGGAGTGGTTCGGAGAGGAGTATCTTCACCTCTACCCCCATCGCAACGAGCGGGACGCGCATCGACTGATCGCGCTGATCTGCCGGGTGCTGCCGTGGCGGGCGGGCTGGCGCGTACTGGACGTCGCCTGCGGGGCAGGGAGGCACTTGGTCGCGCTGGAGGAGGCGGGTGCCGTTCCCTTCGGGTTCGATCTGTCCGGGCCGCTCCTGGCGCGCGCGCGTCGCGCGACCGACCGCCCACTGGTGCGCGCCGACATGCGGGCGCTCCCGTTTCGGCCGCGCTCCATGGACCTGGCGGTGAATTTGTTCACCAGCTTCGGGTACTTCGCCGCCGACGAAGAGCACACAGATGCGCTCGGCCAGATGCTGGCCACCGTCCGGCCCGGGGGCTGGTTCGTGATCGATTTTCTTAACGCCGAGCAGGTACGCGCCGCCCTGGTTCCGGCGGAGTCCACCAGCCTCGGGGGGGTCAGCGTGGAGATCCACCGGGCGATCAGCGCCGATGGACGGTTCGTCCATAAGAGCATCCGACTCGACAGTGGGAAGCACTTCGAGGAGCGGGTGCGCCTGCTCGGGCCGACCGACCTCGAGCGCATGCTCGCCTCCCACGGCGCCGCCGTGCAGGGGAGATTTGGAGACTATCAGGGTGGCCCGTTGGATGGTGGGACCCGCACGATCCTCACCGCGCGAGTGGCCCAGTGAGCCTCCGCATCGTCACGACCCCGCTCGGCGCGCCCGTGGCCTGGCCCGAACCGAGGTCCGGCGGCGTATCCGCCGACCTGTTGGTCGCGTTCGTGGCGGCCAGCGACACGCCCGCCATTCTGGAGCGGCTCAAGCACCCCGACGCCCTCGTGGTCACCACGGGGCAGCAGCCGGGGCTGCTGACCGGACCGCTCTATACCATCCACAAGGCGCTGTCGGCGGTAGCGCTCGCCAGGCTCTGCGAGGAACGATGGAAACGTCCCGTCATTCCCGTCTTCTGGGCGGCCGGCGGCGACCATGACTTTGCCGAAGGGAATCACACCGCCTGGACCACTGCCGAGGGAAGAACCGTCACTGTCACGCTCCGCGAGCGCGCGGCCGACGCACCCCTCACGCCCCTGTATCGCGAGCCTGTCGGACCTGAGATCGAGGCCGTTCTCGAGCGATTGGCCCATGACCTGCCGGACGCTCCCTTCCGTCAGGAGACACTCGACCTGTTTCGCCGGTGGTATCGGCCGGAATCAACCCTGGCAGCGAGCTGCGCTCATGTCCTCGCGGAGCTGCTTTCGCCCTTCGGCATCCCGGTCTTCGACGCGACCCATCCCGCAGCCAAGGCGGCTCAGGCGCCTGTACTTCTGGCGGCCTTGGAGCGGGCGGAGGAACTGGATCGCCTTCTGGTCGAGCGGAACAGCGCGCTGGTGGCCCAAGAACACGACCCCGGTGTCGCGGTCGGCGAGAGCGCTACGCTCGTCATGTACGAAGGCCGGCTGGGCCGCGACCGACTGGTCCTGCGCACGCCGGGATTCGTCACCCGACGCAGTCACGAGTCACTCTCGCTGGCCGACCTCCAGCGACTGGCGCGCGAGGATCCGGGGCGGCTATCCCCCAATGTGCTGCTTCGACCCGCCGTAGAGAGCGCCATCCTCCCGACCGTCGGCTATGTTGGGGGGCCTGGTGAGCTCCGCTACCTGACTCTGGCCGAGGCGGTCTATCAACCGCTCGGCATCGTCCAACAGGTCGCCGAGCCGAGGTGGTCCGGCATCCTGGTCGATGCCACGACCGACCGGGCTCTCGAGAAGTTCGGGGCCACGCTGGAGGAGTTGCTCGCTCCTGGCGAGCGTCTCGAATCTCGGGTGGTGCGCCGCCAATTGCCGCCAGAAGTGCCGGCCGCGCTGTCCCATCTGCGGGAGAGCATCGCCTCGAACTACGAGATACTGGCCAACGCGGCCCGGGACATTGACCCGACCATCGAACGCACCATGCAGAATCTCGAGCGCCGGGCTGCGGCCGGCACCGAGGACGCGGAAAAGCGGCTGGTCAACCATCTGAAGCGGCGCCAGCAGGTTGAACTCGAGCAGATCGCCCGGGCGCGCGAGTTCGTGCTTCCTCTCGGCAAACCGCAGGAGCGGGTCGTGAATATCGCGCCCTGGTTTGCCCGCTACGGCCCGGACCTGCTCGCGGACTTGCTCGGGGTCATCCGGAACTGGTACGCGGCGGCCCTTGAAGGGCGTACTCCCCCCGGATAGACTCGACACATGGTGTTTCTCGGCATCATCCTGCTCGTCGCCTTGATGATCCCGATCGTCGGGATCATCATCGACTCCCCCATCGGAAAGGCATTGGCCCAGCGGCTCGAGGGCCCCGCTCCTGTCCCACCGAGTCTTGCGGACCTGGCCCGGGAGGTCGAGGTGCTCCGGGGAGAGGTCGAGGATCTGCAGCGGTCGGTTCAGTCGCTTCAGGACGAGAATCAGTTCCTGCAGCGACTCCTCGGGGACCACCAAGGTCGCTCGAGCCTCCCGCCGCCGACCCACTAGGCCCCCTGGGTGCCCCCTACGACCTCCCGGCCGGTGCCGGAGCAGACCCCCCGGAGCGGTCGCCACGCGCTCCTCGTGGCAACGGGCATCTTCCTGAGCCGCGTTTTCGGTCTGGTGCGGCAGCGGGTGCTGTCGCACTTCCTCGGCCTCACCGACGCAAGCGACGCCTTCCAGATCGCATTCCGGATCCCCAACTTCCTGCAGAACCTGCTGGGCGAAGGCGTACTGTCCGCCTCCTTCATCCCCGTGTACGCGAGGCTCAGAGCGGAAGGCCGACAGGAGGAGGCGACACACGTCGCCAACGCCATCTTCGGCCTGCTGGCCCTGGCCACTTCCGTGATCGTCCTTGCCGGAATGGCCCTGGCCGATCCGCTCACGCACCTGATCGCGCCAGGCTTCAGGGGCGCCAAACACGTCCTGACCGCGCACCTGGTGCGGTTGCTGTTCCCTGGCGCTGGCCTTTTCGTCTTTTCCGCCTGGTGCCTCGGCGTCCTCAACAGCCATCGCAGGTTCCTGCTGTCCTACACCGCGCCCGTCATCTGGAACGCCGCGATCATCGGCACCGTGTTACTGTCGGCCGGCCAAGGCGACGAGACAACCATCGCCGTCGCGGCGGCTATCGGCTCGGTCGTGGGCGCCGCGCTGCAAGTGCTCGTGCAAATCCCAACCGTCGTCACGCTCACCCGCTCACTCCGGCCAAACCTCGCCATCCATTCCCCAGACGTGAGGGCGGTTCTGAAGAACTTCGGCCCGGTCTTCGTGGGCCGCGGCGTCGTGCAGATCAGCGCCTATGTGGACAGCATTCTTGCGAGTTTGCTCGGGACTGGGCCGGTCGCCGCGCTGGCGAATGCGCAGGTGCTTTATACACTCCCCGTGAGCCTGTTCGGCATGTCTGTCTCGGCCGCCGAGCTGCCGGCCATGTCCAGCGCCACCGGCAGCCCGGGGGAGATTGCCGCTGCGCTTCGCGACCGGCTCAACGAGGGATTGCGGCGCATCGCGATCTTCGTGGTGCCATCGGCCGCGGCGTTCCTGCTCTTCGGGGATATCATCGCGGCGGCGCTCTTCCAGACCGGTCGCTTCACGGCCGCGGACAGCCGGTTTGTCTGGGCCATTCTGGCCGGTTCCGCGGTGGGCCTGTTGGCCGCGACCCTGGGTCGCCTGTACAGCTCAGCCTATTACGCCCTCAGAGACACGGCCACTCCTCTCCGATTCGCGGTACTCCGCGTCCTCCTGACAACCATCCTCGGATACCTCTGCGCTGTCGCCCTCCCGCCGCTCCTCGGGATCGATGCCAAATGGGGGGCGGCGGGGTTGACCGCATCCGCCGGCGTGGCTGGGTGGGTGGAGTTCCTGCTCCTTCGCGGCGGGATGAACCTCCGGATCGGCGGAACGGGCCTCCCGCTGCGGTTCCTGGCCACCCTCTGGGCCTCCGCCCTGGTGAGCGGCCTCATCGCCCTTGGACTCGACCGCGCTACGGGAATGGTCTCGCCGATTGCCCGCGCCCTCCTCGTTCTGCCCTCATATGGGATTCTGTACTTCGGCCTCGCCGCCTTGGCGGGCCTCCCAGAGCCCTTGTTAATGGTGAGGAAGGTGCTTCGCCGAGGTTGAGTTAGTTCGACTAATTTCACTTCATGGCGGACCTCCCCGACCCCCTGCAGCGCAAGCTCGACACCCTCCCGGACCAGCCAGGCGTCTACCTCTGGAAGGACCGGGAGGGGAACATCCTCTACGTTGGAAAGGCCAAGCGCCTCCGTAGCCGGGTCCGGAGCTACTTCACGGTCGACCAGAACACGAGCGTCAAGAATCAGTTCCTGGTCCGCCACGTATGTGACGTAGACACGATCGTCACCGCAAACGAAGCGCAGTCGCTTCTCCTCGAGAACAACCTCATCAAGGAGTACCAGCCGCGGTTCAACGTCCGTCTGAAGGACGACAAGAGCTACCCGTCCATTGCCGTGACCTTGGGAGAGCCCTTCCCACGGGTTCTCGTCACTCGGCGTCATGATCTTTCCGGGGCGAGGTATTTCGGTCCCTACACCGATGTTGCCCTCCTCAGAAAGACGCTCGCCATCGTGCGGCGTCTGTACACGGTACGGAGCTGCGCGGACGATCTCCCGAGGGAACAGCGCGAGCGTCCCTGCCTGGACTATTACATCGGACGCTGTCGGGCCCCGTGCGTGGGCTGGCAATCATCCCTGGAATACCGGTCCATGATCGATGAGGTGGTGGACTTCCTGTCTGGCAAGACCGGGGATGTCCGCGGAAAGGTGCGCGATGCCATGATCGCGGCCAGCGAGCGCCGTGACTATGAGCGCGCCGGCCAGCTGCGCGACCAGCTCAAGTGGCTCGAACAGGTGGAATCTCCGGCTGCGGTGGAGGTCATCGGCACCGGCGATGCCGACGTAGTCGGCTTCGCGCGCGACGGCGATGATGCCGTCGGGGTCTTCCTCCGCGTGCGCGATGGCCGCGTGGTGGCCCGAGAGCAGTCCTTTCTCGAGAACTTGGGGGATGAGACCGACAGTCAGATTCTCAACTTCCTCCTGGTGCGGTCCTACGTGCCCATGCCAGGCCGGGTTCGTCGCCTGATCCTGCCGCTGCCGCCCGCCGACATTGATCTGCTGCAGGAGTTGCTCCCGGAGACTGACTGGCACGTGCCGCAACGCGGAACCGCTCGCCGCTGGCTCGACCTGGCCGACCAGAACGCTCGTCATCTGATGGAAGGCCTGCGGATCGAAACCTTCGAAACCGACGAGCGGGCGGGGGATCCGGTCTACGCCCTCGGACGCGACCTCGGCATGAGCACCGTGCCCCGGAGCATGATCTGTGTGGACATTTCGACCAACCAGGGGCGGGACACCGTCGGGTCTCTGGTCTGGTTCGAGGCGGGGAGACCGAAGAAAAGCGAGTATCGCAAGTTCAAGATCAAGGGCGTGGGGCAGCAGGACGACTTTGCTGCCATCGAGGAAGTGGTCACCCGCTACTTCACGCGCCGGCTCGAGGAGCACAAATCGCTTCCCGACCTGATCGTCATCGATGGTGGAAAAGGCCAGCTCGCTGCCGCGCTCGACTCAGCTCAGCGCCTCAACCTCGCCCACCTGCCGTTCGTCAGCCTGGCAAAGCGCGAGGAGGAAGTGTTTCTCCCCGGTCAGGCAGAGAGCCTGAAGCTCTCCCGCCGGAGTCCCTCGCTTCGCCTGCTGCAGCGGATTCGGGACGAGGCTCATCGCTTCGGGCTGACCTTCAACCGCCAGCGGCGCGCGGCTCGGACGATCACCTCGGCATTGCTCGACGTCCCTGGAGTCGGACCTTCGAGGCGCCGTGTGCTGCTTGAGCGATTCGGCAGCCTCGCCGGCGTCAAGTCGGCCAGCCCTTCCGAGATCGCGAGCCTGCCAGGATTCTCCACCCGACTCGCCGAGCGTATCCTGCACTCCCTCATCGAACGCTAGCCGCCCAGCCACCTCGCCTTATCTTCTTGCGCATGTCACGAGCCTTCGTCCGGGAGGACCCTGAGGAGGTCCCAGTCCGCTACGATCTGCCGGCTCGGAGCGATCCGGCGTTCGACGAGGCGGCCGCCTGGGCGCTGCTCGAGGGGGCAAACCGGGGTGACTCGCTAGGCGCGGAGGCAGCCACCGGCTATCGGTTCGGTGAGCCTCGGCTCCATCCCTACGTCGAACGCATCCTTTCCTATGCCCGGGCCAGGGGCGAGGAACGGCTTGAGCAACTCGCCGAACGGTTCCTGCGCGGCTGATCCCCATGTCATCGGCCATGGACTGGCAGCTTCAATGCTCGGGTTGTGGCCGGGTGCAGAGCCCGGATGGGCTCCCTTCCGTGTGCGCGTCATGCGGCCAACCGTGGCTGGTCCGATACCCCAATCGGCGCTCTCCCAGCCCCGCGGCCCGAGCCCAGGCGCTTCCGGGGCAGGGAATGTGGCGGTTCCGCTCCTTTCTTCCAGTGCACGACGGGGAAGCACCAATCACCCTGGGCGAGGGCGGCACGCCGCTCCTCCCATGTCCTCGCCTTGGGCGGCGCTTGGGGCTGGCCGAGTTGTGGATCAAGGACGAAGGCGTCAACCCGACGGGATCCTTCAAGGCTCGGGGATTGAGCGCCGCAATTACCCGTGCCACCGCTGCTGGAGCCGCAGGTTTTGTCATTCCCACGGCGGGGAATGCCGGAGTCGCGGCCGCGGCGTACGCCGCGCGGGCGGGCTTGCCTGTCAGGGTCTACGCCCCCCGGAGCACTCCCCCTATGATCTGTGCCCAGATCAGACTGTTTGGCGGTAACCTGCAGCTCCTCGATGGCCACATAGGCGACTGCGGGAAGGCCGCCCGAGCCTTCGCACAGGAGACCGGCGCTCAAGACCTCTCCACACTTCGCGAGCCCTATCGGATCGAGGGCAAGAAGACACTCGGTCTGGAAATCACCATGCAGCTTGATTGGTCACTGCCGGACGCAATCTGCTATCCGACCGGGGGAGGAACCGGCCTGATCGGCATGTGGAAGGCCTTCCAGGAATTGCGTGCCGCCGGCTGGGTCACCGGCCCATTTCCGCGAATGTATGCCGTGCAATCCGCCGGGTGCGCTCCGATCGTGCGCGCCTTCGACTCGGGTGCGGCGCGATCCGAGCCATGGGATGATCCACGGACCGACGCCAGCGGTCTCCGGGTGCCGGCACCGCTCGGAGACCGGTTGATCCTCTCGGCTCTCCGGGAGAGTGGTGGGCAGGGAGTCGCCGTGACGGATGAAATGCTGGCTGAAGAGGCGGCCCATGGTGCTCTCGACGAAGGCATCGACTTCTCCCCCGAGGGAGGGGCGGCCCTGGCCGCAGTGCGTCGACTTCGGGAACGGGGAGCCATCGGACCCGACGACCGGGTCGTCGCCTTCAACACCGGCGCGGGGTGGCTGTATCGATCGGCCGGGGATTTGCCCACCCGGGTCGGGGCGAGCCATATTCCCGGCCTATGATACGGCGCCACGCGGCTCTTCTTGACCCCGCGGCTGGGATCAGCGGAGACATGCTTCTTGGCGCGTTGATCGACGCGGGCGCCCCCGTGGCCTGGCTTGAGCATTTGCCCGGCCGGCTCGGCCTCGAGGACGTGAGCATTGAGGTCGGCCGGGTACTGCGCGGCGGAGTTGCATGCGCCCGCGTCACCGTTCGCCTCCCAGGGGGGGGCACGGAGGGGCCGAGCCCCACCATCGATGCACCGGTCCCCTTGGGCCCCGGTCACCACGGCCACGGGTCGCACCTCGTGGATATGGGTCAAGGAGCCCATGGCCACCGCCACCTCCCCGAACTACTCGACATCGTCCGGAAAGCGCCACTGAGTCCATGGGTCCGAGATCGCGCCATGCGGGCCTTCCAGCTTTTGGGCGAGGAAGAGGGTCGCGTTCATGGCATGCCGGCGGAGGCGGTTGCCCTTCACGAGGTCGGCGCGGTCGATGCCCTGATCGACATCGTTGGCGGCATCGAGGGCTTTGAGCAGCTCGGCGTCGAGACGGTCTACGTCCGACCCGTCGCCCTTGGTGAAGGGTGGATCCGGTCCGCACACGGCATCGTTCCGGTCCCTGCGCCGGTGACAGTGCCTCTGCTGCAGGGATTGGAGATCCGGCCCAGCGGTCCGGTCATTGGCGAAGCTACCACGCCAACGGGTGCCGTCTTGCTTCGAGTACTGAGCGCAGGCAATCCACCGAGCCGCTGGCGCCCGGTGCGGTCAGCTTGGGGCGCAGGAGCTCGGGATCCGGAGCACTACCCGAACGCGCTCCGACTATTGATTGTCGAGCCGGCCGCCGAGGTGGGACAGGTGGTCACCCTGTCCTCCGACGTGGACGACCTGAGCCCGGAGTACATTGATCCGCTCCGGGAAGCGCTCGTGGCCGCAGGGGCGCTCGATGTGCAGGTCTGGACAACCCAGATGAAGAAGGGCAGGCCGGGTTTCCGCATCGAGGCTATCTGCGACGAGGCCCACGCAAACCGGGTCACGGAGGCGTTCTTCGTGCATAGTACTACCGCAGGAATCAGACGTGCCGTTGCCGAGCGGGTCACGCTGACTCGACACCGCATGGAGATCGACTCGGCCGGCACGATGGTCGCAGTGAAGATCCTGGACACACCGAGCGGCCCGCGGGTGAAGGCCGAGTTCGACGATGTCCGGGTGGCGGCCCTCAAGCAGGGTCGAGCCGTCCTGGATGTGGCTCGCGAGGTGGAGGGTATCGCCCGCGCGCGCATGGCCGGCGTGACCATACGCCCCTCATCTTCATCGAAGGAGAAGGAATGACGAAGGAATTGGTTCGTGCGCTGCTGGTCGGAGCCCTGTGTGTTCCTGAGCTGCTGGCGGCTCAAGGGGATCCGGTCGCGACTCGGGTTCAGGGAGGGCTGGATACGAAGTTCGCGCAGGCCGAATGCAAAGTGGAAGGTGGGGACTTCCGCGTCAGCAGTGGGAAAACCTACCTGAAAACGGGCCTCGAGGGCTCGGGTGATCCTTCCAACCGAGCGGCGGCTTTGAAGAACGGCGTCCGCGTGGTCACGGAGGCCATCACGTCCGCCGGGCAGGACAAGAGCTCGGCTGCATGGTACTGGCTGGGCCGGCTGTATCTCCAAGAGGGAGACCTGCGCGGCGCAGACTCCGCCTTCACCCGCACAGTCGCGCTTACTCCAGGATGCAAGGACGAAGTCAAGCGGTTCCGCATTCGGGCCTGGGCCGCGCTGGTCAACGCGGGTGGGAACTTCCGAAAGGCACAACAGGGCGATTCGGCGTTCCTCATGTACCGGGCGGCAAACCAGATCTACCAGAATGCCCCGCTCGCCTACATGAACATGGCGGACATGTTCAATACGGCCAATCAGGGAGACAGCGCGACTTACTACTTCGGGCTGGCCGCGCATACCACGCCGACCGACACGGACGAAGTGAGGCTTCGCAATCAGGCGCTCTTCAATTACGGGGCCCTCCTGCTCAACAGCGGCAAGGCGGCTGACGCCGTCGCGGCTCTACGGAGTTACGTCGCAGCCGAACCATCGGATCCGAGCGGCAAGAAAGGGCTGGCCCAGGCCTTCCGCGCGGCCGGGATGACCGATAGTGCCCAGGCCCTGGAGCGGCAGCTGGTCAGCCAGGCCGGGGTGTCGGACTCGACGGGCCAGGGCGGAGCGCTCTCGGAGGAAGACCTGATGAACATTGGCGCCAAACAGTTCGGCGACAAGAACTATCGCGAGGCCGCCGCCACGTTCGGCAAGGTGGTCGCTGCCAATCCCTGGAACAGCGATGCGGTCTACGATCTGGCCAACGCCGAGCTTGGGTTGCAGGACGGCCCTGGCCTCGCGAAGGCCGCGGACAAGCTCATCGCCATCGAACCGCTCTACGAGTATGCCTATACCATGAAGGCGCAGGGCTACAAGTTCACGGCAAACCAGGACTCTATCATCCAGGCCATCGTGACGCGCGAGGCCCTGCCCGTGAATCTCGAAATCCAATCCTTCGCGCCCAGCGCCGACAGTCCCAGCCTGACCGGCAAGGCGACCGGACGGGACGCGCGCGATGCGAACAACCGACCCATCCCGGCACGCCCGGTTACAGTCGTCGTCGAGTTCCTCGGCAAGGATGCCGCTCCGGTCGCCACGACCGAGGTTACCATACCCGCGCTCAAGCCAGGGGACTCCGCACCATTCACTGCGGCCGCCAAGGGAGCCGGAGCGGTGGCCTGGCGTTATCGAGTGAAATAGCAGCCTCGCAGGGAGCGTGTGGCATTGACAAGCCGGCGAGACGCCCGGCACATTAATCCCGCACTGCGGGCGTAATTCAGTTGGTAGAATGCCAGCTTCCCAAGCTGGACGTCGCCGGTTCGAGTCCGGTCGCCCGCTCTTATCACCAGCCCCCTCCCCGTGTGGAGGGGGCGGTGTCATTCCGGGGACGTCCCTGCGCGCCTGCGGACAGGGTGTCTCCTCACCGGACAGTAGTCCCGCTCAGCCCGAGACATATCTCGTGCAAAATCAGAGACGTAAGACATTGATGCTAAACGACTTCTGGTGGACGGACAGAGCCGGCTCTGCCGTTGCTGGCAAAGCGATCATGGGCTTGGCTCTTGCACAGAAGGCACGTTCGGTCGGCCAACCTCTGCTGGGGGAACAGGGATGAAACGCGTTCTTGGTACGGGCATCGGGGCCCTCGTTCTGTTGGTTCTCGGCGGCAGCCCGGTCCACGCTCAAGCGCTCGCTGCGGGCACCACCCAGACCATGGTGGACCGGGGCAACGCCATCTTTCACAAGGAGGGCCTCTGCTACGCCTGCCATGGACAGGACGCGAAGGGGCTCGTTGGTCCTAATCTCACCGACGACATCTGGATCCATAGCAAGGGCACGTACGACGACATCGTGAAACAGATCATGACGGGCGTGCCGAAAGAGGAGTCGAAGAGTGGGGTGCCGATGCCACCTCGTGGCGGCTCGACGATCAGTGATGATGACGTCAAGGCAGTGGCGGCTTACGTTTACTCGCTGAGCCATCACTAGTTCCAGTCCCCGCTCGCTGACGCGCCACATCAGTCAGAGGCTGGTGTGGCGCCCCTTTTTGGCAGGACGCTCGCCTCCGCTCCAGTTCGACCAGGGTACTCAAGCACGTAACTGCTTTTAAAGCAGTGACTTATGTGTTTCCACCGGCTTGGCATATGTGTTGCCGGCCAGTGGGGAGAGGAATGGTGCTCGAGGGAGCGGCCTTCCTCGCGAATTGGAGCGACCTATGACGAGCAGAGGGTTTACCCTGATTGAGCTGCTCATCGTGGTGGTGATAATCGGAATCCTCGCGGCCATCGCCATTCCGAAGTTCGCCAACACGAAGGAGAAAGCGATTCTGGCCTCGATGAAGACCGACCTGCGCAACCTGGTGACCGCGCAGGAGGGATTCTATTTCGATAACAACGACTATGCCGGGGCGGCTACGACGGGCCCCCAGATCAACGCAACAGGTGGAGGGGGGTCAATTACTTTCGCTCCATCCACCGGCAATGTCCTCACCCTCACGTACGTTTCGAGCACCAGCTATAGTGCCGTCATCACCAACCCGGTGCTTATCGGGAGCATTACTCATTGCGGTGTCTACATCGGCCCCAGCTCCAATGCTCCGAATGCGGCGGTCACCCAGGAGGGGGCCCCGGGCTGCTGGTAAGCGAGGGCGCGCCGAGGGATTGGTGAGAGGGGGCGGGCCTGAAGCCCGCCCCCTCTCGGCTTTTTTTGTTCCGGCGGGCTCCTCCGCCTATGTTTGTCCCCCCTATGGTGAAAGTCGCCGCCGTCGCTCCGGACTCCATCGCCGCTGACCTGGGTCTTATGGTCGGCGCCGACCTCCTGGCCATCAATGGACGGGAGATCGAGGATTTCCTGGACTGGGAGTTCCTTACCGCCGATGACCGCTTTGTGCTTCATGCCCGGTCGCCCGACGGCGAGGAGGCAGAGTACGACATCGAACGAACCGACGATGTCCCCATGGGGGTCACGCTGGAGGCGCCGCACATCCGGCGCTGCGCCAATCGCTGTGATTTCTGCTTTGTCGATGGCCTTCCCGAAGGCCTCCGCGAAACCTTATACATCCGGGATGATGATTATCGCCTGTCATTCCGTTATGGCAATTTCGCCACACTCACCAACCTGAAGCCGAAGGACGTAGCACGGATCATCGAATACCGACTCTCCCCGCTGTACGTATCGGTCCACGCGACCGACCCTGTGGTCCGCCGCTGGTTGCTACGGAACCCCCTGGCCCCGGACATCCTCGAGCAGCTTCGCCACTTCGCGGTGCACGGCGTTCGATTTCATACTCAGATTGTGCTCTCACCAGGCGTCAACGACGGGCCTGTCCTGCGCCAGACGCTGTCCGACTTGTGGGCGCTGGGCGAGGCGGTCCAGAGCGTTTCCGCGGTGCCGGTCGGCCTCACGACCTTCAGTAAGCATCACCGCGTGAGGGAGCCTGCCCCGGAGGAGTGCCGGCTCGCGATTGAAGAATTGGAGCGCTGGGCCAGCCGGGCGCGACGCGAGCGCGGGGAAAGCTGGGCAGTTGGCGCGGATGAGTTGTATCTCCGGGCTGAGAGGCCGTTGCCCCCCGCGGAATGGTACGATGGGTTCGAACAGGTGGAGAATGGCGTCGGTGCGGTCCGATACCTCCAGACGCGGATCCGGGAGGCGGGTCCCCGGATCCCCGGATGGAGGGGCCGGAAAGTCGGGGTGCTCACCGGTGTCTCGATGGCAGCGCTCCTGCCCCAAGTGCTCGAGCCCCTCGTCACCCTGACCGGTGCCCGCTTCGAGCTGATCCCGCTGGTCAACGATCTCTTCGGCCCCAGCGTGACATGCGCAGGCCTGCTTCCCGGACGGGCCTTCCGAACGGCCTTGCAGGCGCAGCCAGACCTCGATCTGGCTCTGCTGCCGGCAGAATCCCTGAACCAGGACGGACGCTTTCTCGACGACCTCCGGCTTGAGGATCTCCAAGCGGGCTGTTCGGTGCCGATTCGATCCTCGTACGACTTTGTCGACGCTCTGACCGCCCCACCACCGCTGTGACCCGTCCAACCGTCGCTATAGTCGGTCGCCCCAATGTGGGAAAATCCACCCTGTTCAACCGACTCCTGGGCGGCCGAGACGCCATCGTCTCCGAACAGGCGGGGACCACCCGGGACCGGCATTTCGGTGACGCGGACTGGGCCGGTCGACGCTTCTGGCTCGTGGATACTGGAGGGCTCAATCCGGACTCCGGCGACCCGCTGGATATTGCCGTGCGAGCGCAGGTCGAACTCGCGGTGAGCGAGGCGGACCTGATCGTATTCGTGGTCGACGGCAAGGAGGGAGTAAACCCCGTGGACCGGGAGATCGCCGCGCAGCTTCGCCGCTCGGGTCGCCCGGTTCTTCTCGCAGTGAACAAGCTGGACGACCTGCCAGACACCTCGACACACCTGGACTTCTACACCCTCGGTGTTGGCGACCCGCTCCCCGTTTCCGCAGCCGTGGGGAAGGCCAGCGGGGATCTACTGGACCAGATCGTGGCTCACCTGCCGCCGCTTACGTCCGCCGACGACGAGTCGGCCATTGAGGTCGCAGTGGTCGGCAGGCCAAACGCGGGCAAGTCGTCCGTGATCAACCGGCTGCTCGGTACGCCACGCCTCGTCGTGTCACCGACACCCGGGACCACAAGAGATGCAATCGACACCCCCTTGCGTTATCGGGGAAAGACCCTCAACTTCATTGATACTGCGGGCTTACGGCGCAGAGCTAAAGTAGAAGATGACATCGAGTTCTATGCGACCCTTCGGACTCATCGGGCCATCGAGCGCGCCGATGTCTGCATCCTCGTGGTGGATGCCACCCTCGGCATCCACGCCCAGGACCTGCGGATCGCCACCGAGGCGTGGGAGCGGGGAGCCGGCTTGATCGTCGCCGTCAACAAGTGGGACCTGATCCCGGAGAAGGACGCCAATACCGCGAAGAGAGGTCAGGACCTGCTGACGGACAAGGCGCCCTTTCTCAGGTTCGCGCCGTTCGTCTACCTCTCCGCGCTGACCGGCCAGCGGATCTCTCGCCTGCCAGAGGTGATTCTCGAGGTGGCGGAGGCACGAGAGCGCCGGGTCCCGACAGCAGAAGTGAACCGGGTCCTGCAGGAGTTGATGGCTCGGAACGCTCCGCCGCAGGAGCCCGGTGAAGAGGTGAAGTTACTGTATGCGTCGCAGATCGGAGTCCGCCCGCCGACGATCGCCATCGTGAGCAATCGCCCCGATGACGTCGCGGAGTCCTATCAACGATACCTGCAGAACGGGTTCAGGGCGGCGTGGGGATTTGAGGGTGCTCCGCTCAGGCTCAGGTTTACCAGCCGCGGAGCCAGCCGGCACGACAGGGGCGATGATGGCCGCCGGGTTCGGAAGACCTGACACCGAGGTGTCATGACCAGTGCATTCGGTTGGTTGGCAGCTTCCTATCTCCTGGGCGCCATTCCGACCAGCTATCTGGCAGGGAAGTGGGGTCGCGGGATCGACCTGCGCGAGCACGGCAGCCGAAACCTCGGTGCAACGAACGTGTATCGCGTACTCGGTTGGCGATACGCCATTCCGGTCGGGCTCTTCGACGTCCTGAAGGGAGCGGTGCCAGTTCTGGTCTTCGGCCCCCGCGCGCCATCCGTACCGTATTTCCCTCTGTGGTGCGGCGTCATGGCCGTGATCGGCCATGTCTTCTCCGTGTTCGTGCGGTTCAAGGGAGGGAAGGGCGTGGCGACCGCTGGCGGGATGGTCATCGCCCTGGCGCCGCTTGCCTTTCCCGTAGTGCTGGCCGCTTGGGCGTTGAGCGTCTGGTGGACGGGCTACGTGTCCCTGGGGTCCATCGTCGCGGCAGCTCTCTTCCCGGTCGCGGATTATCTCCTGCACCCAGCGGCCCGCTCCTGGGTGCGACTGGCGTTCGACATCGGGCTCGCCGCGTTCATCATCTGGAAGCACCGGGCGAATATCGGACGCCTGCTCCGGGGGACTGAGAACCGGTTCCGTACCCGGGCCAGCGCGCCGCGCGCATGACGGCCGTTGCGGTGCTCGGGGCGGGTAGCTGGGGAACCACGCTGGCTGACCTGCTGGCTCGCAAAGGCCACACGGTCCGCTTGTGGGCCTATGAAGCCGAGGTAGCCGCCGCGGTGGCGACGCGTCATGAGAATCCGTTGTACCTGCCAGGGTGTCCGTTGGCGGCGTCGCTCACGGCCACGGAGAACCCCGTGCAGGCCTGTCAGGGCGCGGAAGTGATCGTGACGGTGGCTCCTAGCCACGCGGTGCGGCAGGTTGTCCAGCAGGCGCGCCCGGGAATCGCGGCCGACGCAATCCTCGTGAGCGCTACCAAGGGCATCGAGCCCGATACGCTGGAGTTCATGTCCGCGGTGCTGCGAGAGTGCCTGCCGGGCCGGGCCGTCGCCGTTCTGTCGGGGCCGAGTTTTGCGCTCGAGGTCTATCAGCAGCAGCCGACCGCGGTGGTCGCGGCTGCCGAGGCAGAGGAGACGGCGCTCGCGGTCCAGGGCGTCTTTTCGACGCCGCGGTTCCGCGTGTATTCCAACCGGGATGTCGTTGGAGTCGAGCTGTCGGGCGCGATCAAGAACGTGATCGCAATCGCCGCGGGCATCCTGGAAGGGCTCGGCCTCGGACACAACCCGCGGGCAGCCCTGATCACCCGAGGCCTCGCAGAGATGACCAGACTCGGTCTGGCGATGGGCGCGAACCCTCTCACCTTTGCGGGACTCGCCGGGATGGGTGATCTGATTCTCACGAGCACGGGGGCCCTGAGCCGCAACCGGACCCTGGGAACCGCTCTGGCGGGCGGGGTGACGTTGGCCGAATACACGGCAACGCACCGCTCCGTGGCGGAGGGGGTCAATACCGCGCGGGCCGCCTTAGAGCTGGCCACGCGTCGGAACGTGGAGCTGCCGATCTGCGCACAGGTCGCCAGCATCCTATTTGACGGAAAGCCGCCTCGGCAGGCTGTCGCGGATCTCATGGAGCGGGCGCTCAAGTCGGAGCAGTGGCGATGACGATGGCACGTCCGGTCCAGGAGTTCTTCTCCATCGGGGAGGTGTGTGCTCTCACCGACCTCAAGCCGCACGTGCTCCGCTACTGGGAAAGCCAGTTCCGCTTTCTCAACCCGGCCAAGAACCGCTCAGGGAACCGGGTCTACAAGAGCAGGGAAGTCGAATTGATCATGCTGGTCAAGCACCTGCTCTACACCGAGAAGTACACCATCGAGGGGGCTCGCCAGCGCATCGAGCACTACCGGCGCACCGGCGAGCTGCGCGGGGCAGCCCGCGCAGCGATCGAGCGCGAGACCCTCCGCGAGCTCCGCGAGACCGTCGAGGAGATCGTCGCCATCCTTGACGGGAAGATCCCGCCGCCCAAGCCGGAGCCGGCGCCGGAATAAGAGCCATTCGAGCAATGAACATCCTGGTCTCAAACGACGATGGGATCCTGGCTCCTGGCCTGGCCCTGCTGGCGGAAGTCTGTCAAACAGTCGGTCGGGTCACCGTGGTCGCCCCCGACCGGGAGCAGAGTGGCACGTCTCACAGTCTCACCATGCACCGTCCGCTGCGCCCGGCTCGACGGCCGGACGGGAGTTACCAGGTCGATGGCACCCCGACGGACTGCGTCCTGCTGGCGCTGGGCACGCTCATGCCCGATCGCCCGGACTTCGTGTTCTCCGGAGTCAATCACGGACCGAACATGGGGGAGGACGTGCTGTATTCGGGAACGGTCGCGGCCGCGATGGAAGGGGTCACCCTGGGGGTCCCGAGCGTGGCCATCTCCTTCGCCGGCCCGGCCAGTGACCTAGAGACCCTGCAAAGCTACCGCGCTACCCTGTCTCGGCTGGTTCAACGCATCGCGACCGTCTCCGACTTTCCGGCCAGCATCCTGCTGAACATCAATCTGCCGCCATGCGGGGCGGACCGGGTCAAGGGGGTCAAGGTGACATCGCTCGGCAGCCGCTACTTCAGCGAGTCACTGACCCGAATGAAGGATCCGTGGGGCAGGGAGATTTTCTGGATCGGGGGCGGGGCCATCCACTGGACAGGAGGGGCCGAATCCGACCATCACGCCGTCGCCGAGGACTTCATCTCCATCACGCCCCTCCACATGGACCTGACCAACTATGATCTCCTGGAAACGGTGCGGGGATGGTCCCTCGAGAGCTGACCCCCGACGGCTACGGCGGCTACCGGTCGCAGCTTGTCTCGGAGTTAGCCTCCAAGGGGATCCGCGATCTGGCAGTCCTGCGGGCGGTCTCAGAAGTCCCCCGACATCTCTTCGTCCCGGAGAGCGTGCGCCATCGGGCCTACGAGGACACGGCCCTCCCCATCGGCGCGGGCCAGACCATTTCTCAGCCGTGGGTTCAAGCCCGGTGCCTGGAACTGGCGGCGCTGACCGGGCACGACCGCGTGCTCGAGGTCGGTACCGGCTCGGGTTACCAGACCGCGCTCCTAGCCCGGTGCGCCGAACAGGTCTTCTCGGTCGAGCGAATTCCGGCTCTCGCCAAAGCCGCCCGGAATACCCTCGAGTCGACCGGCATCCGGAACACGTCGATCCTCCTTGGGGACGGCACGCTGGGGTGGCGCCCCTACGCACCATATAACGCGATCCTGGTCGCGGCCGCGTCCCCCGAGGTGCCGGAACCGCTCCTAGAGCAGCTCGCTCCTGGCGGGCGTCTTATCCTCCCGCTTGGCGATCGGGCCAACCAAACGCTCACTCTGGTCCTCAAGGACGGGGAGGGGAACTTGAGTTCGCGCCCTGCCAGCGGCGTCCGGTTCGTGCCCCTGATCGGGCAATTCGGCTTTGCTGGCGATCCCGCATCCTAGCCTGCCAATGGAACTCCTGAGACGGTTTCTGGATCTGTTCCTGCACCTCGACCACCACCTTGCCGACCTGATCGCGGGGTACGGTGGCTGGACCTACGGCATTCTCTTCCTGATCATCTTCTGCGAAACCGGGCTGGTGGTCACTCCCTTTCTCCCGGGCGACTCCCTCCTTTTCGCGGCCGGGACCTTTGCCGGGATGCAATCCCTGGAAGGTGGAATCCTCCTCCCGCTTCTGTGGAGCGCGTCACTCCTGGGCGACTCCACGAACTACTGGGCAGGACGGTTCGTCGGCCCGAGGGCCTTCAGCGGCCAGGTGCGTTTTCTCCGCCAGGAGTACCTCGAGCAAACTCGGGCCTTCTACGCCCGCCATGGCAAGAGGACGATTATTCTGGCCCGATTTCTCCCTATTCTGCGTACCTTCGCCCCATTCGTCGCTGGAGTGGGGGAGATGCCCTATTTGCGGTTCCTCGCCTACAGCATAGCAGGCAGCCTGGCCTGGGTGGGATTGTTCGTCGGGGCGGGCTACTTCTTCGGCAACCTCCCCCTGGTCCGCGATCACTTCAGCGTGGTCGTGATGGGAATCATCGCCGTCTCCCTGCTGCCAATGGCCGTGGAGGTCCTGCGGACCTGGCTCCGTCGTCCGTCACCATGACCGTCAGATACCTGGTCGAGGGCAGGGTCCAAGGCGTGGGGTTTCGCCACTTCGTCTTCCGGAGGGCGACGTCGCTCGGCCTCGGCGGATGGGTCAGGAACCTATCCGACGGCAGGGTAGAAATCGTTGCAGCAGGGCCGGCTCGTAACTTGGAACTGCTCGAGGCTGCGCTCGCCACAGGCCCTCCACACGCCACTGTGACCGGTGTGGAAAAGCTGGACACTTCGGATGAGATTGATAACCATAACCGCTTTATCATCAGATAGTTAACATACGAACCTTCACCAAAATCACGGACCCAATGAGCGTCAACCTGACCGAGCGGATCCGTCAGACAATCCGGACCATTCCAGACTATCCGAAGCCCGGAATCCTATTTCAGGACATCACGCCGGTATTGCAGAATGGCGTGCTCTTTCGGCAGGTTCGGGAGGAATTGGCTTGGCCCTTCCGAGATGCGGCGGTTACCCACGTCGTCGGCATCGAGGCCCGAGGATTCATCCTGGCCGCGCCTGTCGCGGTCACCCTCGGAGCCGGATTCATCCCGCTCCGTAAACCAGGGAAGCTGCCGTACGCCGCTGTACGGCACGAGTATGCATTGGAGTACGGGACCGATTCCCTGGAGGCACACACCGACGCCTGTCCGCCCGGAGCCCGGGTGTTGATCGTCGACGATGTTCTGGCCACAGGCGGAACAGCCGCAGCCGCGGGAGAGCTGGTGCGCCGGTTAGGGGGCCAAGTCATCGCTTGGGCGTTCCTGCTCGCGATTCGGCCTTTGGGAGGCCAGTCCAAGCTGCGCGGGGCCCCCGTCCACGTTGTGCTGGAAGTCTAACAGCGCCTGCGTTGACGATGAGTTGCCATCTGAGGTAGCTTTGGGGGTTCTGCCCCCGTAGCTCAGCTGGATAGAGCAGCGGTTTCCTAAACCGTTGGTCGGACGTTCGAATCGTCTCGGGGGCACCTCGGTGTCGGGGCCCGTGGTGGACCCCGCAGCAATCAGAAATGGATGAGTGATGGCAGCAACCGTTGAAGCCACACCCCGTGGCGCCAGACCCGCCTCGGCGCCAGCGGGAACCTCAAAGTGGCTCGAGGGCCGAAATCGCCTGTACGTCTACATCGGGGGGGCGATTGCCATAGTGGCGCTGGTGGCCTTGCTTGTCGTCCTGAGCGAACGCCGAAAGCAGACCTTCGCCGAGCGGGCCCTCGATCAGGCAACCAATATTGCGCAATCTGGCAATCTTGGCCTTGCTGCCAGCGAGTTGCAGAAGGTCATCACGACGTACAGCGGAACGGCGGCTGCCCAGGAAGCGGTGATTCGACTGAATCAGGTTCGTCTGGTCAACGGGCAACAGGAGCTGGCCGCCGTCGGGTTGCAGGAGTTCATCAAGTCGGGGCCGTCACCACAGTTCCTGACCGCGGCGAACGGCCTGCTTGGCCGCGCACTCGAGAACTCCAATCGCCCGGGAGAGGCTGCAGCGGCGTACCTCAGAGCATCCCAGAGTGCCGATGTCGACTACCTCAAGGCCGAATATCTCATGGACGCCGGGCGTGCCTACGTGGATGCGAAGGACAGCGCCAAGGCAATCGCCACCTACCAGGGCCTGCTTAAGGACTTTCCCAACTTCAGTTCCAAGACCGAGGCCGAAGTCCGGCTTGCGGAACTCACCGGCGGGGCGCTGTAAGGATCCCCGCCGGACAAGTCAGGGCGCGGGCGGCGCAGCTGCGGGCTTCAGCTGCACCCCGAAAGCCCCATCACTGCCAACAACGTCGAAACCAGCAGGGGCATCACTTGTCGTCGATGCTCGCAGTGTTTCTAGAGTCGCATAATATGTATTATGTTAACTAGCAAGGTGGATTAGCGTGGAAAACACGGATTGGCCCTTGGAGAATCCTAATAAGTGGTTGCGATGTAATTGGTTGCTGCGATGGCCAAGCTCACACGACGCCGCGATAGACGAGGCGTCCCTCGCCCTCCAAACTGACCTCTCTGGCGTAGCCGGGGCCGAGGGAGGCCGCAATCCGTAGCGGGAGCCCGCTCCGAGTGACGATCTCGACCGGAAACGTCGCCTTCCCTGCATGGCCCAAGGTGATGGCCGCCGCGACCGCACCGGTGCCGCAGGCCAGGGTCTCCCCCTCGACACCTCGCTCGTAGGTGCGCATATACCAGCCCGACCCCTTCCGGGCTGGCGCCAGAAAGTTCACGTTGGCCCCCGAAGGGGCGAGGGCGGGATGCCAGCGGAGTTCCCGCCCTCGGCTCATCAGGTCCGGCCGTTCCAGATCCTGGACCTCAAGCACCAGATGAGGTACGCCGACGGCGGTGAGCATCGCTGGCGCCTCGCCGGGCTCAGGCACGAGGCCCGTGACGGGCTTCGGCAGATCGACATCTGGGAGATCCAGTCGAGCTCGATCGTCGGCACGGCACCGGCTCCGAAAGCTCCCTGCCCGGGTGACGAGCTCCATACCTTCGAGCGGCGCCATCTCGAGCAGAGCCGAAAGGTTAGTGCTGCAGAGGGCGGCGTTACCGCACATGTCTGCTCGCGACCCATCACAGTTCCAGTAGTCCATCCGCACCCGGGACGCGCCGTCCGGGGTCAAGACGACCAACCCGTCGGCGCCAATCCCCCGCCGGCGGTCGCACAGCTCCGCGACGTATTCCGAGGTCCACGCGGAGGCAGGGGCGTCCCGGCCGTCGAAGACGACGAAGTCGTTCCCGGAGCCGGTCATCTTGTAGAAGACGCGGCCCCCCATCAGATCCGTCCCAGCAGCGACTGGAACCGCAGCCACCAGACCATCCAGATTGCCTCGCGCACAATGCGCTTGCTCATCTTGCTGTGCCCCTCCACTCGGTCATGAAAGATGATGGGGATCTCCTGCAGCTTGAAGCCCTTCTTCCAAGCCCGGAAGCTCATTTCGATCTGGAAGGCATAGCCATTGGACCGCACTTGGCTCAGGTCGATCGCCTCCAGGACTCGCCGTCGGAAGCACTTGAAGCCGCCGGTGGAGTCGGTCAGCGGAAGCCCCGTCACCCACCGCGCGTAGAGGTTGGCCCCGAGGGACAACAGCAGGCGAGAGATAGGCCAGTTGATGACGTTGACTCCCGTCACGTAGCGCGATCCGAGCACGAGGTCCGCGGACTCGATCGCCTCCAGGAATCTGGGGAGAAACGACGGATCGTGGGAGAAGTCCGCGTCCATCTCGAACATGGCCTCGTACCCCTGGGCCAGCCCCCACTCGAAGCCGGCCAGGTACGCCCGCCCCAGACCCTCCTTCGCCTGACGGTGCAGGACGTGGACCCGCCGCTCCCCGTCAGCCATGCGGTCGGCGAGGTCACCTGTCCCATCGGGCGAGTTGTCGTCGACTACCAGGACCTCGAGGCGGCGATCCTGTTTCAGGATCTCCGGGACGATCTGCGGGAGATTCCTGGCTTCATTGTAGGTCGGGACGATGACCAGGATGCGCTCAAGCACCCGTGGGTCTCCGTGGGAGAAGGAGCGGTGCCACCATCAGGACAATGGCCAGCGCGAGGGAGATCAGGCTGACCATTTTGCCGCGTTGGTAGGTTGGTGACCAGAACCGGAGCTGCACCTCCTTCGCACCCGGGGGAAGGACGACACCCAGCAGGCTCTCATCGGTCCGGTGAGTCGCAACGGGGCGCCCATCGACCGTCGCGTGCCAGTCGGGATACCAGTTCTCGGAGAGAACCAGATAGGACTGGGTGGAATCGGACCCGGTGAGGGCAATGTGCATACTGCCTGGCGCCCACTCCGTCACCGCCGCGCTCACATGTGAGGATGGCAGCGGCTGACGGAGCGGCGCGACCTGCACGGCGGCCGTATCGGGAAAGAGCGCGATCTGACTTACCGGGAATCGGGGGTTGACGATGGTCGGGACCATTTGCGGCTCGGGAATCCTGGCCCCGGTAGCGGTTACTCGCGCGTAGGGCGCAATGCTGTCGCGCTCGTAGAGAACCGCCGGCATGCCAAAGGTGGAGTTGATCGGCCCCAACACCTTATGGTACCCGTGGACCGGTTGCTCCGCCTGCAACGTGATGAATCGGACCGCCAGGAGATCGAGCAGATTCGCGGTCTCAAGATTCTGCCAGTTCTGATTCTTCCCCCCCAGCCGGTCATAGGCCTCGAGCTCATTGCCATGATAACCGAGCGGGGTGGCGATCCCGTAGGCCATCAGCACCGAGTAGGGGTAGGTGTCGGGGTTGAGTACGCGAAACGGTGGTGGCACCCGCTTGAGATAGCTGGTGATTTCATCATCGCGGAACAGGACCGCGGCGCGGGGCGAGAACGTGTAGAACAGATGATCAATGCTCCACAGGTCGGCGACCAGGACCAGGAGCAGGGGGATCGCGGCCACGATGCCCTTCACCCGCCCCGCCGCGATGGCCCAGAGGACCGCGCCACCGGCGAAAACGAACGCCAGGAGGCGCAGGGAACCGATCCGAAGTTCAGCGGCGTTGGCCTGGACGTCCGCCATCCGCTCGGGAATTGCCAAGCCCTCGGCAAACACCTGCAAGACTCCGCCGACGCCAAGCAACGCGAGGATCCCGAAGCCCAGCGCCATGTACATCACGCGCCGCGGCGCGACCTGCCCGGTCAGGATCCGATCCAGGCCGATGCCGGCGAGGAGCGTGACCGGGAAGGCCACCAGAAAGAACACCATCCCCATGGCCCGGATCTTCTTCAGCATGGGCACGAGCTCGAAGAACGGGCGGTAGAAGGGCGTATGGCCAGCGAACGCGAACAGGAGGAACAGCGCCGCTCCGGTGAGCAACGCGATCACCAGCCGGCGGCGACCCCGGTCCCCCCAGGCAAATGGGGCGAGGGCCAGGGGAAGAAAGCCGATGTACTCCGTGTGGAACTTGAGCGGATTCTCGCCCCAATAGTGATCCAGAACGCCGTTGAACTGGGGAAGTATCGTGCTGAACACCTCAGCCGGCGGCATCGCGTAGCTCGTCGCCCACTGCCAGCCAGTGCTGGGCCCGCCCGCGGCACGCGGTGAATAGGGAACGTAGGCTAGAAAGGGCATCACCTGGAGAGCAGCGATGCCCACTCCCAGCACCACCGCGAGAGCCGCCAGCCCAACGGCCGCCCAAGAGTTGGCGTCCGCGCGTCGCTCGTTGTCCCAGAACGCCAGATACAGCGTCCAAAGCCCGAGTCCGATGAGCAGGAAGTAGCACATCAGATAGTGGCCCAGCACCAGCAGGGGGGTCACCAGCGCGAAGGCGCCATAGGCCCAAGGCCGACCGTGACGGATGGCAACCAGCAGCACCCAGAACGCCAATGGCGTGAGGGCGGACACGAAGAGCTTGCCGTCGTGGCCGGGGCTCATCTGGGATGCGACGATCCCGGTCAACTCGTACGCCACGCCCGCCGTGATCGCAGCGGTCCAACTCAACTTGAGCGCCCGGGCGAAGCCGTACGTCAGCCATCCCGCGAGCACGAAGTGGATGGCCATACCCCAGGTGATCGCGAGATCCACCGGCATGACCCAGCGGAGCCACGCTGTCGGGTAGAAGATGTCTCCGTGCATCGCGGCGATGTACGGGAGCCCGCCGAAGAGGTACGGGTTCCACTGCGGGATGCTCCCCGTGGCCTTGAACTGTTCGGCTCCGAACAGGCGGAACGCATAACCGGCGATGAACATGTCCGACCGCGCGCCGCCGAAGAGGATCTGCCCCGTCAGGAGCGGCCAGAGCAGGGTCAACGCCGCGATGGCGCAGACCAGCGCGGCGATACTCCGCGGCCAGCGGGGTTCCCAGGGCATCGATTCAGACGACACGCGGGTTGCCTCCGCGGAAAAGAAGGAACGGAACGGCCGCACCCAGCTCCGTCGTCGTGAGCAGGGCGCGGGAGGCTAGCGCGAGGGCGGTCGCGGCGCCAAGGCCAAGTCCGCCCTGCAGCATGATGACCAGGAGCCCCTCCCGTACCAGCAGGCCCCCTGGGACGAGCAACGCAACCAGCCCAGCGACATACGAGGCTGAGAAGCCGGCGATGGCCACCGTGAGCGGGAGGTCACCGGTGGGCAGGACAGCGCGTGCCAGGAGCCACAGAGAACAACCGTATCCGATCCACGCCAGGACATTGGCGGCAAGTCCCAGGAGAACGGCCCCGGAATCCGGCGAGGGAGTCTCCGTCCCGATCCTGGCAAGGGCAAGCACGCGACGGGTGATTGGCGGGTAGAGCATCGCCCCCACTCCGGCGGCGGAAACCACCCCGAGGGCGCCCAGCATCCAGACCATACCTGGCCGCTGCGCTTCCAGGGCCGCTGCGCCCAGGCCCCCGCCGAGAGCAGCCCCGGTGCCGATCGCCAGAGCCTGCAACATGATCGCCGAGGCGGTCGCGGCCCATGGCGCCACCCCGGCATCCTTTGCCATGATCGCCATCCCGGCTATGGCCCACACCTTTCCTGGCACGTACTTGCCCAGGCTCGAGAGGACCCAGATGCGTGCGGCAACGAGGGGCTCCAGGCGTTCGCCCCATCCCGCGAGGACGCGCCTCCAGGCTTCGATAAGCACGATGTACATCGCCAGGACGACCAACACGCTTGCCAGGGCGGGAATTGGACGAAAGGTCCAGGAAATCGGGGTCGACCGCAGGTCATGCCAGTTGCGCTGAAAGGTCCGGACCACGAAGGCCAGGATGACCATCGCGACTCCCCAGCGCAGCAGCCGGACTACCCACTCACGCACTGAGCGCCTCGTGGTACCATCCTTCGCAGATCTCCGCGACCCGCTCGGGGCGCAAGCGCTCACGCCACCGTTGCCCCTCCTCCTCGGCACTCACGCGCGCGGCCGGATCCGCCAGCAGTGCAGTGATTGCCTCGGCCATTGCGTCGGCTCGCGGAGGCACCTGGCGACCTGCGCCCCCTGCAGGAACGACTTCGAGCACACCGCCGCCGTCTTGGCACGCGACCACGGGGACCCCCGCCATCAGCGCCTCAGCGGCCCCCAGGCCGAATCCTTCATTGCGGGCAGGGAAAACGGCAAGATCGGCGGTCCGAAGAACCTCCGCGACCCGGGGCGGCGGTACAGAGCCGAGGAACCGGACGGCGTCCCGGAGCCCGAGTCGATCGCGCAGCGCCTCGAGTGGATGACGCTCGGGGCCATCCCCGATGATAGTCAGGAACGGTCGAACCTCGGGGAGTAGCGCCACGGCCTCGAGCGCCAAGTCCACCCGCTTCTGTTGTGTCAGCCTGGCGACCACGACCAATCCCCCGCCACCCGCGCTCCCCCTCCCCTGTTGGCCGACCTCCGCCGGCTCAAAGAGCGAGGTGTCAACCGGCATGGGCTGGATGTGACGGGCTCCGACCACGGTGCCAGTGGCGCGGGCAATCTGGTCGGCCGCGCTGCGCGACACGGCAGTGACCACCGTAGCCCGCCGGAACAAGGGCCTCGCCAGCCCCCGGGCAAGTGACGAACGGCCCAACAGGGCGGCGTCGGTACCATGCACAGTCACGACGAGCGGCACGCTGCTGGGGGCCGCAAGGCCCGCGGGCACCCACCAGTGCGCATGAATCAGGTCCGCGCCCCGTGCCACCTCGGCTCGCGCCGCTCGCCGGAGCGCTCGCACCAGCGACAGCGCCCGCCACGCGCCGCCGGGAGTGCGAGCGGTTTCCGCCATGGAGCCGCGGTAGGCCAGCGTCTCATGGCGGGCCATGGCGTAGCGCACCCGCCGAACCGCTATACCGCCGAGCAGGGGCGCCCCGATCTCCCCACCGTCCGCCGGGGCAATCACCGTGACGCCGTGACCACGCGCGGTGAGCGCCCCGGCAAGAGTGGCGAGAAAGGCACCCGAGACATCGCCGGCAAACCGAGGGAAATTGTGGGTGAGAAAGACAACCCGCACCGCCGCCTCAGGAGGCCAGCCGGCGTGGCGATGCCGGAGTCGCGCTGGTTCGCCACCCGACCCGGCTGAACCCGTCAGTCCCCATCGGATTCCTCCAGTCTGCGGATAGCCTCTCGCAGTTCCTCGCGCTCGACGGCGATCATTTCTCCGATGAAGCCAAACCCGAACAGGGCGATCCCGGAGATGACCATTGTTTCCACGAGGTTGAGGATGGGGCGGAAGCCAGTACCGAACCCGAAGCGCAGGATGAGCGCCACGATACCCGCCAGCAGGCCGACCAGGAAAAGTACGGCTCCAGCGACCCCGAAGAACAGCATCGGCTTGCGGCCGAACCTCAACTGGAACCAGACCGAGAGCAGGTCGAGCACTCCGACCGGGATGCGGCGCCAGGTGAATTTCGATCTCCCGGCCCGGCGCGGATAGAGCTTGACCGGCCGGCTGGTGAGCCGGAACCCATCCACGGCCGCAATCACGACCATGTAGCGATGCCAGTCGGGGCGCAGGGGGACGGACTGCATGACGCCGCGGCGGTATGCCTTTACCGAGTTGAGATCGGTGACCCGAACCCCGAAGAGCAGCCGGCAGAGTCCGTTGTAGATGCGCGAAACAAATGCCTTTTCGTACCGGCCCTGCTTGGTGCCGGCTACGATGTCCGCCTCCCCCGCGAGGATCGGTTCGACCAGCGGCGGGATGTCCTCGGGGAGGTACTGCAGGTCGGCCGGGTAGAAGACGAAGATGTCGCCGCGAGCGATCTGCCCGGCCGAGCGCAGGGCGTCCGCGATGCCGCGCTGCCGCCGATGGCGGACGGTCCGCAGAAACGGGGTCTCGGTCGCCAGGGCGGCCAGGACCTCGGGGGTCGCATCCCGCGATCCGTCGTCGACCACGATGACTTCGTAGGAGAAGGGCGCGGTCCGCAGTGCGCCCGCGCAGAGCCGGATGAACTCCGGCAGGTTGTCGGCCTCGTCCTTGGCGGGAACGAGAATGCTGACGTCGACGTGGCCCGGCGTCATACGCGCTTGCGCATCCGGGCCGGCAGGATGCCAAGCTGATCGCGGTACTTGGCCACGGTCCGCCGGGCAATCTTGATCCCCTGTTCCTGGAAGAGGTGCACGATCTGTTGGTCGGTCAGCGGGTCCCCGGGCTTCTCTTCCGCGACCATCTTCTGCAGCTTGGCGCGGATCGAGCGCGCGCTGGCATCCTCCCCCGAGGCCGTGGACAGGGCACTGGAGAAGAAGAACTTGAGCGGCAATACCCCGCGTGGCGTCTGAACGTACTTCTCATTGGTCACCCGGCTGACCGTCGACTCATGCATGTTGATGACTTCGGCCACTTCTCGAAGGGTGAGCGGCTTCAGGTATTCGATGCCCTTGTCGAAGAACTCGCGCTGCCGATCCACGATGAAGTTCATGACCTTGAGCATGGTCTGACGCCGCTGCTCGATAGCCTGAATGAGCCAGTTGGCGCTGTTCATCCGGGACGCGATGAATTCCTTGTGTTCCGGCGTGAATTTCTTCTTATCACGTGCCAGCTCCTGGTAGGTCCGGGAAAGGCGGAGCCGCGGCACTCCGGTGTCGTTGAGGAAGACCCTGTACTGACCGTCGATCTTGTCGACGATCAGGTCGGGAATGACGTATCCGTCTCCGCCGGACGAGTACTTGAGACCGGGCTTCGGATCGAGCCGAGCCAGCTGATCCGCGGCGGCTTGAACGCTCGCAGGATCCGTTCCGAATCTGCGCCCGAGATCATTCCACCGGTGAGCAATCAGGTCCGGAAAGACGTCCTTCACCAGGCGGTACGTGAGCGTATCGGTCTCTTTGCGGTCTTCCAGCTGAATGAGGAGGCATTCGCGGAGGTCTCTGGCGCAGACACCGGCCGGGTCCAGTCGCTGGAGTATGCGGAGCATCTCCTCGGCCTCGGCCATGGTAAAGTAGGGAATGTCCGGACGCGGCTCATGGGGTGGAGGCACCGGGGTCACCGCCGGGGGTGCGGCCTCAGCCGGCGCCCCCATGATCTGCGCACCCCCCTCCGGTACCCCGATCATGAGGGGTGATCCGGGTCCGCCGGGTGGGGTTTCCAGGTCCTCCTCCGCCTCCTCCACCAGGTCGCCCCCGTCGCCCTGCTCCGGGGGGGCCTGCCGTTCGGCGTGTCCCTCAAGGAGGCGGTTCACCTGCTCGAGAATCTCCTCGAGCGATGCGGCAAGGTACCCGTCGTCCTTCAGGTTCCCGAGGAACTCCTCGACCAGCAGCTTCTGGCGGGGGGTGAGGTCGAGCAGCATGAGCTGTTCCCGAAGGTGATCGATGAGGTCGTGGGTCTCGACCGTCACCGGCTCGGTGTACTCCTTCTCCTCATACTCCTCGCGGACCCCACCCTGTACCTCGAACCCGTTGAGGAGGATCTCCTCCCAGTCCGTTTCGTTCTCCTCCTTGACCTTCTCCTTCTCCTCTTCCTTGGTGGGCGTCTGGTCGCCCTGTGTGACGTCCTCCTCCTCCGGCTCCACCAGCTCGAGGAACGGGTTGGTCAGAAGTTCCTGCTTGAGATGCTGCTGCAGGTCCATCATGGGCATGTACAGCATGTCCATGGCCTGATACAGCCGTGGGTTGATCCGCAGGTCCTGCCGGAGAGAGGTTTGCTGCGAGAGTCCGGTTCTCACGCGGCCCTCTCCATCCGGGCGCGGAGCCGCGCGGTCAGCGTTGGCCCGAGGTACAGCTGCGCGACGCGATCGTCATAGACCAGATCCCGCACTGTCCCCGACACCTGCACCTTGCCTTCAAACATGATGTAGGCCCGATCCACGATGTCGAAGGTCTGCTCGACGTTGTGATCGGTGATCAGGACGCCGATGCCCCGGTGGCGCAGCCCGGCGACGATCGTCTGGATGTCATGGACGGCAATGGGGTCGACTCCCGCGAACGGTTCATCGAGGAGCATGAACTTGGGGCGCGTCACCAGGGCGCGGGTGATCTCGAGACGCCGCCGCTCACCACCGCTCAGGCTGTACGCCTTGCTGCCTCGGAGGTGCTTGATCGACAGCTCCTCCAGCAGCTGCTCCAGCCGGGCCTGCCGCTCCTCGCGCGACAGACCGAGCGTCTCGAGAATCGCGACGATATTCTCCTCGACCGTGAGCTTGCGGAACACGCTGGGCTCCTGCGCCAGGTAGCCGATGCCGCGACGGGCCCGCTTGTACATCGGAGCGTGGGTCAGATCCACTCCATCCAGAGCGACCGTCCCCTCGTCGGGCCGGATGAGTCCGGTAATGAGGTAGAAGGTCGTCGTCTTCCCTGCCCCGTTGGGACCGAGCAGCCCCACGATCTCGCCCTGCTGGACATGAACGCTGACGTGGTCCACGACACGCCGGCGCTTGAAGCTCTTGGAGAGATCGCGTCCATCCAGCACACTTCCGCCCGGCAGCGGTCCATGCGAGGCCTGGACCAGGCTCGCGCGGCGCTTGAGGCCCTCCACACCCGCGCTGAGCAGCCGACCCCGCATGGACTCACGGTCAGTCCGCGCCTCCTCCCACCACGGCCCGACCGCCGCGACCTGCAACCACTCGCCGCCGTCATTGTGCGCGATCCAGCCCTCCTCGGCGAGGCGGGGCAGGACCGAGCGCGTCAGATTCTCATGCACCTCGTCACTGGAGAGCTCGGGCCCGGCATCCCCGGCCTGATCGCGCGCGCTCATCACCGTCTCCCGATACGAAGGCCCCAGGGCCGGAACCTCCACCACCCCATTGTCCCCGGCCTCGCGGACCAGGGCGGCCAACGCGAGGGGCACCGACGGATCACGATCCGCGAGGCGCGAGACGAGATCGCTCATCGCTCTCCCTTGGTGGGCGCGTTCGCCTTGGTCGTGTCCGGAGGCGGAGGCAGCGGGACGAGATGAACCCCGTCAGCGTGCCCCAGGACCCTGACCCAGTCGACGCCCCGCGGCCCCGTGGTCTGCATATGGACGATGATCCGATCGCCACGGGCATAATCAATGGACTCCCGCCCCCCGTTCTTCTTCGGATCGCTCACGCGGTAGAAGCTGTGGGCCTTTCCCAACCCCTGCAGCTGCTCCGCCACCGTGCGCGCGGTGCCTGCCGAGTCGATGGTCGTGAAGGTGGCCACGATGCTGTCGCCCGAGATCCAGTCGCGTTCGTGTGTCAGGGAATCGGGCTTGCCGCCCGCCCAGGCGGCCCGGAACGCCCGGATCTCCCGAAGCTGCTGCTCCGGCGTGTCGAACGCGAGCGAGTCTCCCCGGATCTCATAGTCGGCAGTAAGGGCGCGTGGCTTGATGCTGTCGCCCCACGCAATGGTCTGCACCAGCTTCTGCTTCTCCAGAGACAGGCCGATCGTATCGGCGACCAGGTCCAGGTCCTTCGTGATGGCGTGTCCCTGGCCATCCGCCTGCACGTACTTGATGGCCGAATGGTCCAGCGTCAGATCGATCCGTCGTCCGTGAAGCTCGAACGAGTCTCGCCCGAGACCCCGCATGACCGGCGTGCCCATCAAGCGTCCCACGTTGCCGGGGCCATTGTCCAGGTACAGGGAGTCGCACCGCGCAGAGAAGTCGCTTCGGTCAATTGTGACCTGGCCCGCCGCCCAGGTACGATTGTTCCCCTTCATGCGCACCCTGTCGGCCACGATGACGTAAGGCTCCTGTCTGGTGCCGGCCGTGTCCTGCGGGAACGAGCGGATCGTCGGCCGACCCACCGCGTACATCTCCAGCGTGTCCCGGACGCCCGGAACCACGCGAAAGTAGTCCAGCGAGGGCCCGTTGATCGTCGAGGAGTCCCTGCGGTTCTGAGTGAGAACGTTGGCGCGGGCCTCCCAGCGGTCGCCGTTTCGGTAGTAGGTCCCCCGGTCGGCCGTCTGTATCGTGAGCGAATCGTCATAGCGCACGTGCCCCACGAAATCGACCACCGTGTTGCGCCCGCGCCCGTACATCGCCACGCTGTCGCTGGAGATGCGGGCGCTCGAATCGGCGCACATCAACCTGACTCCGCCATTGGCGAAGTAGTTCGTGTCCGGCCCGGCCACCACCTGCGAGCCGGTGCCACCCGTCGAGACCAAGCGGAAGCGGCACCCGCCGCTTGCCGTGGCCGGCTTCTCCGCCGGCTGCTGGGCGGCTCCTTCCGTCGCCCCAAAGGCGATCAGGAGCGGAAGGCAGCGGAGCGCAATCATTGGCCCGGGAGAACTCCGCCGCCCTGTCCGCCGGCGCCGGGGCGTTGACCGCCACGCGGTTGTCGCGTCACCACGTTCCGAAAATCCGGATCGCTGGTGAACCCATTCCCTTCCAGATGCTGATCGGCTCGGTCGTAGACGAACGGCTGATCGGAGCTGATCTTCCTGGTGCGCGCGTCGTACTTGAGCTCCTCGCTGGTCAGGCGGCGGTTGTCGGGGGTGACGGCAACGACGTGGCCCCACGCGTTCATGGATCCGTCACGCATCTCGTAAAGGCCGGAATCCGAGGTAACGGTCGAGGTCTCGGTTCCATTGGCGTCAAAAAAGGTCACCTTCACCCCTTTGAGCCTGGCCAGCTGGCTCGATTCATAGATGTACGCGGTATCGGCCAGCACCCGGGTCCGCCGGACTCCATCGGTGGTGATGAGATGGTCCATATCCTGCAGCACCTGATCCGCCGTGTCCGCGGCCGTCACCGTCACGGGCGGATGCATCGTGTCCTCCCGGCAGCCGGCAAGCGCCACACCCGCAAAGCCCATGATGAGTATCCCTCGACGGTGCCATGCCTGGATCACTTCTCGCCCCGGTCCTCGAGGTAGGTGCGCACGGCTTCCTCCCATCTGCCCTGCGCGCGAAACAGCACCTCGATGGCTTCACGGACCGCCCCTGCCCCTCCCGAGGCCCGGGTAGTGTAGGCCGCAAGCCGCTTCACCTCGTCGACCGCGTTCGCCACCGCCATCGGCAACCCGACCCGGCGCAGGACGGGAAGATCAGCCAGATCGTCCCCGAGGAAGGCCACCTCGTCCCAGCCCACCCCCAGCCGGAGCAGCATCTCCGTCATTCCGGGCACCTTTCTCGCCGTGGGGTCCTGGATGACCGCATCGATCTTGAGCTCGGTGGCCCGAAGCGTGGTGGCGTCGGAGTACCGCCCGCTGATCCACGCCACCTGCAGTCCCATGCGGCGCGCCAGGCCCATGGCCAGTCCGTCTTGAATGTCGAACTGCTTGAACTCCACCCGCTGGCCGTCGACCAGGCCGAGATAGATGGCATTGTTCGTGACGACGCCGTCGACATCGAGCCCGAGCAGCTTGATTCGGCCCGCGACGGCCGCGTCAATCATGCACCGCTCCACCTCGCGCGACCCGCCAGAGGGTCAGGGTTCGCTCCACCAGTCCCTCCAGTTGGTCGAGGGGCCATTGGGTCGCCCCATCGCTTGCCGCCCGGCCCGGATCCGGATGAGTCTCAAGGAAGAAGCCGTCCGCGCCAGCCGCGGCCGCGGCCGCCAGGAGCGCAGGCACGTGCTCCCGGTCTCCGGCGCTGGCTCCGTGCTGCCCCCTGCCCGGCCGCTGCACCGCATGCGTGGCGTCGAACAGGACGGGGGCGCCCGTCGCCTGGCGAAGCCGCGCGAAGCTCCGCATGTCCACCACGAGATCTCCGTAGCCGAAGGCTGTCCCGCGCTCGGTGACCGCGACGTCGCTGCCACCCGTGGCCCGCACCTTCTCCACCGCCCCCGCCATTTCTTCGGGGGCCGCCCACTGGCCTTTCTTGATGTTGACCGGCAGCCCCGTGCGACCGGCGGCGAGGAGGAGGTCGGTCTGCCGGCACAGCATCGCCGGGATCTGCAGCGCATCGGCCACTTCGGCGACCGGAGCAGCCTGTCCCGACTCGTGGATGTCGGTCAGGACGGGAAGGCCGGTCGACTGCCGCACCTTCTCCAGCATCGCCAGACCCTCCTCGAGCCCGGGGCCGCGGGGAGCGGCAAGCCGCGCGCGGTTGGCCTTGTCAAAGCTCGCCTTGAAGCAGACCGGAACCCGCAGACGTTCGCCGATCCGGGCCAGCCGGTCGGCGATCTGGATCACGAGCTCCCCTTCCTCCAGGACGCACGGCCCGGCCACCAGGCATGGGCGAGTGCGGAAGGTCCAAGGCATCTCAACGGGCGGTCGTCGCGAATGCCTCCGCCGCCGCTCCCCGCCCGCCTTGACGCCGGCGCAGCGCCGCGGCAATGAAGCCCGCGAACAGTGGATGTGGACGGGTGGGGCGGGACTTGAGCTCCGGATGGAATTGGCACCCGAGAAACCAGGGGTGGTCGGGCAATTCGATGATTTCGACCAGTCCCCCATCGGGGGACTGCCCCGACAGCCGCAGCCCATGCTCGGCCAGCACGTCCCGATAGGCGTTGTTGACTTCCCACCGGTGGCGGTGACGCTCGCTGATCTGGAGGGTCCCATAAGCCAGGGCGGCCTTGGAGTCCTTGCGGAGTCGCGCCGCGTACGCGCCCAGCCGCATTGTCCCGCCCAGGTCCGTCACCTCGCGCTGATTTGCCATCAGGGCGATCACCGGTGATTCGCATTCCGGCTCGAATTCTGTGCTCGTCGTGTCCGCCATCCCGCAGACGTTGCGGGCGAACTCGATGACCGCGACCTGAAGCCCGAGGCAGATGCCGAAGAAGGGGAGCTGATTCTCGCGGGCCCAGCGAATGGCCTCGATCATCCCCTCGATGCCCCGGATCCCGAAGCCCCCGGGCACCAGCAGCCCGTCGTAGTCCCGGAGTAGCCGGCCCGCGGCCTCCTGGCCGGTAAACTGATCGCTCGACATCCAGTCGATCTGCACCCCGGCGTCGCTGGCGATACCGCCGTGCACCAGAGCTTCCTGGACCGATTTGTAAGCATCGTGCAGGTCGGTATACTTGCCCACCACGGCGATCCGGACCTGATGCTTGGGATGCAGGATGCGCTCGACCATCGCCTTCCACTGGGTGAGGTCCGGCGCGCGCGTTTCGAGCCGCAGCCGTTCGCACACCACCGCATCGAAGCCCTGGTCCCGGAAGCGGAGCGGGATCTCGTAGATGGACGCGACATCGGGGCTCTCGATCACGCAGTCGAAATCGACGTTGCAGAACCCCGCAATCTTGCGCTTGATCTCGGCCGAGATGGGTTGCTCGCTGCGGCACACCAGGATATCTGGCTGAATCCCGATTTGCATCAAGTCGCGGACGGAGTGCTGGGTAGGCTTGGTCTTCAGTTCCCCGGCCGCGGCGATGTAGGGCACCAGGGTCAGGTGAATGAACAGCGCGTTGTCGCGCCCGATCTCCTGGCGGAACTGCCGGATGGCCTCGAGGAACGGCAGAGACTCGATGTCACCCACGGTACCGCCGATCTCGGTGATCACGATGTCGTGCCCCGGCGCCGGACGCCGGATCGCATTCTTGATCTCATCGGTGATGTGCGGGATGACTTGGACCGTGCTGCCCAGATACTCGCCGCGTCGCTCCTTGCCGATGACGTTCTGGTAGATCCGACCCGTGGTGATGTTGTTCTGCTGGGAGAGCGAGCGGTCGATGAACCGCTCGTAGTGTCCGAGATCCAGATCCGTTTCCGCCCCGTCGTCCGTGACGTAGACCTCCCCGTGCTGAAACGGCGACATCGTGCCCGGGTCAACGTTGATGTAGGGATCGAATTTCTGCATCGTCACCGCGAGGCCGCGCTCGACCAGGAGCCGGCCCAGCGAGGCCGCCGCAATCCCTTTCCCGAGCGACGAGACGACGCCGCCGGTCACGAAGATGTACTTGGTCGCATTCACGCCACTGTTCATCGGGGCTCCTCCTGTGCGATCCAGTGCGCCGCCGCGCGGCGGAGGTCGTCCGGCGTGTCGACCCCCGGCTCGGCGGGTTCGCCGAGCTGTGCCACGCCCACCCGCATTCCATAGTGCAGCGCGCGAAGCTGCTCCAGCCGCTCCGCCCGTTCCGCCGGCGACGGCGCCAGACGGGTCCAGCGCCGAAGAGTGTCACGGCGATACGCGTACACACCCACGTGTTGCCAGTAGAGACTGGCCGGCACGGCCGCCCGGTCCCGTCGGAAAGGGATGGCCGCCCGCGAAAAGTAGAGCGCCCGGCCGCGCTCGTCCGCGACTACCTTGACGCGCCCCGGGTCCTCGGCCGCCTCCGCAGGCAGGGGTGCCGCCGCGGTGCCTACCTCGTCCCCCTCCTCGATGCGGCGTAACGCTCCCGCAAGGGCGGCCCGGGAAAGAAACGGCTCATCCCCCTGGATGTTGACGACCACCTCGCAGGCTTCGAATTCCGTCAGCTCGGCGACTTCCGCCACGCGCTCCGTCCCGCTGCTATGGGTGGGCCGAGTCAACACAGCGCGCACCCCTGCCAGCTCCACGACCCGTGCCACCATGGTGGAGTCGGTCGCAACCACGAGCTGGTCGACCAGCCCCAACCGGCGAACACACTGAATTACCCGGGTCACCAACGGTTCGCCGGCCAGAAGCTGCAGCGGTTTGTGAGGGATTCGGGTCGAGCCGAGCCGGGCCGGGATGACGCCGAGGACGCGCATTTCCGAACGTAATAGTGGCGGCCGGTCCTGTCAAAAGTCGTGCCGAATCGGGGCGACGACCCCCCGATATCAGCTATCAATCATTGAGTCAAGGGGTTAGGCGACGGCCGCAGGCCGGCTGGCTCGGAATGCAGCGGCCATCGAGAGGAAGTTCCGAAGCATGATCCGCCCGGAGTCGGTCGCCACGGACTCCGGATGAAACTGGACGCCGAACAGCGGAAACTGCCGATGCCGGAGCGCCATGATCTCTTGGCCCCGCGGACGATCCACCGACCAGCCTGTCAGCTCCAGTTCGTCGGGAAACCCCTCCGCCGCCACGACCAGGGAGTGGTATCGCATGACGGTGAGTGGATTGGGCAGTCCATCGAAAAGGCCATCGCCGAGGTGGCTCACCCGGGTGGTCTTGCCATGCATCAGGCGGTCTGCGCGCACCACCCGGCCCCCGAAGGCCTCTCCTATTGCCTGATGTCCGAGACAGACGCCCAAGAGGGGGATGCACCCCGCCGCAGCTCGGATCAGCGAGATCGAGATCCCGGCATCCTTCGGCTCACCGGGACCGGGGGAAATGATGATGGCCTCAGGGGCAAGCGCCATCGCCTCCGACACCGTCAGGGCGTCGTTTCGATAGACGACCGGATCGGCGCCCAGCTCGCCGACGAACTGCACGAGGTTGTAGGTGAAGCTGTCGTAGTTATCGAGGACCAGCAGCATATGCGAAACCTACCTCGGTCCGCCCGAGGAGCCAGTCCCCTTCCCTGTGGCAGAGCTCTTGGCTCGCGGGGCTAACGCGGCGGAGGAGTCGGCGGCGACGGATGGACATGGGGCGCAGCGGGGGCCGCCGGCGCCGGGGGAACAGTCTGCAGGTGCTCCAGCTGGCGCGTCACCTGCCGCAGAATCGAATCGTGGAGCTGCGACAGGGATTTGCTCATCGAGTCAAGCTCCGCCGGTGACATCCCGCGGGATCGATCGAGCACCTTTAAGCGGTTTTCGTCAGCCTTCATCCGCTCGACCATGGCCCGCATGCTTGCCCGAACCGAATCCGCGCTATGCTGCAGCCGGCGCCGCCCTGTCCGGTCCAGGTTGGCCGAGGAGTCCTCGAGATTCCCTGCCAGGTCCTTGAGCTGATCAATGGAGTCTGACATGGCGTCCACCCTGTCACTCAATTCCTGCCGCAACGAGTCTCGCCACGGCGCCGTCGAGTCGGACGGAAGATCGACCTGCACTCCATTATGGCCGAATCGCACCCTGGTACCCCGCCACTCCCGCGCGGTGCCGGCTGCAACGAGCAGCGGGAATGTGTCATGGATGGCGCCTACAACGACGGTTCCAAAGGGCTCGAGGTTCGGAGTCTCGCCGTTACCTTGCAGGCATCGGAACGTGGTCTGGTCGTTCAGCTTCTCAAGGTTGTCCAGCTCGAACCGGCAGGCCCGGAGCCGATCGGGCGAGATGGAATCATCCAGAGAGACCAGGACCCTGACGCCGCTGATGTGCTCCGGATCGCTCCGCAGAAGCTCTACCCGCTCCACACTACCCATCCGGGCGCTGTCCAGACGGAAGGGCACCAGCCCGATCAGCGGAATCGGGATGGGGTCACTGCTCTTCAAGGTGACAGTTACCTTCCGGAAACCGGCGACGATCACCATCCCCACGGCGAAGATGGCGACGGCACCAACCAGGATTTTGATCCAGTAGTTCCGCATCAATGCTCCGGGCTTGGGGCGGCGGCCCTATGTTTCACCAAGAGACGTATCAGGCCCGGCCAAAGTTTCATGGCTTGGCGGTGAGGGATGCCGAATGATCCAAGTTCATGGGCTGACCAAGCTTTACGGACCGCTCGTCGCGGTGCAAGACCTGTCCTTCGAGGTCGCTCCCGGCGAGATCCTCGGGTTGGTTGGCCCGAACGGGGCCGGAAAGACCACCACGCTCCGGAGTCTAGCCGGAATCATACTCCCCACCAGCGGCAGCATCCGGATTGCCGGCGCCGATCTGGCCAGTGAGCCGCTGCGTGCCAAGGCGGAGCTCGCCTTCATCCCCGATGAGCCCCAGCTCTTCGACTACCTGACCGTCACGGAGCATCTCCAATTTACCCTGCGACTCTACCGCCGTGCGGCCGAGCCGGGCCTCATCCGGAGGCTGCTGGATGACCTGGAGCTGACCGGCAAGCAGGATGCGCTGGCGAGCGAGCTATCACGCGGGATGAAGCAGAAGCTCGCCATCGCCTGCGGGCTGGTCCACGACCCTCGGGTACTCATGCTCGACGAGCCGCTGACCGGGCTCGATCCGGTGGGCATCCGCCGGATGAAGCGGACCATCGCCGCCCGGGCGCGCGCCGGTGTCGCCGTGGTTCTCAGCTCACACCTCCTCCAGCTGGTTGAGGAGCTTTGTACGCGCGTCCTCATCCTTCAGGCCGGGCGGCGGGTGGCGTTGGGCAGCGTGAGTGAGATCGTGGGCGACCGGCCGGAACTGAGCGGACGCGGGCTGGAAGAGATCTTCCTCTCCCTCACGGGCCATGAGGACGAGACCGTGCCGTGACGGACGCTGCCCTCTTCCTCTTCACGCGCTCGCTCAACAACTGGGCGAGACAGGTTTTCACGCAGCTGCGGAGTCCCCGATACGCCTTGGCCATTCTCTTCGGGGTGCTCTATCTCGGCCTCCTGTTCCTGGGCCAACATCAGGACTCGCACGCTCGGCTGCCGGTCAGTGCGGTCAGCTTCGGGGGAACGCTGCTGCTCCTGGTGCTGGTGGGAAAGTGGTGGGTGTTCGGAGCGGATCGCCTGGCCCTGGCGTTCAGCCCGGCGGAGATCCAGTTCCTGTTCCCGGCGCCGGTGACTCGCACCGCCCTGCTCCTTTACAAGCTGGTACGCGCCCAGCGCCTCATCCTCCTCAACGTGCTCGTGTGGGCGCTGCTGCTGCGGCGACGGGAGGGCTCGGGCCTCGCGCTCGGCCCCTACGCGGTCACGATGTGGGTCTTCTTTTCGACTGTGATGCTGCACCGGCTGGGGGTGGCACTGACCCGCGCTACCATCACGGAACACGGCTGGTCCGGCGTCCGGCGGGCCTGGGGCGCGATTCTCTTCCTGGTCGTTCTGGCGAGCGCGGCCTGGATCTCCCTGCTGCGACGGATGCCGCCCACCGGCCTCGGCCCATTGGCCCCCGAGAGCCCGCTGGAGACCCTCCGCCAGGCGGTCGAAACCCCGCCGCTCTCCCTGGTCCTGTGGCCGTTTCGCGTGCCACTGCTCCCGCTCGAGGCCCCGTCACTGGGCCTCTGGTTGCGCCGCCTGGGTCCCGCCCTGGCCCTGCTCGGCCTCCATCTCTGGTGGGTCCTTCGTGCCGACCGGCGCTTCGAGGAAGCCGCCATCGAAGCCAGTGCCCGGCGCGCGGAGCTGCTCCGGCGCTGGAGGCGACGGGAGCAGAAGCCAGCCGGCGCGCGCCGAGCCCTGCGGTTCATGTCGCTCCGGCCACAAGGCCACCCCATCGGAGCTGTCGTCTGGCGAAACCTCACGCGCCTCCTCCGGACGGTCAGCACGTCGTTGCTCGCAACTCTGCTGGGAGTGCTTGCCATTGGCATCGGCTTCTTCGTCTTCGCCGCGCCTGAGCACGCCGTTCTCACCAGCCTGGGAAGCCTCGCCCTGAGCTGGGTTGGGATTCTCGCCATCCTCGGCCCACTCTGGATCCGGATCGACCTTCGAGCCGATATGGATCGGCTCGACACCCTCAGGTCCTGGCCGCTCTCCGGACTTGCTCTCGTATCGGGAGAGGTCCTGTCGTCGGCCGTCGTACTAGTGCTGCTGGAGGCATTGCTGGCCTCCGCCGGAGCCATCGCGCTCAGAGAGGCGGGGCTGGCGCGAATGCCCCTCCCTCTCCTTGTCGCCGGCCTCCTCGCAGGGCTCCTGGTCCTTTCCGGGCTCAACCTGATCGCCCTCTGCATTCAGAACGGGGCGGCCCTCCTGTTTCCGTCGTGGGTCCGGACGGAGATCCAGCCGGGAGGGATTGAACAGATCGGACAGCAGCTGCTGACGGCGGGCGTGTCGGTTCTCCTTCTCCTCCTCTTCGCGGTCGGGCCCGGACTCCTTGGCGGCCTGGTCGCCTATCTCCTTCGACCTTCCATACGGGAATGGTCCTTTGTCGCGGGCGGACTGGTTGGCGCCGTGGGTCTCGGCATCGAGGCGTTTCTCTGCCTCGACTGGCTGGGGAGCCGGTTCGAGCACACGGATCCGAGCAAGGCCTGAGCGCCGCGGGGCAGAGTCAGTTCCTGCTGAAGTGCACGAACCGCAACGCCAGGGTCGGCAGGACGAGCAGGCTGAGCAGGGTCGAGGTGATGAGCCCTCCGAGAATGACGATGGCCATCGGTCCCTCAATCTCCCGCCCCGGGTCGCCGCTGCCGAGCGCCAGCGGGAGGAGGGCAAGACCGGTCACCGTGGCGGTCATCAGGATGGGACCGAGACGTTCGCTGGCCCCGCGCAAGGCTGTCCCGGCATTCCACTCCGCATTCTCCACAGTCACCAGGTGCTCATAGTGCGAAATGAGCATGATGGCGTTTCGGGTCGCGATGCCAAACAGGGTGACAAACCCTACCAGGGAGCCCAGAGAGAGCACGCCGCCGCTCAATGCGACGGATGCGACACCGCCCACCAGCGCAAAAGGCAGGTTGGCCACGACCAGAACGAGGCGCCCGGCTTCGTTGAAGGCGAGCCACAGGAGGAGCAGGATCACGGCGCCCGCGACCAGGCTATGGAGCAGGAGCTCATGCTCGGCCTGGCGCTGGGCCTCGGCCGTACCGGCCAGTTCCGCGTAAGTCCCGGCCGGCAAGAGACCGGGGTCTCGGAGCCGTCGCGCGAGATCCCGCGCATAGTCGGTGACGTCACGGCCGGTTGCGTTGGCCGTGACGGTCTGGACCCGACGTGTGGCCAGATGGCTGATCAGGTAGCGGCCGGAGGATCTCCCGACGTCCGCTACCAGCGCCAAGGGGACGATTCGGCCCGCCTCGGTGCGGAGTGGGAGAAGTCGCAAATCCTCGGGCCGGGTGCGGGCGGATGGATCGAGCAGCACTACGACGTCGGTCGCGCGACTTCCCTGATAGACCTGCCCGACTCGGGCGCCACGGGTCGCCGTCTCG
>DATJVM010000025.1:0-21475 GCA_035501775.1 Gemmatimonadales bacterium | reverse complement strand
TCAGCTTCATCCCCCGGCGATGCACCGTGTCGATCTGCGCGTGGAGTTCGGCGGCGGTGCCGTACACCGGATTGATGCCGCGGTAGTCACGGACGGCGTAGGGCGACCCCAGCTGGCCCTTATGGTCCTTCACGCCGATCGGGAAGATGGGCATGAGCCATACGACATTCGCACCCGTCCGCTGGATCCGATCGAGGCCAGACACGACTCCTTGGAAGTCTCCTGACGACGAGAAGTCCTGGACGAACACCTCATATAGCGCGCTGGACCGCACCCAGGTGGATTCGGGGAAAGGAAAGCGGGGACGGGCCGCCGTCGTCGCGGGCGCGTCCGCCTGCGCTCTGGCTGGCGGAGTGGCAATGAGCAGTCCAGCGCCTAGGCCGGCGAGGGTTCGGTGCGCAATGGACACGGGACGGTCCCGGAACTCAGGTTGACGTGATGGGCAGTGACCGGTGCCGCGGCCTGAGGTAGGGACACCTGCACTGCGGTGAACCCGGCCGGGCACAGCACCTTTCGCGCTCGCGGCCGAATTCGATCCACTTCCATTCGAAGCGGTGGATGAATGCGTCTTGTTGGCCACATCTCGGGCAGCCCAGCAGGCTTGCGGACGTGGGGCGCGATACGGAGACGGAGCCGCAGGCCGCGGTCGGGGGCCTATCGTCGATCAAGAGGACTGACGAGGGCGAATGGCCCCAACCGAATCGACACAGATCCAACGAGTCTGAAGAGGGAGGCCGCAACGCCGCGGCCGCGCCGGATGGCGAGGCCGCGGCCCACGGTCGGAAGCGTAACCTCAGTAGCCCGTGTTCTGGGTCAGGTTCGGGTTTGCGCTGAGTTCGTTCTGCGGAATCGGGTAGAGATTGAAATACGGCGCTGTCGTCGTTCCGCTCGGCTGATTGCCCTTCCAGGCCCACAGATAGGTTCCGCCCGTGAAGAGACCGAATCGAATCAGGTCGGTGCGCCGCCGGCCCTCGAAGAGCAACTCCCGGCCGCGCTCTGCCAGGACGGTATCCAGGGTCATCTGCCCCGCGGTAATGTCGTGGGTGGCATCACCGAACGCGCGTTCCCGAAGGTCGTTGAAGTAGGTCAACCCAAGACCCAGGTTGGTTCCGGTGCGCACCGCGGCCTCGGCGTAAATCAGGTAGGCCTCGCCCAGCCGGAAGATCGGCAAGTCGGTGTCGATCATCGTGGTCTGGGAAGCCCCCCCGCCCGTGGATGTCAGATTGGTGAACTTGGGCGCCGCGGCCCCCTTCTGGAAGTTCGTGATGTCGCTCACGGAGTCGCTCACATTCGCCACGCCATTCGCGGCGGTATCGCCAGCCGCTGATGCTGCAGCGGAGTCGTAGATGAACGACCCTCGCGCATCGCCGGGGCTGAAGAGTCGAAGCGCCTGCTGCTTGAGCCGGTAACCGCCCCAGCAGTAGTCGATGCCATAGTTCGCGGGCTTCATGTTGCCCCCACAGCCAGCGTGGACCATGAACGTCATCCCCCCCCACGTCTGGGTGTGGCTGCCGTCCTGTATGGCCGCGAAAATGACTTCCGTCGACAGGTTGTTATCAGAGGTGAAGTTGTCCCGATAATTCGCTTCCAGGGTATAATGGCCGGAGTTGATGACATTGGCCGCGGCAGTCATCGCGTCAGCGTAGTCAGCCGTCCCGGTGTAGACACCGGCGTTCAAGTACAGCTCAGCCAGCAGCATCTGCGCCGTCTGCGGGGTCGCCCGGCCGTAGGTGGTGGCCCCAGCGGGCTGCGGCAGCGAATCGACGATCGCGTTCAGCTCGTTCACCGCGTAGTGGTAGAGGCTGTCGCGCGTCACCGGCTTGGGCGGCGGCCCGCCGATCGGGTTGGCCTCGGTGACCAGAGGAATGCCGCCGTAGAAGTCGAGCCCGACCCAGTACGCATACGCCCGGAGAAAACGGGCCTCGGCGCGGAAGTTCTGGACCTGGGCACGGAGCGTGGCTGAGACGCCCCGGGAATTCAGCTTGTCGAGAGTGGTCTGACGCAGGAACTCGTTCACCAGGACCACCTCGAAATAGACGCGGTAATACATCGCCTGCGTAATGGTGTTGGTCGCCGTCCACTGCCACCGGTTGAGATCGGGCACGCCCGGATCGTTCCATCCGATCACTGCTTCGTCGGTCGGAAGTTCCTGCATGTACCAGTACAGCCGCAGCCACTCCGACGTGCCCTCGTCGATCAGCTTGATGTCGCCGTTTTGGAACCCCGGATCGTTGGGCCCGATCTGCGAAGTAAGCACCAGGCCTCCATACAGCTTGGCCATGTACTCTTGATAGGAATTCGGGTCGTTCCAGATGTTGGCACTGTTCACGGTGCTCAACGGTGCGACGGTCGGGTCGGTGCAGGCCGCGGCGATCAGCAGCGGGCCTGCCATGGCGACGGTCCTGAGCGTTCGGAAGTTCATGATCTGGGTCCCTCGCGAGAAGGCGTTTGGTACCGTCGTACCGTTAGAACCGGACGCTCAGGCCAGCCAAATAGGTGCGCGAGCGCGGATAGATGTTGTTGTCGATCCCGTTCAGGCCGGCGGTCGGATCCACGCCGCTGTACCCGGTAATTGTGAAGGCGTTCTGGATGGTCGCGTACGCACGCCACGGCCTCCCGCCATACTGGAAAGAGTACCCGAGCGTAATGTTGTCCATCCGCAGGAAAGAGGCGTTCTCCACATAGTAATCAGACAGATACTGCGGCGCCATGAACCCGGTCTTGAGCACCGAGGCATCCATGTTGGTGGGGGTGACGTTCCCCGAGGTGATGTTCTGATACGAACCATTCGAAGCCGCGACGTTGTTGTACACATAGTTGCCCAGCTGGGCCCGGAGGGTGAAGCTGAGGTCAAACCGGTGATACGTGAAGCTGGAAGTGTGACCCAGTTCCAACGTCGGCCACGGCGAGTGGTACGGCCGGGCGTTGTTGGTGCACCCCTGCACGGTGCTGTCGCCGGCGGCGTTCTGGACCAGCGAGTAGTAGGTGTTTTCGACGGGCTTGCCGTTCTGGTAGAACTGTCTGCAGACCAGAAACGAGTTGACCGGGTAGCCCGCCTGCAACACCTGGATTGTGTTGCCGGTGCCGCCGCCGATCGAGCCAATGTCGATCTGGGTGGCCCCCTGGTTCGGGTTGATGCTGAGCAGCGTGTTCGCGTTGTGGCTCACCACGAACGCCGCGCTGTAGCTCAGACCCCCGTCCTGGGGATCGAGGATCCTGGCGTTCAAGCTGAACTCGAATCCCCGGTTCCGCATCGTGCCGATGTTGGTCGTGACCAGGTTGGAGAAGTTAGTGCCCGCGGCCACGGGCACAGTGAAGATGAGATCCTTGGTGTCCTTGGTGTACCAGTCGAAGGCACCGCTGATCCGCTGGTTGAACAGCGCATAGTCGAGCCCGACGTCCTTCGAGCTGGTGCTTTCCCAATGGATGTTGGGGTCCACCGCGTTGGGCCGGATGGTCGTGATGAACTGCCCGTCGAAGTAGTACTGCGCCAGGTTGTTGCTGTACGAGTACGTCGGATATTGCGAGTAGTCGGCGAAGGCTTGGTTGCCCGTACGGGCCCAGGAGGCCCGCAGCTTGAGATCGGACACCCACGAGACGTTCTTCAGGAAGGACTCCTGCGACAGCCGCCAGGCCAGCGACACGGAGGGGAAGGTGCCCCACTGGTTCCCCGGGCCAAAACGCGAGGAGCCGTCGCGACGCACACTCGCCGCCAGGATGTAGCGATCGTTCAGATTGTAATTCAGGCGCCCGAAGAACGAGATCAGCTTGTAGTCCACGACGTAGGTGCTGTTCTGTATGTTCACGGCGCTCGGCACGCCGTTTATCCCCAGCAGGTTGCTCGACAGGCCCGTCTCCTGGAACGACGGAGCGGCGCTATGGGACTGAGTGTAGGAGTAGCCGCCAGTCACGTCGATGTTGCCCGGGATGGCCCGGAGCGGCGCCGCGTAGTTCAAGTAGGTTTCCAGCACCTGGTTCGTCTGCGCTGTGCTCGTCAGACTCAGCATCCCCTGGCCCTGCCGGATCTGGGCCGCCAGGTCGTTGGGGATGAAGAGCTGGTTGTTAGTCTGAGTCAGGTCGTAGCCGAGGTTGATGTTGGCGGAGAGACTTGGAAAGAACGGCAGGTGATAGATTCCCAGCACGTTGCCGACGCTCCGCCAAGTGGTCCCCTGATTCGTAGTGCGCCTGAGGCTGGCCACCGGATTGCTCGCCGACGCTCCCGTGGTCGGCCAGTCCCAGTAGCCGGTCGGATTGGTCGAGTCAAATACCGGCTGGGTCGGCGCCATGGAAACCGCATTGCCCAGGACATCCGAGGCCTGGAACTGGTCGAACGAGCGGGAGCCACGCACGCTGGTCTGCAGGGAAAGGTTGTCCTTCAGCAGGCTCTGATTGTACGTCAGCCCCAGCGAGACACGCTCCGTCGAACTGTTCTGAAGGATGCCGTTCTGCTTTAGATACCCGACCGAGAACCGGTAATCACTGCTCTCGCCCGCCCCGGACACCACGACATTGTGCTGCTGGCCGAAGCCGCTCCGATCGACCTCCGAGAACCAATCCGTATTGGCGTTGCCCAGGCTTGCGCTCTTCGACGGCGCAAACTGGGCGACCGCGGCCCGGAACTGGCTCGCATTAAGGACCGCGGGCAACCTGGTCACGGACGAGGACGAGAGACTGGTGCTGTACTCAATCTCCGGTCCATGGCGCCTGCCCTTCTTGGTCGTAATGAGGACCACGCCATTGGCGGCGTTGGCCCCGTAGATCGCCGCCGCCGAGGCATCCTTCAGGACCGTGATGCTCTCGATATCGTCGGGGTTGATGAAGTTGAGCGGGTCGCGACCGTCGGAAAGACCGCCGCCATAGCCCACTGGCATTCCATCCACCACGTAGAGCGGGTCACTGCTGGCATTGACCGACGTCGCACCACGAATCCGAATCGACAGGCCGCCGCCCGGCTCGTTGTTATCGACCACCTGGACGCCGGCAACCTTCCCCTGAATCAGAGCTTGCGGGGTGACGATCTGACCGGGGTTGAACTCATCCGATGTCACGGTGCTGACGGCACCCGAAATATTGCCCGCTCGCTGTTGGCCGTAGCCGACGGCCACGATCTCCGACAGGGTTGTTGCACGGGCGGCCAGGGTGAAATTCGCGGTTAGCACCTGGCCGGCTTCAACGGTGACCGATTGACCGCCGGGTGCATACCCGATCATCCGCACCCGCAGACTATCGGTTACCGCAGGCACCGCGTTCAGGACATAGCTGCCGTTCGGCAGAGTCAGTGTGCTGTGGGTGCCAAAGAATACCGTGGCCCCCTGGAGTGGCCGATCAGTTGACGAATCGGTCACCACACCTCGAATCGTACCAGTCGGCTCCTGAGCCCAGAGTGGCCCAACGACCAGCGCCACCAGGAGTGCGCCCAAACCGTAGCGTACCCATTTCATGTGGATGAGTCCTTTCGAAAGCGGACTGCCGCACGTGCCCCGGCCCGAGGGTCGGAGGCGGGAACAACATGTCGCTGATGGCTCGACATGCCGGGAATGATGCCGGTGGTATCGTTGTGAATCCGGGGAATGCGTCGAGCAGCTGCAGCACAGCTGGTCGAGCACGCCCACCTATGACACGCCCCGGGGACGGCCTCGCTCCCGGAAGCGACGAGTCTTCAGGTACTCTCAGAAACGGCGGGTGTCTGGAGGGAAGGCAGGCCACTGGGTGGCGCCCAGCGTCGGCAGATTGACACCCGCCGTGGGTGGCGATTTTGTCGCGCGGTTACAGTTTCGTCAAGAGGCCGGCCAACTAGCGGTAGAGTCCGGAATCCGGACAGTGGGCGTTGCCGCCACCACCGCCCGGGATGCCGGGTTCTGTGAAGGGCGCCTTAGCCGGCCTCGAGGGGCAGGTGTTCGCGACCGGAATCCAGCGGCCCCTTCCCGCCTCAGCGCCCGCCGGCGGCGCCGATGGTCACCATGACGACCCCGTGCGATGGCACAGTCGCGGTGTAGCTCCCGGTGAACATCCCCCGGTCCTCGTGCGCCCAGAGGTCCCGCACCCGCGCCCGGCCCGCCGCCAATCCGACGGCGGTCCAGTCCGCCCGAAGCGACGCCGTGGCCTCGGTCCGGTTGAGGAGCACCACCGCGCGCGCCCCGCCGGCCAGGGGCTTCACCCAGATTTGCAGCCCGGGACTCGGCTGCTCCGCGATCCAGCCCTGGACGCCCAGCGAGTCCTGGTCCACCGCGATCACCTCGCGATTGGTCAGGATGGCGCGGGTCGAGTCCGACATGGTGCGGAGGTCATTGCCGGCGATGAGCGGCGCGGCCATGACGGCCCACAGGGAGAAGTGAGCCCGGTACTCACCATCGGTCATGCCGCCGTTGCCGACCTCGAGCATGTCGGGATCGTTCCAGCCGCCCGGACCGGCGACCGCCTGGTGCAGCGAGGAACGGTCGGCGTTGGTGAGCATGCTCGCCCAGGTGTCGTCGATATCCCCTGTGGTGCGCCACAGGTGCCCGATGCCGGCGCCCCACTCCCAGGGATGGTTGCTGCCCCACTCGCAGATGCTCAACACGATGGGCCGCCCGGTCGCGACGAGCGCGTCGTGGAAGAGCCGGTACTGGGTCGGCGCGTCGAGGCCGCGCGCGTTGCACCAATCCTCCTTGACATAGTCCACGCCCCAGTCGGCGTAGGTCCTCGCATCGATGGTCTCGTGGTGCAGCGTCCCGGGACGCCCCTGGCAGGTGTTGGTGCCCGCGTCGGTGTAGATGCCGAACCTGAGGCCGCGGGCGTGCACGTAATCGGCCACCGCCTTCATGCCGTGAGGAAAGAGCTGCGGATCGGGGACGATCACGCCCGAGGTGTCGCGATACACCTGCCAGCAGTCGTCGATCACCACGTACCGGTAGCCGGCATCCTTCATCCCGCTCGCCACCATGGCGTCCGCGGTCTGGTCGATCAATGACTCATCCACGTGGCAGGCGAACTTGTTCCAGCTGTTCCACCCCATCGGCGGGGTGCGGGCGAGCCCGTCGTCAAGTCGGGAGCGGGGCGCCTGCGCGGCGAGGCTCGAGACGCCCAAGAGCGCCAGCAGGACGAAGGCGGTGGTCCACGGCGACCGGAGATGGCACACGGGAGCCTCCTGAGCGTGCGATAAGGGGGCGCAGTCTCGACGAAGGGGAGATCATAATGCAGGGCGGACGTTGGCACAGCCACCCCATCGGGATAGGTTGACTGCGTGGCACTCTCGGGCCGGCGCCGAAGCGACCGGCTCACCTTCCTCTGGCATTGAGACCCAGTCAGGCGCCCTCCATGAATAAGGAAGAATCTCCGATCCCCGCTGCGCAGATCGCCGATCGTCGCCTGTACGCGATCTGTGCGATGGCCCTGGTGATCGCCGTGGGGGCGGCGCTTCTGGCGGAGGTCCTCGTCAAGCTGATCAACCTGATCACCAACCTTTCCTTCTTCGGGCGGCTCTCTCTCGAGTTCCACTCTCCGGCGGGTAATGGTCTCGGACTCTGGGAGATCCTGGTCCCGATCATTGGCGGCCTCATCGTCGGCGTCATCGCGCGGTGGGGGTCGCCGGCGATCCGGGGCCACGGGATCCCCGAGGTGATGGAGCGGGTCCTCGTCGGGGAGAGCCGGATCCCGCCGCGGCTCACCATGCTCAAGCCGGTGGGGAGCGCGATCTCGATCGGCACCGGCGGCCCCTTCGGCGCGGAGGGGCCGATCATCGCCAGCGGCGGCGCGCTGGGCTCACTGGTGGGACAGGCTCTCCGTGTGACCGCGGATGAGCGGAAGACCCTGCTCGCGGCGGGGGCGGCGGCCGGAATGGCGGCCATCTTCGGGTCGCCCGTCTCGGCGACGATTCTGGCCGTTGAGCTCCTGCTCTTCGAGTACCGCGGGAGATCGCTGGTCCCCGTCGCCTTCGCGTCGGCGACGGCGGCGGCGGTGCGCATGGTGTTCCACGGACCCGCGCCGGTCTTCCCGATGGGGGTGATCGACCCTCCGTCCGGTCGGGCCCTCGCCGCCTATGCGGTGATCGGCGTGCTGGTGGGAGGGATGGGGGTGGCGATCTCCAAGGCGCTCTACCGCGTGGAAGAGGCCTTCGAGCACCTGCCCATTCACTGGATGTGGTGGCCCGCGCTGGGCGGCGTAGTGGTAGGCGTGATGGGGCTCCTCTCCCCGCGCACCCTGGGCGTGGGCTACGACAACATCAGCCAGCTCCTCGACGGGTCGCTCGCGGGTCGGGCCCTCCTGATCCTGGTGATCGCCAAACTGGTCTCCTGGTCGGTAGCGCTGGGGAGTGGGACGGCGGGCGGCACCCTGGCGCCGCTCTTCACTATAGGAGGAGGCGCGGGCGTCCTGGTCGGCGCCGTGGTCGGGACCCTCCTCCCGAGCCTCGGCGTCGATCCCCGCGTGGCCGGACTGGTCGGCATGGCGGCGGCGTTCACTGGCGCCACGCGCGCGCTCCTCGCCTCGGTGGTCTTCGCCTTCGAAGCGACCCGTCAGCCGATGGGGCTCCTGCCGCTCCTGGGCGGATGCACCGGCGCGTACCTCATTTCGCTCCGCACGCTCCGCTACACGATCATGACCGAGCGGCTCGCCCGCCGCGGCATCCCGGTCATCGCGGAGTACGATGCGGACTATCTCGCCCGGCGCCTGGTGCGCGACCATGCGAGCCGGGAGGTCGTGACCGTTCCGGCTGACCAGACAGTCCTGGAGGCGCGAAACTGGCTCGCCGGCGCGGGAGCGCCGACGCACCAGGGCTTTCCGGTAATCGACCCTGACGGGCGCCTGATCGGCGTGCTCACCCGCCGCGACATCCTCGCTCCGGATGCCGACCCCTCGGTGACGCTCAGGGCCCTGGTGCGGCGACCGCCCATCACCGTGCTCGGGCACCAGTCGCTCCGCGAGGCCGCGGACCTCATGGTGCGCTCGCAGGTTGGTCGTCTTCCGGTCATCGCGACCGACGGCTCGGGCACGCTGGTCGGCATCCTCTCGCGCAGCGATGTGCTGGCGGCGCACCTGCGCCGGCTGGATGAGACGGGCCGAGTGGCGGAGCCGACGCTGTGGGGGAGATCTGTCAGGCCGCCGCCCGTGCTATCCTGATGCGCTGCAGCGGTGCCGGCAAGCGGGCGCCGTGCCGATCCGGGGTTCCCAGTCACGCGCGCGAACCAAGGCCCTTGGCTTGCATGTTCACGGGCCCAAGGGCAACTTGAGGCAATGCGGGTCCCTGCACGGCCGGTCCTGAGCCTCGTCCTCACCCTCACGTTTGGCGCGACCAGCGCCGCGCCGGGGCTCTTCCATGCGTGCCCCGCCGGTCGCGAGGTCGTGGCGACGGTGCTCGGACACACGGGGCCTACTGTCCCAGGGGCGTACTGCGGGCATCATTCTAGGCCGACGCAACCCCGAGACCCCTCGGACGGGTGCAGCTGCGTCGGCCACTCCTGCTGTGTCAGTCCCGTTGTGCTTTCGCCGGGCCGGATGAAGCTGCTGCCTCCCGCGCCGCGACCTGCGGTGGAGGCTCCCTCTCCAGCGGCCACCAGCCCGCGGACCCCCGTCCTGCATCTCCACCCCCCCGCACTGGCACCACCGATTACGCTCGCCTGACGGTGCGGCTTTCTGCCGCTCGACATCCCGATTGACAACTGAAGAACCCTGCGACTCCGAGCCTGGACTTCGGAGCGCGTCGAGTTCCAGCGAGGGTCAGGGCGGGTCCGAGGCGCCATGTGTGGCGCACATCCACCTGTCGCCCCCGATCCGCACCTGTCTCTCGCACACACCCGCGCTCGGGGCAGACCTGAGCGCTTGAGGAGATCGAAGCATGCGTCATCGCATCGTCCCCGCCGTTGTCGCCGCGTCCGCGTTCCTCGCCGGCTGCGGCGGAGGAAAGGAACAGTCCGCCGCTAGGCCGCAGACCACGGCCGCCGCCGCACCATCGACCCCCGCGACCGCGGCGCCCGCTGAGGCCCCGGGTGCCGAGGCGTATCACGTCTGCGCGACCTGTCACCAGGCGAATGGCGAGGGGCTGCCGAATGCCTTTCCGCCCCTGGCGGGCTCGGACTACGTCAACGGCCGGGGAGAATTCCATATCGCCATCGTGCTCAAGGGCCTGGCCGGGCCGATCACCGTGAAGGGGCAGCCCTTCAACGGTCAGATGGCCCCGTGGGAGAGCCTGCCCGATTCTCAGATCGCGGCCGCGATCAACTATGAGCGGGCCAGCTGGGGGAATGCCGGTAAGCCCGTCACCCCGGGCGAGGTGGCCGCCGTGCGCAAGGCGGTCAAGGCGCGCAACAAGGCGTGGACGGTGGATGAACTCGAGCAGGCGAAGCTACGGTGATCCTGACCGCCACGCTGCTGGCCGCATTGGTCGCGGGCGGACCAGGGGACTCGCTCCCCGCAGATCTGCTTCGGCAGCGTGAGAGCGCGGCCTGGCAACTCATTGCAACGCTGCAGAGCCCATTCTGCCCCGGCCTCACCCTGGAGAGCTGCCCGAGTTGGCAGGCGGAATCTCTGCGGACCGATATCCGTCGGAGAATGGCAGGTGGCGAATCTGCCAACCGGATCAAGGGCGATCTGGTGGCGGCCTTCGGACAGCGGATCGTTGGCGAGCCGACCTGGAGTGGCTTCGATGTTACGGGATGGGTCCTGCCTGGCGTTCTGGTCAGCTTGAGTACCCTGATGCTGGCCACCGTCCTGCGGTATCGGCGACGTCATGCCAGCAGAGACGTCCGTTACCCCGCCTTCATCCCTCCGGTGGAGGCACTGCCATCCGCTGAGCGCCTGCGACTCGAGGAGCTACTCCGGCGTGATCTGTCGGAGTACGAGGAGCAATGATGACATTCGCGCGGGCATTACGGCCCAGTGCCCTCGCCATCGCGGCGCTATCGTGCAAGCCATCGCTCCGGTCTCTGAACGAGGGCTTTGCGTTCGAGCCCGGGGTTCCCAAGCCCGATATCGTGCTCACCGCGACTGACGGTCGGCCGTTTCGGCTCAGGGAGGATACCGAGGGCAAGGTGGTGCTGCTGTACGTCGGTTATACCCACTGCCCGGATGTCTGCCCGGTCACTATGGCCAACCTCGCCGCCGCGCTCGGAGCACTGTCGCCGGAGATCAACCGGGAGGTACGAGTCGTGTTCGTGACGACGGACCCGCGCCGCGATACCCCACCCGTGCTCCGCGCCTGGCTGGACCACTTTGATCCTCGCTTCGTCGGGCTCAGGGGCGACTCGGCCCAGATCGCGGCGGTTCTGCAGATCCTTCATCTCGGCGAGCCCATTGTCGTCCCCGGTGCGAACGATACGACCTATGCCGTCGAGCATGCCGCCATGGTGCTCGGCTTCACGCGCGACGACCTCGCGCACGTTGGCTACCCTTTCGGCATCCGGCAGGAAGACTGGGTGCAGAACATTCAAGCCCTGGTGAAACAATGAAGCTCCGTCCCTCCCTGTCCCGCGGGCTCAGGCTCGTGCTGCTCACCGCGCTGGGTCCCGCCTGTCGACCGGCTGGCCTTCCCACCGCGAGTGCCACCGTTGGCGACCTGCAGCTCCGGAACGGATTCGCCTACGAACCGATCACGGCGGCCAGCGGAGCCGCTTACGTCGAGATCATCAACCACGGCCAGGTGGCCGATACCCTGGTTGATGCCGAGAGCCCCATCGCGGCGATGGTCATGTTTCACGGAGCCGCGATGATGAGTATGGGGCCCGTGGTGATTGCGCCCGGTGCGCGTGTCACCTTCAAGCCGGGGGCCGCGCACATCATGCTCACCACGCTCTCGAAGCTCCCCAAGGCGGGCGACTCCCTCCCGCTCACATTCACCTTTGCCAAGGCCGGCAGCGTGACGCTCGAGCTGCCGGTTCGCAAGTATGGATCGGAGTGAGTTCCGGTGGCCTTTCTCGCCGCGTGGCTGAGCGGCCTCTTCGCAAGCGTTCACTGCACCGCCATGTGCGGGGGCTTCGCCACGGTATGCTCCCGGCGGACCGGCGGCCTCCCCGCGTGGCACGCTGGTCGCGTCATCGCTTACGTGGGGCTGGGGGTGCTCGCGGGGTCGGTGGGGTCGATCCTGCCGGGGCCCGGGTGGCTCCCGCCCCTGTGCGCGACATTGTTCCTGTTCTGGTTCACCGCCGCGTTCGCCGGGTTGGTGCCCGAGCCAAGGCTCATTCCCTCCGGGCTGGCCACGGTAGGATCACGCGCCCTGGCCGCCGGCTCAACCGGGGCCCACTTCGGCTTTGGCCTGCTCAACGGGCTCCTGCCCTGTGGCCTCGTGTATTCGGCGCTCGCGATATCAGCGGGGCTGGCCTCGCCGTGGCGGGGCGCGGCGGCGATGGCCGCGTTCGGGCTCGGGACTGTACCGGTTCTGTCCTTGGGCGTGCTGGGACTTCGACGCCTGATCGCACTTGGACCCTGGCGCCGAAGGCTCTTCGCCTCACTCGTGCTGGTCAGCGGTTCCTGGGCCATCTGGGCTCGGACGGCGCTAGCCGACCACGGCACCGCCCGTGCGCTTCTTCTGCACTGCCGGTCCCTGTTCCGGTAGCGGGCGGGTAGACGCCTTGACCCGAGAGGCCTGTATGTCCGGCGGCTTGCGCGTTGTCCAGACCGACCTCATGATAAGGCCCATGCCTCCCCGCCTGCGGCAAGCTTTGTGTGCTGTCCTTGCGCTCACATTTGGGGCGACGAGCGCGGCTCCGGGGATGTTCCACGCCTGCGCGGCCGGGCGCGAGGCGGTAGCTCAGCTGCTTGGCCGCACATCGCGGGCCGCGGCACCCACCGATTGCGAGCACCACTCGCCATCGCCGCATCACCACGAACACGACGGATGCAACTGCATCGGTCACGCCTGCTGTGGCCCCAGCGCGGCGATCGCATCCCGCCCCGTCTGGCCGCGGCCGCCCGTCACCCGGACGCGCACGACTGAGGCCATAGCCTCCAATCCCACCCCACTCACCTTCGTCCGTTATCGGCATCCTCCCGCCCTGGCGCCTCCGCTCCTTCCTGCCTGAAGGCTCAGCCCCCCGAACCGAGTCCCAATCTGATGTAGTGCGCTGGATCGCATGGCCCTGACACCTCTGCGGCGTGCGCTGCCTTGCTCGCGCACGCCTGGGACTCCCGGGCGCACGTATCTGCAGCGAGGCCGCTTCACGTCAAGAGCCCGAAGCGCGCTCCGCGGGGCCACGCCACGTTCACCTGCCTGAGCCTGGCATCTTCTCTGTCATCGCGAGACAGGCGAGGAAGGTCTGTGTACCTGCGGCAATCACATTGGCGAAAAGGAGTCGTGCCACATGCAGCTGCGCCTAGTCGTTCTCTTCGGCATCCTGCTCACCAGACCCGTTGTCGCACAGACGACGGGATCCCTCCATGGAACCGTGAGCCTGCCGGACGGCACACCGGCTCCGAACGCCCGTGTGTTGGTTCGTGGCACCCGCCTCAGCACGCAGGCGGATTCCACGGCCAGATTTCGTCTGGACAGTGTCCCCGTCGGGCCACAGGTGGTGGTGGCCTCGCTCGACGGGCACAATCCCGGTACGGCCCGAGTCACGGTGATACCGGGCGACACACTCCAGGTCGCCCTGACCCTGGGGGGCCCTGTCGAGCTCAAGGAGATAGCCGTCGTGGCAGAGGCGGCGCGGCCCGTTGCCGACACGACGTCGAGTGTCGCCAGCCGCACGGTCACTCCTCTCCTCGAAACACCGCAGACGGTCCAGACGCTCCCGCAGCGGGTCATTCAGGACCAGCAGCTGGCGACGCTCAATGAGGCCAGCAAGTACCTTACCGGCGTCATCGCGGCCACGAATCTCACGCAGTTCACGCTGCGCGGGTTCGACGTCTACGACGATGCCATCATGACCGACGGGTTCCGGGGGAATCTCTTCTCGTATCACCAGAACGCCCTGCTCACGAACATCGATCGGGTGGAGGTACTGAAGGGTCCGGCCTCCGTGCTCTACAGCGCCGGGAGCCCGGGCGGGGTGATCAACCTTGTCACGAAACAACCGCAAGCCGATCCGTACCGGAGTTTCACCCTCGGTGCCGGGAACTGGAACCAGGTCGACGCCGCCGCGGATCTGACCGGCCCGCTCGGCGGGGGAGGTCGACTGCTCTACCGGCTGGTGGGCGGTTATGGCTACACCTCGGGGGAAAGCGACCGCCCCTTCCAGTACCAGAAGACCCTGCTGATTGCCCCATCCCTGGCGCTGCTTCTGCCGCACGACGGACGCCTCACGCTGCAGTACGTCTACAACTATCAGGGGGCACGGTTCGGATATGATCGCGGGAGCTACATCACCCAGAACCCCGACAGCACCTTCAACTTCAACGCGGTGCCGTGGAACTACACCCTCATGAGTCCGCGGGACAACGACAACGACAACAACCACCTCGTCTCCCTTCGCCTGGACCAACCCCTGTCACCGTCCTTCCAGATCCACGCCATTTCCCGCCTGGTCCGGCAGGGTCTCAGGAACGAGGAGCACTTCGGTGACTTCAGCGGCGACCCGATGCACGTGGACTCCCTCGTGCGCTTCTGGGACACCTGGTTGAACCACTGGTTCAACTGGCAGAACAGCGCCTATGCGGTGTGGAAGGTCCGGACCGGAGGGGTCGAACACCGGATTCTGGGTGGGATGGACGTGAGCTGGTACGGCAGCACGCTGAACCAGTACCTGCAGGGGAATGCGCCGACGTTCACTAATCCCGCCCAGCCCGACTACTCGCACGATGATTTTGCCAGCTACATCCCGAACTTCGTTGAGCACGACCAGCAGCGCTACCAGCTCATCGGCGGGTACATTCAGGACCAAGTGCGTCTCGGACGTCTCCGAATCATGGGGACGTTGCGGTACGACCACTACCGCTTCACCTACGCCCCCACGGATACGTTCAACTACACGCAGACCCCGGACACCTCGGTGGCGCACTCGTTCCTGCCCCGAGTCGGCGCTCTCTACCTGCTGCGTCGCAATCTCTCGTTGTATGCCACCTACTCACGTTCCTTCGTTCCGCAATACGACAACAGCCGAAACTCCGGTGGGCCGTTCCCGCCGCAGACCGGCGTGCAGTGGGAGGGCGGGGCCAAAGCAGACTTCATGGATGGCCGACTCTCTGCGACGGCGTCGGCGTACACGATCGACTACAACAACATCCTCGCGACCGATCCCAAGGACTCGACGGGCCAGCATCAGATCCCGGTGCCCGGCATACGGAGCAGAGGCGTGGAACTCACCGTCCAGGGCCAGGTGGGGCGCCTCGCCCTCGTGGCAGGGTATGGGTACAACCGGACACGCCTCCTGAGCACCAGCAGCGTCGGCAACAAGGGTGACACCTATCCCAACGCCCCCAAGCACATCGCGAACCTCTGGGGCTCGTTCGACGCCGTGCGCTCGGCGACCCTCGATCTCTCTCTCGGCGCCAATGTCCGGTACGTCGGCAGCCGTGTTGGGGTCATTCAGGATCAGCGCTGGTTCATCCTGCCGGCCTACACGCTGGTGGATGCTTCGGCGAATCTCCACTGGCATGATTACACCGTGAACGCCGGGGTGACCAACCTGTTCAATGAGCACTATTTCCCGGGCGGGTACTATTCGACTCTGCTCATCATTCTTGGAGACCTGCGGAGCCTCCGCGTCAGCCTCAGCCGGCCGTTCTGACGCTGATGAGGCGCCGCCATCTCGTCTCGATACTGTACCAGGTCCACAGCTGGCTGGGCCTCGCCTGCGGGCTGTTCATCCTCATGGTGAGCCTGTCCGGAGCAGCGCTCGTCTATCACGACGAGCTGGATCTGTGGTGGCATCAAGGCCAGCTCAAAGTAGCGCCGCAGGGTGAGCGTCTTTCGCTCGACTCGCTCATCACCACGCTGCGCTCGCGCTATCCCGACGCGAGCGCCGTCGGCATGGTGCGAATCCCCGGGGTTCGGGATCAGGCCTGGGGCTTCCGCCTCTACGACCTCGGCCACCCGCATGACCAGGTCCATGCCGCCGACCTCTACGCGGTCGACATAGACCCGTATACCGGACGCATCGTGCGCGAAGGGAGCTATCGCAGTCTGTCCGTCCCGATGCAGTGGGTCCATCTCTTTCATTACTCCCTGCTCGCCGGCACCTGGGGCGTCCTGATCCTCGCCCTGGTCTGCATCACGGTCTTTACCTCGCTCCTCACCGGGGTCATCGTGTTTCGCCGCCACCTCCTCGATGCCCTCCGGTTCCGCATTCCCCTTCGGGGGGCCGGGTGGCGGCGGGCGACCTCGGGGCTTCACCGCCTCGTCGGTGTCTGGGCACTCGTCTTCACCCTGCTGATCTTCTACAGCGGCTTCGAAATGGTCTGGGACGTCTTCTCGCCATCGGGGTGGGGGTTCCCGGCGATCCGGCCCCCTCTCGGTCCGCCCCGAGCGTCCGTCGAGCGGATGTATCGACAGACCCTGGCGCGCTGGCCAGGGTTCGTTCCGACTTACGTCTACGTCCCCTTCGAGGAGGGGGACAGCGTCATCGTCAGCGGCGACGTGCCGGGCACACCACTCCTGATCATGCGCGGCGCGAGCCGGATGGCCTTCGACCCCCATACGGGGTTCGGGGTCGCCTACGACATCAACGCCCAGACGCTCCTCACCCGTCTCTCGGCATCGACCTATTCCTTTCATGTCGGGAGTTTTGCCGGACGCTGGTCGCGGGCGGCGTACGTGTTCATCGGACTCCTCCCTGGCGCCCTCTCGATCACCGGGTTCCTGCTCTGGTGGCGGCGAACCCGGCGCTCGCGGCGGGACCGCGAGCCCCGCCGTCCGGGCGATCGGGACGGTGCCGAGCCGCGGTCACAGCGGTTACGGCGCGTGCTCGACATCGACCGGGATACTCCGGTGATTCACCGCCTCTCGAGGTAATGCGAATGACATCGTTACGAGCGCGCCTGCACCGGGTCGTAACCGTGGTGCACCGCTGGACAGGGCTGGCCCTTGCCCTGTTCCTGATGATTGTCGGCGTGACTGGCTCGATGCTCGCGTTTCGTAGCCGTCTCGACAGCCTGGTCAACCCGGGCTTCCACGTCACGCCCCACCCCGGACAGCAGGTGCTCGACCTGGCGACCCTCGCTGAGCGCGCCGAAGCAGCCATGCCGCACGCGCGTGCGGCCTATTTCACTGTCGACCCGGACCAGGTCCTGGTTCACCTGGCTGGACGCACCGATTCGGCCACTGGCAAGCCCTGGCCCGTGCCCGACCTGCCGATGGTGCTGAACCCGTACACCGGGGAAGTGCTTCACGCGGGACTGACCAGCAACCCTGAACGACCACCGATTGATCTGATGGGCTTCACCTACGCGCTCCACACCTCGCTTGCCACCCGAACCAGCTGGGGGTGGACCCTTGTCGGCGTCATCGCTCTTCTGTGGACGATCGATTCCTTCGTCGCGCTGGTCGTGACCCTCCCACGCAGCGCCGGGCCGTTCTGGCCGCGCTGGCGGCAGGCCTGGAAAGTCAAGCTCAGCGCCAGCGCGAGACGCCTCCACTTCGACCTTCACCGGGCGGGCGGCCTCTGGCTCTGGCCGGTGCTCGTCGTCTTCGGGTGGTCGAGCGTCATGCTTGGCCTGAGCAGTGTCTATGAGCCGGTGACCGGGGCGCTCTTCGACTATGTCCCGCCCGACCAGGGGATAATGACTCTGATGCTGCCCACGCCCCTCGAGAAACCGCGGCTCACCTGGAGGGAGGCCCAGTCCATCGGTGAGCAGACGATGGCACGCGTGGCCACCGAGCACCACTTCGCCATCGAACGACCATATGGAATGGCGTACGTCGCGGAGTTCGGTGGGTACACCTATGCAGTCCGCTCCAGTCTCGACCTGCGCGGTCATGGATGGGACACGACGGTGCTCATCGATGGCACGACGGGTGCCGTCCGTGCCATCGACCTGCCCCGCGGCCAGCACGCGGGGAACACCCTGTCGACCCTCTTGTGGGGCATCCACTACGGGGACCTGCGCGACTCGCTTCCGTTTCGGATCTTCGTGTGCCTCCTGGGGCTGTATCTCACGGTCATTTCCTATACCGGCGTCGCAATCTGGTGGCATCGAACCCATCCAATCCGGACCGCGCGCGGGTGAGTGTGCACGCGGACCTCTTCGTCTGCGCTTCCTACCAGCGCAAGGCACGTAACCTAGGACGCATCCGCTGTGGGGCACCCAGAGCCGCCATCACTGGCTGCCGTCCCCGTGGACCCGGAGCGTACGGGCCAGGTGCCATCGAGAACTCCGTTCGGGTTCGCGTTCGGGTCCGGCGAGAGGAAGCTCTGGTTCGTAGCCGAGTTGTGCCAGCCGCTCGGCACCTTCATGGTGTCTCCGCTCGCGGGGTCGCGCACCGTCTGCTGGCCGAGGATTCCGTCTACCCAGTCGGAGATGATGGTGTGCTCCCGGTTGGCCAGCTCCGCCGACTCCTTGAGCGAAAGGTCGGTGCCGCGCTGCATGGTGGAGAGGAACTGGTCGTGTTCGATCTGCTGCACCTGCTGCTGGCGCTCGAACTCGTTCTGCTGCGCCCTGAGCTGGGCGTCATAGGCCTGCTGTTGCTGGTTGAGCGCGGCCTGCTCAGAGGCCACCAGTCGCTTGCGCAATTCGTCGGAGATCGTCGAGCAGCCACACGGCCTTGTATCGGCGATCGGCCTTGCTGGGAGGCCTCGGCGTTTGCGAACAAGCCACGCCAAGAGGGCGTGCGTCTAGCGGGGGTGAGTTCCAGCGAGCATGTTGTTCGACTACCTGGCTCTCGGTGAATCAATGGGTGTAATCCCGCTGACCGATGTCTCGCGCCGCCCGTCCCGGGTGCCGCTGGTTACGGCCGCAATCATCGCCGTCAATGTGATGGTATTCCTTGCCGAGGTTGTCGGCGGCGACCCCTTCGTGAACCGGTGGGCGCTTGTCCCCGCTGACATCATGGCTGGCCGTCATCTGCTGAACATCGTGGCGGCCATGTTCATGCACGCGAGCTGGTCTCATATCCTCGGCAACATGGTCTTCCTCTGGGCCTTCGGTCCGGAAATCGAGGACCAGATGGGTCGAGGTCGCTACCTGGCATTCTATCTGCTGGGGGGCCTCGCCGCGACCGCTGCGCAGATCATCGCCGACCCGAGTTCCACCGTTCCCAACCTTGGAGCCAGCGGCGCTATCGCGGCGGTCATGGGCGCCTTCCTCGTCACCTTTCCGCGCGATCGGATCCGGTCGCTCCTCTTCCTCTTCATCTTCGTCCGCGTCACCTACGTTCCAGCCGCGCTTCTCGTCGGCGTCTGGTTCCTGATGCAGCTGGTGAGTCTCGGCACGGTGGCGCAGCAGCCCTCAGGCGGCGTGGCCTATGCGGCGCATGTCGGGGGGTTCATCTTCGGCTCGGTCATGGCGCGGCTGTTCGAGGAAGAGCGCCACCCTGACGAATTGTGATCGGCTTGCAGGGCACCGAAGGGCCGAGGAGCCCAACATTCTATCCAGCGGAGGCCGTATGACTGGCGCCGTGCGCGACGAGCTTCACCGCGCGACCCAGCGCGCCTGGTGGTCACTGCTGCTTCGGGGACTGCTCGCGCTGGCCGTTGGCATCTTCATCTTCCTTCGACCGCTCGACTCGATCGCCGCGTTCGCGCTGGTGATCGCGTTCTGGGCGCTCTTTGCGGGCTTCGTGTACATCGCCCAGGCGTTCGAGCTCAAACCGATACTCAAGCACTGGTGGCTGCTGCTCATCTCCGGGATCGTGAGCACCGGATTCGGGGTCGCGTCGCTCATTTACTACCCGGTGCTCTCGCTCACCTTCGCGATCGTATGGGTGGCGTGGTGGCTGATGCTCAGTGGCATTCTCGAACTCTACGGTGCGGTCCTCCTGAAGAAGATGGGCACCTCGTGGGGCTGGCCAGCGGCCTTCGGCGTCCTGAGCGTGGCTGCGGCCGCCTTCGCGCTGCTCATCCCGCCAGCGACGCTGGCCGCCATCATGGGGCTCATCGCCGGGTTCGCCATTGTGGCCGGCGTGGCGCTCCTGGCAGGCGCATTTCGGCTGCGCGCGCTGCTCAGGGCCTGACGAGCCTGAGCGAATCGTCAAGTGAGGAGGCGTCCGGGGCGGTGTTCCCGACACCGCGGGGAGGACTTCGTGCTTTAGACCTGCGAGGTAGTGCTCCAGACCAGCTATTCGAATGGCTGCCCACCGCCTACGAAGAAGCTGCCACCGAAGATAGGTGAGAACGAGTGCCCACCCCAGTCCGACAGCTGAGAGCGCGATAAGCGGCCCGTTGTGGCGGCAGGCCAACCATGGGGGTGGCCAGTCCCGCGTGACGAGTGCGGCCGAGACCGCACCAATCCAGAATCCCCGACGTGTCACGATACACCTGCCAGCAGTCGTCGATCACGACGTAGCGGTAGCCGGCATCCTTCATTCCGCTCGACGCCATCGCGTCTGCCGTCTCGTCGATGAGCTGCTCATCGACGTGGCAGGCGAACTTGTTCCAGCTGTTCCAACCCATGGGCGGCGTACTGGCAAGGCCATCGTCGAGGCGTGGGGTCTGGGCGAGGAGCCTCGGTCCGGCCACGAGGAGGAGGACGGCAAGAGCGGTGACAATGGGGATGGTGCGTTGACGCATCGGGGCTCCACCGAGAAGAATGGCCGGCTTGGGGTGTTCGGGCGCGCGAGCTTTGCAATACTCTTACAAGAACGTCGCCGGCGGCGTCACACACGCTCGCCAACATTTGGCGCGATAGCGGCTTGCAGGCGACGATCCTTGGCACTAAGGAGACTCAGCGTATGGCCACAGACCTGATGGACCATCATCTGAAGGCAGCGGAGCACCACGAACACGCCGCGAAGCACCACCGGGCCACCGCTGAACTCAAGGCGGGGCATCACGAGAAGGCGGGGCATCACGCGCACATGGCCGAGGGCCATCGCCACCACGCGCACGAGCACGCGGCGGAGGCCAGCAAGCATCACGCGGCGGACCACGACGCCTGAGCCGTTCGGCGCTGCGACCTTCGGCGGCGGCGGCCGGCAGGGTTATCCGGCTCCGCCGCCGCCGATCAGTGCGCCGGTGGCGTCGGCCCCTGCACCACCTGCACGATGTGGCCAAGATCGATGTGCTTCTTGAAGGCGGCCTGGATGTCTGTCGCGGTGAGGCTCAGGTACTTTCTGGCAGCGACCATCGGCTGGTCCAGCGGCTCCCCGTTATAGCTCCAGTCCAGCAGCGACCGTGCGATGCCATTCGCGCTGGAGACGCCCACTGGAATCGAACGGATCTCATACTGCCGGGCATTGGTCAGTTCGGCGGCGTTGACCGGGGAAGTCTGCATGGCCACGATGTTCTGACGGATCAGCGAATCCACGGGCGCGACCTTCTGGGGGTCGGACCCGTATTCGACGAGAAAGAGCGAGCGCGTCCGCTCGAATTGCGGGAACGAATACGCGCCGTACGCGTACCCGTGCCGGACCCTGACGTCCACCATCAGGCGGGACGCGAAGCCGTTGCCTCCCAGCACGTCGTTCCCCAGCTGCAGC
>DATJVM010000024.1:0-56973 GCA_035501775.1 Gemmatimonadales bacterium | reverse complement strand
TACCCTCACGAAGCTGACCAACCTCGTCAATGCGCTCGAGGCCTATGTGGGGCTTCCACAGGCCATACCGCAAGGGGCGACGGACGGCGTAGCGACGGTGGTGAGTCCCACTCAGAGCGGGTCGTCCAGCATCACCACGCCGTCGACAACCGCCGGCGTCGTCGTGAATCCCACGGACGTGAACGTTCCGACGCTCGTCACTGTCTATGCGGTCCCTGAAACACTGCTGACCAACCTGCCGAAGTACGGCCCCTACTATCAGTTCACTTCTTCATCGGGGACCTTCAACAACGCCGTCCTCGCTGGCATCTGCACCGATGCGCCGAGCTCACTCAGCAACCTGCAGCTCGCCCACAACGTGCCAGATCCGAATCCGACGAACATTCAAATCCTGCCTCCCGCGAGCACCAGCGGTCTATCCCTGGGCTGCACCCCATACCTGGCCATGGGACCGTCGCTCAGGAACGAGAATCTCGCGGTGCGGGGACTCCGAGCACTGGAACGCGGCCTGGCCCGGCTGGTCTCTCCTGCGCCTTTGATGGCGGCGGCTTCCGGGACCGGCGTCGGTGGCACAACCAAGAATTTCAGCACCTTCGGCGTCGTACAGACCGGGTTCGGCTGGAGCGCGACGAACTGGACCTACCTGAAGCTCGGTCCCACGACCTCGTCGCCGGACATCAGCGCGGCACTCAGCCCGTCGAGTGTCTTCTCGGGCCCGGTCCAAGGCGCCTTCAGCATGGTGAACCCGCCGGATACGTACTGCTCGGTTTACGCCGCGACCGATACCACCATCCACTCCAGGGTCTTTGGACAGGACTCGATGGTGGCATTCAAGCGCACATTCGTTGCACCGGACGGAGCCAGTACCGCGACGATGTCCTTCGCGATCGACAACGATATGAAGGTCTACGTGAACGGAACCGACCAGACGGCGAACGTGACACCAAACGGCACCCTGGGGGCCAACGAAGCCGGCTTCATCAGCCATGAGGGATGCCCCAACCAGGGAGACTTCTCGCTCTCCCTGACCGGTCTCGATTCCTTGAGCAATACGGTCACCATCATTGCGGTGGATCGCGGCGGGTCGACCTACTTCGACGCCTCGGTTACCGCAGCGAGTCCTCCGCATCCGTAGGGAGGAATCACCCTAATCAAGCGGCCGGCTCCACTCGGAGCCGGCCGCTTCACTTTCCACCCACCGGGAGACCGGCCCTCGGAACCCGCCTCAGCGCCCTCCCCCGAGCAGGCTCGGCAGGTTGAGGGTCTTGGACTGCGCCACGATCCGGTCCTCCACCTTGGGGAAGATCGTCTTCGCCTCGGTCTGGAACTTCGCGAACAGCGCCCTGAGATCGTCGCCGCTGAGCTTCCGCCCCTGGGAGTAGTACTGCTTGGCCACGTGGCCCAACGCGTAGGTCGCGGCGAAGGTCACGGCACTCCCCGCCGCGGCCTCGGTCACCCCGCCGATGAGCCCGCCCAGGATCCCCTTGGCGATGCCCCCGACGGCCTTCCGGACCACCCCCTCGACCAGCTGCGCGGTCACCCCGATGCCGAGCGTCGCCGCCAGGTCCTTGGCCTGGCTCGCGTCGAGCTGCTGGCCGTAGCGCTGGCCAATCTGGTAGACCAGGCGGAGCTGCAGCGGGATGATGGCGATGTTGGCGATCGCGTCGGGCAGCAGCTCGACCGCGCCAGTGAGGATGGCCTGATCCAGGATGAACTGGTCGATGGCGCCGGCATCGGGGCCGACAGATTGGCCGCCGGGAAGGGCGGCGGGCTGCTCCGCGATCCCCAGCGCCTGTCGGAGCGTGGCGAGGAAGGCGGTCTCGCCGGGATTGAGCGTTCCGTCGGCATGGCAGATAGCGAGCGCGGTCTGATAGGCGAGGTTCCGGGACTCGTCCGTGGTCAGGTCTTTGGCGACGTCCGCTACCTGGAGGTTCCCTCCCGAGACCTTCCGGGCCACCGCTTCGAGGTCCGCCGCCCCCAGCTTGCCAATCGTGGCCTGCAGGCTGGCCTGCTCCTCCGGGGCGGCTCGACCATCCGCTACCGTGGCGAGGAGAGCGATCGCGATCACGGCCTGCTGTTCGGTTTCCGTCATGGGGGGCTCGCGGTTGGGCGTTGCCTGAAAGAAAGCGACCCGGCGGGCCTTCGGTAGCCGCCGCCGGTGACGGAGGCCGGCACCGGGTGGTGCGCCACCCACCCCGGGAGGGGGTGTGCGCTACGGCACAGCGGCCTCCCATCCGATACCTTAATGAGCGGGGGACCCCCTGTCCTCGAACCGGAAAGCGAATGAAACGATCCGCCTCATCGTCGGGTACGCTCGGTCATTGGAGCAAGTGGGTGACCTGGATCCTTACCACGGCCGCCGCCCTCATGGCGCTGATCGTTAACGCCCGGAACCTGGGGTGGTGGAGCTGGTTTGGCTTCGTGGACCTGAGCTTCGCGGACCATGCCGCCTACCGCGTCGTGGTCACGCCCCGGGCGGACACCCTGTTTTCCGTCGGGGACACCACCCTGCTGGCCGCGACGGTGACCGATCACCAGGGGGCGGTGCTGTCCGGTGCCCAGCTTCACTGGCGAAGCGATGACAGCGCGATCGCGGTAGTCGACTCCTCGGGGACCGTGGTCGCCAAGGGACCGGGCCGCGTCCGGGTTACCGTGACGGTGCGTGACCTCACGGCGGGGGCCATGATTTCGGTGCTGCAGCACCCCGCCCGCGTGATCCTCGCGGGGGACAGCACGCTGCGCATCCGCCAGGGCGACACCGTCCAGCTCGCCGCGATCGCGCTCGACGCCCGTGGGCACCGGATCGGGGCCCTCGCCCCCCGCTGGCACAGCGGCGACACACTGGTGGTCTCCGTCGATACCCTGGGCACCGCCATCGGTCGCGCGCCGGGGCACGCCAAGCTGTGGGCCTCCGAGGGCGAGGCCGGCGCCGAGGTGTCGATCGAGGTGCAGCTCACGGCCACGGGTCTGGCGGTCCTGAGCGGCGACCGCCAGCGAGGTCCGGCCAGCCATCGCCTGCCCGAACCCATCGTGTTCCGGGCGGTGGCCCGCGGGGGCCAGCCGGTACCCGGCGCCACGGTCACCTTCTCCACCGCCGACGGAGAGGGCCAGGTCGATCTCGACGTGGATTCGGCGGACCACGACGGGCGGATCCGCGCCATCTGGACCTTGAGCTCGCACCCAGGGCCCCAGCGCCTGCTCGCAAGAATCCCCACCGTGGACACGGCCTTCACCGTCGTGGCCGAGGCCGACCCGGTGCGCGCCAATACCCACATCGAGCTGCGGGGGGCGGCGCCCGAGGGCCAGGCCGGGTCACGCCTGCCCCAGCCGGTCACCCTTCGTTTCACCGACTCCCTCGGTACGGCCTTCGTGGATGTGCCGGTGACCTGGACGCTGCTGGACGGAGGGTCCGTCGCCGCCTCGACGCGCACCGACTCGATGGGCGACGCGACGGCCCACTGGACGCTGGGGCCACGGGCCGGCTCGCAGCGCCTGCTGGCCCAGGTCGGTAATCCCCGGACGATCCCGCCGTTCACCGTGACGGCCACCGCCGCGCCCGGCCCGCCGGCCGCCATCGCCGTCGAGAGCGGCCAGGGACAACGGGCCCCCGTGGCGAGGCAACTTCCCAAGCCGGTCGTGGTGGTGGTGCGCGACTCTCTCGGAAACCCCATCGCGGGTGGCACGGTGACGGCCCGAACCGCTCAAGGGACCCTCTCCGACACGTCGCTGGTTACCAGCCACTCCGGGCACGCCACATTGCGATGGACACTCGGCCCCACTGCCGGCGACCAGCGAGTGGAGCTGCGCGTGGCCGGCCTGGATGCCGTCGCTCGGATCGTAGCCCATGGGGCAGCCGGCAGCCCCTCCCGGATAACCGTGACCAGCGCCGCTTCACCCAAGAGCGCCGGGAACGGGACGGAGGAGGTGGTCGCTGTGGTGACCGATACGCAGGGGAATCCGGTGCCGGGAGTGTCGGTGAGGTTCGCGGTGACCGGGGGCTCGCTCAGCTCAGCGCGCGGGCGGAGCGATACGGCAGGTCGCATCATCTCGACCTGGACCCCGACAGTCGCGGCGGCGGAAGAGCGCGTGACCGTGTCCGTGCCCGGAACGAAGCTGACCGCCACGACGGCGCTCCGCCATCAGGCCGTGGTGACGCGGCGGAAGAACTGAGAGCGGCGCTAGTCCTCGCGCACGTATTCCTTCCAGTCCCGCTCCACCGCCTCCGTCATGGTCTCAACGGCCTCCGGCAGCCACTCGCGGCCTCCTGAAGCAACGGCGCGAAGCTGCTTGCGCCGCCCCGTGCCCAGGTGCACGTTCGCCGTCTCCCAACCCATGTCGTAGAGCAGCCGGGTTTCATCCCGCTCGCGGGGCAGCTCGGACAGCTCGATTCTGCAGCAGTCCGGGGCGAGCCGTCGCACCACCCAGCGCCGCTTGGCGCGCAGAAAAGGATCCGCGCACCGTACCGCGCGATCGACCAGCTCCTGGTAGAGGATCGCCTCCGAGCGCTGCCCCGTGGCCCAGACGGTGGCGGAAGGAGCCAGCGCCTTGGCCTCGCGAGCGATCTTCCCACCCCCCCACTCCGCGATGGCGACGTAGCGTTCCCGCCCCAGGCTCCCGAGCCCGGCCACTCGATGGTACAGGCGGAAGGTCAGGCTCTCGGGCGGCAGCTGGCGGGTCAGAGCCTTGCGCGCGCCCGGCGGCGGCGGGAGGCGTACCGGCTTCAGGCGTTCCAGCTTCTCCCAGAACCGCCTGGGATCTATCAGCCGCTCGATGGCCATCGCGCGAAGCGCGCGGTGTTGCTCGGCGAGCACCATCGGTCGGCCGCCGGCCTCCACCGAGTCGGCGTAGCCCTCCAGCAGGAAGCGCAACGCCGAGTGCCGGTCCAGGGAGAGATGTCCCCCCTCGATGGCGAAGATGACGCTGGTGCCGAGGCGCACCAGGTCATGCGGCGCGGGCAGCCAACTGGACTCGTCGAAGTCGTTGATGCCCCAGACCAGGCGGCCCTCCGCGTCGCGCCAGGTGCCGAAGTTCTCTACGTGGAGGTCCCCGACGGAAAGCACTGACGGGCCCTCGCAGAGGTCGGAGCAGAGTCGGGGCCAGAGCATCGCCCAGCGGTAGTAGGTGGCGCGAAGAAAGGGAAAGACGCCCTCTTTCATGCGCTGGTGCTTGAGGCGGAGATCTCCGCGCACGAGGTTCAACTGGCGGGCGAGCCATCGCTCGTACTCCCGCGTGGAGCGGTGGATGTTCATGCGGTCGGGCCGTTCCGTCCCTCGGGAGAGGGCCCCCGGAACCACCTGTGGACGGTTCGTTCGATGCGACCGCCGATAATCAGCACCACCAGCGCGAGACCCGCGGTAAGAAGTGCCGTCCGCCAGAGGCCGGCGCCACAGGCGATGCCGATCGCGGCCACCAGCCAGACCGACGCGGCGGTGGTGAGACCGTGCACGTCGTCGAGACTGTCCCCGCGCATGATGACGCCGCCGCAGAGGAAGCCGACGCCGGTTATGACGCCCTGAATAATTCTGACCACGGCATCGCCCGGGCCCCCTGCTTCGGGCCCCGCGAGCTGGATACTCACCACCGTGACGAGCGCCGCCCCGAGCGCCACCAGCCCGTGGGTGCGAAGCCCGGCGGGCTTGTTGTGGAGGTCACGATTGAGTCCCAGAACCCCGGCGAGTACCAGGGCCACTCCCAGTCGAAGGAGCAGTTCGCCGGGCGGAAGACCGATGAAGGTGGGGGACATGCGCTTTCGCCGGTGGCGATCCGAGAGATGACGCGGGTAGACTACCGCCTGCCAATGGGGTCCGCCAGATGCGGCCCGTGGGCTTGCGCCGGGCTATATTGCCGCCTCCCTGACTTCTGGACGCTCGACCCGTGTCACACCGGATGCCGGCCGCTCTAGCCCTGTTTTCCCTGCTACTGGCCACCGCTCTCCGCGCACAGCAGGCCGGGGATCCGGCCGAGGCGCGGGCGATCTTCGCCGAGCTGATCGGCATCAACAGCACCGAGGAGCACGGCAGCACGACGCCGGCCGCGCGCGCCGTCGCGGCGCGGTTCCTCGCCGCGGGCTTTCCGGCAGCCGACGTGGCGGTGGTCGGCCCCGACAGCACGCACCTCAACGTGGTTGCGAGGTTCCGCGGGACCGGGCGGCAGAAGCCGATCCTCCTCCTGGCGCACCTGGACGTGGTGGAGGCCCTGCCGAGCGACTGGTCGCTCGACCCATTCCGGCTGACCGAAAAGGACGGCTACTTCTATGGCCGCGGCACGAGCGACATCAAGGACATGGCCGCCATCTGGGTGGCGACAATCCTCCGGCTCAAGCGCGAAGGCTTCGTGCCCGACCGGGACATCATCGTGGCGCTTACGGCCGGTGAGGAGAGCGGGGTGGCGAACGGAGTCCAGTGGCTGCTGGCGAACCGGCGCGACCTGATCGACGCCGTCTACTGCGTCAACGGCGACGCCGGCGATCCACTCGCCCGCGACGGAAAGGTGTACGCCCGCACCGTGCAGGCGAGCGAAAAAGTCTACATGGACCTCGAGCTCACGGTGCACAACCCGGGGGGGCACAGCTCGCTGCCGGTCCCGGACAACGCCATCTACCGCCTGGCGGCGGCGCTGGGCCGCCTGTCGGCGTTCGCCTTTCCGATTCGACTCAACGAGATCACGCGGGCGTACTTCGAGCGGACCGCCCCGGAAGAGACTCCGGCCGTCGCGAAGGACATGCGGCTTGCCGGTGCGAACGCCGATCCGGCGGCCCTCCGTCGGCTCGCTCAGGTATCACCACTGTACAATGCCCTGGTGCGGACCACCTGCGTCGCCACGCGGTTGGAAGGCGGGCATGCCAACAACGCGCTCCCACAGACCGCCCAGGCCATCGTGAACTGCCGCATGCTGCCCGATGACGTTGGCGACAGCGTCGTGGCCGCCATCCGGCGGGTCGTGGCGGACACGGCCGTCACAGTGTCGGTCATCACCGCGCCGGTCCCCTCACCACCTTCACCACTCGCGCCGGAGGTCCTGGGCCCGGTGGAGCGGATCACCCACGAGATGTGGCCGGGGGCCATCGTGGTCCCGAACATGGAAACCGGTGCCAGCGACGGCCTCTACCTCCGGAACGCCGGCATGCCGGTGTACGGCATCTCCGCTGTGCCGCTCGACGCGGACGACATCCGGGCTCACGGGCGCGACGAGCGGATCCGGGTGGCCGCTTTCGATCAGGGCGTCGAGTATGGGTACCGATTGGTGCGCGCCCTGGGGGGAGGGGCACCCTGAGGCATGAAGCTCCCCCAACGGTAGCCCTGTGAGAATCTTCACGCGGCGGGAGGTAGCTTAACCGTACTCTCACGCCGCGAGGATTCCCATGTGTAGCCAAGCGCGCGCCTGCCTCTGCTCCCGCACCCGGCCCCGCCGACTTGGGGGCGGCGTGCTCGTCGCCGGCCTGCTGCTTACCCAGGTCGCGGTGGCGACCGCTCAGGCTGCCCCTGCCGCGGCCGCGCGGAGTTCGCACTGGGTAGTGGATATCGTCCACTCGCAGATCGGGTTCAAGGTGCGGCATCTGCTCGGCCGGGTGAGCGGAACGTTCACGGACTGGTACGGGGTTATCCTCACGGACGATCACGATTGGCGGCATGGCCGCGTGAACGTCACGATCCAGACCAAGAGCCTGACGACGGGGAATGACTACCGGGACGCCGACCTGCGGTCACCGAGGTTCTTCAGCACCGACAGCTTCCCCGAGATCAAGTTCCAGGGAACCGGCATGGCGGTCGGGGATTCGACGCTGGACATCATCGGCCTCCTCACCATCAAGGGCGTGACCCACCCGATCACGCTCCGCGGTACCTATCAGGGCCTTGCCGAGGACCAGAGCGGGCACGAGCGGATCGCGTTTGAAGCCTCGGCGATCTTGGATCGGCGCCAGTACGGCATCGACTGGAATGCCACGGTGGGCCCCAATACGCTGATCGGCAATGAGGTGGAGATCACGATCGAGATGGAGGCCACCCGGGTCCGCTGAGCGACCCGAGGGCACTCAGGGTCGGGGAGGGGGCGGCCCGATGTGGAGGGAGGAAATGTCCATCAGATACTCCCCGAGAGCCCGCTGGCCGTGCGGCGTGTCCCGGCTCGAGGAGAAGAGCAGCCAGTGGCCATCAGGCGAAATCGACGGGAAGCCATCGAACGCATCATTGTAGGTTAGGCGAACCTGCTCATCGCTCTCGAGATCGCCGAGGTAGATCTCGAAGTTGCCGGGCGGGAGGACTTTGACGAACACGAAGTGATGGCCATCGGGCGCCGGGTAGGGTGACCAGTTGGTCCCCGAGTCATGAGTGATCTGGCGGAGCCCAGTTCCGTCATCCCGGATGGTGAAGATGGACATCGGGAGCGACCGGCTCTTTCCCTGGTCGGCCCGCTTCCAGGCCCGGAAGATGATGGTCTTGCTGTCCGGCAGATAGAACGCCCCGCCCTCCTGCCAGTCGTCCGTGTGGGTGATCTGGAACTGGTCGCTCCCGTCCGGCCGCATCTTCCACAGGTCCATCTTGCCATCGATCTCCCGTCCGAACAGCACCCATTGGCCGTCCGGGGAGAGCGAGACCTCGGCCTCATAGAGGAGGTTGTTGGTCAGCCGGTGAACGTCGGTGCCGTCGAGTGCGGAGGTATAGAGCTCCGCTCCCTTGGGATAGTTGTCGGGGTCGGAATAGTTGCCCGTCGGCAGGTCAAGATGGTCGCGGGTGGAGGTCCAGATGATGCGCCGGCCATCGGGGAAGAAGAAGGAGCAGGCATCGGCGCCGCGATCGTTGATCCGGCGGATGTTGGTGCCGTCGACATTCATCGTGTAGACGTGATAGGTCTCGTCGTCGGTGCGCTTTGCGTTCCCGATGATGCTCCGCCCATCGGGGGAGAAGTAGAACTCCGCGCCGTTGTCCAGGTTCGGAACGTGATGCACCGGCAGCTCGTGGCCCGGCGGGGGCGGGGTCGCAGCCGGCGTGGCCTGCGATGCCGCGTACCCCGACGAGCCGAGGAGCATGAGGGTGCTGAGAGACAGGGCGCGGCGCGTGGCGCGAGCCGGGTGGGTCTGTGACACGGCGATAGCCTCGATCCCAGGGGAGTCCAGACAGAAAGTAAACCGGCGTGGGAAAGCACGGCTAGGAGCGCAATGCCCACCCCCACCGTGTCACCGTGGGGATGGGCATACCGCGAGATCCGCGTGAGAGGAGGAGGCTTAGGCCGCTCCCCCCAGGGTTACCAGACCCGACGTGCCGGTGCTCCGAAGGTAGGCCAGCGGATCGTGCTCGAGACCTCCCTGAGGCAGGTGCTGGGCCATCGGCCCGAGCTCCCGCAGGATGCGGTCGGTGTAGAAGGCGGGAACCTGGCTCCGCTCACCGTTCAGGAACTCCAGCATGCTCGGATCGGTGTCGAGGAGGCGGCGGACCTTGGTGTGATAGCGGAGCCGCCCAAACCCCTCGGACGAAACAGCCCGCACGAAATTCATCCAGCGCCCGATGGACATCTTGTTGGCTGCGAACCGGCGCCCGATGGCGCGCCAGGAGAACGAGTAGGCCGTGAGGGAGACGAGGCAGTCGTAGAACGACTTCCACTGGTAATGGAGCGGGCGAACGTTCATCGCCTTGTTGTTATCGAGCGACCCGAACGGGAAGGAGAGCACGCGCCCGTTCTTCTGGTATTCGAGATTGAGCGGGGCCGCACGACCAAAGGCCGAGAGCAGTGAGTAGGCCGGGAATGCGCCGGGCGCGAGGTCGAGAAAGCGCTTGGTGAGCTCGAAGGGTTCGTCACCTTCGTCGCTGTCCATCCCCAGGACGAAATTGGTCTGGACGTAGGGAACGTGGCGCATGAGCAGATTGATGTGCTCCGCCACCTGCTTGACCTTGTCCATCCCCCTTTTCCGGGTCTTGGCCTTGTTGCCCATCTCGTACCACGACTCGATGCCCGGCAGGATCGCCTGGAACCCGTTCTGGGCCAGGCGCTTGATGTGCGGCTCGGAGAGGAGCGAGAGGCTGCTCTCGGCGATGTGGCGCATCCGCCCTTGGGGCACGACCTCCTCGATCGCGCCCATGTAGTCCTCGAAGCGCACGCCGAAGTTCGGGTCGTGCCACCCGACGATGGGATCCTTCATGTTTTCGAGAAGGAACCGCAGGTCGGCGCGAAGCCGATCGAAGCTCATCGGCTGGTAGTCCACCGTCGAATCGATGCAGAAGCTGCAGGTGTACGGGCAGCCGAGACTTCCGATCATGGGGACGAACCGTACCCAGGGCGCCTTCTTGAGGGTGGCGGTCACGAACTTCCACCGCTCCTCGAGCAGGGGCAGCTCACTGGGCTGCGTCGCGGCATTGATGTGACGGCCCATCGGGCGGTGCGGCTCGCACTCTGCCAGCACTTCATCGATCACCAGCTTGTCGGTGAAGCCCAGCACGTAATCGAAATAGCGCTGCGCATCCTCGGGGTAGCACCGCGCGTGCGGGCCGCCCAGGACGGTGATCGCACCCCGGGCCCGGAACATAGCGCTGAACGCATAGGCGAGATGAGCCGCATGCGTGAAGGAGCCGATGAAGAGCACGTCCAGGTCGTCGGGGAACTCCTCGAGGAGATTCTCGTACCCCGTGTAGCACACGAGGCGCACCTGATGCCCAGCCTGTTCACACCAGACCGCAATCGCCTGCGGCATGATGCTGGCATAATTGGCGTTCATGAGCCGGCCATAGAGACCTGGCCCCGGTGTGTTTTCAACAAGATCGAGAATGCCGATGCGGAGTCGGCGACTGGTACGCGCGGATGACGGCGCCGTCGCCCGGGACTGCCGGGGCAGGACCATGTAGCTCTCTGGTCTTCGGGGGAACCGCGTTGAGGACAGTGGTGAACCTTACCGGAACCTCAGGAATTCCGCCAGTCGGAGCGCCATCTGGAGTGCAGCCACAAGGGGACGCACATGAACCTTCATGAAGCAGTCACCGCGTGTGCGCCGCGTCACACACGGCATCGAGCGGCACGTGAACGAAAGCACCAAACCGGGCCGGCGCACGACTGAGCTACGCGGCCGCCAGACAGAACCGCACGCTATCGACCGCCCCCACGACGGACCAACCGACACAGCACCGGAAGGATCGCCCCGGAGCCGTCCGGTCGGGGGCCGCGCAGTTGAACGCAGGCATTCCAATTCAGTCGAGACAGTCGCCACACCGCGGAATCGCATAGCGCACGCGAGCTCGTTCCCCGGTACGCCAGCGTCTTCGGCGCGCGACCTGGCCGGCCGAGGGGATGGGATCGGCGCAGCGGCGGAGTCCCCATGGCGAGCGAAGCAGAGCCGAAGCGGAAGGCGAGGCCGGCGGTGACGGGCACGGAGCCCCCGCGGGTGCCCCCGGGCGGTGACCTTGAGAATTTTCGGGATATAACTTACGATATATCGTGAGTTATGTCGTGAAATCGGGCCGAGGAGGAGACCGTGCGCAATCCATGGGAAGAGTTCGGATTTGGAGCCGGGCCGGGTCCCGGACCCAAGTGGTGGTGGGGCGGCGGGTGGTCGGGTCGCGGCGGGCGCCGCCGCGCTCAGATGTTCGAGTCAGGTGAGGTCAAGTTCGTCATTCTTCGTCTCCTCAAGGAGAAGCCCCGCCACGGCTACGAAGTGATCAAGGCGCTGGAGGAGCGCATGGGCGGCTGCTACACGCCATCGGCCGGGACCGTCTACCCCACGCTGCAGCTGCTCGAAGACGAAGGCTACGTCCGGGCGGTCGAGACCGACGGCAAGAAGGTGTACCACGTGACGCCGGAGGGTGAGCGCTTCCTCGACGAGCATCGCGATCTCCTGGACGACATCATCGCCCGGGTGCGCGAGACCGTGCGGGACTTTGCTGGCGGAGCCATGGGAGATCTGCACAGCGCGTTCGCTCGCGTCGCGACGACGACCTTCAAGCGGGCCTGGCGCCGGGGCCCCGAAGACCCGGCGATCCAGCGGGTGACGGAAATCCTGCGCCGGGCAGCGGACGACATCGAGAAGGCGTGGCAGGGCACGTCGTCGGGGGAGCGGCCATGATCGCCATTCCCTGGCCAATACTGTGGCTGGCGGTTTCGGTTCTAATCTTCAGCATCGCGTCCTCGAGGCGCCGCCGCTGGCGGAGGTGGGAAGTCGAGCCGAATCAGCTCTGGTGGGCTGGGAGTTACCCCGAAGACCGGGTCCCCAACGCCAAAGGGCCGCGCCGCGAACCCCGTTGGAGCAGCAGGCCACGGCCCAGCAACGGGAGCAACTCGATGCCCTGGAGACGAGGGTGACCGAGCTTGAAAACCGGCTGGACTTCACCGAGCGATTGCTCGCGAGCCGTCATGACAGAGAGGGAGACTCCAAGGCCTGAAGGGAACCGTCCCGACGAAGCGACAGCGCGGGACAGGTGTACGTCATCAGGGACGCGCCGTGACCCGAACGTGGTCTCAAATCGGTCTGGTTCGTTGCATCGGGTGACGGTTTCCCGAGGTACGATTCTTGAGAAATAGAAGCTGAAAGTGGCGATCTTGCCTCGGAGGTTTCGTATGCTTTCCTCAATCGCAGTTGCACTCCTTCTGCCGCTGGCGGCCCCGGCCCAGCCGCGTGCCCACATCGCCGCGGACCCTCCGATCAAGGTTCGACTCGACGAAGACAGCTACAGCCGGGGCGACCAGGCGCGGGTTCGCGTGCGGGCGGAGAAGGACGGCTACCTGGTCGTTCTTCGGGCGGATGCAGAGGGTCATGTGCGGATCCTGTACCCGCTGGGCCCGGATGATCCGGGCGCGATTCGCGGCGGGAAGGATTTCGAGATCCGCGGCCGTGGTGACCGCCAGGCCTTCACAGTGGACGACCGACAGGGCAGCGGAATGGTGCTGGCCGCCTGGTCCGCCGAGCCGTTTCACTACGATCAGTTCAGTCGCAACGGTCATTGGGACTACCGGGCGCTGGGCGCGGCGCAGGTCGGGGACGACCCGGAGTCGGGGTTGCTCGACATCGTTGACGGGCTTGCCAGCGGGCACTACGAGTACGACACCCAGACTTACACAGTCGAAGCGTACACGCCGCGGCACTACTACAGTGGCTGGTACGGTCCGGGCTTCTACGATCCGTGGTACTGGCCCTACTACTATCCGTGGGGCTGTTATGGGTGCGGCCCGGTGATCCGGTTCCGGGCGGGATTCGGCGGCGGCTTCCATCCCAGGCCGTTCGTGGGCCGCGGGTTCGTCGGGGCCAGGCATCACTGAGGTCGCGATCGCCGGCTCGCGATCCTAACAATGCCACAACACAAGAGGGCCGCGTCTTCGCACGCGGCCCTTTTCGTTCTACTGGGACCCCAGGGATACCGTCGGCCAGCCGGGCGTGGTTTCTTTCCCTCGGGATGCCCCTCCTGCCGTCTCACCCCGCGCTGCGAGCGGGGCGCCGCCGCCCCGGCCTGGTCCGCGACCGATGACGCTGGCCCCCGCCCCGCCGTCAGAGCCCGTGGCACGGAAGGACGACGCCACCCGGCGCGCCGAGCTGGCGACGATGAAGCGCCTGGCCACGGGACTCCTGGTGGTGGCTCTGGCGGTGTTCCTCGCGGCCCGATTCTTCGAATCCGCCCACCCATGGCTCGGCTTTGTCCGCGCGACCGCGGAGGCGTCGCTGGTCGGCGGCCTGGCCGACTGGTTTGCCGTCACCGCGCTCTTCCGGCGGCCGCTCGGCCTGCCCATTCCCCACACGGCGATCATCCAGACCCAGAAGGAGCGCATCGGGCGGGTGCTCGGCAACTTCGTGCAGAATCACTTCCTCTCCAAGGACGTGCTGGCGCTGCGGCTCCGGTCGATGCGAGTGGCGGAGCGCGTGGCCCGCTGGGCCAGCGACCCCGACAACGGGATGCGACTGGCGCGGCACCTCGCCGCCGGCGTCGCCCAGGCGGTGCGGACCATGCCCGATGCCGAGGTGCGGCGGCTGATCCGGGAGAGCGCGGTCCAGCGGCTGGAGACGATGCAGCTCGCGCCCATCCTGGGCAGCCTGCTCTCCGTCGTCTCGACGGAAGATCGGCACCAGCTCCTGCTGGAGGAAGCGCTGCGGCTGGCGGGCGAGATCCTGACCGGCAACCGCGAGGAGATCCGGCGGCTGATCAAGGAGGAAAGCCCATGGTGGGTCCCCGGCGCCGTGGACCACGCGCTGCAGCGGAGGCTCGAGGCCGCGTCCCAGCGACTGCTGGAGGAGGTCAAGGCGGATCCGCACCACCCGCTGCGTCATCGCTTCGATGCCGCCTTCCGGGACTTCGTCGAACGGCTCAAGTACTCGCCCGACGTGATCGCCCGCACCGAGTCGCTCAAGAGCGAACTGCTCCGGGGCCCCGGGGTCGAGGAGTTCGCCGCCGGCCTCTGGGACAAGGCCCGCGGGGCCTCAGAACGATTCCGCCCCGATGCCGACAGCGGGACCCTGGACCCGCTGGCCCGGGGCCTCGCCGCGGTGGCGCACAGCCTGCTCGCCAACGAGGAGCGGCTGGTGGAGGTGGATGACGTGCTGATCGACTTCGCCGCGTCGGTCCTCGAGCGCCACCGGCACGAGGTCGGCGCCCTCATCGCGGAAACGGTTCGGCAGTGGGACCCGGAAGTCGCGTCGGAACGACTGGAACTGGCGGTCGGGCGCGACCTGCAGTTCATCCGGTTGAACGGCACGCTGGTGGGAGGCCTCGCCGGCCTCGTGATCTACGCGATCAGCCTGCTTTTCCGATGATCCTCGCTATCCCGCGCTGAGGGGTCGGAGTGACGCGGCGACCTCGAAGGGCACCCCGAATTCCTCACCGGCCCCCGCAAACGACATCGGCATGACGGGGGTGACTCGGCGCAGGCACAGCCACACGCCGGCTTCCGGACTTCCCCACGGGCTGTTCTCGGCCAGGTGACCCTCCGGGATGGCGTGGCCCGAGGGCAGCACGTCGTACAGCTCCGCGATCGCGACCAGCGAGCCGAATGGAATCGCGAGGTCCGGCATGTCCTTCGCCATCCGGGAGAACTGGCGGAGCTCGTCCTCCTGCACACCATCCCGCCGGGCCAGGGTGAGGACGTCCGCGATCTCCTGCGGCGTGGGTTGATGGGTTCCCGAGCGTATCAGCACGGGTCCGCGATAGGTGTGGGTCCAATCCGCGCGGTTCTCGACGTCCTTGCCCAGCCACGCGATGGCCGCGGCGAGCGGTTGGGGCACGCTGAGGATGGGCACCGGCGCCCCCACCGGCCAGGTCTTGAGCAGGTCGAGCACAGCACCTCCTTCCGGATGCGCTGCCAGCCCGCCATTCGGGCGCGGCATCCCGCCCACTAATCCTCACCGGGGCCGTCAGCGCCGCGTCAGCAGACCTATTGCCTGGGCCGGTTGCCCCGTAGATTCGGCCCCCCGTTCGCTGTCGCCGCCCACCTTCAGGGTTCGAGGTCCCATGCCGGAAGAACAGGAGATCGAGACCGAGAAGCTGCACGAGGCCATCCACGAGGAAATGGAGAAGGAAGGGGGTGCATTCCTCCGGTCGATTGCCCTCACCACCGGCGTGCTCGCGGCGGTCGGGGCCATTGCCGCCCTGATGGCAGGATCCACCGCCAATGAGGCGCTGGTGCTCAAGACCGAGGCGACGCAGCTCCAGGCGCAGGCATCGGACCAGTGGGAGTATTACCAGGCGAAGGGCCTCAAGATGGCGATCGCGCAGGCGACCGCCGCGCCGTGGCAGGCCGCCGGGAAGCCGGTGCCGTCGGATCTCGCCGAGAAGGTCACGAAGTACCAGCAGGAGCAGGACAGCATCAAGCAGAATGCGGAGGGCAAGGAGAAGGAGCGGGACCAGCGTTCGTTGGAAGCCGACCACCTGATGCACGCCCATCATCATTACGCTAACGCCGTGGCGCTCCTGCAGGTGGCGATCGCCCTAGGCGCGCTGGCCGCCCTGACCCGGGCGCGCGCGCTCTGGTTCTCCTCAATGGCGGTGGGGGCGGCGGGCGTGGTGCTGTTCGGGATGCAGCTCCTCGGATGACGAAGCCGCCGACCACCCCATCCGGGACGATCGGCGGCTCCTGACGAACTCCCCTCTCAGGGACGATTGTCCCGCGGGCGCTCGGTGTCGTCCGGCCTCCCCTTGCCACCCGTGTCGCGCCCACGGCGTTGGTCCACCGAATCGCGCGGGGTCCTGGGCTTTCGCTCGGCCGGTTGCGGCTGCTCCTGCCGCGGTCGAGAGGCCTCGGGCGGCTTGGCAGGCGGCACTCCCGGCGCAGCTCCAGGGTGTGATTGATTGACGGAAGGCTGCTCCGCGCCGGGCCGGGCACCGGCATGCGCGACTGGCGGACGATCATTCCGCGGAGGCGCGACCGGTCGCGGAGCGGGGGCAGGGGCGGGGGCGGGGGAGTTCGGGGGCACCGAGGGCGGAGCGGGCGTCGGATTCGGATGGCGGGTGCTCCACGCCGGGGGCGTGGCTGGCCTGGTCAATGGCAGACCGGCGCGCGCAGGCTTGAGCGTGGCACCCTGCCCTGCCGCCGCGGGACGGAAGACGGGAGCGTTGGGGCTGACCGGGGCCCTGCTCCGAAGCTGATTCCGCGTGGCCTCATCGAGCGGACGACCCGGGGTACCGGCCAGGCGCTGCCGCTCCAGGTCGAACCGGACCGGAGGAGGCGGGGGCTCGGACTTCGCGACTACCGGGCGGGCGAAGATCGTCGCGGAAGGCCTGGCGACAGCCCGCTGGCCGTGTGGCCCGATGATGCTCTGTGAGGTCGGAGCAACTGGTGGCGCCGTGCCGAGAATCTGTGAGGCGCGCAGGTTGGCCCGCGGCACATGCACGGCCACGGGCGCGACGGGCCGGGATTGGGTCATCGTTTCCTGCGGCACGGCCGTGACCGCGTTCGGCACGTCACGGTTCACGTAGTGGACATTGGTCTCGTTGATGTTCGTGACGTTGATGTTGGTGACATTCACATTGGTGACGTTGACGTTTCGGACATAGGACGGGCTTGAGGTGTACGCCGGCACGTAGGCTTCGTTGGGCCCGAGCGGGAACCAGGCGACCCCCCGGCCGCCGCCCAGGTTGAGCGACGCGCTCCATCCCGACCCGCCGACAAAGACCACCAGCGCCGGCGCGTAGACCGGTCGTGCCACGACCCGGCCGGGAACCCACGCCCATCCGTAGCCGGTACGTACCCAGCGCCCGTAGTGAAATGGCGCGAATCCCCACGGAGCATCATCAATCCAGGTCCAGCCCCATGGGTCCACCCAGGCCCAATGACCGTAGCGATACGGGGCCCAGTCGGGTCCGACTCCCTGTGGCACCCAGACGGGACCGTACTCGTCGCTGCTCTGCCACACGCCGTAGCCATCGAGGTCTTCGTAACCGTCCATGTCGCGGGACACGTACCGGGCGGACTGGACCGCGTCTTCGCGCCGGTCGCGCGCGGCGCACCAGCCTTCCCAGTCATCCGGCGGCAGGGCGTTGAAGACGTCGTACGCGGGTGCGTCGACGCCGGCAACAACCGCCGTCTGCCGGGCGAGCACCGGGAAGGTGGCGCCGTCGGACGTAACCTCCGCTTCTCCTTCGCGGATCGTTATGCCGGTGGAGTCGCCCGCGGTGTCGACGTCAATGCGATAGGTGCCGGGCCGAAGCAGGGTGACGGCCGCGTTCGGCGTGTCTATTTCGTAGAGATCGGACGGACCGAGATTGCGGAGCCGGATCTCGAGCGCACCCTGGGCGATCCGCATCTGTACCGTGCGGTCGTCAAGGTTGAGGAAGTTGAAGGCGGTGAAGGGCCCGAGGCGGACCGCGGTGGAGCCGATATGCAGCTCGGCTCGCGCGTCCTGGTCGGTCCAGAGGTGATCGCCGGCGGTCAGTGGGTAGTTGAGCGACGCGTCGCCCCAGTCTTCCACGCTGCCGGGCCGGAACGAGACGGCTCCGCTCAGAAAGCTGAGTCGGGCAACACGGGAGGGCGGATCGTCGGCCCGCAGGGCGGCCGGCAGTGAAGCGGAGCACAGTGCGAGAACGGCGGATGAAACCCGAGTGTACCCCAACCAGCGCCTTGACATGCGGTACTCCTCTATCGGTGGCGGCTTTGCCTCTGAGCAAGGGGCATTCCCAGCCCCCAGGTGCGGAGAGCCGTCACCAACGTGACGGAGACCGTGAGGAATGACAACGGGTTACTGCCCGGTCAGCTGCCGGAGGGGACAAAGGTCTCTTAGCGGGGTGGATCGAGCTGGCGGAGCCCAGCCCGGACCGACCTCAGGCGGGGACGGGGGACAGGCTCGCTGTCCCCCGAGGACCTGACTCAGCTTTCGAGCGAAAGGTGGAAGATCGAGGAGTCGATTCGCACCACACCACGTAACCGCTCGTCCACCGAGACCCGAATACGATCGCCGTAGCGCGCCAGCCGATCCAGCAGGCGCTCCAGGTGAGGAAGGTGGGCCTCATGCAGGGCATCGATGCGCAGCACGACCGACGCAGTGGAGTCCCGGAGGGCCCGCTCGAGGTGCCGTGCCGCCCGGGTGAAGAATCCCTGATCCAGCCGGCCCCGCAGGCGAAGCGTCAGCTCCATGGCGCGGCTCCGCACCTGCGTGAGGGAGACCTCCAGCGCCCCGGCCTCGCGGTAGCGGCTCAAGGCGCGCTCCAGGGCGGGGAGGAACTGCGGCACCGTCCCACCCAATCGCTTCGCGGCCGGGCGGAAGTGCCGGTCGACGTAATCGCGCATGGACAGGCCGATGATCCAGTCCTCCACCACGCGGGGAATGAGGCGGGGCCGGAAGACGGGGATGGACCCCACGAACCGGAACACCCGTCCCGGCCCGCCGGGAAGGAGGCCCCGGAACACGAGCTGCCGCATGATGCTCACGGTCTCCTTGAAGGAGTAGCGGTGTCGGGGCGAGGTTCGCAGGTGGCGCAGCTTGTTCCGGATCCGAAGCGCGATGCCGCGATCGGCGAACAGCTCCTGGTGGAGCCGCCGGTAGCCGGCGATCAGCTCGTCGTAGCTCATCCGCTTGGGCATCACATTGGTGGCCAGCTTCGTGTTGTCGGCGTTGTTGGCCCCCGCGAGGATCCGGCCTTCGGCGTCGAGGCGCGCGTACAGCGGGGTCTTCGGAGCAGCCGTGAGCAGGCCGATCATCGAGGCCTGGATTCCGGACTGGAGGATGAAGTCACGCTGCCGGTCGAAGGTTTCGACGGTGTCGTGGTCGAAGCCCACGATGAAGCCGGCCAGGATGTCGATGCCGTGGGCGTACACAGTGCGCAGCGAGCCGAGGATGTCCTGCCGCGTGTTCTGGAACTTCTGCGCCTCCTTGAGGCTCGCTTCATCCGGCGACTCGATACCGATGAAGACCCAGTCCATGCCGGCCCGGGCGAAGAGCTCGAGCAGCTCCTTGTCGTGCGCCAGATTCAGGGAGGCTTCGGTGCCGAAGTGGAAGCGGTAGGCGTGCTCCCGCTGGTACGCCTCGAGGTAGCGCAGCAGCTCCTTGGCGGTCCGCTTGTTGCCGATCAGGTTGTCGTCGACGAAGAAGACGCTCTGGGCCCCCAGGCGGCGCAGCAGATCCAGCTCCCGGCCGATCTGCTCGACCGACTTGCTCCGGGGCTTCCGGCCGAACATGACGATGATGTCGCAGAACTCGCACTGGAACGGGCAGCCCCGGGAGAACTGCACGCTCATCGACTGGTAGCGGTCCACCTTGAGCAGGTCGAACCTGGGTACCGGCGAATCGGTCAGCGAGACGGTGCCCGTCTCGCGGTACAGCGCCATGGGGGCCCCGCGCGCGAAGTCGCGACAGAACTCGGGCCAGATGTACTCCGCCTCGCCGGACACCACGCTGTCCGCCACATCCACGAACGATTCGGGGCACAGCGAGGCGTAGCTCCCGCCCGCCACCACGAAGTACCCACGGCTCCGGTAGAAGGTGAGCAGCTCGCGCTGCCGCGGGAACTGCACCCCCATCCCGCAGACGCCGATCAGGTCTGCCGCCGGCTGCAGGGGAAGGGTTTCGATGTTCTCGTCCACGATTGTCACTTCCCAGTCCGCCGGACAGAGCGCGGCCAGGGTGGCGAGTCCCAGCGGGGCATTCACCGCCCGCCGCGAGGGGAGGACGCTGTGCATCGCCCACTGAAAGCTCCAGAAGCTCTCAGGAAACCGGGGATTGATGAGCAGGAGGCGCATGGCGAGCTGCCGTGAAGGATCCGCCCCAAGCCTACCTTCTGTATCCGGGGACCGGAAGGGCCGGGTCCCGGCGCCTATATTTGAGGCCATGCAGAAGCTCGATCTTCACCCCGCCGTTACCGAGTGGTTCCGGGAACGCATCGGGGAGCCCACCGAGGTGCAGCGACGGGGTTGGGAGGCGATCCGGCGAGGGGCCCATACTCTCATCGCCGCTCCCACCGGGTCCGGGAAGACCCTGGCCGCGTTTCTCATCGCGCTCGACGAGCTGCTCCAGGAGGGTGTGGCCGGCGAGCTTCCGGAGGAGACGCGGGTCGTCTACGTCTCTCCTCTCAAGGCGCTCAGCGCGGACATCCACAGGAACCTGGCGGAGCCGCGGCGGGAGATCCGCCGCCTTGCCGAACGGCTGGGCCTCGAGCCGGCGCGGATCACGGCCGCGGTCCGCACCGGCGATACCTCCCCCGCGGAGCGGGCCGCGATGCTCCGGCACCCCCCGCATATCCTGGTCACCACGCCGGAGTCGCTCTACCTCTTGCTCACGGCGCGGCGGAGCCGCGAGATGCTGCGCAGCGTGCGCACGGTGATCGTCGACGAGATTCACGCCCTCATCGAAACCCGGCGCGGCGCGCACCTGGCCCTGAGCCTGGAACGGCTGGAGCACGTCGCCGGCCGCCGGCTGCAGCGGATCGGCCTCTCCGCGACCCAGCGGCCCATCGAGCTGGTCGGAGAGTGGCTCGGTGGCGACCGCGCCGCGACGGAACCGATGGCCATCGTGGACCAGGGACACCGGCGGGAGCTGGACCTGAAGCTGGTCCTGCCGGGCACGGCTCTCGAGGCCGTGATGTCCGGCGAGGCATGGACCGAGGTCTACGAGCGCCTCGCCGAGCTAATCAGGGAGCATCGCACCACACTGGTCTTCGTGAATACGCGACGCCTGGCGGAGCGGCTTGCCCGACAACTGGCCGAGCGCCTGGGCGCGGATGCCGTGACCGCCCACCACGGGAGCCTGGCGCGGGCGGCCCGGCTCGACGCGGAGGAGCGGCTCAAGACCGGCAAGCTCCGCGCCCTGGTGGCCACCGCCTCGCTCGAGCTGGGGATCGACATCGGCCACGTGGATCTGGTCTGCCAGATCGCGAGCCCGAGGCGGATCGCGACGCTGCTGCAGCGGGTGGGTCGCTCCGGCCACAGCGTGTCGGGGACACCCAAGGGTCGCCTCTTTCCCCTTACCCGGGACGACCTGGTCGAGTGCGCGGCGCTCATCCGAGCGGTCCACAAGGGAGAGCTGGACCGACTCATCGTCCGGGAGACGCCGCTCGACGTGCTGGCCCAGCAGGTAGTGGCGGAGGCCGCCAACGAGGATTGGCCGGTCGACCAGCTCCACCAGGTCTTTCGCCGGGCGTACCCGTTCCGGAACCTCTCGCGTGACACCTTCGACGAGGTGGTCGCGATGGTGTCGCAGGGCTTCGTGACCCGGCGTGGCCGGCAGGGCGCGCTGGTGCACCTGGACGCGATTCACGGTCGGATCCGGGGCCGGCGCGCGGCACGGCTCACGGCGATCACCTCGGGCGGGGCGATTCCGGAAACCGCGGATTATCGGGTAGTGCTGGAGCCGGAAGAGCAGGTGATCGGCACGGTCAACGAGGACTTCGCGATCGAGAGCGCGGCCGGCGACGTCTTCCAGCTTGGCAACGCGTCGTGGCGCATCCGGCAAGTCGTCTCGGGCACGGTGCGGGTCGCGGATGCGCACGGCGAGCCCCCCAACATCCCGTTCTGGCTCGGGGAGGCGCCCTCGCGGAGCGACGAGCTGTCCCACGCCGTCGCGGAGCTCAGGGCGGAGCTGTCGGGCCGCCTGGCCCAGCCCGAATCGGCAACGGCCTGGCTAGCCGACGAACTCCAGAGCGGCCGCTCAGGACAGAGCGCGGCGGAGCAGATCGTGCACTACCTCGGCGAGGCGCAGCGCATGCTCGGCGTGCTTCCCACCGAGGAGACGATCGTGGCCGAGCGGTTCTTCGACGAGGCGGGCGGAATGCAGCTGGTGCTCCACGCCCCGTTCGGCAGCCGGATGAACCGGGCCTGGGGGCTGGCACTGCGCAAGCGCTTCTGCCGGCAGTTCAACTTCGAGCTGCAGGCCGCGGCCACCGACGAGGCGGTGCTGCTCTCGCTGGGCCCGCAGCACTCGTTTCCGCTCGAGGAGGTCTTCCGGTTCCTGCAGTCTCCCACGGTCGAAAGCGTGCTGGTGCAGGCTCTGCTCGACGCCCCGATGTTCGGCACCCGCTGGCGGTGGAACGCGAACATCGCGCTGGCGGTGCCGCGCCGGCGGGGCGGGGCCAAGGTGCCTCCCCCGCTCCAGCGGATGATGGCGGAGGACCTCCTGGCCGCCGTCTTCCCGGACGCCGCGGCGTGTCTCGAGAACATCGCGGGCGACCGGGAGATCCCGGACCATCCCCTGGCGCGCCAGACGATCCGTGACTGCCTGGAGGAGGCGATGGACCTGGGCCGGCTGCGCGGGCTGCTTGATCGCATGGCCCGGGGCCAGGTGCGTCTCATCGCGCGGGACCTCCCGGAGCCCTCGGTGCTGGCCCACGAGATCCTGAACGCCAAGCCCTATGCCTTCCTCGACGATGCGCCTCTCGAGGAGCGCCGAACCCAGGCGGTGCTGACCCGGCGGGCGCTCGACCCGGCCTCCGCGGCTGATCTGGGCGCGCTCGACGCCGCCGCGATCGCCCGGGTGCGGGGCGAGGTGTGGCCCGACCCGCGGGACCCGGACGAGGCGCACGACGCGCTCCTCACCGCTGGGTTCCTGCTGGACAGCGAGATCGCGCCCCGATCGACCGACACCGCACCCGCGGCAGAGCGGTCGCCGGATTGGGGAGTGCTGCTGCAAGAGCTCGCAACGGACGGTCGCGCCAGGCTGGTCGCGCTGGCCGAACCGGAGCGCCGGCTCTGGGTGGCGGAGGAGCGCTATCCGGAGCTGATCGCGGTGCATCCGACGCTGGGCCACCCCCAGAGCACAGCGCTCCCTGCGCGCGAGGACGCCGTCCGCGAGCTGCTCCGTGGACGCCTCGAGGTGCTCGGCCCGATCACGGCACGGGACCTTGGAGCTCCGCTCGGAATCGAGAGTGGCGAGATCGAGATCGCGCTCCTCGCCCTCGAGCAGCAGGGCGTGATCCTGCGAGGCAGCTTCACCGGAGGTCGGGAGCCGGAGTGGTGCGACCGGCGCCTCCTCGCGCGGATACACCGGTACACGCTCCATCGCCTGCGGGCCGAAATCGCCCCGGTGAGCGCGACGGACTACCTCCGTTTTCTGCTCTTCTGGCAGCGGGTCAGACCCGGCACGCAGGCGCGGGGCGCCGACGGGCTCGAGGCGGTAATCGCCCTGCTGGACGGATATCAGTGCCCGGCCGCCGCGTGGGAAAGCGAAGTGCTCACCGCGCGCACCGAGGGATACGATCCGGCCTGGCTCGACACGCTGTGCCTGACGGGACGTGTGGCCTGGGGAAGGCTCAATCCGGGCGCGGACTGGGAGACGGGACACACCCTTCGCCCCATTCGTTCCACCCCGATCGGCCTGTTCCAGAGGAGCAGCGCCCCAGCCTGGCTTGAGGAGAGATCCGGCGAGGCGGCCGCGCCACTTTCGGCCCGGGGCCGCGAGGTGCTGCAGGCGCTGGAACGGCGCGGGGCCTCCTTCTTCCACGAGCTTGTAACAGAGGCTGGCCTCTTGCCGACGGAGACGGAGCAGGCCCTCGGCGAGCTCGCCGCGCTGGGGCTGGTGACCAGCGACAGCTTCGCGGGGCTCCGCGCCCTGCTGATCCCCTCGAACCGGCGGGGCGCAATCGGCGGCCTCGGGTTCCGCCGCCGGGCTCCGGCCGGCGCCACGGTCGAGCATGCGGGGCGCTGGTCGCGGCTCACGTCAAGCGCGGTCGGCTCCGCGGAGGAGCGGACCGAGACTATCGCCATGGCTTACCTGCGACGGTACGGCGTGGTCTTCAGGCGGGTACTCGCGCGCGAAGGCCTGGCTGTTCCGTGGCGACAGCTCGCCCTGGTCTACCGTCGCCTCGAAGCGCGGGGCCAGATTCGCGGCGGACGTTTCGTGAGCGGGATGTCGGGGGAGCAGTTCGCCCTTCCCGAGGCGGTGAGCCAGCTGCGGGAGATCCGGCGGCAGGACCCGGCGGGAGAGCTGGTGAGCCTCAGCGCGGCCGATCCATTGAACCTGATAGGGATCGTCACCCCCGGCGAACGCATTCCGGCCCTCCGGCGCAATCGTGTTCTCTTCGAGGATGGCTTGCCCATCGCAGCGCTGGAAGGTGGCGTCATCCGGCCGCTCGTGGCCTACGACGCGGCACGGGCGCATGGCATCGAGCGCGCCTTGGTGCGTCGCCGGTCCTTCGGACCCGCCCCCGGTGATGCCGCCAGCAGCGGCTGACCAGATGGGGCGGGCAAGCACCGGCTGCGCGCGACCCAGGCAGTCCTGTTTGAGGAGGGAGAGATGGCGGAACGCAAGACGAAGGCAACGGCACCTAAGGGGGGTGCCGTCCAGGCGCTCACCCCCGAGGCGCTGGTCGCCAAATTCAAGGAAACCACGGAGGCTGTGGCCCGCCGGGCCTTCGAGATCTTCGAGTCCAGCGGGCGGCGCATCGGGCGGAACCTCGAGGACTGGCTCGCGGCCGAGGAGGAGGTGATCCACCCGGTCCACGTGAGCATCGCCGATTCGGGCTCGGCGCTCACGGTAACGGCCGAGGTCCCGGGCTTCTCACTGGCGGATCTGCAACTCCGAGTGGAGCCGCATCGAGTCACCATCAGCGGCGAGCGCGAATCGCGGCGCCACGCCGGCACCGAGCAGCTGGTCTACTCCGAACGCTGCGCGAACCGCATCCTCCGAGTAGTGACGCTGCCGGCCGAGGTCGCGACGGAGGCGAAGGGCCAGCGGGCTCGCTGCGACAGAGGGATTCTCACGCTGGTGCTCCCCAAGGCGAAGGCGCCGTCGGCCACGCGGCGAAAGGCGGCCAAGAAGGCCTGACAATTGGCTTTCGAGCACAGGCGGTGACAACTTAGGCGGTCCGCGACCCAGGCCGCTCCCCCAGCCGGAGACCCGATGCCTTCCCGCATGCACCGCTGGCTCGAAGCCGTTGGCCTGCACCGCCCCGCGCTTCGTGCCTGGGCGGAGTACGACCTGGCGATATCGGGATTCAACTCCGTCATCCTCACCGCGGTCTTCCCGGTCTATTTCGCGCAGGTGGCCGCGGCGGACATCCCGGCCAGGTCGGCCACCGAGTACTTCGGATTCACCACGGCCTTCGCCCTGGCGATCGCGGCGGTTCTCGCGCCTCTGATCGGCGTCGTTGCCGACCGCCGCGGGTGGGCGCTCCGTCTCCTCGCGGTTCACACGGTGATCGGCGCCCTGGCAGTCCTCACGCTGGTGGGAGCCGGCCCGGGCGAGTGGAGGCTGGGGCTGTGGGCGTTTGCGATCGCCAATATCGCTGCGACGATCAGCTTCTCGCTCTACGGCTCCCTTCTTCCACACCTGGTGAGCGCCGATGAGATGGACCGCCTGTCCACCGCGGGCTACGCGCTCGGGTACCTCGGCTCCTCGATTCTGCTCGGGATCATTCTCTACCTGATCCAGCACCCCGGGACCGTTGGCCTTCCGCCCGGCCCCTGGGCCGCCCGGGTAGGCTTCGGCCTGGTGGCGGTCTGGTGGCTTGCGTTCAGCGTTCCGCTCTTCGCCAGGGTCACCAGTCCCCCGCCCTCCCAGGAGGGAGGAGCGTCGAGCGTGGCCAGCTTCGTCAGCCGCCTCGCCGAGAACGTACGCGGCCTCCGGCAGTACCCCGAGGCGTTTCTCTTTCTGGGCGCGTTCCTCATCTACAACGACGGCATCGGCACCATCATCCGGATGGCCGGGATCTACGGCGCCGAACTCGGAATCCCGCAATCGACCTTGATCGGCGCCATCCTCATGGTCCAGATCGTCGGCATACCCTGCGCCTTCGGGTTCGGCGCGCTGGCGCGCTGGACCGGGGCGAAGCCGGCCATTCTGTTCGGTCTCTGCGTGTACGGCGCCATCAGCGTCCAGGCTTACCGGATGCGCACCGCCGGGGAGTTCGTGGTGCTGGCGCTGCTGGTAGGGCTGGTCCAGGGTGGAACGCAGGCGCTGTCCCGCTCGCTCTTCGCGTCGATGATCCCGCCCGAGCGCTCGGGAGAGTTCTTCGGCCTGTTCTCGGTGTTCGAGAAGTTCGCGGGGATCTTCGGCCCGCTGGTGTTCTCGCTGGTGCTGCATCTGACTGGCTCGAGCCGCGGGGCCATCCTTGCCATCGTAGGGTTCTTCGTGGTGGGGGGCTCGCTGCTTCTCGGCGTGAACGTGGCCAGGGGCACCGCGCGTATCCGGCCCGCGGCGACCGCCTGACCCATTCCGAGCGGGGGTTGCCCCGCCACCGGGCGCCGCTAGCTTCGGCGTCGAACCCCATGCCGGAGCATGCCCGCATGCGCCTTTCCTTTGCCCTCCTGAGCCTGGCCCTCCTTCCCCTCTCCACGGGGTGGGCCCAGGACTCCGCGGCGGTGCTGCACGCCGACAGCTTGCGGGGCTCGATCACGCCGGAGCGCGCCTGGTGGGACGTGGCGTTCTACGACCTGCATGTCCGCGTCAATCCGGCAGACAGCACGATCGCCGGCGTCAACCGGATCAGCTACCGCGTCCTCAAGCCCGACACCGCCATCCAGATCGACCTGCAGGAGCCGCTGGTCGTGGACAGCTTCGTCCAGGATGGCCAGCGACTGGAGGCCCGCCGCGACGGGAACGCCTTCATCGTCCGCCTGGCGACAGCCCAGGTTCCGGGCCAGGTGAGGATGCTCTCGGTCTACTACGGCGGCCGGCCCCGCGTGGCCAAGCGGGCGCCGTGGGATGGGGGGTTCGTGTGGGCCACGGACAGCCTGGGACACACCTGGATCGCCACGGCCTGCCAGGGCCTGGGCGCGAGCGTGTGGTGGCCCAACAAGGACACCCAGGCGGACGAGCCCGACAGCCAGCGGATCGCCATCACCGTCCCGGACTCCATCAAGGATGTCTCGAACGGCCGGCTGCGGTCGGTGACCCCGAACGGCGACGGCACGACCACCTACGAGTGGTTCGTGACCGAGCCCATCAACAACTACGACGTGGCGGTGAACGCCGGCGACTACGCGCACTACTCCGACACCTACCACGGCTTGGGCGGTGATCTCTCACTCAACTTCTGGCCGCTCGCCTACCACCTGGAGGCGGCGCGCCGGCAGTTCCCGCAGGTCAAGTCCATGCTGGCCTGCTTCGAGAACTGGTTCGGCCCGTATCCCTGGTACGCGGACGGGTACCAACTGGTGGAGACGCCGCACCTCGGCATGGAGCACCAGAGCGGCATCGCGTACGGCAACCACTTTCTGGACGGCTACCTCGGGCGCGACCTCTCGGGAACGGGCCAGGGGCTGGACTGGGACTTCATCATCGTGCACGAGAGCGCCCATGAGTGGTTCGGCAACAGCCTGACATCGGCGGACCTGGCCGACATGTGGGTCCACGAGAGCTTCGCCAGCTACGCGGAGGGACTCTACGTCGAGTGCCTGCGGGGCAAGGAGGCGGGGGCGACCTACCTCATGGGTACGCGCAAGCTGGTCCGGAACAATGCCCCCATCATTCCCGCCTACGGACTCAACCGGGAAGGGTCCGGCGACATGTACCCGAAGGGCGCCAACATGCTGCACACCATCCGCCAGGTGATCAACGACGACGATCGGTGGCGCGGCATCCTGCGCGGGCTCAACGCCACCTACCGCCACGAGATCGTGACGGGCCGGCAGGTGGAGGACTACATCAGCCGGCAGGCCGGGATCGACCTGAGCCGCGTCTTCCAGCAGTACCTGACGACAACCTGGATCCCGACACTGGAGTACCGCATCGACGGGCCGCGCCTCTGGTACCGGTGGACGGAGACGGTGCCCGGTTTCGATCTCCCCGTCCGCGTCACGCTGGCCGATTCGGGGTACAGTGTCATTCGCCCCGCGGCCAGCTGGCAGGCGGCCCCCCTCACGCTCCGCGATCCGTCCACCTTCCGCGTGGACCCCAACTACTATGTGATCGTCAAACCGGTCGGAAGCGACTCGACGGCTTCGGCGAGCAGAGCGGCGCCGTGAGCGAGTTCCTGCCGATCGCGCTGCTCGGGCTCTTTCTGGGCATGCGGCACGCGACCGACCCCGACCACGTCATCGCGGTCACCACCATCGTGGCCCGCCAGCGGTCCCTCGGCCGGGCCGCGGCGATAGGGGCGATCTGGGGGCTCGGGCACACGGTGACGATTCTCGTTGTCGGGAGTGGCATCATCCTGTTCAGCTGGGTGATTCCACCGCGGATCGGCCTGTCGATGGAACTCTCCGTGGGGCTCATGCTCATCCTGCTCGGCATCATGAACCTGACCGGATTTCTGCAGCTCGTGTCGGACCGGTTCGGATCGCCCGCCAACGCCACGGTGCATTCCCACGCGCACGCGCATGGCGACTTCATCCATACCCATGTCCACGCGCACCAACCCGACGCGCACCCCCACGATCCGGACGAGACGCCCGTCAACTGGCTCGACCGTCACCTCGGAAGCCTCGGCGCGTACCACGTGCTCCGGCCGCTGCTGGTCGGACTGGTGCACGGCTTGGCAGGGTCGGCGGCCGTCGCCCTGCTGGTTCTCACCACCATCCACGACCCGCGCTGGTCGGTGCTGTACCTCTTGATCTTCGGGCTGGGCACGGTGGTCGGGATGATGCTGATCACCGCGGCGATCGGGCTGCCCTTCGCCTACACGCAGTCGCATTCCGCTCGTCTCAACCAGGCGCTGCGCATGGCCTCCGGCGTCCTCAGCCTCGGGTTCGGCCTGTTCATCGCCTACCGCATCGGGATCGTCAATGGCCTCTTCACCGGCCACCCGACGTGGACGCCCGAATAAGCCTCCCAGAGCCGCATCGTCACTCCCTCCCGCACTAGCCGCGGGGTAACCCTGCCGCGGACGCGGACCTGAGATCGGCAGTTCTCGCCTGCAACAATTGTGTCGCAGTCTCTCTTGTGGCCGACAGAAATGTTAGAGCGCATTCGGGTCGTTCGTCATAGTGGAACAGATGCGAACCGGTTAGCGTCCTACAGGTGCGGAGCGCGGTGCGTCGCGTTCCCGATCCGGGAACGCGCTCCGCTGTTGAAGGAGGAGTGTCGCGCGATGGCGCTCCGGAACTATCACCTGATAGGAAAGGCGTATGAAGCACTACTTGCTGGCGAGTGATTTCGACCACACCCTGAGCTTCAATGACTCCGGCCTGATCCTGAGCGAGATGCTGGGCATCGGAGGCTTCCGCGAGCGGATCGCGGGCCTCGCGAACATCCATCTCGTGCAGCAGGGCGCGGAGCTGTCGTATCTCCTGTTGCACGATCCGGAGTACCGCCGAGTCCGGCGGGAGGATCTGGTCGCGGTGGGAAGGCGGATCCGGCTCAAGCAGAATCTCCGGCTCCTGTCCCGGCTGCTCGAGGACATCGCCGGGCACCGCTTCGACTTCTACGTCATCTCCGCGGCGCCGGAGGAGGTCGTCCGATCGGCGCTGGAAGGGATCGTTCCGGAGGAACGGATCTACGGCACCCAGTTCCGGTACGATGATGTGACCGGGGAGATCCAGAGCATCGTCCGGGTTCCGGCCGGATACGGCAAGGTGGCGGTCCTCGAGGAGCTCCGGGCCCGCGTGCCCATCGGCCGCGACCATGTGGTGTACGTGGGCGACGGCAGCTCCGACGTTCACGTGATGCTGCACGTGAACCGGCTCGAGGGCCTGACGATCGCCGTGTCGGAGAATCGGTATCTCTCGTCGATCGCGCGTCGGACCATTCTGAGCGACGATTGCCTCAGCGTGCTGGTGCCGATCCTGGAGGAGATTCTCGGATGGGACGCCACCCGGATCCGCACCTTCTTCGAGTCCCACGGCTTCCTGCTGCAGGAATGGGAGAAGATCCGAACCGATTCGCTCACCATCCGCGGCATCGAGCTCCCGCCGGCCCAGGCCGTGGCCTGAAGGAACGCGACATGACCGATGCGATCGGGTGGCTGGCCACGGCGGCGTTCGTCTCCTCGTACTTCTGGAGGGACCCGAAGCGGCTCCGGCGGGTTCAGGGAATCGCCGCCCTGCTCTGGGTGGCGTATGGCGTGATGCTCCACGCCCTTCCGGTGATCGTGGCCAACATCATCGTGGCCGGCGTCGCCATCGCCTCGAGCCTCACGCGGCGCCCGGCGGCTGCCGCGGGCTCCGGGGTGGTCTAGGCGGCTTCCACAAAACTGGATCTCCCGCTCGATCGGGGCGGACCCATGTTGTCTCCGAGCCTCTTTCCGGAGCCAACATGCGCCCTCTCCTCGCGAGCAGTGCCCTCCTGGCGGCAGCCCTGCTGCTGGCCTGCAACGAGTCTCCCACGGCGGAGGGCGCGAGCCCGGCGCCCACACCTCCGCTCGCCTCCATGGAGAGCGCCCGCTCTGTGGTCTTTGCTCCCGATGCGCGGCCTTACGGGAGCAGCATGGTGCAGTGGTCGGAGCGCTGGTGGCAGTGGGTGCTGGGCGTGCCCGCCAGCCACAACCCGATGCTCGATCCCACCGGAGCCGACTGCGGCGCGGGCCAACGCGGAGAGGTCTGGTACATCGCCGATCTCTCGACCGGCTCGGGAACCCGGAGCTGCCGGGCGCCGGAAGGGCACAGCTTCCTGATCAACCTGTCGGGCGTTCTCAACGACTTCCCCTGCCCCGACACGACCTTCCACCCCGCACCCGGCCAGTCGCTGAGCGACTTCCTCACCGAGGGGGCCAGACAGATCGTGGACGGCGTGGACAGCCTCAGCCTCACCGTCGACGGAACGAACGTTCCGAATCTCTTCTCCTACCGGTACACCTCGCCGCTCTTCTACTACCGTGGCAGCGCCACGCTGCAGACGCTGATCGACCCCTGCATTACCGGCAGGCTCCAGCCCGCGGTATCCGACGGATACTTCATCATGGTGAAGCCGCTCGATCGGGGACAGCACAGCCTGACCTTCACGGCAGCCGATGTGCAGGGGGTCCACACTGCGGTGACGTGGTCGCTGACAATCGTCCGGTCGGATGGACGGTAAGGGCCTCAGCGTGTCTGGGCGAGCGCGGCGGCCATCCGCCGCGCCGCCTCGGCGAGCTCCTGCTCGTCGTGCCCGGTGAAGCCCAGTCGAGTGAAGGGGAGGTAACCGCCGTCGAGTCCGTAGAGCCGGGCACCCCGGAACCCCACGCCGAGGGAGCCGGCGGCCCTGGCCCACGCCTCGACATCCAGGCCTGGCGCGACCGCCGCCCAGAGGGCCATCCCACCAGATGGCACGTTGAAGCTCAGCGCACCGGGCAGCTCGCGGGCCAGCGCTTCGACGAGGGCGTCGCGACGCGCATGATACGCTCTCCGCATGCGCCGCACATGGCGGCCCAGCTCGCCGCTCTCGAACAGCGCGGCCACGGCGCATTCGACCGCGAGGTCACCCTGGATGTCGGTCGCCACCCGGAGACTCAGCATGCGCTCGATCACCGCTGGCGGCGCGACCACGAATCCGATGCGGAGGCCCGGCGCGAGAATCTTCGACAGGGTCCCCACGTAGAGCACGACTCCCTCCGGGTCGTGGCTGGCAAGCGGTAGCACCGGACGGCCGCTGTAGTGGAACTCGTGGTCATAATCGTCCTCGATGATCGCGATCCGCCTCCGGACGGCGAAATCGATCAAGGCCTGGCGCCGGTGGGCCGGCATGACGGTCGTCGTCGGGAACTGGTGGTGGGGCGTGACGTAGACCGCTCGTATCGCCTCCCGATCGGCCAGGGCCTCGAGCGCGTCGACGCTGAGGCCGCCGTCGTCCATCGCGACCGGTAGGAGCCGACCGCCCGCGAGGCGCAACGCGCTCCACACATTGGGGTGGCCCAGCGCCTCGACCGCGACGCCATCCCCGGGCTCGAGCAGCGCGCGGGCCAGCAGGGTGAGCCCCATCTGGCTCCCCCGCGCGACGAAGACGCAATCAGGCGAGACGGTGATGCCGCGAGCGCTGGAGAGCATCGAGGCGAGTGCGGCCCTGAGGCGCGGGTGGCCGCGCGGGTCGCCGTAGGCCAGCAACTCCCTCCCATGGCGGAGGACCGCGCGTCGATAGGCACGCGCCAGCTCGACCGTGGGAAGGAGCCGCACATCGGGGGTACCTTTGGCGAGGACCAGGGTGCCAGGCGGGAAGGAGAGGACGGGCTCGTAGGGCGCCGGCGACGCTACTGCGTACCCCGGACCACGAGGAAAGGAGGCTGGCCGGCGACGTCCGGGCGGTTCGCGACGAGGCAGCACTTCGGCCACGAAGGTCCCGCCCGCGAGCTCGGTCCGGACCCAGCCTTCCGCCGCGAGCTCCCGGTAGCCCGCGAGCACGGTGTTGCGGTGGACACCCAGGGAATGCGCGAGGGTCCGGCTGCCGGGGAGCGGGTCCCCGGGCTTGAGCCTTCCGTCGCGGATATCGCCGATGATCGACCGCGCGATCTGCAGGAAGACGGGGAGCTGCCTGCCCTCGGACGAAAGGCGCGGCTGCCAGTGCCAGGGGCGGAGTCCGGCGCCCCGGCCTGAGGCGCCTGGCGCGGACACCAGAGAGGGTTCGACGGTCGACCGTGACACAGGGCGTGTGAGGTGAGGATCGCTTCACCCCGGGAGACGGTGCCGCCAGCCCAGGCAACACAGCCTGACTCAGCGGGCCCGCACGCCGCCCTTCATGACCATCCGGACCCGGCGAAGCGCACTCACGTCCCTGGTCGGATCACCGTCCACGGCGACCAGATCGGCGAGGTAGCCCGGCGCGATGCGGCCCAGTCGATCGTCCAGGTGAAAGATCCTGGCGTTGACGCTGGTGGCCGACTTGAGCGCCGCGAGCGGCGTCATGCCGTACTCCACCATGTCTTCCAGCTCACGAACGTTCTCTCCGTGGGGGAACACCCCGACGTCGCCGCCGAAACAGATGGTCACACCAGCATCGAGGGCCGCCTTGAAGCTGGCCCGCCGCGCAACCAGCGCCGGGGGCGGCGGCGACTGCCCTTTTACCCAGCCATCGAAATAGGTGGCGTAGGCTTCCGAAGCCGCGATGGTGGGACAGAGCGCGATGCCGCGCTGGTGCATCATGCGGAACAGCTCGGGCGTGCCGTCGTTGCCGTGCTCGATGGTCTCGACTCCGGCGAGGATGGCGCGACGCATCCCTTCCGCTGTCGTGGCGTGCGCCGCCACCGGGCGCCCGGCGTCCTTTGCGGCGCGGACCAGCGCCTGCAGCTCCTCTTCGGTGAATGTCGCCAGGGCCTCGCCGTGTGGGCCCCAGCGATAGTCGGCGTAGACCTTGATCCAGTCCGCGCCGTGGCTCACCTGGCTCCGCACCACGCGCACGATCTCGTCCACGCCGCTCGCTTCCTCCCCGCCCTGCAGGGGCTCGAAGGAGTAATCCATGCGCCGCGGCCCGTAGCTTCCCGTGGCGACGATGGCCCGGGTGACGACGATCATGCGCGGCCCGGGCACGATGCCCCGCTCGATGGCGTGCTTGAGCTGCACGTCGTAGTCGAAGGCGCCTTCCGTTCCCAGGTCCCGCTCCGTCGTGATACCCGCCTCGAGCGTGGCCCGGGCGTGGGCTACCGCCTCTGCCATGCGATAGCCGAGGGGCTCCTTGAGCACCTGATCGTCCCAGAGGGTCTCGTTGTAGGGGTGCAGGAACATGTGTCCGTGGCCCTCGATGAGCCCCGGAATCAGCGTGGTGCCGGGAAGCGCGAGCTGACTGGAGCCGGGCGGCACCGATACCCGGTCCGGGGGACCGACGGCCACGATCCGGTCCCCCCGCACCACGACAATCCAGGAGCGCGCCGGCGCGTCAGCGATGCCGTCCCAGACCGCGTCCGGCAAGAGGACGGTGACCTGGCCGGTATCGCGCGCCGGCTGGGCGGGGGCGGAAAGCGGCAGCAGAAGCAGAGCCAGGGCGGGCGGCATTCGGATGCTCCAGGGATTTCCCGAGCGGCGGGCCGCTCGACGGGTAGGCTCTCGGACGCGAAACTGGCGAGAACGTACCGGCAGGAGAGAGCAGACGCTACCCGCGAGGATCCAGCCGGATCAGGGCGCGCCGGTTCCGGCTGTGGAGCCGAGCAGGTTGGAGAACTCGGAGGCAAAGCCGTCCACCGCGCCCCAATCGGTGAGCTCCCAGTCGCGGCTGGTGTCGGTGGAGCGACCGTTGCGGCGGCTGATCCGCTTCATCATCCAGCGGGTGATGGGGCCGTAGCGGGTGTAGGCGATGGCACCGGCAAAGGACCGCGACAGCCGGGGCCGCCATCCCGTGGCGGCCTCGAAGCGGGAGATGTACGACTCCGCCTGGGCCCGGCTCTCCGGGTGCCCCGCGGCGCCGCAGATCGAGACGAAGGCCGACGGCAGACGGCGGAGAGCATCGAGGTGCCTTCGCACGAAGCGCAGCAGGTAGCGCTGGTAACGACCGAAGAGAACCGAGCCGGCAACGACTACACCATCGAACGCCGCGAGGCCTTGGAGCGCGGGGAGCTCGTCACCCTTGTACATGGTGACCAGGTGCCCACCAGCCTCCAGCCGGTCCGACAGCCGACGGACCACCTTGGCGGTCTGCCCGTAGGAGGTGCCGTAGACGATGAGAACGCGGGACATGCGCGGCTACGCCTTTCCGCCGGCGCTCTGGTCCGGGGCCGATGTGGGAGCGCGCTCCACCTCGATGGTCAGGTTCGCGGCCAGGGCCGCGATGGCACCGATCGCCGCCCAGACCGGAAGGAGGATGGCGCCCACCACGCCCACCGTGAGTGGAACCTCGATGATGGTCCGCTCCTCGGCGTCCTTGATGATGAGGCGCCTCACGTTGCCCTCGTGCACCAGCTGCTTCACTGTCTGGAGCAGCTTCTCCCCGGTCACGGCGTGCCGCTCCCGGTGGACGTCGTCGGTCATCGAAGTCTCCTCACAAGCGTTGAGGCAAGGTAGGGTCGCTGGCATGAAAGAAACGGGAAGACCGGATGATCCGCGACCGCTCCGGCTCGGCGTCGAACGGAACGTGCGAAGCGGCGGTGTCAGGCCAGCGCGGAGATGGCTCCCGCCAGGTCCGGCGCCAGGTGGAGCACCGGCGCCACCGGGTCCTTGCCGAGACGCTTCATGCGAGTGACGGCGTTGGCCATGGTGAACTTCTTCGGATCCAGCCGTGCGTTCACCTCCTCCCACTTGAGCGGCATCGAGACGGGCGCTCCGGGCTCGGGCCGCACGCAGAAGGGCGCGGCGATGAGCTGGCCGCGGCGATTCTGCAGGTAGTCGAGGTAGACCTTGCCATGGCGCCGATCGATGGTCCGCGTGATCGTCGCGATCTTTCCGAGGGTGCGGAGCACCATTCGGGCGAGCAGCTCGCCGATGGTGCGGCACTGGTCCCAGGTACACTGTCCGCCGAGCGGGATCATGATGTGGAGCCCGCTCTTTCCGGTGGTCTTCACGAAGGCCGGCAGCTTGACAGTATCGCAGATCTCGTGCAGTCGACGGGCGATGGTGACCACGTTGGCGAACGGCGCCCCCTTCGGATCGAGGTCGATCACGCACCAGTCCGGCTTCTCCAGCGCGCCGACCCGGCTGCCCCAGAGATGAAGCGGGATAGAGCCGAGGTTGGCAATGAAGAGCAGGGTGTCCAGATCGTCGCAGACCAGGTAGCGGATCTCCCGTCCGGCGTCCTCGCTCCAGACGGGCTCGGTGCGCACCCACTCCGGAGTGGACTCGGGCGCGTCCTTCTGATAGAACGACTTCCCCTCGATGCCGTCTGGAAAGCGGGTCAGGACGACGGGCCGGTCCTTGAGGTACGGGAGCATCCAGTGCGAGACCTCCCGGTAGTAATTGATGAGATCGCCCTTGGTGTAGCCTTCAGCCGGCCAGAACACCTTGGTGAGGTTGGTAAAGAGCGGGCCGGAATGCGGGGCCGGGGCGGCGGCCGGCGCCGCTGCCGGCCGCTTGGCGCGGGCGGGGGGGTCGGCGGGCGGATCGGGCGGTGCGGCCCGGACCGCGGCGGAGCGGCACATCTCCGCGGTCTTGTCATCGCGCCAGCGAACGAAGACGGGCTGCCGCAGGAGGCCATCCTTGGTCCATTCGGTGAAGCGGACCTCGCACACCCGCCGCGGCTCGACCCAGGTGGACCCCTTGGGTGTCTTGGGAACACCGGTGGCCGGCGGCGTCGCGCGGATATCGGGTTCCAGCTCCGCCCGAAGGGCCCGGAGGTCGCTGTCGGAGAAGCCGGTTCCGACCCGTCCGGCGTAGCGCAGTTCGTCGCCCACGTAGTGCGCAAGCTGCAGCGCGCCTAGCCCGGTCCGGCTGCCCTGGGGAGGGGTGAAGCCGATCACGATCAGATCCTCGGTGCGGGCCGCCCGGAGCTTGAGCCAGGACGGCGACCGTCCACCGCGGTAGGGCGCGTCCGCGCGCTTGGCGACCAGTCCTTCGAGCCCCATGCGCTCGATCTGCTCGTAGAACCGCTCGCCCTCCGTTTCCACGTGGTCCAGCGAGCGGAGCGGGCCGGCGGCCGGAGCGACCTGGGTCAGGAATTCCTTGCGCCGCGATAGTGGGAGGCCCCGGAGATCCCGTCCCGCCACGGCCAGCAGGTCGAAGGCGAAGTAGGTGGCGGGCAATTCGATCGTGGCGCGGGCGATGTCGGCCGGACGGCGCAGCCGGGCCCGCTCCTGCAGCCGTCCGAAGCTGGGCCGTCCGCCCTCATCGAGCACCACCAGCTCACCGTCGAGCAGCACCGACGAGTAGGGAAGCGCGGCGAGGGACGCCGTGATCTCGGGAAAGGCCGCGGCCATGTCTCCGCCGGCACGGGCGCGGAGCATCACGTCCCGGCCCTGCTTCTCCGCCAGGATCCGATACCCATCGAGCTTGAGCTCGAACAGCCACCCTTCGCGGGTGAAGGCCCGCTCGGCCGTTTCGGCCAGCATGAGGTCGACCTCCTTGGCCCGCACCGCCCGGGCGGGAGCTTCTCGCGGCTTGAACTCACTGAGCAGCCGGGCCTCGAGGTCGGTCCCGTCCTTCACATCCTCCACGGTGCGGCCGGAGAGGACGGAGGTCTCCGGCACCGGGCGTCCGCCCGGGCTTGCGAAACCGTCCCTTTCCTTGATGAGCAGCCACTCCTTCTCGCCCTTCTTGAGCTTCACCAGGGTCCACATGCCGTGGAGCTTGAACCCGTCGAGGCGAAACAGGAGCTTCCCCTTGGCGAGACCCTCGTCCGGATCGCCGACGGGGGTCCAGCGCCCGCGATCCCAGATGATGACGCCTCCCGCACCGTAGTTCCCTTCGGGAATGCGGCCCTCGAAACCGCCGTACTCGATGGGGTGGTCTTCTACCAGGACGGCGAGCCGCTTGTCGGCCGTGTCGTAGGAGGGCCCTTTGGGGACGGCCCAGGAGCGCAGCACTCCGTCCATCTCGAGACGCAGGTCGAAGTGCAGGTGCCGCGCGGCGTGCTTGTGGACCACGAACAGCCGCGTACCGCGCACCCCGCCGCCCCGGGAGCCGGCCGGCTCCGGGGTGCGCTCCAGCGTCCGCTTTTCCCGGTACCGGGCGAGGGGGTCGGATGTCGCGGTCTTTGCCTTAGCCAAGCTATTGTCTGGAAAAGGGTTGACCTACCGGACCTCAAGTAATCTCTTGCGTCGGCGCGGAGGGCGCAATATCGTAGAGGTCCCCATTTTCCTCGGACCTGCCATGCCGGCTCGATCGCTCGGTTCCGCCACGATTTCCTTCGGGCTCGTGTCCGTGCCCGTGAATCTCTACAGCTCCAGCGAATCGGCCGCCAGCGTGAGCTTCAACATGGTCCACAAGAGCTGCGGCACGCGCCTCAAACAGCAGTACATCTGCCCCAAGGACAACGTGGTGGTCGAAAAGGACGACATCGCGAAGGGTTACGAGTTCGCGAAGGGACAGTATGTGCTGTTCAGTCCCGAGGAGCTCAAGGCGCTGGATGAGCAGGCGAAGAACGCGATCGAGATCTCCGAGTTCGTGCCGCTCAGCGACGTGGAGCGGATCTACCTCGAGAAGGCCTACTATCTGGGGCCGGACAAGGGCGGTGAGCGGGCCTATCGGCTGCTGTGCCAGGCGCTCACGGAGACGGGCCGAGCGGCGCTGGGCCAGTACGCGGCCCGCGGGAAGCAGAACATGGTGCTGGTGCGGCCGCTGGGCGAGGTGCTGGTGATGGAGCAGCTGCACTACAAGGACGAGATCCGTCCGGCCACCGAGGTGCCGGTGCCCCAGGCGCCGGTCAAGGATGCGGAGCTCAAGCTCGCGGTCCAGCTCATCGAACAAGGCTCGAAGGACGAGTTCCGCCCCGAGGAGTTCCACGACACAGTGCGGGAGCGGGTGCTCGCCGCCATTCAGCGGAAGGTGGATGGCGAGGAGATCGTGGCCGAGGCGCCCGAGGCCGGCGAGACCAAGATCATCGACCTGATGGAGGCCCTCAAGGCGAGCCTCGCCAAGACGGGCCATGCCCCAGCCGGCAAGCGCCCGGCCCGGAAAGTCGAGAAGGCGGCGGCACCGGCACGACAGACTAAGGCGCGGAAGAAGGCAGCGGGCTGAAGAACTACTCCACGGCAGACGTCGCGCGGCTGGTGGGACTCTCGCGCGCCCGGGTGCGAGCCTGGGCGCGCGCGGGCTTTCTCACGCCCGGGCGCGGCCCGGGCAATCGGTACCGGTTCTCCTTTCAGGATCTGGTCCTGTTTCGCGCCGCGAAGTCGCTGCAGGACGCCCGGGTGCCGGGGTCCCGAATCCGCCGGGCGCTGCGCGCGCTGGCCAAGGACCTGCCCCGCGGGCGCCAACTCGGCGGCCTGCGCATCCAGGCGGACGGACACCGGGTGGTGGTCGCCGACGAGAACCGGCTCTGGCAGCCGGACTCGGGTCAGATGCTGCTGGATCTCCGCGTGGGCGAGCTGGCGGCCAAGGCGGCCGCCACGGCGCGGCGTCATGCGCGGAATGCCCGCGCCAATGACGATGCCCTCGACGCCGCCGACTGGTTCGCGCTGGGGCTGGACCTCGAGGTCGCGGCGCCCAGCGAGGCGCTCGATGCCTACCGTCGCTCGCTGGCCCTCGACCCCAACGATCCGGACGCGCACGTGAATCTGGGGCGGCTGCTTCAGGAGACCGGCCGCCTCGAGGAAGCCGCCCGTCACTATCGGGATGCGCTGCGGCTTTCACCCCGGCACGCGACCGCGGCCTTCAACCTGGGCACTGTTCTGGAAGACCAGCGGAACCTGCCCGAAGCCATCGCCGCCTACCGCCAGGCCATCGCGATCGACGACCGACTGGCGGACGCGCATTACAACCTGTCCCGGCTGCTGGAGAGGACAGGCCAGGATCAGGAGGCGTTTCGCCACCTTCGGGTGTATCGGGAGCTGGTTCAGCGGAAGCGGAAGTGACTCCGCCTACCGCTGACTCGTGGTGTAGCTGCCCTGACCCCGATCCGTCAGCAGCGCGACGGCCGCCGCGACCTGGGGATCGCGACCATCCTGCCAGATGAGCGCCGCTCCGTAGCCGAACCGGGCCTCGATCGCGCGCCGCGTCACCTCCGCATCGAGCCACGGAACGATAATGGCGCGGGAGTTGGCGTCGAGGCTGTCGATGCCGGAGGCGACAAGAATCCGGTCCCCGCTCCCGTGAAAGGGATCGCTCGACGCGGTGAGATTGGGGTGCGTCGCCAGGAAATGCCCGACCTCATCATCCAGCGCGAGGTAGACCGACGAGCCAAAGGTATCCAGCAGCTTGAGCGCCTGCCGGGCCGCGTCCTGCACCGAGTCGGGGAGGACCACTTCCGGCTCGATGCCGCCGGAATGGGGCGCCTCGGGATCGAAGGGCTTGGTGCTGTCCGCGCTGGCGTGCACTCCGCGGTCGATCAGCCGGCCGGCGGGCGTGTACCAACGCCCAACCGTGAACTTCGCCATCCACCCGCCGCCGAGCGGCGCCGTAGTCTGCACCAGCCCCTTGCCATAGGTCTGCCGTCCCACGATCACGGCGCGACGCGCGTCCTGTAAGGCTCCGGCGAGGATCTCCGAGGCCGAGGCGGACTCGGGCCCGACCAGGACCGCGAGGGGAAGCGTTGGGTAGCGCGGGGCCTCTTCCGCCAAATGGCGATCGGGCGCCTCCCCACGGTAGCGGGTCTCCACCAGCAGACTTCCCTGCGGCAGAAATAGATTGGCCACGCCAATCGCCTCGTCGAGGAGCCCACCGGGATTGCCGCGGAGATCGAGCACCAGCCGCTTGAGACCGTGCGCGAGCATGCCGTCGATGGTCGAGGCGAGATCCGCGGTGAGCCCGGGACCGAACTGGCTGATCGTGACCACGCCAACGCCCTGCGTGTTGAGGCTCGCCGCGGGAACGCTCGGCGCCTGTACGCTGGCGCGCACCAGGTGAATGGGAGGGACGGTATCGCTGCCGCGCAGCACCCGCAGGGTCACGGGGGTTCCGGGACGACCGCGGATCCGGCTCACTACATGTTCCACCGTCCAGCCCAGAACCATGCTGTCGTCGATGGCCAGGAGACGGTCACGCGAATGCAACCCGGACGCCGCCGCGGGCCCGTCCGGCAGCAGGTCACCCAGAACCACCGTGTCCCGAATGCTCCCCAGGATGGCGCCGATCCCACCAAACGCCTCCCCCAGTGACACGGTGAGATGCTGCCACTCAGTGGGCGAATAGACGTCCGTAAACGGGTCGGTTCGTACCAGAGCCAGGAGGTCGTCCATCGTCCGGGCGCGCGCCAGGCTCTCCGCGCTGACCTGGGTCACGTAGCGCGTGGCCAACACCCGTCGGAACGCGGCGACGGCCTCTGGCGGAGGTTCCGGCTGGCTGGTCGAGGCCTGCGGGGCAGAGGAGGTGCTCTGACCCCACAGGATGGCAGGGACCGACACGAAGACGGCGAGCAACCCGAGCCTCGCAAGGCGGGAGACGCGGTTTTGAGGCATTGCGCAGCTCCTTGACGTCACCATTCAACCCGACAGGCCACCCCCTTGGGGGCCGGGAACCTGTCTTCATGGATTCTATCCCCCCTTTCTCACGTGGCAAGAACGGGGCCGGGCCGGGTTCGGGTTGGAACGGGGGAGAGGGGGGAAGTGAGAAGTGAGCGGTGAGCGGTGAGCGGTGAGCGGTGAGCGGGGGAAGCGTACAGCGTCCAGCGTACAGCGTCCAGCGTACAGGGGGGCTAGGCTTCGCTGATGGCTAACGGCTAACGGCTGACGGCTGAGAGCCTCACCACCGTCACCTCGGGCCACGCGCCGAGCCGAAAGGGAATCCCCCAATAGTTGGTGCCGGGGCTGATGTAGAGTATCGCCGCCCCCAGGGCGTGCCGGCCCATGGCGTACTTGAGAAACGGCGAGGCCAGGCACCACTGGAGAGACGGCACCGAGAGCTGGCCGTGGTGGGTGTGGCCGGAGAGCGTGAGGTCGGCGCCCCGCGCCACCAGTCCTTCCCAGAGCGCCGGGTTGTGGGCGAGAACCAGTCGGAACGCGTCGGCGGGAGCGTCCGCCATGGTGCGGTCGAGGTCGGGTATCGCGGGCGACACCTCCGGGTTCGATCCCATCTGAATCGCGGCGGGGTCGCCCGTGCCGCCGATCCAGATGGCCGATTCTCCTCGCCGCAAGACGACGCCCCGGTTCTCGAGCACCTCGACGCCGGCGGCGCGGATGGTCGCCGCCACATCGTTCCAGCCGGCATAGACATCGTGATTGCCCGCCACGGCGAACGAGCCGAGTGGGGCGGAGAGCGACCCGAACTCGGCGACGAACCGCGCGGCGTCGTCGGGATAGTCATCGACCATGTCGCCGGTGAAGGCGATGAGATCGGGACGCACCCGCTCCACCTCGCGCCGGATGCGGGCCAGAAAGGCGCGCCCGGTCTGCGGGCCGACATGCAGATCGGAGAGCTGCACGATCCGGAGGCCATCGAACGCCGCCGGCACCTTCGGGTGCCGCACTTCGACCTCCCGCACCACCAGGCGACTGGCCCCCCAGTACCCCGCGATGGCAAGCAGCGCCAGCAGGGCCGCGGTCACTTCGATCGCCGCGCGCCCTCCTTCGAGCGGCAGCCCAAGCGGCCAGCCGACGAGCGCGCCCAGCAGCGCCGCGATGGCCAGCAGGGGTAGGAACAGGATCACATAATAGAGAGGGATGAACAGCAGGGTTCGGAGTGCCCGGCCCGCGTAGGCCTTACCGAAGAACCCGCCCACTCGAACGCCGACGGCGACCAGAACGGCGCCCAGGAGGCCGAGGAGGGTGAGCCAGCCGCCGGGCACGACTGCGGCGAGGAACGCGCTCACCACGAGCCAGGGGACGCCGAGCCATGACGCCAGGATGGCAACGACGCGGCGAAGCAGCCGGCGGCGCCGTGGCGAGAGGCGGCGCGTGGACCGGTCAGCCATGCGGGAGCGTGGACCTCAGCATTCCGGCAGGCTCAAATCCTCGTGATCCAGGCCACACCCCGGCCACGTCGCCTCCCCGTGAGCCGCGGTGACTCCCACTCGGAGCGGCAAGCCAACCCGGTGCAAGGTGCCCGGGCCCGGGTGGCGAGTCGACGCCGCCACTCATATTGAAGATCTTCGACGGCAACCGCTTAGCCGGGCCGGTCCGGGAGTTGCTGATTCCTGGAGCCGCCCCGAGCCCTGAGGTTTTGGTCCGTGTCCCAGATCAAGGTTCGAAACGCCGACAGGAACGAGTACAACTTCAGCACCGTTGAAGAGTTTGCCGCGATTATTCAGAGCGGCGGTATCACCGCGGACTGGGAAATCTACCACGTGACCGGCGCCCGCTGGCTGCCGATCACGCACCACCCCCTGTTCACCGGACGCATGGTGCAGCTGGGGACCGCCAGAGAGTCCAACTGAGGCCTACCGCCGAGGAGCCTTGTCCGGCGGGGCCGGACGCGTCGGCAGCCGGCGGGGATGCTCCGCGATGAGCCGCATGACCTCCGCGACACCGCGTTCGAGCTGCGGGTCGTGACCCGCGATGACCGAGCGTGGATCGTTGTCGACGACGATATCCGGGTCCACGCCATGCCCCTCGATGATCCATCTGCCAGCAGTGTCGGCGAAGCCGAATTCGGGAACGTTCACGCTGCCCCCGTCGATCAGCGGGCCGTGACTGGTAATGCCGATCACGCCGCCCCATGATCGCTTGCCGATGAGCGGGCCCAGGCCGGCCTGTCGGAACATGGCCGGGAAGATGTCTCCGTCCGACGCGCTGGTCTCGTTGAGCAGGGCCACCAGTGAGCCGTAGAACACGGGCGCCCGCGGATAGGTGGAGGTGTATTCGCTGTTGCGGGAGAAGCCGGTCGCGAGGAGAGTGCGCGAAAGACGCTCGATGAGCATCGAGGAGACGTTCCCGCCACCGTTGGCCCGGACGTCGACGACCAGCCCTTCCTTGCGGACCTGCGGGTAGTACCACTTGATGAATTCGCTCAGCCCCGCGGCTCCCATGTCGGGGAGCTGCAGGTAGCCCACGCGGCCGTGGCTCAGTGAATCGACGATGTGGCGGTTCCGCGAGACCCAGTCGAGGTACACCAGGTTGGCTTCGCTGGTAATCGGCTGGTAGGTCACCCGGCGCGCGCCATCGTCCGAGGGCCGGCCGTTGAGGGTGAGAGTGACGGGGCGGTCGGCCTTGTAGCGGAGCAGTCGATACGGGTTATCCGGCGCCTTGAGGTCCTCGCCGTCTATCGCCAGCACGTAGTCGCCGACGCGGGCCTCCACGCCGATGGCGGTGAGGGGAGCCCGATACGTATCCTCGGCGTTGTCTCCGGCGAGGATCCGGCTGATCCGATAGCGCCCCGAGGCGCTGTCCAGCGCGAACCACGCCCCGGGCAGCGCCACCGGCGGACGATCGGGAATGTCGTAATCGCCGCCACTGATGTAGGTGTGCGAGTTGCTCAGCTCGGCGATCATCTCGCTCAGGACGTAGTCGAGATCGGTGCGATGCCCGACGTACTGGAGGAGCGGCCGGTAGCGCTCCCGGATCGCGCGCCAGTCGTACCCGTTCATGTTGGGCACGTAGAAGAAGTCGCGGAACCGGCGCCACACCTCGTCGAAGATCTCCGCCCACTCCTCCTTCGGCACGATGTCCGCCTGCAGGCCCGCCACCGGTACGGTCTTCTTGCTCTCCGCGCCCTTGGGGCTCACGTCGTAGAGGTTGTAGTCGGCGCCCTGCCGCGCGAGGACCTTCAACCCGTTCGCGGAGACGGCGAATCCCCGGATGTCCTCCGCGAGGGAGGTGGTCTTCCGGTCCTTCAGGCTGAACAGGACCAGCGCGGACTTGCGGTCCGGTTCCCGACCGTAGACGAATGCCGACGTCCGCTCATAAAGGAGAGCCCCCTTGAGGGCGATGAGCCCGCGGTAATCGTCCGCGGGCACGGGCACCGGGGCGACCCGCGAGGCCAGACCATCGAAGTCGATGGCCACCGGCTTGGCGGGAATGGCCGGACGCGCCGACGAGTCGGCCGCAGGCTTGCCAGGGCGAGCGACACCTCCAGTGTCCACGCGGACCTCGTCGCTCTGCGGCGGGAAGGGAGCGGGCACGTCCTTGCGGAGCGCGAGCGCGAAGATCCCCGTCATCCGGTCGGTGGCGTAGTCCCATTCCATGGAGCTGATCGCCGGCGCGTACGAGTGGTTGCTCAGGAAGTACAGGTAATTCCCGTCCGGGTCGAAGGTCGGCTCGAAGGCGTTCTCCAGCGGATCGGTCACGGCGTGCGGCGCCTTGTCACCGACTCCCCAGATGTAGAGCGAGCGAAAGCCCGTGGCGTGCGACTGGCTGAAGGCCAGCCAGCGCCCGTCCGGAGACCAGGCCTGATCGCCTACCTGCCCACTCGAATCCCGCGCGATCTCGGTGAGACTGCGGCTGGCCAGCTCCAGCACCCAGAGCCGCCCGTCCTTGTCCGTGTACGCCAGCCGCCGGCCATCGGGCGACCAGAGCGGCGGGTTCTTCATCATGTCGCCGTTCTTCGTGATCCGATCGGCACGTCCGGACCCATCCTGATCGACGAGGTACAGCTCGTCTTCGCCGGACATGTCCGAGATGAAAGCGACCTGCCTCCCGTCCGGGGACCAGCGCGCTCCCCGGTCATGCGCACCGGGGCTGGCGGTGAGATTCCGGGTCGGTCCATGCTCGACCGGAGCGGTGAAGACATCGCCGCGGGCCACAAAGAGGGCGCGCTGGCCGTCCGGGCTCAGCGCGAAGTCCTCGATGAACTTTGCCACGGAGCGATGGGTGGGCCGGGCCGCGAGCCCGTCGTCCGGGACGAGGATGTCGAGCTTCCGGTCGCCGTTGCTGCGGGTATCGAAAACGTGCAACTCGCCGTCCAGCTCGTACACAATCTGACCGGACTGATCCGCGCTGGGCCAGCGCACGTCCCAGGTGGTCTGATGGGTCAGCTCGGTCACTCCGCTGCCGTCGGGGCTCACCGAGTAGAGGTTGAGGGTGCCGCTCCGGTCGGAGGTGAAGAAGATGCGATCGCCGATCCACATCGGATCGCGATCGGTGAAGGGGTTGTTGGTGACGTTGCGGCTGTCGTGACTCGCGAGGTCGAAGACCCAGAGATCTTCCGCCCATCCACCCTGGTAGCGCTTCCACGCGCGGAAGTCCCGAAACAGCGGCGAGTAGACGATCCGTTTGCCATCCGGGGAGAGGGCGCCGGCCCCGGCCTGGGGCATCGGCAGGGGAGTCGGGAGGCCGCCCGTGGCCGGCACGGTGAAGAGCCGGTTGTCGCCCAGGGTCCAGCCCTCGCGCAGCGATCGAAAGAGCACGGAGCGGCTATCGGGCGTCCAGCCGTAGACCTGGTTGTCGTAGCCCCAGCGAGGGGCGAGCGGGCCGCGGGCCGGATAGAACGTCAGCTGCCGTGGCACCCCACCGCCGGCGGGCATTACGTAGACCTGCTCATCGCCGTCGTACTGGCCGGTGAAGGCAATCCACTTCCCATCCGGTGAGTACTTGGCGAAGAGCTCGAGCCCGGGATGCGCGGTGAGCCGAGTCGCCGTGCCGCCCATGGCGGAAACGCTCCAGAGGTCGCCGGCGTAGGTGAAGACGATCCGATCGCCATGGATATCTGGAAAGCGCAGCAACCGGGTCTGGGCCCGCGCCTGTGGCGCGACGGCCAGGCCCGGTCCGGCGATAAGCAGCAGGACAGCGGCGAACCGAGTGAGCGATGGAGACATCATGCCTCCTTGATGGAACGTGACTTCCCCCAGGGGCCCGGCGCGGAAGCGCGAGTACCGTACGGCGGGCGGGGCGCCGTGTCTAGGGCCACGGAGTGACCTCAGTCACCGGGTGAAACAGGTCCCGTGGAATAACTAGTACACGAGATCCCGGGCCCGCCCGAGCGGCCCCCGACTCAGTCCAGGATTCCATGACGAAGCTTGTCCATGTTGGCCTCGCGGCCCTGCTCGCCGCGTGCAGCGGGATGCCTACCGGAACCTCGGGCCCGACGGGGCCGGTCGGCGGCACGCTTCACGTGTCCGGCAACCAGCTGGTGGACTCGGCTGGCCATGCCGTCGTGCTCCACGGAGTGGACCGCTCCGGCGCCGAGTACGCGTGCGCGCAGGGATGGGGAATCTTCGACGGGCCCGCCGACTCCGCCTCCGTCCAGGCCATCGCCGCGTGGCATGCCAACGCGGTCCGGGTCCCGCTCAACGAGAGCTGCTGGCTCGGCATCAACGGCGTGAATCCGGCCTATGCGGGCGACAACTACCGGACGGCGATCGCGCAGTACGTGGCGCTCCTCAACCGGGCCGGCCTGTTCGTCATCCTCGACCTGCACTGGAGTGCCGCGGACACCGCGAAGGCGCTGGGCCAGGCCCCAATGCCCAACCGCGACCACTCCCCCGAGTTCTGGCGCGAGGTGGGCGCGGCGTTCAAAGGAAACGATCGTGTCCTGTTCGACCTCTTCAACGAGCCCTACCCGGACAACAACGCCGACGGCCCGGAAGCCTGGCGCTGCTGGCACGAGGGCGGCACCTGCCAGGGCATGGGCTTTCAGGCCGCTTCCATGCAGGACCTGGTGGACGCGGTGCGGGGCAGCGGCGCCACCAACGTCATCCTGGCGGGAGGCGTCCAGTACGCGTCGAGCCTCACCGGCTGGCTGGCCAACCAGCCGACCGATCCGCTGCACAATCTGGCCGCCTCCTGGCACGTCTACAATTTCAGCGGCTGTGCCACGCTCTCCTGCTGGAACGACAACGCGGCCCCGGTGGCCCAGCAGGTTCCCCTGATCCTGGGAGAACTCGGCCAGGACGACGGCGGTAGCTCCTTCGTAGACTCGCTCATGGACTGGATGGATTCGCGTCACGACAGCTACCTGGCGTGGGACTGGGATGTGTGGGGACAGTCGCTCGATCTTATCTCGAACTACGACGGGACACCGACCACGTACGGCCAGACCTTCAAGACCCGGTTCGCAGAGTGAGCTCGAGGCTTAACCGGTGCGCCCGCGGCGCGTCTCCCGAACGAGGCCAGCATTGGGAGCCAGTCGCATGCGCAGGATGATCGTGTCCGGAGTGGTCAGCCTTTTCGCCCTGGTCACACCGGGGCGCCTCAAGGCGCAGCAGGGCTCCGACGAGTCGCCCCAGATGGGGATGATGGAGATGGTGATGGGCGGTGGCTCGCTCACCATGAGTCCCCATATGACGATGACTCCCACCTGGCGCGAGGCGACCGGAGATCGCGCGCGGGCGGACAGCATCGTCCGCGTGGCGCGGGCCGCCCTGGCCAGGTACAGGGACGTCCGGGTGGCCGAGCAGGATGGCTACCGCAGGTTCGCGCCGAGCATCAAGCAGCAGCGGGTCTATCACTACACCAGCATGGCCAACGCCCTCAAGGCGCGCTGGACCTTCGACGCCACAGCGCCCACCTCCCTGCTCTACCGGCCCATGCCGGACGGAAGCGTGCGGCTGATCGGGGCGATGTATACCGCGCCGGCCCGCATGTCGCCCGAGGAGCTCAACCAGCGGCTTCCACTCAGCATCGCGCAGTGGCACCAGCATACGAATCTCTGCTTTCCGCGCGGGACGGGTAAGCTCACGGCCGCGGGGGGTTCCGCCCTGGCGGACCCGGACCGACGGTTCGGCTTCCGTGGAACGATCACCACCAAGGCCGCCTGCGACGCCGCCGGTGGCGAGTTCCACGCTCGGGTCTTCGGCTGGATGGCGCACGTGAACATGTTCGCCGATGATGGGGAGCTGTGGGAGCATCACACCGGGATGTGAGCATGGCGGCGTTGGCATGACCGGTCCGGCCCCTCTAGAATCCCCCAGTGCGAGCCTTACACGTCGGCCTCGTCCTGCTCACCGCCCAGCCGGCTGGGCACCGGTCTTCGCCGCCCTCGACCGCGGCCTGGTACGGCGCCGGGCACCGGCTCGTGGCCCGGATCGCGATGCGTCGCCTCACTCCGCGCGCCGATTCCGTCGCGCGGCGCCTGCTCGACGGCGCCAGCCTGGCCGACGTTTCGGACTGGGCCGACCAGGTGCGCCACCAGCGCCCCGAGACGGCGCCACTCCATTATGTGAACATCCCCCTCGCGGCGGATGACTACGATCCAGCCCGGGACTGCCCCGGCGGAGCGTGCGTCATCGCCGCGATCGAAGCCGACCGACTCACCCTGGCCGACACGTCGGCGCCGGGGGATGCGCGCGCGGAGGCGCTCCGCTTCCTGGTACACCTTGTGGCGGACCTGCACCAGCCGCTCCACGTCTCCAACGATGACGACCGCGGTGGCAACGAGCGACGGGTGTCACTCCAGGGTCGCTCGATGTCGTTGCATCAGCTCTGGGACGGGGAGCTGCTCCGTACGACGGGGCTCGACGAGGACCAGTACCTCGGGCACCTCACGGCGATGATGGACACCCTCGACCTCACCGCCTTCGAACGAGGAAGCGTGACAGACTGGGCGCTGGAGGGGCACCGGATCGCCCGCGAGAGCGCCTACCGTCTCCCGCCGGATGGAGTGCTGGACGATCAGTACGTGGCCGGCAATCTCCCGCCCGCCGAGCTGGCTCTCATCAAGGCCGGCGTCCGGCTGGCCATGATGCTCAACGCCGCCCTCCAGTAGCCAGCCGCAAGAGCAAGGCGCCACGGCGGACTGTCCGCCGTGGCGCCTCGGTACTGCGGTACGACGCTCGAATCAGTTCGCGTTCTCGAGGTCCTGAATGGCCGAGGCCAGCGTCTGGACCTTGGCCGCATCCGTGGCTCCGGCGGCATCCGCCTGCGCCTCCGTTACCAGCAGGGCAAGCGCGGCGTGCCGGCCAGCCCCGGAAGCCTCCTGGGCCTTGGCCAGCCCCTTCCGCAGCGAGGCGATCTTGCCCGCGGCGAGACCGTTGCCCCGGGCCAGCTGATCGAGATAGGCACCCGCCACGACAAAGCTGGCTGGCCAGACGAACTTCGGCTGGTCCTGGACGTTCAGATGGTCCAGGTGGACCAGCTTGGCCGCGTCGATCTCGTTCTGGGACAGGAGGCCGCTCGGCGCCAGCGCGAAGATGTCGAGGCCACGGGCGATTTCCGAGCTGACGATCACTCCATTGTACCAGTACGCCGACCAGGAGCCGGCGCCCACCAGCTTGGTGGAATCCATGGGGCCGCGATCGAAGAAGGCGATCTCCTTCGGGTGCGCGGCGTCGGTCCAGTCGAAGACCGAGATGCCGCCCTGGTACCACGCCTGCACCATGATGTCGCGGCCGGGCACCGGGATGAGGGACCCGTTGTGCGCCACGCAGTTTTCGAACTCGGTCTGCGGGGCCGGCAGCTTGTAGTAACTCTCGAAGGTGAGCTTGTCGCCGGTGCGGGCGAAGATGGCATCTGCGCCCCACTCGCGCTTGTCGGTCGCGCGGCACTTGGGCTGCCCGCCCCCACCCCACTCGTCGCTGAAGAGGAGTTTGGTGCCGTCGTTGTTGAAGGTCGCCGAGTGCCAGTAGGAGAAGTTCGAATCGTCGACGGCGGCCAGACGCACCGGGTGGGCCGGGTCGTGAATGTCGAGCAGGAGGCCGTACCCTTCACAGGCACCCCCCGCCAGCCCGATCGCCGGGTAGACCGTGATGTCGTGGCACTGGGTGGGGCCGGTGTGCCTCGCCCCGAACCGCGCCTCCATCATCGCCGGCAAGGCGTCGCGCAGGGCCGAGCTGTCGGCGGCGGTCGGTGCGCCGGTGCCGTGCCGCGCCTGGACCACGCTATCCAGCATCGGGTCGACGAAGCGCGAGGGGAGGACGTACTCCATGCCGCGGATGGTCGCGGTGAAGGCCCCCTTGGCGCGGGCCTCAGCCGCCCGGGCGGCGGCCTTCGCCACATCCTGCGCCGCTTCGGGGTGGGTGGGCGGCGGGGCAAGGTCATTGAAGATCCGTGGCGAACTCACGATGGCGGCCTGCTCCGGGTGCGCCAAGGGCACCTTGATGACTTCGATCCGGAAGAGTGCCGTGGTCGAGTCCTGATCGGGCTGCAGGCCGGAGCAGCCCGCCAGCTCGCTGGGCGAGCGTACCGGCGCGGAACCGGAGATGTAGACGTAGACGTTGTCCGGATCGTTCGGTGAGGTCACCACCGTGTGGGTGTGCGATCCGCGGCAGGTCTGCACGTTGGCGATGTACTTGGGGTTGGTGATATCGGTGATGTCGAAGATCCGGAGCCCACGCAGCCGCTCGGTGCTCACCGTATCGTGTACGCCCTCGCTGCCGCAATCGAGCCGCCCGCCGAGCCCCTCACCGGAAACGAACAGCAGGTTCTGGTAGACCGAGACGTCGCTCTGGGACGCTGGGCACAGGTAGCCCCTCGCCAGCACGGGCTGGGCGGGGTTCGATATGTCCCAGACCTGATAGCCGTTGTAATTCCCCTGGATGGCGTACTTGCCGGTGAAGGCCAGGTCCGAGTTCGTGACGCCCTTGAAGCTGTCGGACGGCTGGGTGTTGGACACCAGCGTGAGGTTCCACGCTGCCTGACCGGCATCCATCACGCCGGCGTGAAGACCGACCCTCGGATCGGGCTGGGGTGGCATGGTGGCCATGTTGGCGGCCGAAGAGCTGGTCGAGGAGGCGCAGGCCCCGACGACCACGACCGTGGCCAGGAGGGAGAGCGCCCTCAGGGCGCGACGCGAGGGTGAGGTGACGCGGACGGATACCATGGACGATTCCGGATAAGGGTCGGAGGAAAGGATGCGGGCGCGGCCGCCCCTCAGGGGCCGTTCGCGCCCAGTTCGAGTGGCAACAGCATGCCTTTCATCCGGTCGATTTCGATCGTCTGATCGGCGTTGATGTCGGAGACGAACTTGAAGGTCAGCGGGTCCTGCGCCGCACTGGGCGTCCCCATGAGCTGCTTGACCATGATGAGGGCACCGGTATGGTGATGGATCATGTCAGTGAGGAACAGGCGGTCGAACTCCGGCCCGCGGGCGCTGTCGAGCTGGGTCAGTTGCGTGGGGCTGAGCATGCCTGGCATCGTCTTCGACATGTCCATGTCGGGCATCATGTCGTGCATCGGCGCGCCGCTCGGGACCGGCTGGTGCCGGTCAGCGAGCCAATGCTGCATCCACTTGATCTCGTCGCTCTGGCCATTGACGATCCGCGAGCAGAGATCCAGGAGCGCCGGACTCGCGCCGTGCGTGGGCGCCCAGCCCGCGATCAGCACCGCCTGCGCGTGGTGACCGATCATGCCGGTCATGAAATCAATGTCGGCCCGCGAATAGGGATGCCGGAGGCTGTCGACCTCCGAAGGAGCGGCGGTCTGCGCCGCCATGCGACCAGTCCCCCCACCGATGGTCACCACCATCGCGAGCAGGACGGCCGTGGTCACCCTGGCCATACTGTTTCCACTCCTCAGGCGCCCCGCCCCGGGCGGGGGGGCACCGTTCCGGGAACCCGAGATTGCGAAGTTTGCGGACACGATACTACGCCGGAGGGCGGGAATTGGAAAGCCTCGACCCGGGATTCCGGCGAGCGTGATACCAGACGAAAAACGGCCCCGGAAGTTTTGACGGAGCGCCACTCCGGGCCGGTGCCTCATTCTGACGCACCACCGGGAGCCCAGCTCACTGTTCCAGGCGCCCAAACCGCGGCGGCCCCGCCGGCATCGTACCGGCGATCCCCCAAACCGGAGTCCGGATGCGGCACCTGACCATCTCGTGGTACCTCGTCGTGCTGCCGCTGTTCCCCACCGGCCGGGCCGCCGGCCAGGCCCCGCCGACGCACTTCACCGACCTCGTCGAGGGCCAGGCGGCCGCGGCAACCCCGGAGCTGGCCTACACACTCGGCGTGGACTCGGCCGACCTCACGGCGTACCGAGTCCAGATCTCCATTCGCAATGTCCCGGACACCTTCCATCTGGCGCTGGCTGTGCACCCGGAGTACGACGACCGGTTCTACCGGTACGTGGAGGACCTCACCGCCACGGATTCGGCGGGAGGGCCAGTCTCGATCACGAGGGTGGACAGCACCAGCTGGAGGGTTGCCACCAGGGGTGGCCGGTCCGTGGTGCGGTACCGTATCCACCTGCCAGACTCGCCTCCGACGCGGAGCGCATGGGTGCCGTTCCTCTCATCGACAGGCGGTTTGCTGGGAGGGATGCAATCGTTCATGTACGTGGTCGGGGCGACGCTCACCCCCGCCCGGGTACGGCTGGACCTCCCGCCGGGGTGGCAGGTGGCCACCGGTCTCGTGCCGACCAGCGATCCCAGGTCGTTCTTTGCCGCCAGTGCGTTCGTGCTCCTCGATTCGCCCATTCTGGTCGGGCAGTTGAGGACCTGGGAGTTCGAGGTCGATGGAGTTCCGCACCGCGTCGTCTATCTGCCCGCCGCGAACGCCACACCGTTCGACACCCTCGCGCTCGTCGCTGGGATCCGTGGAATCGCGGAGCAGGCCATAGCGCTCTTTGGCCGCGCGCCGTACCGGGAGTACACCTTCCTGCTCCAGGATGCGTCGCTCGGCGCGCTCGAGCATCTCAACTCGGTCACCATCGGTGCGCCGAGCGCCGATCTGGCGCGGGACCAGCGACCGGCGCTCGCGGAGATCGCGCACGAGTACTTCCATGCCTGGAACCTGATGCGGATCCGGCCGGCCGAGTACGGCGACGTCAGCGATCGAGCGCCGCCCCGGAGCCATGGCCTCTGGTGGAGCGAAGGGCTCACCATGTTCTATGCCGATCTCCTCACGCGCCGCGCGGGACTGCCGGGGTTCGAGCCCACCCGCCTCGATCATCTCGCCGAGCTGATCCGCCGCTACAACGAGAGCCCGGGCCAACGGCGCTTTTCGGCCGAAAGCATCAGCGCCGTCGCCTACGGGAGCCGACCCGGGGCGCTGGGAGACTACACCGCAAGCCCGCACCTGCGCGGCGAGATCATTGGCACCCTGCTCGACTTCGCGATCCGAAATGCCACCGATGGCCGGCGCTCGATGGACGACGTGATGCGGCTCATGCTCGAGCGCTACTCCGGCCACCGGGGCTTCGACGGAGCCGGGGTGGAACGGGCGGTGCACCAGGTCTGTAGCTGTGCGGTTCACCAGATCTTCGAGCGCTACGTCCGGTCGGCGCATCCCATCGACTTTGCGTCGTACCTGCGCCCGATGGGCCTCGCTCTTCGCGTGAGCTGGTCGCCCGCCACGGACGACAGCGGCCACGCCGTGCCCGATCTCCGGATCTTCCCTTACTCCGGTGACGGCCCGCAAGACGTCAAGTTGATCATCACGACGCCGGATGGTGTCTGGGGCCGGGCCGGCGTCCACACCGGCGACCGGCTCGAGTCGTTCGAAGGCGTTCCCATCTCGTCCGCCCAGCAGTTCCTGGAGCTGCGCAACCGGCTCCGGATCGGCCAGACCGCACAGCTTCAGGTGACAGGCGCCGCCGGAGCACGAACGCTTGCAGTGGTCGTGAGGGGGTTTGATCGGCCTATGGTGAAAGTCGAGGAGATGGCCGGCGCCGGGCCTCGCACGGAACGGCTTCGAGCTGCCTGGGAGCGCGGACGCTGAGCCGGGTCGCGCCCGGCCGTTCATTCCCCTGCCATCGCTCACTTCTGATCGGCCTCTTGGCCGTAGGGTGCGTACCACAGCTTCATTGCGTCACGGAGAGCCCGCGGGGTCTCGAGGCTGGTGGTACTCGGCGGCTTCCTGAGCGCGGACTATCCGTGGCTCCACGGGGACGACGCCTGGCTTCGTCGAGAGGCCGTCCGATCCCCGGCCAAAGCGACCGACCGAGGGGGTGGCGGCTCAGGGCGCCTCCCCAAGCCGCCAGTTGCCCGGTACCTTTCCGGGCCATGTCTCCTCTCCTCGACCGTCTCCGAACCGCGCTGGCCGGTCGCTACGCCGTCGAGCGCGAGGTCGGGCGAGGGGGAATGGCGACGGTCTTCCTGGCGCAGGACATCAAGCACGATCGTCGAGTCGCCCTCAAGGTGCTGCACCCGGAGCTGGCGGCATCGCTGGGGCCGGAACGGTTCCTCCGGGAGATCAAGGTCGCCGCACGGCTCAACCACCCGCACATCGTTCCCCTTCACGACTCCGGCCAGGCCGGGGAGCTCCTCTTCTACGTCATGCCGTTCGTCGATGGCGAGTCGCTGCGGCAGCGACTCTCGCGCGAGCATCAGCTCGCCGTCGACGACGCCCTGCAGATCGCCCGCAACGTCGGGGCGGCGCTCGACTATGCCCACCGGCAGGGCGTAGTGCACCGTGACATCAAGCCCGAGAACGTGATGCTGCACGAGGGCGAGGCGCTGGTCACCGACTTCGGCATCGCCAAGGCCGTCACCGCCGCCGCCAACGAAAACCTGACGCAGACCGGGAGCGCGGTCGGCACGCCGGCGTACATGAGCCCCGAGCAGGCGTCGGGAGACACCGATGTAGATGGACGAAGCGACATCTACAGCCTGGGCTGCATGGTCTACGAGATGCTGGCCGGGTCGGCCCCATTCACGGGCCCCACGGCACAAGCGATCATCACCAAGCGCTTCACCGAGCCGCCGCCGTCGGTGCGTGGAGCCCGGTCCGCGGTCCCCGAGAGTGTGGACCAGGCGATTACCAAGTCACTGGCGAAGGTTCCAGCCGATCGGTTCAGCACGGCGGCCCAGTTTGCCCAGGCGCTGGCGCTCCACACCGGCACCACGCCCCCCGGCCCGACCACGGCCACGCCGGCTCCGAGCCCCGCCGGCAAGTCGATTGCGGTCCTGCCGTTCGTGGACATGAGCGCGGATCGGGACCAGGAATACTTCTGCGAGGGGATGGCGGAAGAGATCATCAACGCGCTCACCAAGATCCAGGCGCTGCGGGTGGCGTCACGGTCCTCGGCCTTTGCCTTCCGGGGCCAGAACCAGGACATCCGGCGGGTGGGTGAGCAGCTCGGCGTGGGCACCGTACTCGAAGGGAGCGTCCGCAAGGCCGGGAAGCGGCTTCGGATCACGGCGCAGCTCATCAACGTTGCCGATGGCTACCATCTCTGGTCCGAGCGCTACGATCGCGACATGGAAGACGTCTTCGCGATCCAGGACGAGATCGCGCAGAACATCGTCAAGGCGCTTCGCGTCATGCTGAGCGACGAGGAGCGGCGGGCCATCGAGCAGGTGCCGGCCGCGAACGTCCAGGCCTACGACTACTACCTGCGCGGCCGCCAGTTCTTCCACCAGTTCCGTCGTACCGGCATCCAGTTCGCGCGCCGGATGTTCGAGCGCGCCATGGAGATCGACCCCGGGTACGCCGTGGCGCACGCCGGGGCCGCCGACTGCTGCTCTTTCCTCTATATGTACTGGGACGGGAGCCGGGCCAACCTCGAGGGGGCGGACGGCCACAGCAAGCGGGCGTTGGAGCTGAGCCCCGACCTGGCGGAGGCCCATGCGTCACGCGGCCTGGCGCTGTCCTTGAGCAAGCGGTATGAGGAGGCAGAGGCCGAGTTCGAGACCGCCATCCGACTCAACCCGCAACTATTCGAGGCGCACTACTTCTACGGACGGGCCCTGTTTCAGCAGGGCAAGTACAGCGAGGCGGTGGGGCACTACCAGGAAGCGTCCCGGGTGCGCCCGGAAGACTACCAGACGGCCCTGCTGGTCGTACCCGCGCTCCGTACCCTGAATCGCGTGGCGGAAGCAGAAGCGACTCAGCGCCGAGGGGTGCAGCTAGCCGAGAAGCACCTCGAGCTCAACCCGGACGACGCGCGGGCCCTGTACCTGAGCGCGGGGGCGCTCATGCAGCTCGGCGAGCCCCAGCGGGCCCTCGAGTGGGCCGGCCGGGCATTGGCGCTCGACCCCGAAGATTCGGGTGTGCTCTACAATGTCGCGTGCGTGTATGCGCTGGGCGGGCAGTCGGATGACGCGCTGGCATGTCTCGAGAAGGCGATCCAGAACGGCTTCGGGCACCGGGCGTGGCTGGAGAACGATTCCGACTTCGATTCCATCCGGGCCCTGCCCAGGTTCAAGCAGCTGCTGGAGCGGTTGTAGTTGCCTTGAGATCCCTGGCTAGCGATTACCGAGGATCCCCCCACGCCGGGCCGCAGTTCTCTCCTTAACAGCTCCCCTCACCAGAGAGCACGCCGACTGCCGCATTGAGCGGGAACTGGGGCAAGGGGCGGCATGGCGCGCCGGTCCGCGACTGAAGCGACGGCATCTCGATCGAGGTCACTTCAGTGACAGCTGCCGAGCCGCGGCTTTAGCCGCGAGCTCGTCCCGGAGACCCATTGAATAGTCCAGTCGACCGCCTCGCAGCGGCCCCTTCGGCGCACCACCGTCCGGTGAGTGTCCCATGACACTTGAGCGCCTCAGCGCAAGCCTCGCCGACCGCTTCCGCATTGAGCGGGGTCCGAGCCAGCATGGCATGGCGCGCCG
>DATJVM010000023.1:0-4522 GCA_035501775.1 Gemmatimonadales bacterium | reverse complement strand
CCTCCCTTCCACCGACCCGGCCATGACTCGACGTTTCATCTCCGCACTCGCCGTCCTGCTGGCACTGCACTCTTCGCTCGTCGCTCAGGAATCGAGTGACTCATCGACCGTCACGCTGGACCGGATCTTCAATTCCGACTTCTTCCAAACCGACCGCGTGCCGCCGATCCGATGGACCCCGGACGGCCAGGCCTACTACTCCTATGATCGTCGGCCGGACGCCAAGGGGCCCGACCTGGTCCGCGTCAATCCCGTCACCGGGGAGCGAACGGTGTTGGTCCGGAGCGAGCAGCTGATTCCACCCGGAGACAGCGTGCCTCTCCGGGCGCAGAGCTTCAGCTTTTCCGTCGACGGCCGAAAGATCCTGCTGTTTACGAACACTGCCCGGGTCTGGCGCCAGAACACCCGTGGAGACTACTGGGTGCTGGACCTCGACCATGGTCGGCTCCGAAAGCTCGGCGGGCCAGCCGCCAAGCCTTCCACGCTGATGTTCGCCAAGTTCTCGCCGCAGGGAGATCGGGTCGCCTACGTCCGCGACGACAATCTGTACGTTGAGCGGCTGAGCGATGGTCGCATCACACCGCTTACCCACGATGGAACCCGCACCATCATCAACGGCACCTTCGACTGGGTCTACGAGGAGGAATTCGACGACCGGGACGGCTTTCGCTGGAGCCCCGACGGAACGAAGATCGCCTACTGGCAACTCGACGCTTCCGGCGTTCGGGACTTTCTGCTGATCGACGACACGGACAGCCTCTACTCCTTCGTCAAGCCGGTGCAGTATCCGAAGGCGGGGACCACGAACTCCGCCGTCCGGGTCGGCGTGGTGAGCGCCGCGGGCGGCCCCACCCGCTGGCTCCGGGTGCCGGGCGATCCGCGAAACATCTATCTCGCGCGGATGGAGTGGGCTGCGAACAGCCGGGAGGTCGCCCTCCAGCGGTTCAACCGGCTGCAGGACACGCTGACCGTGCTGCTGGGCGACGTCCGGACCGGTCAGACCCGTCCCATATTCGTGGACGAGGACAGCGCGTGGGTCGACGTAGTGGACGACTGGCAGTGGCTTCAGGGCGGAACGCGCTTCCTGTGGGTGAGCGAGCGGGACGGCTGGCGCCACGTCTGGAGCATCTCACGCGACGGCAAGGACCTGCGCCTGGTCACTCCCGGCGACTATGACATCGCGGAAGTACTGAGCGTGGATACGACGGGTGGCTGGCTCTATTTCTCCGCCTCACCGGACAACCCGACGCAGCGTTATCTCTATCGCGCCCCCCTCGCCGGCGGGGCTCCACCGGAGCGCCTGTCCCCGGCCAACGAGACGGGCACGCATTCGTACAACATCGCCCCCGGCGGGGCATACGCCGTTCACGTCTTCTCCAACGTCACGACGCCGCCCATGACGGAGCTGGTACGATTGCCGTCGCACGAAGTCATCCGGGTACTCGCTGACAACGCCGACCTCAAACACCGGTACGGCCTGCTTCGGAAGGGCCCGGTCAGATTCACCCGAGTGGACGCGGGCAATGGTGTCAAACTCGACGCGCTCGTCATGTACCCGCCCGACTTCGACTCCACCAAGAAGTACCCGGTGCTCTTCCACGTGTACGGGGAGCCGGCCGCACAGACCGCGGTCGACAGCTGGGGCGCCAACAACCCCTGGCATCTGATGCTGACGCAGATGGGTTACGCGGTGATTACCATGGACAACCGCGGCACACCCTCCTTGCGGGGGCGCGCCTGGCGCAAGTGCATCTACCGCAAGATCGGCGTGTATGCCTCCGAGGATCAGGCGGGGGCCGCCCGCGCCATCGGGCGCTGGGGCTGGGTGGACTCCACCCGCTTCGGCGTGTGGGGCTGGAGCGGCGGCGGCTCCATGACGCTGAATCTGATGTTTCGCGATCCTGATGTGTACCACACGGGGATGGCGGTGGCGCCGGTGCCGGACATCCACCTCTACGACACGATCTACCAGGAGCGCTACATGGGGCTCCCACAGGATAACGAACAGGACTACGAGCAATCCTCACCCATCACCTTTGCCGACAAGCTGCGCGGTCACCTGCTGGTTGTGCACGGCAGCGGAGACGACAACGTGCACTACCAGGGGACGGAGCGCCTCGTCAATGCGCTGGTAGCGGCCAACAAGCAATTCAGCCTGATGGTCTATCCCAACCGCTCACACGGCATCTTCGAGGGCGAAGGAACCACGTTGCACCTGTTTACCCTGCTGACCACCTTCCTCACCACCAATCTGCCCGCGGGAGGTCGCTGAGCCGGGAAGGCCGTCAGCCGGGGTAACCATTCGGGTTCTGCGACTGCCAACGCCACGCGTCCCGGCAGATGGCGTCGACGTCCCGCTCGGCCTGCCAGCCCAGCTCCGCCATGGCGCGGGACGGGTCGGCGTAGGTCGTGGCGACATCCCCGGGGCGCCGGGGCAGAACCCGGTAGGGAACCTTCCGTCCGCTGGCACGCTCGAAGGCATGCACCAGCTCCAGGACGCTGACCCCCTTGCCGGTCCCGAGGTTCCAGGGGCGGCAGCCGGTGACGTCCCTCAAGTGCTCCAGCGCCCTCAGGTGGCCGATCGCCAGGTCCACGACATGAATGAAGTCCCGCACGCCGGTGCCATCGGGTGTCGGGTAGTCATCACCGAACACGCGAAGATGCGGCAGCTTCCCCACCGCGACCTGCGTGATGTACGGCAGGAGATTGTTGGGCACTCCATTCGGGTCCTCGCCGATGCGCCCGCTCTCGTGCGCTCCGACCGGATTGAAGTAGCGGAGCAGCGCGATGCGCCAGCTCGGATCGGCGTGCGCCAGATCACGGAGTAGGTTCTCGATCACGAGCTTCGATTGTCCGTACGGATTGGTGGCGCTCAGGGGGAAGTCTTCCTTGATCGGGACACTGCCGGGCTCCCCGTAGACCGTCGCCGAGGAACTGAAGACCAGCGTCTTCACCCCGTGGCGCTCCATGGCCTCCGTGAGATACAGGGTTCCGACCACGTTGTTCATGTAGTAGCGCCGCGGCTGTGCGACGGATTCCCCAACGGCCTTGAGTCCCGCGAAGTGAATCACGGCATCGATCCTGCCCTCGGCGAACAGGCGCTCCAGCCCCTCGGGGTCCAGCAGGTCGAGTCGATGGAATTCCAGGTGCCGACCGGCCAGCTCCTGCACGCGCCGTAGGGCTTCGGGTTTGCTGTTGCACAGGTTGTCCATCACGATCACGTCGTGACCGTGCCGGAGCAGTTCGAGCGAGGTGTGACTGCCGATGAACCCGGCGCCGCCGGTGACCAGTATCCGCATGCGTGTTCTCGAGGAGGGAACAGGGGGGGACTATACAATATTTGGGCCAGAAAGGGCGGTAGGGCGGTAGGGCGGTAACTCAGGGGGAGGGATGGGACATGGCCTGATAGAGGCGCCAAGTGGCTCGGCCGGCGCGCTCCCGGAGCGACTCGACTGCCTGAAACTCCCGCCGCCCGGTGTAGCCGAGTTCCATGCTCAGGGAGAGGAGATAGGTGAGTTCCGACATGGACCCTATGGAGTAGCCGAGGAATCGCCGAAACTCCGCAGGCCCCCGCTTGGCAGATCCTTCCGCGATGTTGGAGGGGATCGATGCCGCAGCCCGCCGAACCTGAGAGGTCAGACCGAACTGCTCATGCGCGGGCCAGGTCGCAGTGAGGCGGTACACAGCCAGGACCAACTCGTGAGAGAACCGCCAAGCCTCAAACCGCTCGTAAGGTCCCATTCGGAATGATAGGTATTCCGAATCAACGGCCCCTCAACCCTGCTACATACCGCCCTACCGCCCTATCGCCCTACCGGCCCTACCGCCCCCCCTCCCCCGACAACTTCGCCATCCGCTCCTTCACGACCTTCACCTGAGGCTGGAGCGCGAGGTCCGCATCCTTCCATAGGTCGACGAAGCGCCCGTAATAGTCGAGCGCCTTCTGCCGGTCGCCCTTGTCATCGTACAGTTCTCCCAGGCGGCGGTAGGCGCGGGCGTCGTTCCAGGAGCGGTCGTCCAGGCTGTTGGCGTCGTGCGGTGTATCGACGACGCGGGCATAGGCCGCGAGAGCGCTGTCGGGTTGCTTGGCCAGGTCGTACGCCTGTGCGAGCTCCAGATAACCGCAGTTGGTGCAGGCGCTGTGGTCCCGTGCCAGCCGGAATGCCTGAATGGCCTCCTGCGCCCGATTCTCGCCCAGCGCCAGGTACCCGTTGGCCCAGTCGCGATCGCTGGACCCCTTGCGGATCACCTCTGAGACATTGGCGTCGTAATCGACCAGGAGCTGCTTGGCGAACGCTGGTTGGCCGGCCAGCGCATACGCGATGGCGAGCATCGCGTAGGGTCGGTCCTCCGGAGGGATGGAGGCCAGCGGATGCCGCTTGAGGGCCGAATCAAGCGTTGCCGAGGCGAGGGCGGGGGCGCGCAGGAAGATGGCCTGATCGCCGGAAATGGCCGCAGCCGCCATCAGGGCTTGTCCGGGGAGATCCCGCTGCTCAGAAAGAGCGGCCGCCTCGTGAAGGTC
>DATJVM010000022.1:0-4356 GCA_035501775.1 Gemmatimonadales bacterium | reverse complement strand
GGGAGAGGTAGCAGACCTGGACCGACTGCAGTCGGCGTTTCGGGGGGCGCAGGTGGTGGTCCATCTCGCCGGCCGGGCACACGTTCGCCGGGATGGCGCCCCCGATCCGCTGGCCGCGTACCGTGCCGCCAATGTGGAGCTTACGCGGAGGTCGCTTCAAGCCGCTAGGGACGCGGGAGCCTTCCTCTTCCTGCTCGCGAGCAGCGCCAAGGCCATCGGGGAACGGAGCGTTGCACCCTGGTCTGAGCAGACACCGCCAAAGCCGCAGGATTCCTATGGCCTTAGTAAGCTCGAGGCGGAGCGCGCCGTGGCCGAGGAGGGAAGGCAGCTGGGCATGGGGACGATCGCCTTGCGCTTTCCTCTCATCTATGGCCCGGGGATGCGGGCCAACATGCTGCGCCTGTTCGACGCGCTCGCGCGCGGGGTCCCCTTGCCGCTCGGGGCAATCCACAATCAGAGGAGCCTCCTCTACGTCGGGAACGCCTGCGCCGCCATCGAGGCGGCCATCCGCTCGGGCCCCGGCCAGTCCGGACTCTACCACGTGAGTGACGGCCAGGATCTTTCCACCCCCGAGCTGGTACGCTCCGTGGCCGCTGCTCTGGGCCGCAGGGCGCGGCTCTTTCCGGTGCCGGTTTCGTTGTTTCAGCTGGCGGGGCGGATCGGCGATGCACTCTCCCGATGGTGGGACGTTCCGATGACGACGGCGGCCGTGGAGCGACTGACGGGGTCGTTGCAGCTGGACATCAGCCTGATCCGATCCCGCCTCGGCTACACTCCGCCGTTCTCGGTCGCCCAGGGGCTGGAGGCGACCGCGGCCTGGTACTGGCGACGCAATCAGGAGGTTGCATGACGGCTCTCGGCGCGCTCGCGCGGCTGGCCCCGATCCGAGTCCAGAACCTGGCCCTGCGCTGGCGGGAGGAGCGGCGCCTTGCCAGGGTAGCTGCGGTCCGATGCGATGTTGGCACTCTGGCCGTGCTGGACGCCGAGCGGGTGCGTCAGCTGCTATCGAATCCCGCCGTGGATGTCGAATGGGCCGCGGTCGGGCCGCAGATCGAACGGTTCGGAATTACGGCCGCTGCCGGTGGCGTGAACCCTGGGGACCGGCGCGCCCTCTACTATCTGGTTCGTGGTTTCCGGCCGGAGCGGGTGCTGGAGGTCGGGACCCACATCGGGGCGTCGACGGTCCACATCGCGGCCGCCCTCCGGGCGAATGGAAACGGCGACGCGCGGCACCCCGAGCTGGTGACAGTGGACATCGAGGACGTGAATGATCCTCACCGGCGCCCCTGGGAGCGTTACGGGTCGCGCCTCGCACCGCGGGAGATGGTCGACCGGCTGGGCGACTCGGTCGCTACCCGCTTCGTAGTACGCCCCTCGCTCGAGTTCCTGGCCCAGGGGGGTGAGGCGTTCGATTTCATCTTCCTGGATGGGGACCACAGCGCGGCGACGGTTTACCGTGAGCTGCCGGCGGCGCTGGGCCGCCTTCGACTGGGCGGCGTCATCCTGCTCCACGATTACTTCCCCGACGGCCGCCCCCTGTGGAGAGGGGATGCGGTCATCGCGGGCCCATGGCTTGGGGTGGAGCGCTTGCGCCGGGAGGGTGCCCGGCTCGAGATCGTGCCGCTCGGTGCCCTCCCCTGGCCAACCAAGCACGGCAGCACCGTAACGAGCCTCGCGCTGGTTGGCCGAGTTCCGTGAAGAGGTGATCTGTCCGGTGAGCCCACAGGCACTCGTCCTGCTTTGCGCGGGAGCTGTCGCGGCCGTCGTGGTCCTCGTCGCCACGGGGCTGGTCCGGCACTTCGCCCTGGCGCGGGCCGTCCTGGACGTACCAAACGAACGGAGCCTTCATGCCGTTCCGACCCCGCGCGGCGGCGGGCTGGCCATCGGGCTCACCGTCACCGTGGCCGTGCTGTGGCTCGGGCTGGCAGGCAGGCTTCCGCCCCGGGTAGCAACCGGTCTGCTCGGCGCCATGGCCCTCGTGCTGCTCGTGGGTTGGGTCGACGACGTGCGAAGCCTGTCCAACCGGGTGCGAATGCTGGCCCAGGCCGCCGCCGCCTGCTGGTTTCTCGTCTGGATTGGTGGGTTTCCCGTCGTTGACGTTGGACAACGGGCCGTTCAACTGGGGTGGCCGGGTGCAGCGCTCGCGCTGGTCGGAATCGTCTGGAGCATCAACCTCTACAACTTCATGGATGGAATCGACGGGATTGCGGGGGGGCAGGGCCTGGTGGCGGCCTCCTTTGGCGCGGCACTACTCGCCGGCGCGGCCCCGGGGCTCGCCTTGCTCTCCGCCACGATCGCCGGCGCCTGCCTCGGCTTCCTGGGATGGAACTGGTCTCCGGCCCGGATCTTCATGGGCGACGCAGGGTCGGGGCTTCTGGGCTTTCTGTTCGCCGCGATCGCCATCCTGTCCGAGCGGAGCGGCGGGCCGCCGGTGCTGGCCTGGCTCCTCTTCGGCGGGGTTTTCATCTTCGACGCCACGGTGACGCTCGTCCGGCGATTCCTGCGGGGCGAACGCTGGTACGCTGCACATCGCAGTCACGCCTACCAGCGGGCGGTCCAATCGGGTTGGAGCCACGCGCGAGTCACCATCGGTGCCATGGTCCTGGCCGTGATGCTGGGAGCGCTTGGGACGCTCATCACGCTGGAGCCAGCCCGCTGGACGCTCCTCGGGGGGGCAGGGCTGGCTCTGCTTCTGGGGTGCTATCTGCTCATCGAACAGCGCCGGCCCATGTGGCCTCGCACGCCGACCTCTCCTCCACTCACCCACTGAGTCTCTGTTCGACCGCGGCGCAGAGTGCGTGCCCTATGGCCAGGTGCGCCTCCTGCACGTGCTGCGGGTCGTCGCTGGGGACGCGGATGGTGAGGTCCGCCACCCTTCCCGCCTCTCCGCCCGCCTGACCAGTCAGGGCGGCGGTCACGAGGCCCAGCTCTCTGGCGCGGCAGAGGGCTCGAACCACATTCGTCGAGAGACCGCTGGTGCTGATGCCGATCAGGATGTCGCCCTGACGGCCCAGTGCCTCCACCTGACGCTGGAAGACGTGCTCGAAGCCGGCGTCGTTCGCGACGGCGGTAAGCAGAGAGGTGTCGGTGGTGAGGGCCAGGGCGGCGAAGGCCCGGCGGGGACGGCGCCGGTCCAGCAGGTTGACGAACTCCGCCGCGAGGTGCTGGCAGTCAGCCGCGCTGCCCCCGTTGCCGCAGAGGAGAAGCTTGCCCCCGCCCTGGAGAGATGCAGCGGCGAGGTCCGCCAGCCGGGTGACCGAGTCCGCGCATTCCTCCGCGGCTCTCGAGGCCGTGGCCGCGCTTCTTAACAGATGGGCCCGGATCGGGTCAGGAGAGGGCTGGGCTGGGGGTGCCATGGGGCTCCGGCGGCTTGGAGTGGGCCGGCAAGAGGCGCCCGGGGGTTTTTCGAGGCCATCTTGCACGCATTGTGCACAAGGTAATTGCAGCAGGGCGCCTTTTTCCGCCCGTCTGGGGTGGGCGCCGGCGGAATTCAGGGCCCGGCCAGCGTGGGGGCGCCGCCCCATCTTGATGCCGGGAGTCGCATTAAGAAGTTGTAAGCTATTGCCGGGAAAGGAGTCCGACGATTTGACTCCGCCTCGACCGGGCTTACATTGCCCGAATCCGATGTAGCACCAACTGCAGGGTTGATATGGGAACAAACGGCCGGAACGGATTCCGTAACCGCCATTTGCTGGCTATAGACCTGGTACTCCTCCCGGCCGCGACGCTTCTCGCGGGGACCGTGCGATTTGAGGGGCTCCAGTGGCCTGCGCCTTATCCCACCGTCGTCACCAGCTACCTGCTGATCAGCCTGCCCATCAAGATCGCCCTGCTTCTGGCCTTTGGTCTGTACCGGAGGCTTTGGCGGTTCGCGAGCATCTCCGAGCTCGAAAGCATTCTGTTCGCCACCGGGGTTTCGGGCCTCATCTCGATCCTGCTGGGGGCATGGCTCCTCCCCGTGACGGGTGCGCTGCCGCTCCGGGTTCCGCTTTCGATCCTGGTCCTGGATGCCCTGCTCACCGGGGTCGCGGTGGCCGTGCCCCGGCTCTTCATGCGTTCCCTCCTCTGGCACCGGTGGGGCCAGCAGGGGCTCGGCGCCAAGCGAGTGCTGATCGCCGGCGCCGGGGCCGCGGGCGGGATGCTGGTGAAGCAGCTGGAGAACCACCCACAGCTGGGCCTGGCTCCCATCGGTTTCGTGGATGACGACCCGCTCAAGCGCAAGCACCGGCTGCACGGCCTGCCGGTGATGGGGTCCCTCTCCGACGTGACCAAGATCTGCCGCGAACTCAAGGTCTCCGAGGTGCTCATCGCGATGCCGAACGCGGCCGGCAACGTGGTGCGCGGCGTGGTTCAGGC
>DATJVM010000021.1:0-6470 GCA_035501775.1 Gemmatimonadales bacterium | reverse complement strand
CGGTGGGGGCGATCCGGGAGATCGGGGCGATCATCGGGCAGATCAGCGGGATCCAGACGACGATCGCGGGGGCGGTGGAGGAGCAGACGGCGACGACCAACGAGATGAGCCGCAACATCGGCGAGGCCGCCCGCGGCGCCGAGGAGATCGCCCACAACATCCAGGGGATGGCCGAGAACGCCCAGCGCACCAGCGACGGTGCGTCGCAGAGCCAGTCCGCCGCCACCGAGCTGGGGCGCGCGGCGGCCGATCTGCAGGCGCTGGTCGCCCGGTTCCGATTCCGCTCCCAGGCGGAGCCCCGGGCTCCCGTGCGCGAGCCCGCCCCGCGCCCGAGCACCGGGGCGAGAAAGCCGACCGTCGCCGCTTCAAAAGGCTGAGACCGGTCCTCAACGAACGATGCGGGGTGCCGATAATGCGCTAATCCGCACACGTGGCGCCAGAGGGAGATGCGCGACATGAGTGACATGGACGACATCGTCAAGGAGTTCCTGGTCGAGAGCAGCGAGGGACTGGACGGCCTCGACCAGAGCCTGGTGGCCCTGGAGCAGGCGCCCGGGGACCGGGAACTCCTCGCCGGCATCTTCCGCTGCATTCACACCATCAAGGGCACCAGCGGCTTCCTTGGGTTCGGCCGGCTGGAATCCGTGACGCACGTGGGTGAGAGTCTCCTGTCCGATCTGCGCGATGGGAAGAAGACTCTCACCCCGGAGATCACCAACGCCCTGCTCCAGCTGGTGGACGCGGTGCGCTCCATGCTGGCGGCCATCGAAAGCACCGGCGCCGATGGCAGCGAGGACTTTGCCGGGCTGGTGGCGACGCTCGAGCGGCTCCAGCAGGGCCGAAGCGATGCGGCGGCGCCCGCGGGAGAGGCCAAGCCGAGCCGGAGCCGGCGCACCGCCCCGGCACGCGTGGTCAACGCGGATTCGGCAGCCCCGGTGGCCGAGGCGAGCCCGGTGCCGTCCCCGCAGCCCCCGCCGCCGGTGGCCGCCGCTCCCGTCCCAAGCGGCGCGCCGGTGGCCAGCGCTTCCGATCCGGGTGAGAACAGAGGCCCTTCGGCCTCGGACAGCAACATCCGGGTGGACGTGGACCTGCTCGACCGGCTCATGAACCTGGTCGGGGAGCTGGTCCTGGCTCGCAACCAGATTCTCCAGTACACCGCGGCCAAGGAAGATCCCGCCTTTCTCGCGACCACGCAGCGTCTCAACCTCATCACGACTGAGCTGCAGGAGGGCGTGATGAAGACCCGCATGCAGCCCATCGGCAATGTGTGGTCGAAGTTCCCGCGCGTGGTCCGCGACCTGGCGCAGGCCTGCGGGAAGCAGGTGCGGATCGAGATGGATGGGAAGGACACCGAGCTCGACAAGACGATTATCGAGGCCATCAAGGACCCGCTCACCCACATCGTCCGGAACGCGATTGACCATGGCATGGAGTCGCCGGAGGCGCGGACCAGGGCGGGGAAGCCGGCGGAAGGATGCCTGCACCTCCGGGCCTATCATGAGGGCGGGCAGGTAAATATCGAGATCTCCGATGACGGCGCGGGGATCAGCGTGGAGCGGATCCGGGCCAAGGCCCTGGAGCGCGCGGTGATCAGCGCCGAGCAGGCATCGCGCATGAGCGAGCGCGAGCTGATCAACCTGATCTTCGCCCCGGGGTTCTCGACCGCCGAGCAGGTGAGCAACATCTCGGGGCGCGGGGTCGGCATGGATGTGGTTCGCACCAACATCGAGAGAATCGGCGGCTCGGTGGACGTGCAGAGCGTCCTGGGCCGCGGTACCACGCTCAAGATCCGCATCCCCCTCACTCTCGCGATCATTCCGGCTCTCCTGGTCGCCGCCGACGGCGATTGCTACGCCATCCCGCAGGTCTCGCTCCTGGAGCTGGTACGCCTCGAGGGAGACGAGGTCGCGCGGGGGGTGGAGGAGGTGCACGGCGCGCGGGTCTACCGCCTGCGCGGGCGCCTGCTCCCGCTGGTGAGCCTGGCCCAGACCCTGGGCCGTCGCGAGACCTTCTGGGCCGCCGGTCGACCGACCGGCGAGGTCGTCTACATCGTCGTGCTGCAGGCCGGCGAGTGGACCTTCGGGCTGGTCGTGGACGCCGTCCACGACACCGAGGAGATCGTGGTCAAGCCGCTCGGAAAGCAGCTCAAGGGCATTGCCGCCTACGCCGGCGCAACGATCATGGGCGACGGGCGTGTCGCCCTCATCCTGGATGTGGCGGGCATCGCCCAGAAGGCCGCGGGCGTGGTGGAAGGCCGCCGGAGCCTCGAGCGCGAGGAAGTCGTGGCGCGGGCCGAATCAGCCCAGATGCAGATGCTGCTCCTGTTCCGGCTCGGCCCGGACCGCCGCATGGCCATTCCGCTCTCGATGGTGGCGCGCTTGGAGGAGTTCACTCCAGATCTGGTGGAGCGCTCCGGAGAACATCGCGTGGTGCAATACCGGGGCGGCCTGCTCCCACTTCTGAGCGTGACCGAACTCCTCGGAGGGCAGCCTGCGGCACCGGTGAGCGGAGGGAGCGAGCCGCTCCGGGTCGTGGTCTACGACCATGACGGCCACCAGGTCGGTCTCGTGGTCGAGAACATCATCGATATCGTCCACGAGGGGATTGTGGTCCGTCGCCGGCAGCGGCCGGGCGCCATCCACGGGACGGCGGTCATCCAGCAGCGGGTCACCGATCTGATCGACGTGCGGGCCCTTATCGAAGGGGCCGATGTCCTCCTGTTCGCGAGCGCGGAGGCGTGACGATGGGTGGGGAACGACAGTTCTGCACATTCTCCCTGGGCGGCCTCTTCCTGGGCGTCGAGGTGCTCAAGGTGCAGGAGGTCATCCGGGCCCAGGCGATGACTCGGGTGCCGCTGGCCCCGACGGTGGTGCGCGGGCTGATCAATCTGCGAGGCCAGATCGTCACGGCCGTCGACCTTCGAGAGCGCTTCGGCTTGCCGGCGCGGTCCGACGGCCAGGAGTCCATGAACGTCATCGTCCAGACGGAGGACGGCGCGGTGAGCCTCCTGGTGGATGATATCGGCGACGTGCTCGAGGTGCAGGAATCCGACCACGAGGAGCCACCCGAGACGCTGGACCCGACCGCCCGGTCCCTGATTCTGGGCGTGTACAAGCTGCCTGAGCGGCTGCTGCTGGTGCTCGACCTGCAGCAGGCGTTGACCCTGGAACCGTCGGGCGCCGCAGGCGCCCTGTGATCCAAACTCTGTCCGCGGCTCGACGGTCCGGCACGAAGGCCGGCTCCGCCATCCTGCCCCGGTGAAGGGAAGGAGAGTTCGCATGTCCACGCAGCCGACCCCCGCTCTGCAGCGCCCGGTGCCGCAGGCATCGCCGCCCAGCGATCCGCTGGCGGCGGTGCGCCTGCTCCAGGCCATCGCCGGGCTACCGGCGATCGTCCTGCTCGCCGACCGCGAGCGCCGGATCGTGGCGGCCAGCTCACGGGCGGAGGAAGTGGCTCGCCAGCTCGGCTTTGCCACCGGCGCGCTCGAGGGACTGGATCTGGTCAGGGTGCACGGCGAGCCGGCGGGGATGCGGGAAGCGCTGACCGCCGGGCGGGAGCCCTACGAGTGCAAGATCCGGCGCGAGGAGCGCCTCTACAAAGCCGTCGTGACGCCGCTCCACGAGGGGCGCGATCTCCTGTGCGGCTACTCCTGCGTGTGGGAGGATCAGACCAAGCGCCACCGCGTGGAGATCGAGCTGGGGCGGGTGCTCTCGATGATCGAGAGCTGCCCCACCAATATCATCTGCGCCGACCCCGATCTCACGATGCAGTACGTGAACCCGGCGGGCGCCCGGTCGCTGGAGGCCCTCTCGTCGGTGCTGCCTGTCAAGGCCGACGACCTTCAGGGCCGGTCCCTGGCCGTCTTCTTCGATCAGCCCGGCGTCCAGAAGCGGCTGCTCGACCCGGCCAACCTGCCCTATCGGTCCCGAGTGCGCTTCGGCGAGGAGACCCTCGAGTTCATCGTCTCGGCCACCTACGATCACCAGAAGAACTACATCGGGCCGATGCTCACCTGGGATGTGCTCACCAGCCGGCTCGCCGCCGAGCGGGCCATCGCCGAATCGCACGAACGCGAGCAGCGGGAGGCCACGGAGCTGCGCCGGAAGGTGGACCTGATGCTGGAGGTGGTCCACGCGGCGGCGGCGGGAGACCTCACGCGCGAGGTTCCCGTGAGCGGCAGCGACGCGATCGGCAAGTTGGGGGCGGAGCTTGGCGGACTCTTTGGTGACCTGCGCCGGAGCATCGGTGAGATCGCGGGGCACGCCGACACCCTGGCCGCCGCGAGCGAGGAGCTTTCCGCGGTCAACAAGTCGGTGGCCGCGGGAGCCGGCGAGGCGAGCCGCGAGGCCCAGGTAGTGAGCGCCGGCACCGACGAGGTGACGCGCAACATCCAGACCCTGGCGACCGGCACCGAGGAGATGGGCGCCAGCATCCGCGAGATCTCGCGCAACACCGCCGACGCCGCCCGGGTAGCGGGAGAGGCGGTCGAGCTGGGAGAGCGCACCAACACCATGATGTCGCAGCTGGGTGTCTCGAGCCAGGAGATCGGCAAGGTGCTCAAGCTCATCACCTCGATCGCCCAGCAGACCAACCTCCTGGCGCTTAACGCCACCATCGAGGCAGCCCGCGCCGGGGAGGCGGGCAAGGGATTCGCCGTTGTCGCCAAGGAAGTGAAAGACCTCGCCAAGGAGACCGCGCACGCGACGGAGGAGATAGGACAGCGCATCGAGGCCATCCAGGGCGACACCAATCGCGCCTTGGGGGCGATTCGCGAGATGGTCGGGATCATCACGCGCATCCACGACATCCAGACCGTGGTGGCCGGGGCCGTCGAGGAGCAGACCGCCACGACCAACGAGATGGCGCGGAGCATCGCCGACGCCGCCCGGGGATCCGAGGACATCGGGCGCACGATCGCCTCGGTGGCGCGGGCCGCTCGGGAGACCAGCGACAGCACGGGGAACAGCGAGAAGGCGACGGCGGAGCTGGCCACGATGGCCGCCGCGCTCAGACGGCTCGTCAACCGCTTTGCGCACTAGGAGGCGCAGGTGACCGCTTCGGGGTATGTGGACCACAGTGTGACCCTGGCCGACCCGGCCCGAGCCCCCAGGGCAACCGCGGGGGCCGACCTGGTGCTGCGCGTGCTCGACGGGGTGAGCGGTGCTGCCACCGTCAAAGGGGCGATCGCCGCGACCCTGCAGCTGGTGCGGGAGTATCACGGGTGGACTTACGCGGCCTACCTCCGACGCGACCCGGTCGACGGGCGGCTCAAGTGCGCCATGGACTCGGGCCGCGTGGACGACGAGTTCCGCGAGAAGACGCGGAGCGCGCAGTTCACCGAGGGCGAGGCGCTCTCGGGCCGGGCCTGGCGTGCCGGGGACCTGGTCTTCGTCGAGGACTTCGGAGCCGTCACCGAGTTTGCCCGCGCCGCGGTCGCGCGGCGAGCCGGGATCCGCTCCGCGGCCTGCGTGCCGCTCATCGTGAACGGCGACATCGTGGGGACCCTCGAGTTCTATGCCGATACCGAGCGTGCCTTCTCGCGGGCCGACGGCGACCTGCTCCGCAAGGTGGCGCACCTGGTGGCGGCCGGGATCGCACGGGTCGAGCTGTCCCGCTTCGCGACGATGTTCCGGAATTCGCCCGTCAACACCATCTCCGCCGACAAGGATCTCCGGATTCAGTATGTGAACCCGGCCGCGCACGCCTGCCTTGGCCAGCTCGAGGAGTACCTCGGACGTGCGGCAGATGACCTGCAGGGGCAGCCCCTGGTCGACCTCCATCCCGACCTCGCGGCCATCAGCGACCGCCTGGCCGACCCGCGCCGTCTGCCCTGCGAGATCCGGATGAGCCTCGGCCCCGAGGTGCTGGAGGTGCGGGTGAGCCCGACCCTCGATGTCGTCGGGCAGTTCCTCGGGCCGATGGTGACGTGGGAGGTCATCACCCAACGGCTCGAAGCGGAGCGGACCATCGCCGAGGCCATGGAGCGCGAGCGGCGCCAAGCCGGCGATCTCCAGACCAAGGTGGACCTGATCCTGGGCGTGGTGCAGCGGGCGGCCCATGGCGACCTGACGACGGCGGCGCCGGTCGAAGGCGCGGACGCCATCGGTCAGCTGGGCGAGGGGGTGGGGCTCCTGGTGCGGCAACTGAGGGAGGACATGGGCCGGATCGGCGAGCATGCGCGGACCGTCGCCCATGCCTCGGAAGAGTTGAGCACCGGCAATGAAGCCGTGACCAATTCGGCCAACGAGACCGCGGGGCAGGTCAAGGCCGCGGCCCGGGCCTCCGAGGAGGTCTCCCGGAACGTCCAGACGGTCGCCGCCGGCACGCAGGAGATGTCGGTATCGATCCGGGAGATCGCGCGGAACGCGGCGGACGCGGCGCGGGTGGCGGCGCACGCGGTGCAGGTGGCGGAGCGGGCCAACGCGACGGTGGAGAAGCTGGGGGCGTCGAGCGGGGAGATCGGGAAGGTG
>DATJVM010000020.1:0-31591 GCA_035501775.1 Gemmatimonadales bacterium | reverse complement strand
CACCTTCCCGATCTCCCCGCTCGACGCCCCCAGCTTCTCCACCGTCGCGTTGGCCCGCTCCGCCACCTGCACCGCGTGCGCCGCCACCCGCGCCGCGTCCGCCGCGTTCCGCGCGATCTCCCGGATCGATACCGACATCTCTTCGGCTCCCGCCGCCACCGTCTGCACGTTGCGGGAGACCTCGTCCGCCGCCGTGGCCACGACCGTGGCCTGCGCGGAGGTCTCGCCCGCCATCGCATTGAGCCGGCCGCCGACGGTATTCATCTGGGTCGAGGCGCCGCCAACCGTCTCCGCGGTCCGCGCGATCTCCGCGATGCTGCCCCGGAGATTCCGGAAGAAGGCCGCGAGCCCATCGCCCAGGCGGCCTACCGCATCGTCGCCATCGGCGACGACCTCCTGCGTGAGATCTCCGCGCCCCGCGGCATCCACCACGGCCAGGATCTTGTCCACCCGCAGCCGGATATCCTCGGCACGCGACCGCTCTTCCTCCGCCCGCGCCTTCTGCTCCGCCTCCCGTCGCGCTCCTTCCTCCTGGCGACGGGCGGCGTTCTCCCCTTCCAGCCGCCGCTTCGACTCCGCGGCGTCCAGCTCGGCTCGCTGGGCGTCGCGGACCTGCTGCTCCGCCTCGAGCCGCGCGGTGACGATCTCCCAGGTGGCCATGTAGCCCACGGTGTCGCCACTCTCCTCACGGATGCCGCACAGGTTGAGCTGCAGGGTCTCGGGTCCGAGCCGGATCTGGGACTGATGCGGCAGCTTGGCCGGATCGAACAGGATTGCGCGCGCGTGCGCCGGCTGCCGATGGAAGACGTCGATCGACTGGCCGATCATCTCGTCTACCGGCACCGGCAGATGCGCCTGCAGGCGGCGGAAGCTCGCGATCGCCGCCGGGTTCAGGTACTGGAGCACGAGATCCCGATCGGCGTACATGATGTTGAGGGGAGCATTCTCGACGATCTGCCGGATGCGCCGGATCTCGGCGCGCTGGCGCCCCATCTCCTGCCAGTCAACCTGATCGGTGCCGAGGGCGGTGTGCATGCCCTCCACCGCCTGATTCAGCGCCTCGGCCGCCTCGCCCAGCTCGTTACGGCTTCTCACCCTGGCCCGCGCGGTCAGATCCCCCTGCCCGGCCGACCGGCTGGCCCGCAGCACCTCGCGAACATCGCCGACAATGCGGCGAGCCAGCAGCAGCATCAGTGTCAGGCTCGCCACGATGGCCGAGAGACAGAACAGGGCGATGACCAGATGGGCGCGGCGCGACACCGCCACCGCGGTGGCCTGTTGCGCGCGGATCTCGCGCTCGAACTCCCCTGCGACATGATCCAGGCGGAACTCCAGGTCCCGGAAGCCCGCCTCGAGCGCGGGAATGCGACTCCGGGCGGCCTGCGGGTCGTCGAATGCCTGGGGGACGATCCCCTCCGCGGCCTCGAGGTACTTCCCCATCGCGTCGGCGACCGACTTGAGACCGACCTTGATGCTGTCGCTCAGCGGCAACGTGTCGGCCGCGGCCAGGACGTGCTGAAAGGTCTGGACGTGGTCGTCCAGGTCGTCGAAGACGCTCTCCCGGCTCGGGCGGTCGTATTGGGCGACATAGAACGCCCGCATCACGTCGCTCCGAATGGCCTGATGCATCCGGGCGGCATCGAGATGGTCGTGCAGACCCGCCAGGGCAACCGAGAGCCGGCTGGTCACGGCCTCTTCCTGTCGAGACTGCTGGTAGGAGATTGCGCCGGTGCCGAGCAAGAGAAGGCCGCTGATGCCAGCGGCGGCAAGGAGTGTGCGCTGAATTGTCCACCGCATGGGTACTGACCTCCCCGGGAAGCGGAGCCGATTGGTCCACTATCGGCCGTCCTCCCGAGTTGGCTGAGCCCACTGCCTCTATGTCCAGACTGTGTCACCCGACGTGTCAGAGACGCGACAGTGGTCCAAGGCCAGACCGGCTTGGCTTGTTGTAAACCACTATCAGATAGTGACTTGTACGATGCCACCGGGGAGGTCCGACCCTGCCGGTCGGGCATGGAACCTGCTATTCATTAGATACCACCGATCGGGAGGGCCCGATGTTCAAGGCGTTGTTCATGATGATCGTGCTCAGCAACGACACCGCGGCCCGCCTGGTTCAGCGCTTCCGACGCCCCGCCTGAGGGGCAACAGAAGAGACGCAGCGGGCCCCAAACCAAACGGGGCGGCTACTTAAGCCGCCCCGTTCTCATTTCCGGGAAGAGCTCTACGCGAGGAACTGGCCGGCCCGTTCAGCGATCCTGGGGATCTCGCCGAGCAGTGTCTCGATGCCCCGTTCGTCCGCGCCCAGCTCGGTGAGCACATCACTCGCTGAACAGTCGGGCAATCCTTCCTCGCCGAGTCCGGCTCCCGTCTCCATGCAGAGAACCTCCGCCGCTTGCACGATGCGGCAGACCTCGCGGAGCTGATCCTCGGCCTGGTGCGGATGATGATGGTTGGTCACGGCCTCGGCGATGTACTCCGGGAGTGACCACCGGCCCAGGAGCAGGCCGCCGACCGCGCCGTGATCCATCCCCAGATGCTCCTCTTCCACCTGCCAGAGGCGGCTCGGCTCCCGGCTCATCGCCTGCCGCACCTCATCGTACTCCTTCGTGAAGTGCTGCTCCAGGACGAGGAGTCCAACGTCGTGGAGCAGGCCGGCGACGTACAGGTCGTCCGCGGCGATGGCTGGATCCTTCCCGAACCGCTCCCAGAGGTGCCGCGCCGTCATCCCGACGGCAGCCGAGTGAATCCAGAATGCTTGATGGTCCAGCCCGCCCTCGCGGCTGTGGAACGCCTTGACCACCGCCAGGACGATGCAGATGGCGCGGACCTGGTTGATGCCGAGGCGGTTCACGGCGGAAGAGACGGAGCCGATCCGGTCCCCGCTGCGCGAAAAGGCCGCCGAGTTGGCGGCCCGGAGCAGCCGGGCGGTGAGGGCGGGATCGCGCTCGATGATGGCGGCGACCTCACCGGTCCCGGCGCGCTCGTTATCGAGAACCTGGTGCAGCTGGAAGACGACGGTGGGGAGGGTCGGCAGGTTCTCCCCACGGGCCAAGAGCTCCCGCATTCCGTTGATGATGTAGGGCACTCCATCCCCCTCCAGGGTGGGGACCTGGCCGATCCTCTGGCGCTCGCTTCTCAAGGTATCGGCAAGCGCCACCGATACTTCAGCCATGCAAGGGATGGCGTCCGGATGATCGCAATTCTCGGTCTCCTCATCGTGCTGGGTGCTGTCGTCGGCGGCTTCACCATGGCCGGCGGCCACCTGGCGGCCCTGTTTCACATCTCGGAAATCGTGGTCATCTGCGGGGTGGCCTTCGGCACGGTCCTGATCTCGACCCCGGGACCGGTGCTCAAGGCCATGACCGGCAAGCTGGGGACGGTCTTCAAGGGCAACCGGTTCGACCGCGCCCTGTATCTCGACGCGCTCAAGATGCTCTACGAGCTGTTTCAGGTCGCCCGCAAGGACGGCCTCGTCGCCATCGAGTCCCACATCGAGGACCCCGGAAAGAGCGCCATCTTCAAGAAGTACCCCAAGGTGCTGCACGAGCATCACGCCATGGAATTCCTGTGCGACTCGCTGCGGCTGGTGCTGGTGGGCAGCGTCCCGCCGCACGACCTCGACGCCCTGATGGATGGCGAGATGGACGTGCACCACGAGGAGGCGAACAAGCCCGCCGCGGCCTTGCAGAAGGTCGGTGACGCGCTGCCCGGCATCGGCATCGTCGCTGCGGTGCTCGGCATCGTCATCACGATGGGAGCCATCTCCGGCCCGGTGGAACAGATCGGGGAGCACGTCGGCGCGGCGCTCACCGGCACCTTCCTGGGCGTGCTCCTGGCCTACGGCTTCATGAGCCCGCTGTCCACGGCCATCGAGCATGCCAACTCGGAGGAGTCCCGCTTCTTCGCCTTCCTCAAGTCGAGCGTGGTCGCCTTTGCCAAGGGATTCGCGCCCATCGTCGCGGTGGAGTTCGCCCGCTGCGCCATCTTCTCGGCCAGCCGACCCACCTTCCAGGAAATGGAAACCGCCTGTAAGCAGGCCGCCAAGGCCGGGAAGTAGGCCGTGAACAAGGCGCGCGAGCAGCCGATCATCATCGTCAAGAAGCGGGCGCCGGCCCACGGCCACCACGGCGGGGCCTGGAAGGTGGCGTTTGCCGACTTCATGACCGCGATGTTCGCGATGTTCCTGGTGCTCTGGCTGGTCAATCAGTCGAGCGACGTGAAGGCCGCCATCGCAGGCTATTTCCAGGATCCTCTGGGGCGGGCCAACGAGTACGGCAGCTCCATCATGCCGGGCGACGGGGCGCAGACCCAGAGCCCGCGCATCATGTCGCCCAACCAGGTGATCGACCTCCGGCGGGACCGGCTGCAGCGGATCGCCGAGACCATTCGGCAGGAGATCCGGGAGGTCCCGGCCCTGAGCCAGCTGGCCGATCATGTCGAGATCGAGATCACCGAGGAGGGGCTTCGCATCCAGCTGCTGGAAGACTCGAGCGGGGTGTTCTTCGAGACCGGCAGCGCGGTGCCCAAGCCGGCCGGCGCCGAGGTGCTGCGCCTCCTGGGCAAGGAGCTGGGGAGCATCCCCAACGCCGTGGTCATCGAGGGGCACACCGACGCCCGACCCTATCACCGGGCGGACGGCTACTCCAACTGGGAGTTGAGCACCGACCGCGCCAATACGGCCCGGCGGATCCTGCTCACCGGCGGCCTCAACGAGGCTCAGGTGCAGCAGGTACGCGGCTGGGCGGACCGCAGGCTCCGGGACCCGGCGCACCCGCTCGCCGACTCCAATCGGCGAGTCACGATCACCATGCTCCTGCCCCAGACCGCCACCCATAGCCCGATCGACAGCGCGCTCCACCCACCCGATACCCTGTCGGGCCTCGCCACGGCGCAGGACTCCGCACCCCGGCCGGGAGGCCCGCCGTGAGCCTCCAGGTCAGCACCGTCCTTCTGGTCGACGACGACCCCACCACGCTGGCACACTTCCGGAGCGTGCTGGAACACGAGCCGGCGCTCCGGATCGCCACGGCGGTGAACGGACGCGAAGGGCTCAACCTAGCCAAGACCATCAAGCCGGACCTCATCGTCTCGGACTATTCCATGCCAGAGATGGACGGCTTCGAGTTCTGCCAGCGGGTCAAGGCAGATCCCGAGCTGGCGGGGGCCCTGTTCGTCGTCCTGAGCGGCTTCACCGACACCGCGCTCAAGGTGCGCGGCCTCAACCTCGGCGTGGACGACTTCCTCACCAAGCCGATCGAGGTGCCCGAGCTGATCGCGCGGGTGCGCGCCACGCTTCGCATCAAGCGGCTGCAGGACCAGCTCAGGGATGACAAGCGCGAGGTAGAGCGGCTGCACGGGGCGCTGGGCGAAAGCTTCGACGGCCTGCTCCGGCTTCTCATCCATGTGATCGACCTCGGGCTCCCGGGCGCCTCCGACCGGGGGAGCCGGCTCGCCGAGCTGGCCCGCAAGCTGGCCAAACGCTTCCAGGTGCCGGACGAATTCATTCCCGACCTCGAGCTGGGCGCGCGGCTGCACGAGATCGGCCGGGCGGTGGAGCACCACTCGCCGGGCGCCGGCCAGCCCGAGGATTGGCGCTGCGCGGTGGTGTCGGCCACGCTGCTCGAGGATGTGCAGCGGCTCAAGGGCGCCGCCGAGCTGATCGGCGCGGTGTACGAGAACTGGGACGGCACCGGGATGCCCAATCACTTCGTGGCAGGGCAGATCCCTCTCCGGGCCAGGATCCTTCGGATCGCAATCGACTTTCTCGGGCTCACCGAAGGCACCGCGGCCCGGCCGGGGCTCAACCCCACGGCAGCCATCGACGCCATGCGGGATCGTCAGGGCACCTGGTACGATCCGGTGGCGTTGACTCACCTGGGCTCGATCGTCCTCGACCAGCCAGAGGCAGAGTGGGCGGCCACGCGGAAGCAGGTTGCCATCGAGGACCTGATCGTGGGAATGGTCCTGGCGGCGGACCTCTCGACCAGCTCGGGTGTCATGCTGCTGGCCAAGGGCGCCACGATAACCAGAAGCCTTCTCGACGTCATTTCCCGCCGGCACCTGGCGGACCCGATCATCGACGGCGCCTGGGTCGCCCGTTAGCCGGCGGCCAGCCGTTGCGCCGGGTCGGCCCCTACGATCATCTTTCGGCCACCCCCCGGGAGCCCCGATCGTGACGTCCGCCGCCGCGCCGAATCTGCAGGCCCTCGCGTCGTCACCCGTCTTCGAAGAACTGCTCATCCGCGCCGACCGCGCAGTCGTCGTCGCCTCGCTGGCCCGCGGGCTCGCCCATGACCTGCGCGGGCCGCTCCAGACCCTCACCCTGCTGATCGACCCCCACGCCGACATCTTCGGCGGCATGGAAGGGGCGCGCCTCCGGACGGCCGTGGGCGAGTCCATTCAACACCTGACCGACACAGTGGGCCGCTTCGGGCAGATCTATGCCGCCAACGATCCGCCCCCCGAGGCCGCCCCGATCATCATCGATGACCTGCTTACCTACGTGGCCGAGCTGCAGCGCTACCAGCGAGGCTGGGCGGCAGTGGAGGTTGATCTCCGCCTCCCGCCGGGGTTGCCGCCGGTGCGCGGCATCGAGAGCCATCTGCGGCATGTTCTGCTCAGCCTGCTCTTGAACGCCAAGGAGGCGCTGGTCGAACGGGAGGAGCCAAGGATCGTGATGGCTGCGGGCACGCGGGACGGTGCGGTCGAGATTCTGGTCGAGAACAACGGGCCGGCGCTCGATCCCCGCGCTGCGCAGCGGGCCTTCGAGCCGTTCTTCACCACGCGGCCGGGGCACCTCGGGCTGGGCCTGCCGGTAGCACGCTGGCTGGTCGAGCGGATGGGAGGGTCGTTGGCGCTGACCGGGGCTGGGGAGGCCGAGGGCGGAGCCGTGGTAGTGCAGCTCCTGTTGCCGGCGTGGAGGCGAGCGGGGGTGTGAGGGGGGCTCGGCAGACCGAGCGAGTGCGCTCTTATATGCTTGATATAGGAGCACTGCCCCTGGTGCAGCCAAAACGAGGCGGAACAGCAGCGTGCGCCACTCGCTGCTATCCACGACTTACCCCCAATGCTCTCACAATGCGACCGCCGGCGGTCGTCGACTGACAGGGAATCCCTCTCATTGACCATGGCACACGTCTACAGCTTCCTTAGAAGCCTCCAAGTCTCATGGAATGGGGCTAAGTCCCAACGTTCGTAGGCCGGGCGCTGCTCTTGGAGTTCCTGCGACTGATCAGTGAGCACCAAGGCGCCCGAGGGCCGGCAGGCAACTTCCAGCGAGGCCGGCCGTCCCGACGGCTAGCCTTCCACCTGCCGCCGCCTCCGCGTGGAGTTGGAATGCACGCTTGATTTCGATAATCACACAACGGTCCGGGTCATCGACTCTCTGAGTCCATACGGCGCTTAGTAATCACACCAGAGACGGGCCCAGTGAGGAGGGTCAAACCGGCGACCACCTTCCAAGGAACATGCCTGAGTCCCGCTACAGCAACCATCATGGCCGACCAGACTGGCACTGCACAAACCAATCCCATCACCCCAGCACCCCACCACGACCGTCCAAGGGGGCGTAGGGCGCCCATAACTAGGCCAGAGCCAATACCTCCAACGAGATAGGCCGCTAATACAGCGCTGAGCGACGTTCCCTTAGCTGAAAAGGCGCGTTGGCCAGCAAGAAGGAATACCACCACTGCGAAGGCGGAGTAAACCACCGCTCCGCATAGTCCCCACAGTGCTCCCCAAGCCAGGTTCTGACGTAGTGTCAATACTGCATCGTGAAACCGTCCGAGACCTGGTCCACCTTGATTCGTTGTCACAACCACCCGCAGGCTATCGTGGCGTCATACCCTGGCACGGCCGTTTGGACAATGGGCGCAAAGGAGGCGGCAAACCTCCACCAAGAGAAGGTGCCCGTGAGGTTCGGCGCTGGCAGGTTGAAGGTCTCGGTTGCTGCCGTTGTTCCATTCGTCCCTAGATAGGCCCTCCACGCGCTGGTCACTGGACTTCTCACGTTGTTCCAAGCCCAGGTGTATTGGTACTTCCACGTACAGGAGTCTCGCGGCGAGCGCAACCGTCCGCCTTCGACGTGCTCTCACCGATGACCGATGAACGGCTCACGTACAATGCGGCTCGCGTCCCACACCGCGCACCGTTCACCGAACCCGGTGGACTCCAACGAGAGTCAAGCCACCCGTGTCCCGCGTTCCGTACTCAGGCGAACCTTGACTCCGGCACGGGAGAGCATCTCCACCAGTGCGTCGATACTGAACCGGTGGAGCCGGCCGCGAACCAAGTCGCTGACCCGGGGCTGGGTGACTCCCAAGACCTTGGCCGCCTGTGCCTGGGAGAGCTTCCGACGTCCGATCAGCTTCTCGATCGCCAGCATCAGCTCGGCCCGCACCCGCAGGTGTTCGGCCTCGACAGGCGAGAAGCCGATGTCGCGGAACACATTGCCCGAGCCCTTTGTGACCTTGATCGCCATTTGCACCTCCTACGCCTCCGGTCCAGACCGGGGGAGTTCTTTGAGTCGAGCTCGCGCTACCTCGAGATCGAGCTTCCGCGTTTGCTGTGACTTCTTGACGAAGGCGTGGACCACGTACACTGCCTCCGGCCGGGTGGCCACATAGAGCACTCGGAACTCGCCCGCTGCATGCACGCGGATCTCCCGCACTCCGGGGCCCACCCCTGCCATCGCCTTCCAATCGCTCGGGTCCTGCCCAGCCTGAACCCGCCAGAGCTGATAGCCCACGTCCCTGCGCGCATCCGGGGGAAAGCGGCGAACCGCGCTCTGGGCGGTTCCCAGCCATCGCAGGCGCTTGAGCGCCATCACCTAATATATCCGTTTGGATATGACGCGCCAAGAGGGCACCGCGAACCATCGTCCGCAGCATCGAGGGGGAACAGACGCGGTCGTGGGGCCGTTCCCGGTGAGGCTCACGTCCTGGCAAGCGCAGGCGCCCTTCCCCGGCGTCGTCCAGTGGCTCATGGCGCGCACCGGCGATCAGTGCCCGCCGTCGTCGCCAGTACCTCCTGCCCCCCCGGCCTTGAAACCGCCGTCCGGGCGGCTCACCTCTCTGCCCGATGCCTACAGTCCTCGAACAGGAACTGGAGCGGCTTTGTACGATGACCGCGGCCGAGAAACTCGCGGTCATGCATTCGCTCTGGCGCCAGGCGTGGGCCCTGACCCGCGCTGGGGTCGAGGCGCGCCATCCGGACTGGTCGGCGCTGGAGGTCGAACAGCAGCTCCGCCCCATGTTCAGGCGCGATCCGCAGTAAGCGAGCCGAGGCTTGCACGCTCTATTCCCCAACCCCAGGTGGCTGCCCTCTCCTGGCCCGCACCCATGGTGCCGTCAGCTTAGGACTGGACTTCACATCGGGCTCCTCTCAATCGTAGCGCAGTCATCCAGCGCGTGTACTCAACAAGGTGTCATATCAGGCTCAACAGGATGGCCCAGGTATTCGAGTGCTCTGGCGGCATTCGCAAGTATCGTATCAATACGAACCCGGGGGAGATGCTCAAGACCGGTCTTATACAGGACTATTCTGTGAGGCCCTACCAGCCACTCGGAATAGATGCGAACCTCACCCTCCGTGTCTCGATACAGGATGCCTCCAGCAATCCTAACCTCAACCGTGAACCCGTTCGTGCTTATTGCGGTATTGACGCCGCTCATGCGGAATTCACTGTTCATATGTGGCGCCCCACGTGTATCACGCTTCCCGGCAGGACGTGCAGTTGACGACTTACCGCTTCGTGTCGCGTGGTAGCCACCGTAGTAAACGGGGTGTCAGCGGCGGTGTACAGCAACTGGCACGGACTCCTTGGCCATGCTGGCCATGCCCACTTGGAGACCGCCGGCCTTGACACGTCTGCCCAGCGGGGAACCACGAGTATCGTGTCAGCTCCAAATCGTTCGACCGCCGCGCGCAAGCCTAGGACACCGGAAGGACGCTCTCCCGTGAGCCTCACGTTCATCGTGTACCTACCCGCAGACAGGGCGCCATACGCCCATCCCTGAATGACATACAGTCCCTCGTCCAGAGGATGACCAATGCTCGCGGTATCAGGCCATCCGGGCTGCCGCGACCCGAGATTTGCAGCCAGTGGACCACCCCCCGCCGACCGATAGAGATCAAGAGTCGGGCTAAAAACGCGGGAGGCGAATGTCGCAGTAATCACATCTCCTTGCCGCCCGACGACCACCTCACACACATCTCGACTTCCATCATCATTTTGGGGCGCCTCCTCGGAGATTGTAGAGTCGATCTTCCAATCCACGAGGTCCTGGTTCGCCGACAGCTGCCTTGGTGGGAATACTGCCGCCTCATACGCAATTCCCTCGACGACGATGAAAGCTATGGCGTATCGCACGAGACTCACCTCGTCCCTCCTCCCATGCTAGGGGTCAGCCATGGCATTCTCTAGCCTCTTAGCACCAAAGATGGGCTTCAAGTGCAACGAGGTCTAGAATGATGAAAGCGGATCGCTTGGGCGGCACCGACGGCGCGCTTCTTACTGTACGGTAGGCGGGGGATCTCGGACTCTGCCCCTGCCACGATGGCTGGTCGAGCGGATGGGAGGGTCGCTGGCGCTGACCGGGGCTGGAGAGTCCAAGGACGGAGGGGTGGTGGCGCGCCTGCTGTTGCCGGCTTGCAGAGGAGAGTGGGGTAAACCCCGACGGACCTACCTCGGCGGCTCCTTCAACGGCAGATGGGCGAGCCAGTCGGTGCCGGTGCTCCGGGCATTGGCGCGGCGGTTCTCTTCGGCGACTCGCGAGACGAGCTCCTCGCGCTGGATGTTGACCGTGGTCGGCGCCTCGATCCCGATGCGCGCTCCGCGGCGGTCGCTCGACAGCACGACGATCCGGATCCCTCCGTCCAGCAGGATCGCCTCTCCCTGGCGACGATTGAGAATCAGCACGCCCGCTCCCGGTTCTCCGCTACCCGACCATGTCGAGCACGGACTGCATCATCTGATCCGCGATCGAGACCAGCTTGGCGGCCGCGGAGTAGGCGTTCTGCTGGGCGATGACGTGGGTCATCTCCTCGTCGATCGACACGCCGCTCACGCTCTGCCGCTGGGTGTCGATCTGGCTCACCACGGCCTGCTGGGCGGTCTGCTGCTGGGTGGCCGACTGCACCAGCACCCCTAGCTGGGACACCATCCCCTGGTACTGCGAGGCGATGGTCTGCCCGTTGAAAGACGCGACGCCGTTGGTCTGGAGCTGCCCGATGGCCAGCGCGATCGCATTGTCTGCCGCCCCGCCGCCCTGCCCTGCCGCGATGTTGTTGGCCGAACTCTGGACCTGGGTCGAAAGCCCGATAGTTCCGGCCGTGGTGCCGGTCGGATCGAAGAAGGGAATCCCGGTGGCACCGCCGGGCGTGGTGCCGGACGCATGCAGCTTGTTCACCTCGGTCACGAGCCCCGCCACGACGCTGTCCAGCTGACTCCGCACTGTCGGCAGGGTGGATTGGGACAGCGTCACCAGAGCGCCCAGGCTGCCTCCCTGGAGGCTGATCGTCCCGGGATTGCCGGTGAGGCCGATTCCCATCCCTCCGCCAGCCAAGTTCCGCGCCTCGAGGCTCCCCGATTGCCCGCCATCCACCAGCAGTGCGTCCCCGGCGGTGACGCCGATGGTGCCGTCGCCGTGCTGAATCACCCGCACGTTGACGAGGCTGGAGAGGTGGTCCACCAGGGCGTCCCGCTGGTCCATGAGGCTCGGCGCCCCGCCCTCGGCGGACGTGGTGCGGATCTGCACGTTCAACTGGGCGATCTGCTGGGCCGTCCGATTGATGTCCGCGAGAGTCTGCTGGACCTGGCTCGTGACATTGCTCTGGATCTGATCGAGCTGCCCAGCGGCCGAATGGAACTGCTGTGCCAGACTGGTGCCGGCCTGCTGCACCAGCGCGCGGAGGCTCGGATCGGCCGGATTGTTCGAGAGGTCGCTCCAGGCCGAGAAGAAGCCGTCCAGCCCCGCGGCTAGGCCAGTGCTGCTGGGCTCGCCGAAGACGTTCTGGATCTGGGTGAGCAGGTCCTGCGAGGTGTTGGAGCTGCCGAGCGCGCCGTTCTCCTGCCAGTACGAGGCATCCAGGAACTGGTCCCGGACCCGGGTGATCCCGGCGGCCGTCACGCCCCGTCCCAGCTGGCCCATCGGGGTGTCGAGCGGGACCTGCGGCTCGAGCACCAGCTGTTCCTGGCTGTACCCCGGGGTGCTGGCGTTGGCGATGTTGTTGCCGGCCGTGTCCATGGCGAGCTGCTGCGTGGACATCGCCGAGCTGGCGATCGAGAGAAGGCTGGTCAGGCTCATGCTAGGCCGTTCGGTTGAGGATGAGACCGCTCGGCGGCGTCGTGTCCCGGGGCTGCTCGCCGCGGGCGTACGACGGAGCTGGATCACCGGCCATGGAGAAGAGCTTCTGCAGGAACAGGTCGCCCGCCTCGAGTGCGCGTTTGAGTATGTGCTGGTTGATCGCCACGTCCTGCGCCGCCTGGAGCGCCGCCCGCTTGAGCATCGTCCGGGCCTCTTCCAGCTCCGGCGGCACCGAGCCTCCTAGCAGGGACTCCAGTCGGTCGAGCGGCGCCGGCTCTCCGCCCGTGATCAGCGCGGTGAGAGCGGCGCGGCGGCGCTTGGCCTCGTCCAGTGTGAGCAGCGTCCGCCCCATCGCCTGCACGCTCGACTCCACCGCCTCGGCGTCGTCCGCGGCCACCCCGGCGCGCTGCCGGAGCAGCGCCTGCCGGAGCTCCCCGATGACGTGCGCCTCGTAGAGGAGCCCGTCCACCAGGTCGGCCAGACGCGCCGCGCGGGATGGCGAGGCAGGTGTGAAGTCCTGATAGCCCCGCGGGGTCATGGGGTTCCTCCCGTGGGGGTGGCTCCCCCACCGCCCGACAGCCCGCGACTCAATTGGCGATACAGCGCTTCACCGATTCCCCGGCCAGCATGTTCCGCGTAGCGCTCCGCCAGCCGCTCATCCATCAGACTGGTGAACATGTCCTGCCCGGGGTTCTGGGGCAGCAGGCCATCCTGCGGCACCGTGGCGCGCATCGCCTTGAACATCTCGTTCACGAACACGCCCTCGAGGTCCTGGGCGGCCTTGTGGAGCCGGGCCAGCTGGGCCTGGTCCGTGGCCGTTGCGGCCAGCGCCCTCTTGGGACCGATCGGCGCGGTCATCGGATCACCACATCGGCATTGAGGGCGCCAACCTCCCGCAGGGCCGTGAACATCGCGGCCACTTCGGAGGGCCGCGCGCCCGCGGCATGCAGCCCGGCCGCGACCTCCTGCACCGAGGCCCCGTCACTCACCGCGAGGAGCCCGCCCGGCGGCGTCGGCGCCGCCTGGGCGTGAGCCGCCGAATCCGCCGGCGCTGGAGCCGGGGTGGCCGCGGGCGGAGGCCCGCCGATCCGGAGCGTGAAGCCCCGGTGGCTGACCGTGGCCGCTGCCACCCGCACGGTTCCTCCGGTCACGATGGTGCCGCTTCGGGCATCGATGACCACCCGGTTTTCGGGCGCCATGCGGACGGGAATCGTGTCCACCATGGCCAGAAAGCTGAGAAGATTATCGGCACGCTTGGGGCCGGGGTTGAGCGAGATGGCGCCGGGATCGTCCACCCGCGCCACCGTGTCGCCCAGGGCTCCGTTGATGGCCTGCGCCACGCGGAGCGCCGCATCGAGATTGGGCGTGCGCATCAGCAGCTTCGAGGAGAGCGGGGGCGGCGCCGGGGGATCGGTCTCGAGGACCCCGCCCTGCGGGATCCGGGCCGAGTTGCCTCGCTGCACGTAGCTCCGCACTTCGTCGTCCGCCACGAGCACGGGGCCCTGCGCGGTCGCGACCGGCGGCAGGTCGACATCGGTCATGAGCGGCGTGGTCCACAGGACGCCGCCACGCAGACTGGTGGCGTCCCCGATCGAGCTGACCTGCACCTCGAACCGGCCGCCTGCCCGAAGGAAGGGCGAGGTCTCGGCCGTGACGACTACCGCGGCCACGTTACGTGGCCTGAGCCGCTCCGGCGGCACCTCGAGGCCAAACCGGCGGAGCGCGTTGGCGATCGACCGGACAGTCGGGGTGTCACCGTTGAGCACGCCGAAGGTCTTGTCCCCGCTACCCTCAAGCCCGATCACCAGCCCGTAGCCGATGAGACGCCTCGGCACGCTTCCCGCCTGAGTCACCAGGTCACCGACCCGTTCCAGGGCCTGGGCCACAAGCACCAGCGGGGTGAGCGGCGGGAGCAGCAGGGCGAGCAAGGCTCCGATCGCCCAAGGGCGAGGCGCGAGCTTCCGAATCGAGCGGAACGATGCGGTGGTGATCATGGCCAGAAGATTGAAAGGAGCTTGCCCAGGATGCCCTTGGCGGGCCCGATCTTCTTTCCCTTGTAGCTGATTACCGACTCGGCCAGGCGGGAGGATGACACGGTGTTGCTCGCGTCTACATCCTCGGGCCGCACCACGCCTTCCAGCTCGATCACCTGGTTCCGGCCGTCTACGCTGATCGTCTTCTGGCCTTTGACGTGCACCAGGCCCGTGGGCTCGATGGACTGCACGCGCACGCTGATGGTGGCGGTGAGGTCTCCCTGGCGGCCGGCCTGGCCGCCGTCCTGCGACATGCTGTTGAGACTGGACGAGAAGCCCTTCTGTGGACCCAGCGGACCCGTGATCACGTTCGCGTTCAGGGCCATGTCCTGCTCGCGCTGGCTGGTGCCGTTCTGATTGAGCGACTCGGTGGCATTCACCGCCTCGTCCACCTGAATGGTGAGCAGGTCGCCGATCCGGAGCGGACGCTTGTCGCTGAACCAGCCGGCCCGGCTCATGGCCGGAGCGGCGGCGGTGTTGGCCGGTGGCGCGGCGTTGGCCGGAGCCTGGGTCTGGGCCGGCGAGGGTGGAGCGCCTTGCGCCGCCAGAGGGCTCGCGAGGCCGAACAGAAAGAGGTAGCGTCGCATCATGGCATCCTCGCCTGGCCGGGTGCCGTCACCGTACCGGTCACGACGCCGGGCCGTTGTTCGGTGGTAATGCGCACCCGGCCCCCGATGCCGGCATCGTTGAGCGCCGTGCCTTCCAGGGCGACAGTCACGTTGCCGCGTTGCCACAGGACCCGGACCGGTTGGCCCGCCGTCACGACCGGAGGAGGCTCGACTCGAAACCCGTCGAGCGGATCTCCCGCGGACACGACCCGCTTCACCAGCCATCCCTCGGCCGGGGTCTCGGACTCGGTCGGCGGGCCCCAGACCAGGGTGGTATCCATCCTTATATCTGTCGCCGCGAGTCGGGTGCCGGGACGGAGCACGCGCGTGGCGACGGCCGTGAGGGTGGACATGCCGGCCCGGAGCCGGATCGCCCGTGCCGGGCGCCCCGGCGGCTCGAAGGAGACCACGAACCAGCCGTCGTCGCCCCGGCCCATGACCCGGAAGGCCGAGCTGTCGGGGATGTCGCTCGCCGTGCCGGTGCCCCATGAGAGCACGAGCCCTGCCGTGTCGACGCCCCACGCGCGGGCGACCGCGGTGGCCACGCGACTTGCCAGGCGCGCCGGCACGTCGGCGCCCGCCTGGAGGCGGGGCGCCTGGGCCCGGAGTCCGGGCGCGAAGGAGAGCAGCGAGGAGAGGGACAGCATCAGCGTCCTAGCGGATGAGATCATTGGTCACCGTCTGGATCATCTCATCGCCGGTCTGGATCGCCTTCGAGTTGACCTCGTAGGCCCGCTGGGCGGTGATCATGTCCACCATCTCCTGCACGATCTCCACGTTCGACGTCTCCAGCGAGCCCTGCACGATCTGCCCGAAGCCATCCTCCATGGGGGCACCCGGCATGGGATCGCCGGAGGCGGGTGTCGCGGAGTAGTTATTGCCGCCGAGCGAGAGCAGCCCGCTCGGATTGGAGAAGCGCACCAGCTGGATCTGGCCGAGCTGCACCTGCTGGCTGTTGTTGCCGAGGGTCGCCGTGACCTGTCCGGTGGAGGAGATCGTCACCTGGGTCGCTTCGGGCGGCACGGTGATCTCCGGCTCGAGAGGATATCCGTCGTGCGTCACCAGCTGGCCGGTATCCGCGGCCCGGGTAAAGGTGCCGTCGCGGGTGTAGGCCGTGGCGCCGTTGGGGAGCTGGATCTGAAAGAAGCCGTCGCCCTCGATCGCGAGGTCGAACGGGTTGTCGGTCTGCTCCAGGGTGCCCTGGGTCTGGATCCGCTGGACCCCCGCCAGGCGGACGCCGCGGCCGATCTGGATCGGGGCCAGCGAGTCGGTCCCGGACGATTCGACGAGCTGCGAGCCCTGGATGGTCTCGTACAGCATGTCCTCGAAGTTGGTGCGGCTCCGCTTGAACGCGGTGGTGTTGACGTTCGCCAGATTGTTGGCGATGGCGTCGATGCGCGTCTGCTGCGCGCGCATTCCGCTCGCGGAGGCGTTGAGTCCTGGGTTCATCGGGTCCTCACTCCTGGTTGCCGCCTGAAGTCACGCCCTAGCTGGGCTTTCCAACCTGATTGACGACCGTATCGAGCACCCCGTCCAGCGCCTTCAGCGAATCGACGTTGGCCGCGTAGGCCCGCTGGATGGTGACCATGTCTACCATGCCGCGGAGGGTGTCCTGGTTGCTGTCTTCGATCTGCCCCTGGCGCACCACGGTCGCGGTGGGATCCACCGGGACCAGGGGGCTCTGGGGCAGGAACTGCCCGGCTCCCTGCTTGAGTAGAGTGCTCGGGTCCTGCACCGTCTGGAGCCGCAGGTGATCGATCGTGGTCCCGTCGACCACCACCGCGCCGTCCTGCCGGACCTCCAGCGAGGCGTAACGGAGCGGGATCTGGATCGGACCGTGTTCCCCCAGCACCGGATTGCCGTGACGGTCGGTGAGCTGGTTGGCGCCGTCCAGCGCGAGCGACCCGCCACGGGTGAGCCGATCGCCCTGCGGGGTCTGAACCACCATGAAGCCCGGGCCGTCCAGCGCGAGATCGAGGGCCCGTCCGGTCTGCTGCAGGTTCCCCTGCGCGAAATCGGTCTTGGTGACCGGCACCGGAAAGGTCGTGTCGCCCACGTTGCTGGCCGTCATGACATCGGACTTGAAGGCGTCCGTGTCGCTGTTGGCCAGGTTATTGGCGGTAAGCGCCTGGAGCCTGGTGTAATACCCGAGCGTCCGCGCGGTATTCCTGATGGCGTCAAGGCCCATGTGATCTGCCTCCGTGAAGCCCACAGGGAGCAATCGACATGCCCCCCCGGTGCTGATGTTTAAGCCAAGGCCCGATACGCTCTTGGGCGAGCCACGGCGGTCCCGGTCGCCCGCTGCTGCCGGGGTGTTTGCTGCCGGTTCCGGAAGGATGTTCCTCCCGCGCCGGCAGGCGTCGGGGTCCGGCCCAGGGCGATGCGGATCGCGTCCTGCGAGGTCCCGAAACGGCGCGCCAGCTCGGGCACCCGGGGAGTGCCTGTCGCGCGGGTGGCCTCACGGATGCGCATTCCGAGCCCCGTGTCACGCCGGGGCGAGCGCGGTGCCTTCCGGCGACGAACGAGTCTCCGCCGGGTCCCGATGGTGACGACCGAAAGCCCCGCGGCCAGGGCCGCGAAGCCGAGGAGGTCTCCCAGCTGTGACTGGGTGGTCGGGTCTCCAAGCGCCGCCGTGAGATCCGAAACAGAGGGCGCGTAGGAGATGAGGACCAGAATCCCCACCACCCCGGCGACGAGGCGGACAGTGCGGGCGGTCATGCGTGCTCCTCGGAAGGGGTGAGGCGCTGGCGAAGCCGATTGAGAGCCTGGGTGCGAATCTGCGAGACGCGGGACTCGGTCACATGCAGGACCTCGGCGATCTCCCGCAGGTTGAGCTCCTCGTAGTAGTAGAGCGCGAGCACGGTGCGTTCCTTGGCCGGCAGCAGCTCGATGGCGCCGCGGAGCAGGGTCACCGTCTCTTCCTCGTCCAGCCGCGCGCCCGGCACCAGGGCGTTGGGGTCGCGTAGGGTCTCCTCGAGCGAGGAGGGCTCGGCGTGATGCACCGACGCGGAGCCATCGATCGACACCAGGACGGCGCCGTCCACCTCTTCCCGCCAGCGCCAATAGGTCTCCATGTCGAGCGAGAGGGCGGTGGCCACTTCCTGCGGCTCGGGTGCGCGGCCCAGCCTGCCCTCCAGCTGCGCCACGGCGGCGGCCATCTGGCGGCCCTTGGCGCGGACCGAGCGCGGAACCCAGTCGCGGCTCCGCAGCTCGTCGAGGATCGCGCCCCGAATGCGGCGCATGGCGTAGGTGCTGAAGGCCAGGCCGCGCGAGAGGTCGAAGCTCTCCAGGGCCTGCACCAGGCCCAGAGTCCCCGCGCTCACCAGGTCGTCCACCTCCACCACGTCCGCGACCCGCGCCGCGACCTGCCGCGCCACGTGGTGCACCAGCCCCAGATAGCGATCGAGGAGTTGGGTCCGGGCCGCCGGGTCGCCGGTGGCACGGTAGCGGCGCCACAGCGCGTCGATCACGTTCGGAGACGTCGCAGCGGGCGTCTCGGATTGTTTCGTGTTCATCCCGCCATCCTCTCCGCCGCCGGAATGCTCAGCCGCTCGAGCACCGACGTCAGCACATCGTGGTTGGGGCCCGGCGGAAGCCCGCGGGCCAGTTCACCCGGCGTGCGCACCGCACGGCGGACCCGCTCATCTTCCTGGAGCGATCCCAGGTATTGCAGCTGGCGATGCAGGAACTGCTCGGCCGCGGTGGCGAGGCGATCGAAGCTCGCCCGCCCCTCGCGCTCGTCGGCGGCGCGGTTGACCAGGACGTCGATCGGGAGGTCGGCCACCTGCAGGTGCACGATCTTGATCGTGGCGTAGGCATCGGTGAGCGCGGCCGGCTCCGGCACCGTAAGGATCACGCAGCGGGTGGCGCGCATGGTGGCCACGCGGACCACGCTCTCGAGGCCCGCTCCGGAATCCACGATGACGGCGTCGAAGTCGTCGTACAGGACACTCAGCCGGTGATGCAGCCGGGCCCGGTCCAGCGGACCCATGGCGTAAAGCGCCTCGGCTCCGCTGTCGCTCGGAAGGAGCCAGAGATCGTCTATCACCCGCACCAGCAGCTCGCGCGCCGGGCACATGTCGAGCAGGAGGTCTTCGAGACCCCCGGCCCGCTTGAGTCCGAGCAGTACGTGGAGGTTGCCGAGGTTCTGGCTGCCGTCCACGAGGAGCACCCGACGCCCCTCCCGGGCCAGCCGCTCTGCGAGCAGGACGCTGATCACCGACTTCCCCACCCCACCTTTTCCGCTGCCGATGACGATGGTCGGCGGCCCGGCGGCCTCGATCGGCGTCGGGGCCCGCGCGGCCATCATGGCGCGCAGCATGGCGGCCTGATCGGTCATGAGAGCGACTCCACCGGCTCGGCGGTTTCGACCCGTCTCGCCGCCACGGCGGCCAGCAGGCGAGAGGCGGCCGGCTTCAGGTCGCGCGGGACCTCCTGGCCGTCCGACATCCAGCGCATGGGAATCCGCGCCATCGCGGCGCAGTCGAACAGGGTCCAGTCGTCCGGTGCCTCGTCGAGCTTGGTCGGGAGCAGATGGGTAAAGCCGAAGATCCGGTGGCTCTCCATGGCGCGGCGCACGTAGTCCTGCTGCAGGCCGGCCGGCAGCACCAGGTGCACCTCCGACGGCGCGAGCAGCATGAGCCACTGCCGGATCTGCTGGGTATCGGACTGCAGACGCGGCCCCCGTCCGGGGGTATCGACCAGCACGACATCGCAGGACGCGAGACGGGTGAGCGCGCCGGGCAGGTCGCTCGCGTCGTAGATCACCTCCAGCGGGAGCTGGGCGATCTCGGCGTAGGTCCGGATCTGCTCGACGGCTCCGACCCGGTAGGTATCCAGGCACAGGAGCCCCACCGCGCGCTTGCGCAGGAATTCGGGATGGGTCGCGAGCTTGGCGATGGTGGTCGTCTTGCCGACTCCGGTCGGACCGACGAATGCCACCAGCCGGGGGCCCCGGTCGCCGACTCTCTGCCGGGCAAATTCGTGGCTGGCCGGAGAGGCGCGGAGCAGCGGATGGCTGCCGCCGTCGGGCGCCATGTGGCGCCGTTCGGCCTCGGCGGTGGCCGCATCAGAGGCCAGGACCTGGTAGATCGAGGTTCCATCGGCACCGCGCTGGGTGCGCACCGCCACGATTTCGGCGTCGGGGCCGAGGCGCTGGCGGGCGCGCGCCAGCAGCGCCTCCACGGCGCGACCGGTATAGGACTCAAGCGGCACGGGTGAGCTCCCAGGTGGCGAGACTGTGAATGGGGGTCTGGGCAGGCAGCTCGCCCAGCGAGAGAATGGGGACGTGCGGCATGACCGGTTCGACCAGGCGACGCACCCCGACCCGCAACGTGGGCGGGGTGATCAACGGGCGGACCTGGCCTTCCCGCTTGTTGGCGTTCATGAGGTCGTTGAGCTGGCGCAGCGCCGCGGTGAGGTCATCGGGCTCGAGGCCACGCTGTCCTTCCCGGGCCGGCCGCGGGCTGAACAGGCCCATGAGCGCGGCCTCGAGCCTGGGCCCCATGGTGATCCCGCTGATGCTGCCATCGCCGTCGTCGTAGAGCTGCACCAGCACGGAGCTGAGCGAGCGCCGCACCTGCTCGGTCAGCGCCTCCGGGTCCTTTGTCACCTCGGCGGCGTCCGCCAGGGTCTCGAGCACCAGGGCAAGGTCGCGGATCGGCACCCCTTCGCGGAGCAGCCGCTGCAGCACCCGGTGGAAGGTCCCGAGTGACAGCTTGGTGGGGATGGTGTCGTCCACCAGCGCGGGGTGCGTTTCCTTGAGGGCATCGAGCAGCTCGCGGACGTTCTGCCGGGAGAGCAGCTCGGCCGCGTGTTCTTTGATCGTTTCCATCAGATGGGTGGAGAGCACGGTCTGCGGCTCCACCACGCTGTAGCCCGCGGCCTCGGCCTCGGTGCGCCGTTCGGGCGTGATCCACACGGCAGCGAGCCCGAAGCTCGGGTCGGTGGTCCGGATGCCGTCGATGGGCGCGGCCACGCCGGTGGTATCGAGCGCCATCAGGTAGCGCGGCAGGATCTCGCCGCCGGCCACCCGCACCCCGCGCAGCTTGATGGCGTATTCGGTCGCGGGAAGCTGGATGTTGTCGCGGATGCGGGCCGGCGGCACGATGATCCCCATCTCGAGCGCGAGCTGCTTCCGCATCAGGCCAATCCGCTGCAGCAGGTCGCCCTTCTGGGCTTCATCCACCAGAGGCACGAGGGCGTATCCCACCTCCACCTCGAGTGGCTCCACGTGCAGCAGGTCCTTGATGGGGGCGGCCTCGGGCTTCGCCGCCGGCTTGCCCTGCACCACCGCCTCCGGAGCGCGCTTCCGCTCCTCGCGGGCGCGCACCATCCAGGCGATCGACGCGAGCACGCCCGCGAGGAGGAAGAAGGGGAGGATCGGGAACCCCGGCACCAGGCCGAGCAGCCCGATGATGGCGGCCGACATCCAGAGCGCATTCTGGTGCCGAGTGAGCTGGGAGGCGATGGCCGGGCCCACGCTCGGGCTCTTGGAGCCGTAGGTGACGATGATGCCCGCGGCGGTACTCACGATCAGCGCGGGGATCTGGGTGATCAGCCCGTCGCCCACGGTGAGACTGGTGAAGGTGCCCAGCGCCTGACTGGCGCTCATCCCCTGCTGGGTGATGCCGATGACGAACCCGCCCACCAGGTTGATGCCGGTGATCAGCAGGCCCGCGATGGCGTCGCCGCGGACAAACTTGGCCGCGCCGTCCATGGCGCCGTAGAAGTCGGCGTAGCGCTGGATCTCTTCCCGGCGCCGCCGGGCTTCGGTCTCGTCGATGAGGCCCGCCCCCAGGTCGGCGTCGATGCTCATCTGCCGGCCGGGCATGGCGTCCAGGGTGAACCGCGCGGCGACTTCGGCCACGCGCCCCGCGCCCTTGGTGATCACCATGAAGTTGATCACGATGAGGATCAGGAAGATCACGAGGCCTACGACGTAATTGCCGCCGATGACCGCGTTGCCGAACGCGGCGATCACCGCGCCCGCATGGCCGCGGCTCAGGATGAGCCGGGTGCTGTTCACGTTGAGCCCAAGCCGGAACAGCGTCACCAGCAGCAGGAGGCTCGGGAAGATGCTGAACTCGAGGGGATCGCGAATCGAGAGCGTCACCAGCAGCACTAGTATGGCGATGGCGAGGCTCATAGCCAGGAGCCCGTCGAGCACCGGCGGCGGCAGCGGCACGATGAGGAGCGCCACGACCACGACGACCGCCATTGCCAGCCACACCTCCGCCCCGCCACCCAGCCGTTCCAGGACCGTCGGCGCGGCAGGACCAGCGGCGGCGGCACGCGGGGTCCGGTGACGGGGCGCTCCCGCCCCAGCCGATGACCCGCCGGCACCGGCAGGAGGGGCGGTGGCGACTGCCGCGCTGGGCGTCGTCATTCACTCCTCCGAACCGGCAACGCCGTGCCGCGCATGCGGAAGACGAAGGCGATGACTTCGGCGACGGCCACGTAGAGGGCCGGCGGAATCGCCTTGCCCAGCTCCGCGTTGGCGAGGAGCGCGCGGGCGAGGGGTGGGTTCTCGATGATCGGCACGCCGGCCTGGCGCGCCAGATCCTTGATCCGCTGCGCCAGGAGCCGCTCGCCCATGGCGACCACGATCGGTGCCGCCGCGATCAGCGGATCGTACTTGAGGGCCACGGCCACGTGGGTCGGGTTGGTGACCACGACATCCGCCGTCGCCACCCGCGACAGCATCCGCTTCCGGGCCATGGCGCGCTGCAGCTGACGGATCCGGCCCTTGATGGCCGGGTCGCCCTCGGTGTCCTTGTGCTCCTGGATCACCTCCTGGCGTGTCATGCGCAGCTTGCGCTCGTACTGCCAGAGCTGGAAGGCGTAGTCGAGCCCGGCGACCGCCAGGAAGGCGAGCCCCACCAGGAAGGCAAGACGTATCGTGAGACCGCGGGTCTCGGCCAGGATATTCGGGACCGGTGCCCCGCTCGTGGACAGGATCTCGAGCCAGGCATGGTGAAAGACGGTCCACGCCACCCAGCCGATGATCAGAAGCTTGATGATGGACTTGAGGAGGTTGAAGAGCGCTTCCGCGCTCAGAAGCCGCCGCAACCCCTGGATCGGATCGATGTGGGAGAGCTTGGGCACTACCGGTTCGATGGCGATCACGCCGCGCGCCTGCACCGCGTTCACGAGAAGGGTGAAGGCCAGCACCCCCGCCAGGAACGGCAGCAGGGCCAGCATCGTCTCGCGGGCCACCTGCTCGAGCAGCACGATGGCGCCGGCCGGCGTGATCGGGTCGGCCGTGAGCCAGGCCCCGCCGGCCCGGACGATCTTCACCGTGTGCTCGGCCAGAGCCGCGCCGCCTGCCAGGGCTAGCGCACCGGTTCCCGCGAGGAGCAGTGCCGCCCCGGACAGCTCCTGGCTCCGCGGCACCCGCCCTTCCCGGCGGGCTTCTTCGCGGCGCCGCGGGGTGGCGGCTTCAGTCCGTTCCTGGCCGTCTTGCTCAGCCATGGCTCACCTCACGGCCGCCGCGGCCCCGAAGGCCGCGATCAGGTTCGCCGCCTGGTCCGGAAGCGCGGCCACCGTCCCCGAGAGGTAGGCACCGAGAAACGGCAGCGAGGTGCCCAGGGCGACGAGGCCGATGGCGATCGTCACGGGAAACGAGACCATCATCACGTTGAGCTGGGGAACGGCCTTGCCCAGGATCGCCAGGGCGACGTGCGCCAGCAGGAGGGCGATGAGAACCGGCGCCGCGGCCTGGATGCCGCCCTGGAAGATCGTCTCCGCCAGATCAACCACCGCGCGGCTCCCGCCCAGGCCCAGCAAGGCGTGTCCGGGTGGGATGGTGGCGAAGCTCGTGGCCAGCCCCTGGTAGAGGGTCAGGTGTCCGCCGAGCATCAGGTAGATCGAGAGCGCGAAGTAGCCCTGCAGCTGGCCGACGCCCACCGTCGTTCCTTCGGGGAGCGAGCCCAGCGCCTGTCCCAGCGACAGGCCCATCTGCAGAGAGGCCACGTCCCCGGCGATCACCACGCCCTGCAGAACCAGGGCACCCAGCATCCCCATGGCCATCCCAAGCAGGGTTTCGCCTCCGAGGAGGAGGCTCATGGCGATCATGTCATCGGGGAGGCGCGGAGCCGCGGTCAGCGTCGGGAGCAAGGCGACGCTGAACACGACCGCCATGGCGCCCCGCACTGTCCGAGGCACGGCCGTGATGGCCCAGAGCGGCTCGACCATGAAGAGCCCCGCCACCCGGGCACTCACCAGCACGAAGGCGGGCCAGTTCTGGATCCCCACCTGGTCGAGGAGCGATGGCGCGATCATCCGGTGAGGCCTGGAAGGAGGTTCAGGGTCTGGGCCAGGTACTCGATCAGCTGCCGCATCATCCACGGCAGCGAGAGCAGCAGGACCACCGCGATCGCGACCAGCTTCGGAATGAAGGTGAGGGTCTGTTCCTGGATCTGGGTGAGCGCCTGCATCAGGCTCACCAGGACGCCCACCAGCAGCGACGTGACCAGCAGCGGCCCCGAGACCAGGAGGCAGACGAAGACGGCGCGATGCACCAGCTCGATGGCGATGCCGGGCGTCATGGCCTAGACCTGGTAGCCGGCGACGAGGCGTTGGACGACGAGGCTCCAGCCGTCCGCGAGGACGAAGAGCATCAGCTTGAACGGCAGCGACACCATCGCCGGCGGCAGCATGAACATGCCCATGCTCATCAGCACGGACGCGACGATGAGGTCCACCACCACGAATGGCAGGAAGATGACGAACCCCATCTGGAAGGCGGTGCGCAGCTCGCTGGTGACGAACGCCGCCGTGATGGTGAGCGTCGGCAGCGCCTCGACGCTGTCGGCGTTCTCCTGACCCGTCATCTGCACGAAGGCGCCGAGGTCCTTCTCCCGGGTGTTCGCGATCATGAAGTGGCGCAGCGGCTCCGCGGCCTTATGGTAGGCATCGGCCTGGGTGATCTGACCGCTGAGGTAGGGCTGGAGCGCCTCGGTGTTGGCGCGTTCCAGCACCGGGTGCATCACCACGCCGGTGAGCAGCACGGCGAGCGCGACGATGACCTGCCCCGGGGGCGCCGTTTGCGTGCCCAGGGCGGTGCGCAGGAACTGGAGAACGATGACGATCCGGGTGAAGCTTGTGGTGAGCAGGAAGATGGCCGGCAGCAGAGTCATGGCGCCCATGAAGACCACGATCCCCACCGCGCCGGAGAGCTGAAGCTGCTCGGAGCCCTGGCCGATCGTCACGGTCACCCGCGGCGCGGCCGGGCCCTGTACCGTCGCCAGCGGAGCGGCCGCACGTCCCCGGTGGGCCCGCCCTGCCTGCGCCTGCGCCGATACGGGAAGGACGAGCAGCGCCGCGATCAACGGGAGGTATTTCAGAAGCCCGAGCCTTCCGGGCCGGAGCAGTGCCCGGGCCGGAGGCTGCGGCGCCTGCAGCGCCTCGGCGCGATCGCTCCCCTCGAGTTCGGTGAGCAGTCGCGCGCCGTCGTCGCCCATCGACACCAGCAGCACGCGCTGGCCCACCCGGAGCAGCGCCACGCCCTGCTTGGGGCCGAGCGACACGCGGCGCAGGATCTCGATGGCGAGGCCGGCTTCGCCGCTTCCGCCAGGCGCCCACCGCCGGAGCGCCCAGATTCCGAGCGCCAGGCAGCCGATGGTGACGGCGAGTGATGCCACTACGGAGAGCATTACACCGTCTCGCGCTGAGGAGTGGGCAGCTCCGAGCCCGAAGTGATCCGCGTGATCCGCACGCCGAAGTGCTCTCCGATGACGACAACTTCGCCCTCGGCCAGCTTCCGGTCCGAGACGTAGATGTCGATCGGCTCACCGACCATGCGGTCCAGCTGAATCACCGAGCCGCTGCCCAGTTCGAGCACCTCCTGCACGGTCATGTGGGTGCGGCCGAACTCGATGGCCACGGGCAGCGACACATCGAGCAACGTGCCGAGTGGTGCCCCGGCCACGCCGGGGACGGCCGGTCGCGCCGCGGCGGCCGGCTTGAGTTCGGAGAGGTCCGGAGCCCGGGTGTGCTGTTCCGCGCCCGGTTTGCCGGCGCCGGTCAGGCGATCGATATCCTTTTGGTCCATGGCTTATACCAGTCTTCCGCGTGACGTCTTGGGCGCCCCCTCGGCCCGATCCGGGGCGAGGGCGTGGGAGATACGAAGGCCTACGTATTGCCGGCTCTGGCCCAGGGTGCCGAGAAAGCGGCGCTGTCCCCGCACCAGCAGCTCGACGGGAACATCCGAGGGATGGCCGGTGTGAATCACCTGCCCGACCTCGAGATGCCCCAGGTCGGCGGCCCGCAGCTGGAACACGGGGAAGCGGGCGCGGACCTCGAGCCGTGAGGCCCGGAGGGTCCGTTCGATCGACCGCCGCGCCGCGTCCCGCTCCGCCGGCGTGGTGCTGACGTTGTGCAGGTGGCGGGTCGGCTTTTCCTGGAGGAACGACTCGAGCGACAAGAGCGGGATGCAGATGGTGATGAGCGAGGTGAACGCTCCCGAGCGCACCTCGATGTTGCTCACCAGCACGTTGTCTTCGCGGTTGGCCACCTGCAGCGCGTCGGGCGACGACTCGAACCCGGCATACTCGGGCTGAAAGGTGAGGTGGTCCGCCCAAGCCTCCTGGACCAGGCCCCAGGCCTTGTCGGCCATGCCCCGCACCACCCCGCGCTCGAGCACGGTGAGAGGCCGCTTCACTTCGTCGGGCTCTCCCGGCCCCCCGAACAGGCGGTCGATGAGGTACAGGGAGAAGTCGGTGCCGAGGTCGAGCACGCCCTGGCCCACGATGCGGTCGCCCAGGGTGTAGACGTACGCCGCGCACGGCGTCGCCAGCGAGAAGATGAATTCGGCGAAGGTGGCCTGCTCCACGCTCGCGAGGGTCACATCCACCGGCGTCCTCAGACGCGAGGAGAAGAGCGACTGGAGCGCCACCGCGATCCGCTGGTAGATCCCGTTGAGCAGCGCCTGGCGGTCCTTCGCGATCCGGGGCGGGCGCAGGAAGTTGTACGGGATGATCTCGATGGGCCCCGCGTCGGTTCCCGCCCGCGCGGCGCCCTTGAGCAACGAATCGATGTCCGCCTGCGAATAGACGTCGGCCATCAGGCGCTCACTGAATCACGAATTGGGGAATGAAGATCCGGAACGACACCTTCGGGCCGGCCACCGAGCCCACCACAGCGGCGATCTTCTGCCGCAGGCTGTCCCGCGCGCTGGGCGAGGTGAGCTGGATCATGGTCTCGGATTCGAGGATCGTCGTGATCCGGTCCCGAAGCTCCACCTCGCGCTCCTTCAACGCCTGCTGGGTCTTGTCGTCGGACACGGCGATCGCCACGCTAGTCATCAGGAAACGGGTGCCTTGGGAGCCCGCCGGGTTGACGATGATGTTCGACAGCTGGACCAGCTTGGTGTCGGCATTCTCGGCCCCAGCCTGCTTCTCGGTCCCGGCCGACTCGCCCTTGGCGGCCGAGCCGGCGGCGGGCGGAACCGCCGCGTCGCCGTGGGCCACCGGCGGGGCCGTGCGAGGCATGAAGCGCGGCGCCACCACGAAGGCCGCGGCAAGCCCGCCCAGCAGCGCGCCGCCGAAGGTCAGCCCGGCGATCAGGCCCAGCTTCTTGCCGTTCCCCGCCGCCTTCCCCTCGGGGGTCGGGGGGACGGCCACCGCCGCTGTCGTCTCCGCCATCGCCTGATTCTCCTGGAAGGACCGCCTGACCGGGCCACCGCTCTCGGGACCCCTTTGGGCAACGTGCGTACCACGCGAGAGGAGATCCCTAACTCGTGATGGCATCGCGTACTAGCGGGCTCGCCGGCCCCTGCGAGCGATCGGGATGGAAGTTTCTGCCGGAGCCCTCGGGCGTGACTTGCCGGCCGGATCCGCAGCCCACGAAAGGCACAGGGGCAACCGCTCCGCCGGCTGGCGGAGCGATTGCCCCTTAGAGCGTGCTAGATAGCCCGACTTACTGCTTGAGACCCACCAGCGTCTGCAGCATCTCGTCCGAGGTCTGGATGACCTTGGCGTTGGCCTGGAAGCCGCGCTGCGCGATGATCATGTTGGTGAACTCCTCGGACAGATCGACGTTGGAGTTCTCCAGCGCGCCCGGCGTGATGGTGGACTGGTTGCTGGTCCCCGAGAAGCCGATGATCGGCTGGCCCGAGTTCGCCGACTGGGAGTACATGTTGTTCCCGGCCTGCAAGAGTCCGCTCGGGTTGTTGAACGACGCCATCGCGATCTGGGCCAGGGTCTGGTTCACCCCGTTGCTGAAGTAGCCCGTGATCACGCCGCGGCTGTCCACGCTGATATCCTGCAGGTTCCCCATCGGGTACCCGTCCTGACTGCTGGCCACCGCGTTCGACGGACTCGCGTACTGGGACAGGCCGTTGATGTCGCCCAGCTTGCCGCCATCGAGGTTGATGTCCACCGGGCTCGCGCCGGTACCCGGATCGAACTGCAGGCTGCTCGCGCCTCCGTTGTAGCTGAAGGTCTGCAGGTGCCCGTTCGAGTCGAAGGTCACGGCGCCCGTCCCGCCACCGGTGATGGCCGCGGGCTGCGGCACCGAGGCCGACCAGAGCCAGCGATTGCTGGCCGTGGGGTCCTTGGTGAACGTGAGCGACAGGCTGATCGGGGTGCCGATCGCGTCGTAGACGGTGATGGCCGCCTGGTCGGTCACGTCGGTCGCCGCCTGCAGCTGCACGTAGTTGCCGGGGTCGCTGTTGAAGACCGTGTTGAAGTTCGTCGCCCCCGCCCCGCTGCTCTGGATGTTGATGGCGCTGAGGGCGTTCACCAGGCCGCCGTCCCCGTTGATCACCATGGCCCCGGTGGTCGGGTCGATATGCGCGCCCGAGATATTGGTGATGCCGAGCGTCGTGTTCACCGTGGTGAGAAGCTGGCCGTAGGTCGTGCCGGCGCCGATGGCGAGGCTTCCCTGCGGGGCGGCGGTGGTGCCCACCGTCCCGTCCACCGTGATGGTGTTGCCGGCGGTGAGCCCGAGGCTCGCTCCGCTCCCGTTCCGGAGGTCGGTGAGCAGATCCGACTGGGTGGCCTGGTGGCTGAACTGATCGGTGATCCCGGTCGCGCCGGCGGCGAGGACGCCGTTGGCCGAGCTCAGCGCCTTGAGCAGCGCGGGGTTGGAGCTGCCGATGTTGAGGTTAATCCCCGCGACCGCGGTGAAGTCGATGGCGCCGGTCGCGTTGTCCTGCGCGGCCGTCATGGTGTTGAAGCCACCTGCGCCGAAGTCGTTGTTGATCTCGGCGACCAGGTCCGCCAGCGAGTGGAAATCCTTCTTGCCGACGCCGGTGTCCTGGGTGACGTAGGTATAGGTCTCGGTGTTGGTGCCGTCGCTCACCGTGACCGTGGTGCTGTCCGGCACCATGCCGGTGATGTTGGTGTTGGCGGCGCCGGAGGCGTACAAGCCACTCACGTCGGACCCGCTGCCGCCGTTGGAAGTGCTCTGCTCGGTGGCGTACACCGCCCCCGCGGTGGAGAGGATCGTCCCCAGGGGCTGCTGCTGCGAGTTGAGGTTGCCCGTCAGCGTCACGCTGGTCGTGGCCCGCGCCGGCGACTTCTTGCCGAAGGGCAGCGCGATGTCGGTGATCGCCGAGCCGGTCGAGAGCTGGCCGGTCGAGTCGGCGTTGATCCCCTGCACCTTGAAGCCGTTGGCCGGCGAGACCAGGTTCCCGTTCGCGTCGAGCTGGAAGTTGCCGGCGCGGGTGTAGAAGGAGCGCGACCCGTCGCTCAGCACGAAGAGCCCGTCGCCCTGGATGGCCAGGTCCGTGGTCCCGCCCGTCGACTGCAGCGTCCCCTGCGCGAAGTTCTGGTCGATGCTCCCGATCTTGGAGCCCAGCCCGATCTGGATCGGATTGATGCCGCCCAGGTCACCCGGCGGACGCGACGCGCCCTGCAGCAGCTCGGCAAAGGCCTCGCTGAAGGTGACTCGCGACGACTTGAACGCCACCGTATTGACGTTCGCGATGTTGTTGCCGATCACGTCCATCTCGGTCTGACTGTTCCTGAGCCCCGAGACGGCGGAAAAGAGGGACCGCATCATGGTGTGGCTGCTCCGTCAGTTGGTGGTGATTCGGGCACTGGAGACGGCCGCCAGCGCCGCCGCACCCGCGGATGACTGCTGCACTTCCACTGCGTTATCGAGCGGGATCGCGAGCGATCCCGCCTCCAGGATGACGGTCCCGTTCTGGAATGAGACCCCATCCACGATCCCCGTCGTGTAAGTCGTGACCGGGACGCTGTCGCCCGAGGCGGACGTCGTCGTGACCGCGTAGCTGTAGGTCCCCGCCGGGAGGTTGCCGAGGTTGAGCGTCTGTCGGCCGCTCGCCATGTAGCCGAGGTCCTGGGTCAGCACCGTGGCACCGGATGCATCCGTCACGGTGACCTTGGTGTCGCCGCCGCCCGGGCCGATATCCACCGTGGCGCTGGCCGCGCCGGCCTGCGGCAGCTCCAGCTGGTTGCCCGCGGCGATGACTTGACGCCCGATGAACGAGGCGCCCAGATCGGCCTTGAGCGCCAGGGTCGAGAGCTGGCTCGCCGTACTCTGGCTCTGCAGGAGGGACTCGATGTTCTGCATCGCCTCGAGGCTCGAGAACTGAGCCAGCTGCGACGCGAACTGGGAGGGGTCCGCCGGACTGTCCGGACTCTGATTCTTGAGTTGCGTGATCAGGAGCTGAAGAAACTGCTGCTCCCCCATGGCCGAGCTGCCCGTCCCCGTGGCGGCGGACGCGGTGCTCACGGGCGTGGTGGGCTGCGCTGGCCCGATCGGGCCTTGCGTTACCGGGGCGGTCATCGGCCTCGCTTACCTCCCGCGATCCATCGGATCGCGCTTGGGGGACTCGTGGCGGGAGTGCTGACGACCGCTCCCACGCTCCTGTCCCTGCTGGCCTGTTCCCTGGCGCTGATCACCCGACGGCTGTTCCCTGCCGCGGGACGATGTACTCGTTGTCGGAGTCGTGCTGACCGGCGCGCCGGCTGCCACTACACCCAGCCGATCGCTCCCCCCGCTCGCGGCCTGGACGGTGACCTTGGGGTCCACGAAGCCCTGCTTCGTGAGCGCCGCCTGCAGGTCCTCCATCCGCCCGGACAGCTGCCGCGCCGCCTCCGCATCAGGCGGCTGGATGACCGCGCGAACCTGATCCCCACGTACCGCCACTCGGATCCGGGTCTCGCGCCCGTCGTCACCCTGCACCTGCAGCGTCACCCGATCGGCAACCCCTGCCGGTCGCGTCTCCGTCGGCATGCCACCGCGCAGATTGCGTGCCTCGGCCTGAGCAGATTCGGAATCGGTCGCTGCGCGAGTCGTTAGCGCTGCGTCGCGAAGACCCGAGATTGTCGAACTCGCGTTGGGCGTGACACTTGGCGCGGTCTCTCGCGCCAGCGACTCGCGCCTGGGCTCTGAAGACGACTGCGGTCCGCGCGACGGCTGACTCGGCAGCTCTTTCCGGGGTGCCGGAAGGTCCGGGCCCGTGGTCGAAGCGGAACTCAGACTCTGAACGCGCTGGCTCACTCCACGCGCCGGCCGATGCGACCCCGGAGATGGGCCCTGACCCGCGGCACTCGGCCCGGGGGCACTCTCGTCAGCCGCGAGGAAGGAGGAGCGCGTGGCTCGCTGTCCGGCCGGGGCGTTCGATTCGGGAAGAGGAGTAGCCAAGCTCAGAGACGCCGTGGATGGCTCAGCG
>DATJVM010000019.1:0-57832 GCA_035501775.1 Gemmatimonadales bacterium | reverse complement strand
CGAGATACTTGAAGACCTCTTGAACCGAGCGGGTTACTTGCCGCAGGCGTCGATGAGTGCGGCCGCGGCGCCCTTTACTGCGTCGCTTGCCGACCTCTCGATTTCCGTTGGACCCCGGACGGTCGAATACTCGTCGACTGTGTGCCCCTCGATCTTGAAAGCCGTGGTCCCATCGGCAGCTGGATGGATGTCGACTATGAGGCGGTTGATGCGCCGACGGAACAGGCGATCGGGGCTGGTCACCGTAGTGTCGATCCGCTGTGCCGTGATGCGATGGGCGCCGATGTCGTACGAGGTCCGCTGATACCCCAAGGGAGCCAGTTGCGACTGTACGCAGTCGAAGACGGTGGGAGTAGCGGTGAACGGGGACGCCGTGACGGTGGCGAACTGGGTGCCGCCGCAGGCGCCGAGGAGGAGCAGGAGACCACCGAGTGGCCGCGGAATTGATTTCATGGTCGTTTGAGTCCGGAAAGAGAGGGGCGGCGATTCCTCGCGGAATAGCCGCCCTCCCGGCGAACGTACCAGTGTCGTAGACGTCTACACGCTTAGAAGAACAGCATCATGCCGATGGAACCCTGCGTCGTCTTGTTCACTTCCGTGCCGAGGACGTAGTTCTGAACGTACCCGAACTCACCTACCCAGCGCAGCGACTTGGTCCACTTATAGGTGATCTGTCCGACGATCGCGCGATTCTTGAGCCCATCGCTGGCCGAGCTGCCACTCGCGGTCTTGTCGGCATCGGTCTGCTTCAGGTGGTTCTCGCCGAAGCTTCCCGCGATGATCCAGCTGCTTCCGCTCGGGTTATAGGCGAGCTGGCCGATGTAGCCGAACGACTTCCGGGCGCTGTTGGTGCCGTCAACTCCCTCATTGTCGAAATTGGCGCCACCGACGATGCCATCACCCTGAAGCAGGTAGCCCATGCCGCTGGCGAAGAACCCAGACGCAGTGACCGAGAAGCCGGAGCTGCTGAAAACAAGGCCACCGCCAACGCCCGCCGACGTCAGGCTGTTTCCGCCACTCGGGGCATCCTTCATGGTCTGAGCCGCGCCGTTGACAAACACCTTGACGTTACCGCTGCTGTAATTGAGCTCGGCCTCGAGCCGGGGCAGCTGGGCATAGGTAAATGTCCCGACGCGGAGAGCATCGAAAATGCCGATGTTAAACTGCGCGGGTTTGCCAGCCACCGTGCTGTAGGTCAACTGGGGGCGGAAGTCGGTGTACAGGTAACCGTAGCCGATACGGCCCAGCGCCGTGCCACGGCCGCCGCCACCCACGCCCACGCCGAGGAGCGTGGCGTCGGTAAGGATGTTGCCGCGCTGATAGAGGCCGAGTTCCTTACCCATGGTCAGGGTGCCCCAGGATCCGCCGGCCGTCAGGTAGACCTGACGCATGTCGATCTGGGCTCCGGCCGCATCGGTGCCGAAGTAGCTGGCGTTGTGGCCACCGAACTCGACCTGCGGCGCGAACCCGAAGTGCACGCCAAGGTCCGTGTTGCCTTCCTTCCCCTTCGCCTCGAAGGTGGCAAAGGCGGGAAGCAGGCCCGTGCCGAATGACAGGTCGTTCCCTGTCGTGTTACCCGCAGCGTCTTTGGAGTGAGAGTAGATCCAGAATGCGTTGACATTACCCGCAAATGAGAAGTTCCAGCCATTGCTCATTTGCATGGTAAGCCCCTGCGCGTTCGCGGCCGAGGCCGCGCCGAGCATGAGGGCGCCGAACAACAGTGCGCTACGCTTCATCGGTGCTTCTCCTGACTAGAAGAGGACTGAAACCTGCGCTTCAGAACGGCTTCCTGCCTGCACCATCTATTCATCCTGCTGTCCAGACAACGACTGCGTGGTGCTCACTGTCGCACTCCGGGCGACTCGTGGAGCCTGTGGTTCACCTCCCAGAGGACGTACCATAGGGGTTGGGGACGCTGGTCGACATACCAGTAGAAGTCGTGCACGCGCGCCCCGTAGACATTAGGGCTGTACGGGAACCGAAACCCCGCGCGGCTCAGACTGTCGAGCGCTCGATAAAGCCCGGCGGAATCAGCTGCCCCCGCCTCAAGCGCCTGGGCCGTGGCACCACCGGCCAGGAATCCTGCGAGATAGGCCTGCTGGGCGTCCGGGCTTAGGGCAGCCCATCCGCGCCCGTCTAGGCGGAGCCACTCCGGCACCGGCCCGGTGCGAGGCGTCACTAAAATACCCAACCCCGCCGTCACCGCAACCCAAAACGCTCTAATTCCCATAAAACTACTCGGTTTTAATGTGGATAATTATGCGATGGGAAATTTCCTCAGGATCTCACGGTTTTTTCGGGGTGGCGGTCAATGACGGGCTCTTCGCCTCCTTGCTGACTTCGAACCGGATCCACATACCGGAGAGGGCGTGGCCCGGGACACCGCAGATGATCCGGTAGTCCCCAGCTGGAGCCGCCTTGAACCGGATGACGTCCCTCCCGAATTGCGCGATGCCTTCGCTTACCGCCCGGGAGTAGGCCCGCGGGATGGCCGGCTGATCCAGCGCCATGTTGGGAAGGGGCTGGGTCGAGTCTCCGATCAGCTCGGCGCTGTGAGGCGTGCCATCCTCGTTGACGAAGTTGAGCACCACCGTGGCGCTCTCCGGCACCGTCATGGTGAGCTCGCCGTCGGTGAACCCGTCGAAGTTGAAGGGGCTCTTGGCGCGCCCCGGAATCCCCGCGACGAGCTTGAAGGTGGCGGTGCGCGTGCCCGGACTCCACCGGAGGTAGGTGCTGTCGAGCGGAGGAGGGAAGGCCGTCGCCTGAGCCTCCAGCGCGGGTGGGGCGCCGAGCGCCAGCGCCAGGACCGCAACGGACCACTTCATAGTCATGAGCATCTCCGAGGCAAAAAAGGGCGGGAGCGTCCCTGCGGACGCTCCCGCCAACCCTGCCGAGCGACCGGCGGGTAAATCTACATCTTCTTCTTCATTTTCATGGCCGGGGCCGCCGCGCTGTAGGCCTTGGGAAGCCCGAAGATGTAGACGGCATCTCCCAGCGGGTAGTTGAGCTGGGCGTTGCCGCCGCACGCGACCGCGACGAACTGCTCACCCTTGAACGAGAAGCTCATCGGGGCGCTGTTGCAGCCGGCGCCACCGTTGTACTGCCATAGCAGCTTGCCCGTCTTCGAGTCGAAGGCGTCGAAGTTGCCGTCGCCTTCGCCGGTGAAGGTGAGGCCGCCGGCGGTCGCCAGGGCGCCACCCATCATCGGCTGGGGAACCTTGTTCTGCCAGGCAATCGCGCCGGTGGCGAGATTGATGGCGCTGTAGGTGCCCCACTGCTCCTCACCCGGAATCGCCACAAAGGCCGACCCCAGCCACAGGCGGCCGGTTTCATAGGGCGCGCTGTGCGTGATGTAGTTCATCGGCTGATGCAGGCCGGTCACGAAGGCATAGCCCAGCTTGGGGTCTACGGCGATCGGCGACCACTCCGACCCGCCGTTGGCGCCGGGAAGCATCCGCGTCCCCTCGGCCGTCGGCAGGGCGAACATGTTCTCCTGCGGGGTGAAGTTCTTGGAGCGGCGGACCAGCTTGCCCGTGGCGGCATCGAGGACATAGACCCAGGCGGTCTTGCCCGCGTGCACCACCACCTTGCGGCCGCCCACCGTGGCGACCACCGGCGGGGACACAGCGTCGAGGTCCCAGACGTCGTGCGGCACCGTCTGGTAATACCACTTGGTCTTCCCCGTGGTGGCGTCGATGGCCACGATGCAGTCGGTGTACAGGTTGTCGCCCGGCCGGACGCCGCCATCGAGGTCCGGAGAGGGGTTGCCCACGGCGACGTAAATCAGATTGAGTGCCTTGTCGTAGGCGGGGGTCATCCAGACGCCGCCGCCGCCCCGGGTCCAGGCATCGGCATACTTGGCGCTGTCGGCCTTCTCCGCGTCGGTATTCCGGTGGAGGTCCGCGCCATCGGGCGTGTGCGTGGGCCAGGTGCCCCACCAGCCGTTCGGGGCCACGGGGTCGAAGGTCGGATCGCCGGCGGGAGCCGGGATCGAATACCAGCGCCAGACCTGCTCGCCGGAGACGGCGTTATACGCGGTCACGTGACCACGAATGCCGTACTCGCCGCCAGCCACGCCGACGATGACGTTGTCGCCGATCACCAGCGGGGCCGCGCTCAGGCTGTAGCCGAAGGATGGGTCCGCGACCTCGATATCCCAGACGACGTCGCCCGTCATGCGGTCGAGCGCCACCAGATGGCCGTCCAGGGTGCCCATGTAGACGTGCGGGCCGTGAACCGCCATGCCGCGGTTATTGGGGCCGCAGCAGAAGATCGTGGTGCCCAGCTTGTGCTCGTAGCGCCAGACCTGCTTTCCGGTGTTCAGGTCATAGGCGATAGCTGTGTTGAAGGGCGTGGTCACGTAGATCATGTTGTCGACCACGATGGGTGTATTCTCGAACGATCCCAGCTTGCTGATGCCGGTCTGGAAGACCATGCGGGGCACGAGGTGCCTGACGTTGGTGGCGTTGAGCATGGTCAGCGTCGAATAACGCTGGTTCCAGTCATTGCCACCGTACGTGGTCCAGTTCGCCTGGGCCGACAAGGTGCTGGCGCCTGCTCCGAGAAGCAGCAGCGACAGTCCCACGCGCGCACTGCGAAGCATGAGGACGATCTCCTGTGTGGAAGGGATGGGGAGCAACACTGGCGACGCCCGAAGGCGGTAGTGTCCAGAATTCAATCAATATCCCGCCAGTTGAAGCGGCGTCAAGAGGCCCCAGGCGACTCGATTACCATTCAACGCCATTGATAGGTCCCTCACCATGCGGAGGCTCGAGAGCGTGCATCCACTCCTGCTGCTGTTGCTACCCCTCGCGCCTGCCGGAGTGCCGTCGGTTCCTCGCCTCGCGGACAGCGTCCCTCCCTGGATCGCGGTCGATTCGGCCGCGCGCACGGTGACGTTCGCACTGGAGGCGATGCCCGGCGGTCCCGACGGCATCGCGACGCTGAACGGGCACCATCACGGGGACGTCGAAATCGTCGTTCCCCTCAACTGGACTGTGAAATGGAACTGGATCAATCGGGACAGCGCCCAGAATCACAGCCTGGTAGTCATGGCTGAGCGGGAGAAACTTCCCGCCGAGGGTGGGCGGCCCGTGTTTGACAACGCCCTGAGCCGGGCGGTGACGGCGGGACTCAAGCCGGGTCAGAAGGATCTGACGACCTTCGTGGCGGACCAGGCGGGGTGGTACTGGATCCTGTGTGGGGTGCCGAATCATGCGCTTCGAGGGGAGTGGATCGGGCTCAAGGTGGACCGGGCGGCGGTGGTCCCGGGGGTGGTGAAGGGGAGAGGGTAGGACTGCAGCGTTCAGCGTACAGCGTTCAGGGCATGGACGTCAGCCGTCAGCCGTCAGGCGTCAGCCGTCAGCCATTAGCCATTAGACATGAGCCTTGAGGGTCGGTACCTTCGGGCCCGCTCACCGCTCACCGCTCACCGCTCACCGCTCACCGCTCACCGCTCACCGCTCACCGCTCACCGCTCACCGCTCACCGCTCACCGCTCACCGCTCACCGCTCACCAGCTCCTCCACCTCTCTTCGGAACTCCGCGACCAGGCCGTCATAGGCTACGCCGGTCGCATGGCCGTAGAAGCCCGCGTGAATGCGACGCACCCTGCCGTCTCGACCGATGAAGAGCGTGGTGGGGAATGCAGTGAAGCCGTCGAGTGCTGGCAAGCTCGCGCTCACGACGTCGGCATCGCTGGCGCCGCCGAGGAGGAGCGGAAAGGGGATGTGGAACTTGTCGCGGAAGCGGCGGACCAGCGGGGCGTCCTGGGCGGTGTCACCGGTGACCTCGAAGGCCACCCCCACGATCTCCAGACCCCGGGAGTGAAAGTCATTGTAGAGCTGGACCAGCAGGGGAGCCGCATCGTGGCAGGTGGGACACCAGGTCCCGAAGATCTCGAGTAGGACGGCTTTGTTTCGGAACCGCTCGTCTGTCGACTGCACTGGGTGACCGTCGAGGTCAGGAAAGTCAAAACCGAAGGGCCGCGATGTATCGGCGCGAGTCACCTCGGTTGGAGGGGTGAGGTGAGGCTGGCCGGTGCTCCGGGTGGCGACGACGGGGACCTCGCTGCTGAGGCCGGCATGGAATGTCCCCCGCAGCGTGTCGCCGTCGATTCGACCCGTCAGCAGGTAGACGAACGATCCGTCGAAGTGGCCGATGGCGAAGCTATCTCCGGCGGCGCTTCCCCAGAAGAGACCGGCATCGCCGGAGTTCGAGATGACCGTTCCCTCGAGCCCCTCGGGGCCGTTCCGGAACTCCAGCACCCGCGGGCTCTGGTCGAATCCCCCGAGGAGCCAGGCATCCCATCGTCCGAGGAGTGTCGCGGGGCCTGCGGTCTTGGTCCATCGCCCGCGGCTGGCCCGGAAGGGAATTGTTCGGGGTCCCTTGCGCCCCACGTTGTGGTAGAAGCCGATGAGCGAGTCACCCTTGGCCACCGCGCGGATCCCGGCCGCGTAGTCGCCGATCTCGAGGCGCAGCGTGTCGCCCGCCTGCTGGACGCTGCTCAACGGTTCGCACGACCCCCCATTGCAGATGCGGCCGGTCCATCGCCGCGCCGGCCCCTCGATGATCAGGGCGAAACGGAGTTCGCCTCCCGCGAGATCGAGCGCCGCGCGCCAGGCACCGGCGGGGGACGCGGTGAGGGCGAGCGCGCTCAAGAGCGCTACCATCATGGCGCGGTCGTTCCGGATGGAGGGCTGTATCTCTCGCCAGCCGGAATCGGGCCCGGGATCGTGTTTCCGGGCCAGGGCGCGGGACAGGGATAGACCGAGCTGTACGCGCAGAAGGGGTTCCGCGCGCGGTTCAAGTCGAGCCGGTAGAGCCCGCGCCCCGCCGGGATCAGCTCCACGAACCTGCCGGCCGGATAGCTGCCGTGGCCGTCGGTGGCGTCATGAAAGAAGACGGCCAGCGAGGACTCGATGTCATCGGGCGCCCCGATCTGATAAACGCGGAGCCGGGTCGCCCCGGGCGGGACCGCCACGAACCCTGCCTCGCGCGCCAGAGACTCCGTGCCGTCGAGGCCGAGGGTGCGAAATTGGCCGGTCCGCTCCGGGGGTTCCAGTGGCACGGTCAGCGCCAGGTCGGGTCGATATGAGTAGTAGGCGGGCGCATGGAAATGCTGGATCACTCCATACGCGGCGAGGGTCATGCGACCGGGGACCCCGCTCGCCAGGAGTTGGTAGTCACCAAACCTGGCCGGCCGACCGCGCGGCAGGAGGGTGCGCTTGTCACCCTGCGTCACGACGACCACCCCGCGCTCCTCCCGGGCCACGCCCGGGACTCCGATCTGCAGGGGGAAATCGGATCCCGGCCCGCCGAGAGTGAGTCCGTTGCCTACCGGCTGCTGCACGACGATCGCGAATGGAGAACTGGGGGCGGTCGCGAGCCAGTTGGCGTAATCGCGGCGCTCCTGGGCGAGATCCGTGGGGAGCTGGGCTTGGGCTTCCGGCACGCCGCCGAGGATCGCAAGCGCCCCCGCCAGTACTCCGTGCAACGCCTTCATCGGCAAGGGGGCCCGGCCGGATTCGCGAAGGATGGGCGGGATCATTGGGGCTGGCTCCGGAAGCACTCTGCCTGCGAGGGGCGCTGAGGCAGTCTACAGGCCTCGGAGCCGGCGACAAGGGCCGGAATGCCGTCTGGCGGCGTCACTCCGACCAGGTTACGTTGGCGCCGCATTGCGGGCTTTTTCACGCTTCCCTGCAGAAAGGACCAGCCTTCCCGGTCAGCACGTAGAACGACATCGCACTCCACCCAAGGAAATCGGTCCATGAGGCCCCCTGCCCGAATCCTCCCGGCTGCTCTCGCCCTGGCTGCTGTCTTCCCGGCACGGGCCACCGCTCAGGATTCGCTCACTCGAGAGCGAACCGACACGACCCACATCCCTTCGCTGCAACCGATCGTCGTTACAGGGCGGGCGGACAACCTGATCGGGTCAGCGACTACCGCGTCGGAGGGACAGATCGGGGCCGCCGATTTCCGCCTCCGTCCGCTCACGCGCGAAGGCGAACTCCTGGAGACGGTGCCTGGGATGATCGTCACGCAGCACTCGGGCGACGGCAAGGCGAATCAGTACTTCATCCGCGGCTTCAACCTGGACCATGGGACCGACTTCTCGACCAGTGTCGAGGGGATGCCGGTCAACATGCCCACCCATGCCCATGGCCAGGGCTACACCGATCTCAACTTCCTGATTCCGGAACTGGTCGATCACATCTCCTATCAGCTTGGGATCTACCATGCGGAGGTCGGGGATTTCGGGAGCGCCGGCGCGGCCGAGTTCTCGCTTGCGAGGAGGCTCGCTCGGCCATTCATCACCACAACGTTCGGAGAGAACGGGATGGCCCGAGTTGCGGCCGGGGGATCGATCCCCGCGGGTGGCGGTGATCTTCTCGCCGCCGCGGAGGTGAAGCACTACAACGGGCCATGGGACCTCCCGGAAGAGCTGCGCAAGCTGAGCGGAGTGCTGCGCTACAGCTGGGAGCACGGCTCCTCGGCGTTCTCGATTCTCGCCATGGGCTACCATAACGAGTGGAACGCCAGCGATCAGATTCCACTCCGGGCCGTTTCCGAGGGACTCATCGACCGGTTCGGCCAGATCGATTCGACCGATGGGGGCATCACCGGGCGGTTCAGCCTGTCCGGTTCCTGGCACCACGTCGAGGATCGGGCGGTGGATGACGTGGAGCTCCACACGATCTACTCTCACCTCAGCCTGTTTTCCGATTTCGAGTACTTCCTGACCGACTCGCTGCACGGTGATCAGTTCAACCAGGCGGAGCAGCGGACGGTCGTGGGCGGGTCCGCCACCCGGCTGCAGCAAGTGGAAGGGCTTGGCATCACCCACGTCGTCAAGGTGGGCCTCCAGACCCGCGCCGACTTCCTTGGGCCGGTGGGACTGTATCACACGGAAGCGCGTGTCCGCCTCGGTACGGTTCGCCAGGACGACGTCCAGGAGTGGTCGGGTGGCCTCTTCGTCGAAGTCCAGTCATTCTGGCGCAGCTGGTTCAGGAGTGTCGTCGGGCTGCGTGGGGATGGGTACGCCTTCCACGTCGAAAGCGACATTCCCGTCAACTCCGGCAGCCGGCAGGCCGGCATCGTGAGCCCGAAGGCCAATCTGATCTTCACTCCGGCGGCCGGAGCCGAGCTTTATCTGAGCGGCGGCCTCGGCTTTCACAGCAACGACGCGCGCGGGACCACGATCACGGTCGACCCCTCTACGCATCTTGCCGTGTCGCAAGTGAGCCCCCTGGTGCGCTCCCGAGGCGCCGAGTTTGGGGTGCGGGCGAATCCGGTTGCCCAGTGGCGTTCAACGCTCGCGCTGTGGGCGCTCGATCTCGACAGCGAGTTGCTGTTTACCGGCGACGGAGGCACTACCGAACCCTCGGCGGCGAGCCGGCGAAGAGGGGTCACCTGGGCCAACTTCTACCGCCCCATTCCGCAGCTGGCGCTGGACGCGGACGTTTCGCTCTCCCGGGCGCGGTTTGCCGGAGTGCCGGGGAACGAAGACCACATTCCGGGCGCGCTCGAAAACGTGGTCGCCGCAGGGGCGACGTGGAGTGCCATCGGGCGGGGCCTGTTCGGTTCGGTCCGGCTCCGGCATTTCGGGGCCTACCCGCTCATCGAAGACAACTCGGTCCGGGCAATTCCGACGACCCTGGTGAATGCCGAGGTGGGCTACCTGCTCTCGGGGTGGCGTCTCGAAGTCAGCCTGCTCAATGGGTTCAATGCCGTCGCCGACGACATCCAGTACTACTACATATCGCGCTTGCCCGGCGAGCCGCTGGAGGGGGTGAATGACATCCATTTCCATCCGGTTGAACCCCGGCAGGTGCGCGTGACCGCGAGTGTCGGCCTGTAGCCGCGGTCGTCAACTCTCCGAACGGAGGACACGATGCCATATCGCAAGGGACTGTCCCACGACCACGACCATGAAGGCGGAGCCGGCACCTCTTCCGGATCGCATGATCACGAACACGAGCACCGCCATACCCACCCGCACGAGCATGTGCATACGCACATGCACCGGCATGGCGACGTAGTCCATAGCCATCCTCACTCCCACGAGCACCGGCACGACCATCCCCATACCCACTCGCATGCGCATCGTCACGACGGCGACCACACTCGGGCGGCACTGGAGCCGGGGCAGCATTCGCATGCGCATGACCGTCCCGAACACGATCACACACATCCGGAGCTCGAGGGACCGGCGCATGAGGCCGCGCCCCACGAGCACGATCATCGGACCGGCGGATGACTAAGGGGGTGTTCGGCGCGTGGAGGCGGCGGCCAGCGGCTACCACTCCCAGAATCGCTCGGGCCGGAGTGCGGCGAGATCCTCGACTTCGTTCTCGCCGACGAGGAGTCGAGCGATGATCACGCCCGTGATCCCGGCGAGCAGGATGCCGTTGCGCCCGTGGCCCGTCGCATACCACAGACCCTCGAGCCGCGGCTCCCGGCCGATGATGGGGAGACCATCAGGCGTGACCGGCCGAAGGCCTGCCCAGGTACGGAGTACCTCGCCCCCGGCCAGGGCGGGACAGATCGCGCTCACGCCGGTGAAGATCTCCGCCAGGCCCGCGGCGGTGACCTCCGCGTTGAAGCCGGCGTGCTCCATGGTCGAGCCTACCACCGCCTCCCCGTCACGCGAGGCGACATACGCCCCACGGCCGAGCACGATGGCGCGGGGCACCTCGCTGGGCCAGGCCAACGCCGCCATCTGGCCCCGGATCGGCTCGACCGCCAGCGGGCGTGGCAGCCCGGCAAGCAGGCGGCTCCACGCACCGGCGGCCAGAATGACGTCACCCGCGTGGTAGGTCTCCCGGCCGCTCACACCGACGACCCGGTTCCCGCGACGCTCGACGCCCGTGATCTGGTCGCGGAGGACGGTGGCGCCAAGCCGCTCCGCATCCTTGCCGAGCGCCTCCACCAGCCGCTCCGGGTGCAGAGCGGCGTCTCGCGGCGCCCAGAGCGCGCCGTGCGTCGCGCCGATCCAGGGCCAGCGGTCCTTCACCTCTCCGGCATCGAACCAGTCGCAGAGATGTCCCTGCTGGCGCTGACCAGCCACCGAGGAGCGGAGCAAAGCCGCGTCGTCCTCGTCCGCCGCGATCCGGGCGATGCCCTCCTGCCAGAAGCCGATGTCGATGCCGGTCGATTCGCGGAGCGGCGTCGCCCACTCCGCGTACCGCTCGCGGCCGGCCAGGCCCAGTTCGAACAGCGGGTCCTCCGGCTGAGTGCCCGCCTGCGCCGCCAGCATCCCCGCGGCGGCGCGCCAGCCTTCTCCCTGGGCGTCGCCGCGGTCGATCAGCAGCACCTTCCGCCCGGCCTCGGCCAGCTCTCGGGCACAGGCCGCCCCTACCGGGCCGCCGCCGACGACGATGACATCAGAGGATTGCGCCACGGGCGGATAGTCGAAACTTTCTGAAACGTGGACCGTATGGGCAGTCGAGCTACGGCCTTCTGGTGGAGGAAAATAGCATGTTCCGGAGCATGTTTGGGTTCGCGCTGCTGGCGGTGGTGGCCTGGTTGGCGCTGAAGGTGTTCTTCGTGGTCTTCAGCGTCGCCGTGGGCTTGCTGGGGCAGCTGGTGTGGCTGGCGTTCCTTGGCTTCCTGGTCTACATGCTGCTTCGGGTTTTTGCCCCGGGGACGGCCGACCGGGTCAAGGAGATGGTGACCGGCAAGCCGACGACATCTGTCTGACCCGGCTCGACCCGCCGTGGGCAGTGATTCGCCCACGACAAACCGACCCCCCGTGCTCGCCGGGGGGTCGGTCATTTCCGGGGGGGGTCAGTGCACTGCGGAGCTGTGGGCGTGGGCGATGAGCCAGCGTCCGGACCCCGGCGCGCGGGAGAAAACGAATGTGGCGCGCCCCTCGCGGATCACGTTCTGATCCGCGGCCAGCCAGCGGTACTCGACCAGCACCCAGGCGAAGTTCCCGGAAACGTCCACGCGAGTCGAGCCCACCGCCACCTGCCCTCCGGATTGGATCCCGGCATAGCGCGGGGGCATCGTCCGGGGTTGCCCATCCGCGATGATCTCGACATCCGGTCCGTAGAGCGAATCGGCCGACTCGAGGCGGGCATCGGCCTGCAGGGCGGTCGTTGCGAGCTCCGCGATTCGATCAGCCACCGAGAGCGCGGCTGCGGGGGGAGGGGTGGCCGCGGCGACCTCGGGAGGGACGACGGGCACGGTTCGGGAGCAGCCGAGGGTGAGCGCGAGGAGCGCCGTACTAGGCAGGGTCGATCGCATCTTCCACCGCCCAGGCGAGAAGCGGAAGCAGCAGCTCATGGTGACCCGTGAAGAGGAACCCGGCGCCGCCGCCCCGAGTCGGGCGTTCGACGACATTCACCCGGGGGCGATAGTGGCGGACCATGTCGAAATCGGCGGCGACGAATCCGGTGGGGCGACCCGCCTCGAGGTTCCGGGCCACGGCCAGCGCCTTGAGAAAGACCTCGGGCAGAATCACCGCGCTGCCGAGATTGAGCACCACGCCGCCATCATGCAGCGTGGGAAGCGAGCCGGCAAGTCGGCGGAAGTCCCGGAGCCCGGTCTCACCCAGGGCTGCGCCGTCCGCCGAGGCGTGCTGATGGATGATCTCGGCGCCAATCGCGGGGTGGACGGTGACGGGTACTCCAAAATGTCCGGCGGCGTAGAGCACCGAGCCGTCGAGGCCGATGGCGCCGGTCGCTGACTGGAGCTCGAGCGCGAGACCTTCTCCCAGGCCCTGGCCGGCCTGCCTGGCGCGGGCCACGGCCCGGTTCATCGCCTGGCTGGTCTCCTCGGCCATGCCGAAGGTGCCATCCGTCAGGCCCCGCTCCACGTCCTCGCTGGTTGATCCCACAGTGGCGAGCTCGAAATCGTGAATGGCCGCGGCTCCGTTGAGAGCCAGGTGCGTCACCAGCCTTCGGCGGAGCCAGCCGACGAGGAGCGGGCCCAGGCCGGTCTTGATGACGTGGCCGCCCACCAGGAGCACCACGCCTCGACGATTGCGGTGCGCGGAGGCGATGGCGTCCGCCACGGTCCGCAGCTGATCGGCTGCGAGGACGTGCGGGAGGCTGTCCAGAAAGGCGTGGAAGGAGCGGTCTGTTCCGGGGGATCGAGCGAGCAGCGTGCGGTCGACCTTGCCGGGCCGCGTCCCGATCGCGACGGTGCGGAGCCGGGAGAGATCAGGCTCGCGGTAGTCAGTCACGATCCCGCCGCGTCCTCGATCTTCTCGAGACGGAGCGTCACCGTGCCGAAGGGGAGCTTGGAGCGGATCTGAACCGGGATCCTCCGGGCGTCGTCGGTCAGCCAGAGCATCGCATCGGCGCGCGGCGCGAAGACGCCCTCCTCGCCGACCACGGGGTTCAGCACCAGGCAATTCACGTCCTTGCCGTCGGGCATTTCCATGCTCTCGCGCTTGACCACCTTGATGGTGACCGGATTCAGCTCGCGCTTGAAGTAGCGGTTGTAGGTGTAGGTCTTGCCGACGTCGATCGGAATGGTGCGGATGAAATAGAAGAAGGCGGCGTCGTCGAGGGGGTCGCCCACGGAGGGCTTGCTGGTCCCCGGGCGCTGAAGCTGCACGTAGCTCTGGGAATCGGGATAAATCTCATAATAGCGAGGACGCTTCTTGCCGTTCTCGACCAGGTCCTGGCGAAAGCGCCGGGAGATCAGGTCGTCGATTCCCGTCCAGGACTGCATGACGTTGGTGGCCTTGTAGAAGGGTGCGGAGGCCTCGAGGCCGAACTCGAAGATGAAGCTGGGGGCGCCGCGGACGGTGTCGATCCCGTTCACGCTCATCCAGGCCGTCCCCAGGCGGAGAATGCCCAGTTTGGCGGCATACTGGAATCGCTCGCCCACATGGAAGGGATAATCGGGGTGGGCGGTCTGACCATGCAGACCCGGGAGGGTTCCCGCCGCGGCAGCCAGAACGACCATCACAGCTCTCATCGTATCGCTTCCTCAAGTTCCTGTTCGTCGGCGCCTCGCGCGCCCCGCCTGGTGTCCCCACGCGGCCCGCCCCGGATGCGGAGGCGGCCACCAACCCGCCAGAGGTGCCGGGTGACCGGCCAGGGGGCCACGCGACTCGAGCGCTGGTGCAGGTCGTGGCGCTCCACGACGGCCACGGTGTCGATGCGGCGGGCACCCCGCGCTACGCGCGCCATCAACTCGGCATTCGCCGCCCAACCATCGGCGGTGACCAGGGGACCGTCCTGTGCTCGAATCGCGTTCCTGAGGCTCATGAGCCGGATAGCCACGAATCCGGAGACAATGTCCTGTACTCCGGACACCTTGATGCCGCGGAGCAGCCAGGGCGCGTACCAGCGCAGGAGCCGTGCCGAGCGACGGGGCTCGCCCTTAAGCGTGCCCTCGGCAACGACCAGGTCGGCGCCACTCTCCAGATGTTTGACGAGGTCAGGCAGGCAGTCCGGGTCGTGGGCGAAGTCCGCGTGCATGACGATGGCCGCGTCGCGTTTGGGACGATCGGTCCGCTCGACCGCGAGGCGGAGCAGCTCCTCCACCGACGGCCCGGTGCCCAACCGCTCCGCATGGCGGACCACAGTGAGCGGCAGCGCCTTGGCATACGGCTCGAGAATCTCGGCGGTGGCATCCGTCGATCCGTCGTCCGCGACCAGGATTTCGTATTCTCTCGGGAAGGCCTGAAAGACCTTGCGGATCTTCCATAGCAGCAGCCCGATGGTGGGCGCTTCGTTATAACTCGGGATACAGAGATAGAGCATCGCGCGTCAGTGGGTAGCGAGGGCGGAACGATACACCGCGACCACACGGTCTGCCACTCCGAGCGCGTCATACTCGCGCACTCGGGCGCGCGCGGTCCGGATCGTGGCGCGCCGAAGCTCCTGGTCCGTGAGGACCCGGATGAGGGCGGCGGCAAGCGCGGGCGGATCGTCCGGCGGGACCAGCACGCCGGCTCCGCCGGCTAACAACTCCACCAGCCCACCGCTGCCCGAAGAGACGACGGGAATACCGAGCGCCATGGCCTCCAGGACCGTGGTGCCCAGCGCCTCCCGGACGGAGGGCTGGGCCAGCACACCGGCCGCGGCCATCAGTGCGGTCGCGTCCGGCCGGGCGCCGAGGAATCGCACCCGGTCGGCAAGGCCGTGCCGGCGCGCCAGGGCCTCGAGGCGGCGGCGCTCCGGGCCGTCGCCGATGATCGCCAGCAGCGCGTCGGGGAGGGCGTGCTGAACCAGGGCTTGAGCCTCGATGAGAAGGTGATGGCCTTTCTCCCTGGTCAACGCACCCACGGCTACGACGAGCCTGGGGCCCCGTGGGTTGGTGGGGAGCTCCGCGGCCGGGCGAACCTGGGCCAGGGTCTCGAGCGCGACCGCCGAAGGGACCTGGACGATCCGTTCCGGCGGCACGCCGGCCGCGAGGAGCGCGGTCTCGACTGCCCGGGAGAGGGCGATGACCCGGATCGGCTTCCGCCACAGCCGTCCCGGCGTGGTCACGCTCCGGCGGGTGGCGACGACGGGCAGGCGGAACCAGCCCGCGGCCGCCAGGGCGACGGCGAGGGCGTGGCTGTCATGCGCGTGCAGGACGAGTCCGGGCTGGCGTGCGGCGCGGATTCGCCGGATGTGGCGCAGGGTGCCGGCGAGCGCGCGAGGATCCCAGGCCGTGCGCCATGGCACGCCGCGCGGCGGAGGGCCGCCCCCGGCCACCTCGCGCGCCAGGATGCTCCCGCGGGCGGTGATCAGACTCTGCTCGACGCCGCGCGTCGCCAGGGTCTGGACCAGGAGCCGCACCTGCCGTTCTCCTCCGCGCCACTCGCGTCCCCGCGAGAGGTGCACCACCGAGAGTGAGCTCATTCGCGGCTCGCGTCGCGGAGCAAGGCGCGCAGCTCGGTCAGGCTGAATGGCTTCTGGAGACAGGGCCGGCCCTGGGTGGCGAGGAACTCAAGCGTGTCGCCGCGCACGGTGTCGCCGGTGCTGAAGGCGACCCGGTTGGCGACTTCCGGATGGCGCCGCCGGAGCGCCTCGTAGAACTCGCGGCCTCCCATCCTCGGCATCCGGAGATCCGAGATGATGAGATCAAACGACTCGGCCACTGCCCGTTCGAGCCCGCCCTCGCCATCGCCCGCGGTCTCGACATGGTGGCCCCACGCCTCGAGCGTGGCGCGGATGTAGTGCAGGATATGGGGCTCGTCGTCGATCACCAGCACCCGGAGCGGCCGGGCGATGGCCGGCTCCGAGGGCCGCGCGGGCAGGGGCGGGGTCGGCATCTTCCCCGGGAGTTCGACCCGGAACGTGGCGCCTTCGCCGGGGGCGGTGCGCAGGGTGATCCGCCCGCCATGCTCCTTCACGATGCCCTGACAGATCGAGAGGCCGAGGCCCGTCCCCTGATCCTCGGGCTTGGTGGTGAAGAAGGGCTCGAAGACCCGATCCGCGATCTCCTGGGACATCCCCGGGCCGTCGTCGCTGATCTCGATGGCCACCCCGTCCATCCAGCGCCGGGCCAGGACGCGGATGGTGCCCGGGCGCCGGGTGACGGCGATGGCCTGCGCCGCGTTCTGGATCAGGTTGACGAAGACCTGCTGCATCTGCGTGGGGTTGAGGTCGAGATCGGGCAGGTCGGGGTCGATCTCCACTTGAAGCTGCACCCGTTCCGCGCTCAGATTGTTCCGGAGGAGCCCCGCGGTGGCCTCGAGGATGGGCCGGAGCGCGGTCGGTTGGCGGGTCTCCTGGCGCCGCGCGAAGCTGAGCAGGTTCTTGACGATCTTCGAGGCGCGCTCCGCTTCCTGCTGGATGACTCGAAGCGGCTCTCGGATGCGGGGCGGTACGTCGGCGGACTCCGCCAGGAAATCGGCGAATCCGATGACCGACGTGAGCGGGTTGTTGAGGTCATGAGCCACGCCCGCGATCAACTGGCCGATGGCGGTCAGCTTCTCGGACTGGACGAGGCGGTCCTGCAGGCGCCGGCGGTCGGTCTGGTCCTCGAACAGGAGAACCCGCCGCTCGCCGCCGGGGGCACCGATGGCGAAGGCGGTCACGGCGATGGCGCGGTCGCCGCTGGCCAGCTCCACCTTCCCGGTGCTCCGTCCCGTGAGGACCGCGCTCACCCTCTGGTGCCACTCGGTCGGCAGCAGCTCGTTCCAGAGGCGCCCCGCGAGCGCGTTGGGCTGGGATCCCGTCAACTCGGCGAAGGCGCGATTGCCTCGCTCGAGGCGACCAGCCCGATCGACGACACAGAGGGCGACGCTCAGCGACTCGGTGGCGTCTTCCCAGAGGCGCTCACGGTGATCCGCCGCGTCGATCAGGAGCGTTCCTTCGAGCGCGAGGCTCGCCACCGCCGCGGCGGCCTCGAGCGTTGCCCGGTCGCGGGGGGATGGGGTCCGGTCGAGGAGCAGGGCCACTGAGCCCAGCGCGCTCCGCCGACCGGGGAGGGGCGTCGCGAGAGCCCATCGCCGGTCTCCGGCCCGCGTCGCCACGGTGCCGCTGCTCAGCGCCTGGCGCAGGATGGGAGCGAGCGCTTGATGCTCTGGCTCCGGGCTGGCACTCTCGCTCTCTCCCTGCTGGTTCAGGTGGACGGCCATCCCTTGCGACGGCCCGAAGGTTGCTTCAAGGTGTTCGAGGAGGCGGTCGATAACGGCCTGAGGGCGCTGCGTTCCCGGGAGGGTGCGCGCAAACTCGAGCACCTGTTCAAGCCCGCGATCAGGTGCGCTGGCGCCGGCGGGCGAGCGTTCAGTGCCGGAGGTCTTGGCCATGATCCTTGCCAACACACGAGGCCAGCTCAAGGAGCGGGATCTCGACCTCGTGCTCCTGCTCCTGAGCCGGGGGTCGGCGGTCCGCCGGGACGCTCTGGAGCGCCAGCTGGCTCAGGAAGGGCCCGACGGGCTGCTCGACCAGCCGGAACTGCCGGAGCGCCTGCTCGCGGTGCGGTCGCTGCTGGTGCCAAGCGAGGTGTTGTTCTTCTACGTGCTGGTCCGTCACGCGCTGCTCGAGGCTGAGCTCGACGAGCGGGAGCTGGCCGACTACCTGGCCGCGCTCCTGCTGGAATTCGGACGCCGTGACCGTGCGGCCCGCATCGACTGGCACGATGATCACTCCCACCGCTATCTGGTCGACATCGTCGCGGACCTGGAAGCCAGCCAGGGCGAGCGACGATTCCGTGTCATGGTCCATCTCGGTAACTATGCCTTGTGGCTCGCGGGACTCTTTCCTCAGTACATCGCGGCGCGCCGGCTGAGGCGCGGCGGCCCCGATTTCAGCTACTATGATGCCCTGGGTCGCCGGGGCTTCGCCATGGCCTCTGATCACGCCCTGGCCGATCACTATCAGCTGGAGCTGATCCTCCAGATGGCGGCCGAACGGTTCCCGACTCTCCGAGAGTCGTTGAACGGGCTCTCGGAGCGCGTGTTCTTTCCTGGCCCGTACCGCGACTAGGTCCGGCCCGCCGCCAAGCGGCATCCAGACGAACGAGGCCGCACCCGGCAGCCAGAAAGCCGAGCGGGCGCCAGCTTGAGGCGCTGGTAGTCGGCCCGGTCGGCCAGATGCCTGACGGGAGGCTGCCTGCGACGAGCTGAGGCGGCGGACGGATCGTAGGGAGGCTTGGCGAGCGGCCACGGACCAATGTAACTGCCCCCGCAGTCCGGTGGTGCGTCTCTGCGGTGGGCCGGCTATTCCCTTCCCAAGACCCGCTTCGGCTTGAGGCCGAAGCGCTCCATGCGGCGATACAGCGTGCTCCGAGTGATGCCCAGGCGGGCCGCCGCCTCAGCCATGGTTCGGGACTCCTGTACCACCCGCGCGAGAAGGGCGTCCTCACGGTCGATCGCCGAGCTGGCGGAATCGCTCCCTCCGGCGTAGGCCTCCCGGATGGATTGGGGCAGGTCCGAGACTCGGACCTGCCGCCCGGTCACATGGAGCACCCGCCGGATCACGTTCTTGAGCTCGCGAACATTGCCCGGCCAGTGGTACGCCTGCAGCGCATCGTAGACCGCGGGCTCCACGCTGAGCTCGAGGCGGCCCAGATCGCGCGCGCCTGCCTCGAAGAAGCGGCGGGCGTAAACGCGCACGTCGCCGGGCCGGAACGGAATCCCCTCACTGCCGCTCTGCGGGGCGCCACCCTCGAGCACGAGGCATCCCCCGATCACGGTTCGGCCCTGGACGACGGGGAACCAGAGGGCCGGGTGACGCTGGCCGATCATGACTGGAACCGCGGTTTCGCGCGAGAGATCGTGGCTGGCTTCGCGGATCATGGCAGAGACCGAGGCGGCCAGGGCCGGTGACAGCGAGGGCGCGCTGCCCACGATCCGGCCGGCACGGTCCACCGCGAGGACGGCGTCCCCGGGGTACCGGTGCCTGAGGTCGCTCAGGCTCTGCAGAGTGAGAAAACGGCGCTCCACCTCGCGGGCGACGAGGGTTTGCTCGATGGCGACCACGAGCGCGAGCGCCAGATTCAGGGTGTGCGGGTGGGCAAACTCGCGGAAGCCGCTGATGTCGAGGACCCCGGCGATCCGGTCGGTCGCCGGGTCGCGGATCGGGACTGCGGCGCAATGCCAGCGCTGCCAGCGCTCGCAGAAGTGCTCCGCACCCACGATATGCGCCGGGGCCCCGGTGGCGAGCGCGGTGCCAGGGCCGTTGGTGCCGACGACGGTCTCCGCCCACAGTCCGCCGGGGCGGAAGTTGATCTCTGCCAGGCCCTCCACAGCGGCGGGGTCTCCCTCACACGAGAGCATCCGCGCCTCGTGATCGAAGAGGCTCAGGATGTGCCCCACCCCCCCGAACGACCGCTGGTGCCTGCCGACGGCCCGCATCGCGACGTCGAGCCAGTCCGACCCTTCCGCCGCGACCCGAAGCTGATCCTCGCCCAGCACCACCGGTGCGCTCTCCAGGTCAGGCCGGACCGCCGCGCCGGCGCTCCGGGACCACGACTCGCGCACCACGCTCCGCACGCCCCGCGCCTCCTCGAGCGAGGTGCCGCCCCCATGGCCACCGACCAGGACGCTCCAGTGGCGCTCCAGCGCGCGCTGGGCGTCGATCTGAAACGGGAGGCCCTCCTGAAGCTCCATCGGGTCACTCCGGAAAACGGCGGCTCAGAGCCGCGACGGAAGGCGTTGAACAATCTTGTTCCGGCCCCGCTTCGGGGCAAGCCGAAACTCACGCGGGTCGTCGCACCGCTCCGGAGGTGGACGGGCGACGTTGCCAACTGACGGCTGACGAATGCGTTCCGCTCACGATCTGAACTCGAATTGTCCCCTTTCAGACTGATCGAGGCGACCCATCGAGGCGGCCGGGGCGCCCTGGGAGGAACAGAATGGGCGCGACATTTGTCGCACTCGTCTTGACCCTCATTCCGCCGGTTCCTACCCTCGGGTCACGTCACCGAGCGGCCCGTCCCCTCCATAGTGCGCGATCGCTCGATCCAGCCCATCCATCACCGTTTGGAGGATTCCCATGGGCACCGCCACCACGCAGAGCGCCAACGCCACCCTGCCGTCCTCGGCCAGAGGCGTCCGGACCTCGATCCCGATCCGGAGCCGGTACGACAACTGGATCGGCGGGGAGTATCGAGCCCCGGTGCTCGGCAAGTACTTCAGCAACCCCACCCCCATTACGGGAAAGCCGCTGTGCGAGGTGGCCCGTTCCACCCACGAGGATGTCGACCGGGCCCTCGACGCGGCCCACGCCGCGGCCCTGAGCTGGAACGCGACTTCTCCCACCTACCGCGCCAACCTCCTCAACCGGATCGCCGACCGTGTCGAGCAGAACCTGGAGACGCTCGCCTTCATTGAAACGATCGACAACGGCAAGCCGATCCGGGAGACCCGGGCGGCGGACCTGCCGCTCGCGGTCGATCATTTCCGCTACTTCGCGGGGGTGCTGCGGGCCCAGGAGGGAAGCATCGGCGAGCTCGACCCCGACACCGTGGCCTATCACTTTCACGAGCCGCTGGGCGTGGTAGGGCAGATCATCCCGTGGAACTTCCCGCTCCTCATGGCGACCTGGAAGCTGGCCCCGGCGCTGGCCGCGGGTAACTGCGTGGTGATCAAGCCTGCGGAGCAGACCCCGGTGTCGATCATGGCGCTCATGGAACTGATCGCGGACATCCTGCCGAGTGGCGTGGTGAACGTCGTGCAGGGGTTCGGGGTGGAGGCCGGGAAGCCGCTGGCCTCGAGCCCGCGGATCGCGAAGATCGCCTTCACGGGGGAGACGACCACCGGACGGCTGATCATGCAGTACGCCTCGGAGAACCTGATCCCGGTCACGCTCGAGTTGGGTGGCAAATCGCCCAACATCTTCTTCGCCGACGTGATGGAGGCGGACGACGACTTCTTCGACAAGGCGCTCGAGGGATTCGCCATGTTCGCGCTGAACCAGGGCGAAGTCTGCACCTGCCCCTCCCGGGCCCTCGTCCAGGAATCGATCTATGACCGGTTCATCGAGCGAGCGGTAGCCCGCACCAAGGCCATCGTCGAGGGCAACCCGCTCGACCCGGCCACGATGATCGGAGCCCAGGCCTCCAGCGATCAACTCGAGAAGATCCTGAGCTACATCGATATCGGGAAGAAGGAGGGCGCAAAGGTGCTCACCGGCGGAGCCCGCCGGATCCACCCGGGCGAGCTGAAGGACGGCTACTACGTCCAGCCGACGATCTTCGAAGGCCACAACAAGATGCGGATCTTCCAGGAAGAGATCTTCGGCCCGGTCGTCTCCGTGACCAAGTTCAAGACCCAGGACGATGCGCTCGCGATCGCCAACGATACGCTCTACGGGCTCGGTGCCGGCGTGTGGAGCCGCGACGCCAATACCTGCTATCGGATGGGCCGGGCGATCAAGGCCGGCCGGGTCTGGACCAACTGTTACCACGCCTACCCGGCTCACGCGGCTTTCGGTGGATACAAGCAGTCCGGCATCGGGCGGGAGACCCACAAGATGATGCTCGACCACTACCAGCAGACCAAGAACCTGCTGGTCAGCTACAGCCCGAAGAAGCTCGGCTTCTTCTGAGCCGTGGTGGATCGGGTCGGAATCACGGCCGCGGCGGAGGCCGTGCTTCGCCAGCTAATCGCGGAGCACGGCCCGCTGCTCTTCCATCAGAGCGGTGGGTGCTGCGACGGCAGCTCGCCGATGTGCTATCCGGTGCGGGAGTTCAAGGTGGGGAGCCGGGATGTGCACCTCGGGGACGTGGCGGGGGTCCCGGTATACATTGGCGGGCAGCAGTTCGAGTTGTGGCGCCACACCCAGCTGGTCATCGACGTCGTCCCCGGGCGCGGCAGCGGCTTTTCGCTGGAGGCGCCGCTCGGCGTCCGGTTTCTCACCCGGTCACGGGTCTTCGACCCCCAGGAACTGGTCTGGCTCGATGCCTGCCCGCCCCGGGTGGGCCCGCCCGCCTAGATTCTGGCGGACGTCTGGCGTTCGCGCCGGGTCCCTCTGACAACTGCCATGGCAACGCGGCCGGCGCCGGCCCGGAGGCCACTCCTGGTCGGCGTCCTGGCGGAGAGCCTGCGGTTCGCGGGGCAGATCAGCGGGGTGAAGCCCGGTCGGTGACCGACTGTGATGGATGGCGAGCCGCGGAAGCGGTGAACGCCACTGCTCTATTCCCCGCCTCGGCGACCAGGGCGGCAAAGAGCCCATGATCGACGGGCTGGAGGTGGTGGTGGAACTCCTCGGGATGCCACTGCACCGCGAGGAGCCAGGGTGCTCCCTCGGCGCTTTCCACCCCCTCGATTTCTCCGTCCGGCGCGCGCGCGCTCACCACGAGTCCCGGGGCTGGCTCACGGATCGTCTGATGGTGGAAGCTGTTCACTTCGCAGGCGGTCACGCCGAGCACGCGGGCCAGCCGGGATCCGGGGAGCAGGTGCACTGGATGGGTGCGATCGTCCCGCGCCGATCGCGGGTTGTGATCCAGCGCGTCGGGCCGCTGACTCGGCAGGTCCTGCCAGAGAGTTCCTCCCAGGGCGACGTTGATGAGCTGGATACCCCGGCAGATGGCCAGCACGGGGAGCCCGCGCGCGGTGGCTTCCCGGAACAACGCCAGCTCGAAGGCATCGCGAACCTGGTCCACGGTGCCCAGGCGTGGATGCGGAGCCTCCCCGTAGTGCGTGGGGTGGATATCCTCGCCACCGGTGAGCACCAGGCCGTCGATGGCGTCGACGATCACCTCGAGATGCGCCGTCCCGGTCAGCGGGGACAGGATGAGTGGCACCGCGCCGGCCTGCGTCACTGCGCGCACGTATGCCGCGTTCACGCCGGCGCGCTCCGCGTCGCCCAGGGCGCGGGTGTTCCCGGTGACGCCGATCCGCGGAATGGTCATCTGAGCAGGCTGTCGGGGAAGAGGGGGCAGCGGGGATCCTCGAATCGCGCCGGGTTGAGCTGAATGCCGAGGAGCGGGAGCATCAGCGAGTCGATGTTCAGTTTGCCGATGACGGGCGCGCCCCGGATCGGCACCGACTCGTAGATCATGACCCCGCGGGCCTTGCCGGCCGTGTCGAGAACCAGGACGCCAAAGCCGGGCTTGGTCCGCTCCGGGGCGCTACCTTCGACGCCCACGACCCAGGCGCTGTCCGGGGTGCGGCCGACCTCGGCCAGAAACGCGGGACCCGCGGCGATGCGGGCCACCAGATGCGAGGGCAGGGTCCTGGGCGGTTCGCTGAGGGTCTGGTTGGGCGTCCCGAACTCCTGCAGCAGGAGGGTCGCGCCGGCGATGGCCGTGATGCCGCAGGCTCCCCCGGTGCGCCCGCCGCCACAGGCGGTGAGCCCGAGCAGGGCAAGCGAGATCCACGAGGCTGCGCTGGAGGATGGTCTCATGCTGGAAAAGGTAACGCGGCGCCTTCCTTGACGCCCCCCGGGGCGCTCCCTAGCATTGGGCGATTCCGTGACTTGGACGATCCCGCCGTGTTCGAACGGCTGAGGGCCCGGCTCGAAAAGCTCCTGGCCGATCACACCCCGCCCGGGGACCCCCGGGCCCGTGCCGCACAACTGCACGCCGCGCTGGTCGAGACGAAGGTCGCCGTGGGGACGATGCGCGACGCACTGGCCGCCACCGAGCGCTCGCTCGGCCTGGAGCGCCAGCAGCTGGAAGCCGCCGAGCGGCGCGGGCGCCTGGCGGCGCAGGTTCCCGATCCTGAGACGGTGCAGGTGGCCGAGCAGTTCGTGGCCCGTCATCGGGAGCGGATTGGCGTCCTCGAGAAGAAACTGGCGCTCCAGCGGGAGGAGCTCACTCTCGCCGAGCGCGATCTCAGCCAGCTGCTGGCCGAGTTCCAGGCCAGCCGGGCCGGCACGCCGCGTGGGACGACGCCGACACAGGAGGCCGCCTGGCGCGATATCGAAGCGGCCGGTGGCACCCGGCCGGAGACCGACCTGGAGGGAGAAGGTCTGCGCCGCGATCTGGACCGGCAGCGCATGGACGCGGCCGTTGATGCGCAGCTCGAGCACCTCAAGAGGAAGATGAAGGAGAAGTAATTCCGCAACCCGGAGCCAATCCCTTGGCAAACACGACGACCGACACGGCGTTCTTCGGACACCCCCGCGGGCTCTCGACGCTGTTCTTCACCGAGATGTGGGAACGCTTTGCCTTCTACGGCATGCGCGCGATCCTCATCCTGTTCATGACGGCATCGCTCGCGGATGGGGGCCTCGGGTTCGATGTGCGTCAGGCGGGGGCGGTGTATGGCACGTACGCCGCCCTCGTCTACATGAGCTCCCTGCCCGGTGGATGGGTTGCCGACAAGATCCTTGGCCTGCGGAAGTCCGTGCTGCTCGGGGGGATTTTCATCATGCTGGGCCAGCTGTGCCTGGCCACTCCGGGGTCGGCGCTGTTCTATCCGGGGCTCGCCCTCATCGTGCTCGGGACGGGGCTGCTCAAGCCGAACGTCAGCGCCATCGTCGGGGACCTCTATACCCCGGAGGATCTCCGCCGGGATTCGGGTTTCTCGCTCTTCTACATGGGAATCAACCTCGGGGCGTTCGCTTCTCCGCTCATCGTCGCGCCGCTGGCGCAGAGCGCCTGGTTCAAAGGCGTGTTGACCAGCATCGGCGTGTCCCCTCAGACGTCATGGCACTGGGGCTTTGGGGTCGGCGCGCTGGGAATGTTCTGCGGCCTCGTCCAGTATGTCCTTGGCTGGAAGTACCTCGGCGACGCCGGTCGGCACCCGAGTGTGGACTCGGCCTCTCTTGCCGGGCGCGCAGCGCGCCGCCAGTTCTGGGTGGGGGCCGGAGTGCTGATAGCCCTCATGGCCCTGGTGGCTTTTCTGGTACGGAGCGGTGTGCTTTCGGTGGAGACGGTCACGAATGGGTTCAGCTGGGTATACGCGCTCATCGTGCTGGGCTTTTTCGTGTGGCTCTTCGGGTTTGGGGAATGGACCCGGGAGGAGCGCAAGCGACTCATTGTCATCGTAGTCCTCTTTGCGGGCGCCTCGATCTTCTGGTCGGCGTTCGAGCAAGCCGCCTCCACGCTCAATCTCTTCGCCCGCGATAACACCAACAACAGCATCTTCGGCTTTTCGTTCTCGTCGGGAATCTTTCAGTCGGTCAACGCCCTGATGATCATCATCCTCGCCCCGGTCTTCGCGTGGATATGGTTTGCGCTGGGCAAGCGGGACCCCTCAAGTCCCACCAAGTTCGCCTTCGGGCTCCTGTTCGTGGGCCTTGGCTTCGTGGTAATGATCGGCGCGGCCCAGGCTTCGGCGGGGGGCGTGCGGGTGAGCCCGATGTGGCTCACGATCACCTATCTCTTCCATACTATTGGCGAGCTGTGCCTGAGTCCGGTGGGGCTCTCGTCCATGACGAAGCTGGCCCCTGACCGGGTCAAGGGGATGATGATGGGCGTGTGGTTCCTGGCCGCCTCGGTCGGCAACCTGATCGCGGGCCGGGTGGCGGGCTTCTACGAGTCCTTCACGCTCACCCAGTTGTTCGGTGCGGTCACCGCCTTTGTCCTGGTGGCGAGCCTGATCATGTTCGCGCTCATCCGGCCGATCCGACGGATGATGGAACGCGACTAGTGGGGTTGGCCCCGGGAGCCCTTGAAGACTCTGAGGAGGTAGGCGAGAGAGGGGAAGAGGAGCACCGCGCCCACGACGAGTGCGCCGAGGACCAGCTGCAGGGTGAAGAGCGGGGCTGCGGATTCATGAATCGTGGTGGACGGCGGCAGGAGATACGGATACTGGGCAAGGCCCCAGCCCCAGAGGATGAGAGTCACCTGCACGATGGCGGCGCCGCGGGCGAGCCGGTAACGCCGGCGCCAGAGGGCCCAGAGCGCCAGTACGGCCGCGCAACCGGTAAGCAGGTGCACGGCCAGCGCCTTCGGCGTGGCCACTAATCCGTTCCAGACCAGCGGCGCTTCGTCATGCGCCAGGACCAGAGTGGTCATGGCCGATACGAAGGTGACCAGCCCCGCGGCGAGGGCCCTCACTCTGAAATCCTCCTGGAGGTCCGGCTCGGTCGCCTCGACGGTAAGGTAGACCGCCGCGAGGAACGCAAAGAGAATGAGGGCCAGGACCCCGACGCTCACCGTGAAGGGTGAGAGCCAGGGGGCGATGTAGTCCGCGACAAAGCTCTGGCCGGTCGGCGGCCGGATGCGCCCCGCCGCGACCGTGCCGAGCCCCACGCCGAGCAGCAATGGAGTGACCAGGCTGGCCGACGCGAACACCCTGCCCCAGCGGCGCTGTGCCGGCTCGTCGTCGCCGCCATAGCTCCGGAAGGTGAAGGCGGAGCCGCGCAGCACGATCCCGATGAGGATCAGCGTGAGCGGGACATGCAGAGCGATCGCCAGGCGGCCGAAGACGGGAGGGAAACAGGTGAAGAGCAGCACGATGACGAGAATGAGCCAGACGTGGTTGGCCTCCCAGACCGGCCCGATGGCGTGCGCTATCAGCTCGCGCTGCCGAGCCTGACGATCTCCCCGAGCGAGCAGGTCCCAGACCCCGCCCCCGAAATCCGCTCCCGCAAGCAGTGCGTAGGCCGTGAGCGCCGTCATCATCGCGCCGGCCAGGATATCGGCGATGCCGAACGGCTGGCTCATGGCTGTCTGGCGGGCGAGTAGAAGCGGTGCCATTCCTCGGAGCGCGGGCTCCGGACGATCTGGCTGTACAGCAGCCACGCCACGACCACTCCCAGGAACAGGTAGAGCAGGGTGTAAGCGGCCAGGGTGTAGGCGAGCCCCGGCATCGGAGTCACTGCCTGGCTGGTGCGGAGCACGCCGCTGATGATCCACGGCTGGCGGCCCACCTCCGTGACCGTCCAGCCGGCCTCGATGGCGACGAACCCGAGGGGGGCGCACAGCGCGACGGCTCTGAGCAGGAGCGGGAAGCGCGCGACGTCCCGGTGCCGGACCGCGGCCCAGGCGCTTATCAAGGCGACCAGGGCCATGAAGGTGCCGGCGGCGATCATGATCTCGAACGCCAGGTGCACCACCGGGACATTGGGCCAGTCCTGGGCCGGCACCCGGTCGAGCCCGGTGACTTCCGCTGTGGGGTCGTGATGCGCCAGCAGGGAGAGCCCGTAGGGAACCTCGATGCCGAGACGCACCTCCTGCCGCTCCATATCGGGCCACCCGCCGATGACCAGTGGGGCGCCGCGCTGGGTGTGGAACAGGGCTTCCATCGCGGCCAGCTTCGGCGGCTGGTGGGAGGCGACGCTCCGGGCACTGATGTCACCCGAAATCGGCTGCAGGATCGCGGCCGGGGCGCCGACCAGGAGACCGATGGTGAGGGCGCGGCGATGAAACGCGTTCAGCGGATCGCGAAGCAGGAGCAGCGCGTGGATCCCGGCGACGGCGAAGCCGGTCGCCGCGTAGGCGGCGAGGGTCATGTGCAGGGTCTGCTCGAAAGCGGAGGGGTTGAGGATGGCGCGGATCGGGTCGATCTCGGTGATCGCGCCGTCGACGAGGCGGAACCCGGTGGGGGTGTTCATCCAGGAGTTGGCGATGACGACGAAGATCCCCGAGATCATGCCCGAAAACGCCACCAGGAGCCCGGCCAGAAGATGGGCCCGGGGCGGAATGCGATCCCACCCGTACAGGTAGATGCCGAGGAAGATCGCTTCGGTGAAGAACGCGAACCCCTCCAGAGAGAATGGCAGCCCGATGATCGGGCCGGCCACCGTCATGAACCCGGGCCAGAGCAGACCCAACTCGAAGCTCAACACGGTCCCGGAGACAGCGCCGACCGCGAACAGAATGGCGGTGCCCCGGGCCCAGCGGCGGGCCAGCTCAAGATCGAGCGGGTTGCCGGTCACCAGCCAGCGGCGCTCCGCCACCACCATGAGGAGTGGCATGCCGATGCCTACCACGGCAAACAGGATGTGGAAGGCGAGGGACATCCCCATCTGGGTGCGTGCTGCCAGAAGGTCGGTCACAGGTCGGTCGGGGTGGTGTCAGGGCCCATGCGGGCGGGTGGTGAAGCGCGCGATCCTTCCGTTGCGCCGCGAACGGGTGGAAGGTAGTGCGGCCTTCCCTGCGGGGGGAGCGCGTGCCGGGCAAGGGCCGGATGAAAATGCCCGGGGTGCAGGCCGCAATTAAGGAGGAAAGATTCGGAGTGCGAAGCCGGTGTCCAAAGATGCGCCCGGTCCGGTCTCGCGGGCTCCCATCTCTCTAAGCGGTTTAGGGAACGTGAGATAGGCGGGGCCTTGGGCTCTCGAGCCGGCCTCGCTGTCGCGCCGTGGGGCCGGCACCCGACTTGCAATTCGGGGCCGTGCTCAACGAAGGGGGCGCCACATGAAGTTTCTGCTCTTTATCGCCGCCGTAGTAGGGGCCCTGTGGTACTTCTACAAGCCCCTCCCGCCCGGGAAGGGGCCGGGCGCCGATACCGGAAAGCGGGTCGCCGTCGTTATCCAGCGCACGCTCGAGAATTACCGTGGTGATCACGGCGGGTACCCCCAGGCTCTCGAAGACCTGGTCCCGACCTACCTGTCGAGCGTCCCGCTCCTGTCCACGGGCCGGACATTCGACTACCAACGGCTCGGTCTGAACTACAAGCTGACCTTCAATTACGCGAACCCGCTTCCCGTTCACTGCAGCTACGAGCCAGCCACGAAGTGGCAGTGCGAGTGGTTCTGATCAGAACGTGAGTTCGACGCCGAGGCGGAAGAGCCTCGGCGGGCCGTAATCGAAGAGCGGCTGGTTCGCGTCCCGGGCCGCCGCGAGGTAGAGCGGGAGCAGCTCGGTCGGCCCGGCCAATTCCCCATCATGATTCAGATCGGCCCAGGAACGATACCGGGGTGACTCGTACGGGATCGGGCTGGGATTGGCATTGTAGGCCGCCTGAGCCAGGGCCTGCAGTGACGCCTGATCCAGCACCGGCGTGCCGGTGTCGCGCCTGACGGAGATGGTGTTCTGCCGATTGAGCAGGTTGCGGATGTCGAGGTAGAGGCTCCCACCGATCCGTCCCAGGTTGAGCGGTCGCCGGAACAGCACATCGAGCGTGGAGTTCCACGGCAACCGACTGTCGTTGGGAAGCCCGATGATGGTGTCGCCCACGGCGGTGGTCCGTGAGTAGGGCAGTCCACTGGCGAGCTTGAAGATCGCCGTCCCCTCGAATCCTCCCAGCGGGCGGGTGCCGAACAGCGCGGGTCCGAAGCCGGGAGGGGTGGTTCCCGTGACGATCGCCGTCAGCGTATGGCGCTGATCGTAGTCGAGCGGAAACTCGACCTTGGCCGGCAGGATGGTGTCGCCGGTGACCGGATCGATGGTCAGGGCCTTCCGGAGGAAGAAGGCGTTAGACGAATTCGCCGTGGCGGACTGGAGGGTGTAGCTCACCCGGGCGCTCCAGCCCCGCGCGAACTGCCGCTCCACGATGAGCTCGAGTCCCTTGACCGACCCGGCGTCCACGTTGCCGAAGATGCTCGAGTCGGGGTTGGCGCCGAGGGGCACGGAGGCGACGAGGCCGTCGAGCCGGCGGACGTACAGATTGGCCCGGACGCTGGTCACGGGGGTGGGCCGCAAGCGGAGGCTGAACTCGTACTGGGTGGAGGACTCGAACCCCAAGTTCGGGTTGCCCTCGCGAAACCGCCCGGTGCGGGTGGTGTCGTCAAAGGCCGCGTCGACCAGGTACTGATAGTCGGGGGCCTGCACGAATTTCCCGAAGCTGGCGACGAAGGTCGCGCCCTTGAGCACGGTGCTGAGGGCCATGCGCGGGGACAGGCCATGCTGGGTCTTGGCCGCGGCGCCCGGGAGGTCGTTCCGTCCGGAGAAGATGTCGTATCGGACCCCGACAGTCAGCGCCAGATCCTTGGAGCGCAGCTGGCTTTCGGCGTACACGGCACCGGCCCAGGGGGTGAAGTTGGCGGACGAAGCCGACGGCACCGAGTCGCCCACCGGCAGGTAGCCCAGCACCCGCTGAAAGGTCTGCACCCGCTGGCCCGAGTATTCCCCGCCGAAGTAGAGGTCGGTATTGAGGCCGGCCGGAACGGCGAGATCCAGCTTGGCCCGCGTCTCCCGGAAGTGATTCCACGCCAGGTCGCCGCGGGAGGCCTGGCCCAGGAAGAACGCGGGAACGCCCCACGGCGTCTGCTCGCTGAACGCGGGAGCGATGAAGCCGGGGAGAGGGTTCCTGGCCAGCGAGGTGTCCTGCCGCCGCGCGATGTCCTCGTCCTGGATCGCCAGGGTCTGCCCCGTGAAGGCGCCGAACCTGTAGTTCGGCTGCTCCACCGGGGTGCCTCGGATGAAGTCCCGGTCGAAGTACCCGAACCGCCCCTCCACGGTGATGCCGGATCGTAGAAACGACCGCTGCAGCTCGGCGTTGATCAGGTTGCCGCTGGTGCGCTGCGCGGGCATGAATTGCTGATCGTACTTGTAGGCGGGGTCGTACAGCAGCGTCTGCTGTGCCGAGTGAACGCCGAGGATCCGAAGGGTCTGCCGCGGGCCAAGGGGGATCGTGAGCTTGGCCGACAGATCGGCCTGCTCGGAGCTGTTGTGAGGCAGCACCCAGGGCTCCGCGAAGCGTGGATCACGGGGATCGCTCGGCGCGGGAGCGTTAACGGGATCCGCGTCGAGCTTGCCGGACAGATCGGCGACCGCGACCATCTTGATGCCGGCGACCAGCGGGCCGTCAACGCTCACGACGGCCCGATCCAGGCCGTGATCGGCGCTCTGGGGCATGGGCCGGTCTGTTTCGTACGCGGTGCGGCCCTCCCAGCGGTCGCCCCCGTCTCGGGTCGAGAGGTTGACCAGGGCGGAGACCGCCTGGCCGTAGCGCGCCGAGAACCCGTTGGTGATGAGAGACGCTTCCGCGAGCATATCGGGCGGGACCCGGATGCCGAGACCGCCGGTCGACGCATCGAACTGGTTCTTGAGTCCGAGGCCATCTAGGATGAATGCCTGCTGGCCCAGTTGCCCGCCCCGATAGCTCTCGCCCACGGCTCCAGCCGAGAGCGCGATCGCCTCGTCCACGCTGGAGACCGGCAGGCGGTGCAGGTCCTCTCCGGTGAAGCGCTGCTGGTCCTGCACGGCTAGCGGGTCGAGGACGGAATCGACGGGCGCGGCAATCACCTCGATAGGCTCGAGGCCCACCGGGTCCGACTGCAGGTCGAAGTCGAGGGGCGTGGTCTGGCCGGCACGGACCAGCACACTATCGCGGCCCTGGGGGCGCCGGCCGATCGCGGCCGCGGCGACGGTGTGCCAGCCGGGAGCCACTTCGCGAACCCGGTAGCTTCCCGTGGCGTCCGCGGTAGTGATGTAGCGGGTGCCATCGACGGTGATGCGCGCGCCGGGGATGACCTGACCGTGGGCTCCCGCTTCCCTGACCACACCCGCGATCGCTCCGGAGGACTGGCCTCTGGCCGCTCGCGCGCCGGCGCCGAGCGCCAGCAGCGCCATGGCGCCAACCCGGAGGATTCCCACGGGTCTATCCCGCCAAAGAGTGCGTATCATGGGACGGTGATCAGCCAGAGGTTGGGGATCTGGGTGCCGCTGGCCGGGGTTCCCTCGGTGACGATGTAGCGTCCGTCGGGGGACGGCCGGGCATGACGGTAGCGGTGCAGGGTGTCGCCAAGAATGGCGGGCACACCGGTCCGCAGGTCGACGCGCACCAGGCGCCCGCCGCTGTCTACCTGCAGGCGATCGAAGACGGTATCGGTATTGTAGGTCACCGAGCCCCCCGCGATGGCGACCAGCACGGAATCCTGAACGCTCGCGTCCCGCGTGATGCCGAGAGTGTCGAGATCGGTCACCACCGAGACGGCGCCCGAGGCGATCGCGCGCCGGTAGACCTTGGTGTCGCCACCAAGCGTGTAATAGAGGGCCGTGCGGTCCGCCGAGGGCCAGACCGAGCTGGCGGAGGTGGTGCCGGGGACGACCTGCGGCGTCGGGGTGGCGCCGTTGAGCGGAAGAAGGACGATATCCCGGCCCGTGACCATCGAGTCGAGCTTGCAGTTCGGGCAGGCAGCGCCGTAAAGCGCATCCGCTCCCACGTAGACCAGGGTGTCGGCACCCAACCAGAACAGGTCGAAGGCTGTCTGATGCACCTGACCACTCGACGCGGTGTACGGCATCGTGACCACTACCTTGCCGGTGTCGAGGAGACCGATCGTTCCGGTTCGAATGGTCCGGCTGGTGGGCCGCCCGCCGAGCGGGGCCCGGGCAAGCACCCACGCGAGGCGGCCGCCCGGGCCGGAGGCGGGGGCGGGCTGTTCGAGCACGTCCGTGGTCTGTTGGGTGGGGTCTCCTGTGAAGCACTTCTCGCTGAAGCGGGTTCCACCCCCGGGGGGCAGTTCGCCGATGCAGTAGTCCAGATCGGGCTGGTCGATCTGCTGAAAGGAGTAGAGAATCCCCGACTGATCGGACAGCCAGGCCGGGTCCCGATTCTGCCCGGCGCTGTAGGTGAGGAGCAGCGGTGAGCCCGACCCCAGCGGACCGTTCGACGGTGCGGCTCCGCTGCCGAAGGGCTCCGTGTGGTTGCAGGCGACGAGGCCGACGGCCAGGAGAGAGCCAGTCAGAAGAGGCAGGCGTCGCGTGCCTGGAGAGGCCATAAGTTCGATCTCCGCCGGAATGGAGACTATTCCGCGATCGTGCCACGGCGAGAACGGCCGGACCAATGGTCCGGCTCGGACTCAGGCTGGTTTGTTAGGGACGAGGGTCGTGAGTGCGCCCGGCACGGCGCCCAAGCTACTCACGGCGGGGAGACGACGTAAGGCGGTGGATGACACACCACGCTGGCGTCCGGTGTGGCGCCTGCCGAGGTGTCCGCTTGCGGGACGGCGATTCCCACGGCCGCACAACCAGGCGCCAGGGCGGCGGGGCATTCGAAGCTAAGGGCATGCGAGGCCGTCAGTTATCGAAGCGGCGGAGGCCGCCTCACAGGCACGGATCTTCCCAAGAGCAGCTTGAATGGTTCCCTGGTAGTCGTTGCGGCGCCCGCGCGTTCCGCTGGCGCGGTGGAGGAGGAGAGCACCGGTGGATATACCGCGGGAGAAGAAACCTGACCGGCGCCGTTTCCTCTATATGGGGGGCGGCCTGCTGCTTCTCGCCGTGCTCACGGTGGGGCTCTCCCGGCTCAAGCCGGCGGCCCCCTCAGTGGAGGCCGGGACACTGTGGATGGACACGGTCCGCCAGGGCACCATGGTGCGGGAGGTTCGGGGACCGGGCAGCCTAGTGCCCGAACAGATCCGCTGGGTTTCGGCGGTGACGCCGGGGCGGGTGGAGCGGAAGCTGGTCCAGCCTGGCGAGCACGTCACGGCGGAGACGGTACTGCTTGAGCTGAGCAACCCCGATGTCCAGATCCAGCTGCTGCAGGCGGAGCGTCAACTCACCGATGCCCAGGCGCAACTGGTTTCGCTCAAGACGACCCTCGAGACCCAGCGTCTCAACCAGGCGGGCGTAGTCGCGTCGACCCGTTCGGACTATCGGGATGCCGTGCGGCTCGCGGCCTCGGACTCGGTCCTGGCACAGCAGAATCTCATTTCCACCGCCGACTACGCGCGGGCCCGCGACAAGGCCGAGGAGCTGACCGAGCGGCTCAAGATCGAAGAGCAGCGTCTCGCCATCTACACCGACAACATCACCTCGCAGCTCACTGTCCAGGAGGCCCAGGTCGATCGGCTCAAGGCCGTCGCGGACTTTCAGCGGCGCCTGGTGGACGCGATGGTGGTGCGGGCGGGCGCGGACGGCGTCCTGCAGGAGTTGCCGCTCGAGGTTGGGCAGTGGGCGACCTCAGGGGTGACGCTCGCCAAGGTGGTTCAGCCGGACAAGCTCAAGGCCGTGCTCCGGATTCCGGAGACGCAGGCGCCCGAGGTGGCTCTTGGGCAGACGGCGGCGATCGACACCCGGAACGGGATCGTCCCCGGGCGGGTGATCCGGATCGACCCGGCGGCATCGAACGGCACGGTGTCGGTGGACGTGACGCTCACTGGCCCCTTGCCGAAGGGCGCCCGCCCGGATCTGAGCGTGGACGGGACGATCGAGATCGAGCGGCTCACCAACGTCCTGCATGTGGGCCGGCCCGCCTACGGCCAGGCCAACTCGACGGTCGGGATCTTCCGGCTGGTCAAGGGAACGGACGAGGCAGAGCGGGTGCGGGTGGAGTTGGGCCGCAGTTCGGTCAATACGATCGAGATCATTCGAGGCCTGTCCGTGGGCGACGTGGTGATCCTATCCGACATGTCCCGGTGGGACGGGGTCGATCGGGTACGGTTGAAGTAGCCGTCAGCCATCAGCCATCAGCCGTCAGCCGTCAGCCGTTAGCCATCCGAGGACTCTTCAGAATGACCACAAACGGAAAGTCCCTCATTCACCTCGAGGGCATCAAGAAGGTCTTCTACACGGACGAGGTCGAGACCCACGCTCTCTCCGAGGTACACCTGGAGATCCAGCGTGGCGAGTACGTCGCGATTGCCGGCCCATCGGGCTGTGGCAAGACCACGCTGCTCTCCCTCCTTGGCCTGCTGGACACGCCGAGCAGCGGGGAGTACTGGCTCGAGAACAAGCCGGTGGCCCAGCTATCGCCCTCGGAGCGCGCCCGCATCCGCAACCGGGAAATCGGCTTCATCTTCCAGGCCTTCAACCTGATCGGCGATCTCACGGTCTACGAGAACGTCGAGTTGCCGCTCACCTATCGCGGGATGCCGGCCTCGGAGCGGAAGCAGCGGGTCATGTCCGCGCTGGAAAAGGTGGGGATGTCGCACCGGGTCCGACACTATCCCTCGCAACTGTCCGGGGGCCAGCAGCAGCGCGTGGCGGTGGCCCGCGCGGTGGGCGGCGAGCCGCTCATTCTGCTGGCAGACGAGCCCACCGGGAACCTCGACTCGGTGAATGGCGAGGCCGTTATGGGGCTCCTGCAGGAACTCCACAAAGGTGGCGCCACGATCTGCATGGTCACTCACGACCCGCGATACGCCGCGCACGCGGATCGGGCGATCCATCTCTTTGACGGACGGGTAGTCGAGGACAAGGTGGCGGAGGCGGCGGGAGCATAAGTCCGGGTCCACCTCGGCCTTTCGGAGGGTGGTGGAGCCCCTGGCGCCGAGGCATTCGGGCCGGCGGGTCCACGCCGAGATGACATCGCGTTGAAGGCCAAGGGCCAGTCAGGTCCGATCACCGCACAGGGGACCGAGTAGAGAATTGCGCATGAACGGCATTCTTCAGGATCTCCGCTATGCCGCCCGGGTGCTGCGCCAGGCACCGGGCTTCACCTTGGTAGCGGTGCTGACGCTCGCCCTGGGGATCGGGGCCAACGCCGCCATCTTCAGCGCAGTTCAGTCCGCGCTGCTGACACCCCCGCCGTTTCCAGAGCCTGACCGTCTGTTCCTGGTGACCGGCACCGACCGGCGATTCCCCGGGGAGGCCCTCCCGCTCTCGTATCCAAGCTACGAAGAGCTGCGAGATCATGGCGGGGCCATTGGTGAATTCGGTGCGTGGACCTCATTCGGGAACACCACATTCGCGCTCACCGGTGACGGCGCACCCCAGCGCGTCCCGTATGCGATGGGGAGCGCCAGTCTCTTCCAGCTGCTCGGCGTCCAGCCCTCCCTCGGGCGACTCTTCACGACCGCGGAGGACAGATTCGGTGGCGGCTTCCGTGTCACTCTGCTCAGCGACGCACTCTGGCGCCAGCGTTATGGGGCAGACCCGGGCATCGTGGGCCGAGCGATCACACTCGATGGGCTCCCGTACACCGTGATCGGCGTCCTGCCCCCTGAGTTCAGGTTCGTGACCTTTCCCGCGGCACCGGCACTCTGGATTCCGCTCGGTCTCGACCCTGTCAGTCCGGGGAGGCACTACGGACCGGCCGCATATCTCGGCGTGATTGGCCGACTTGCTTCCGGCGTCAGCGCCCTTCAGGCACAAGCTGGACTGAACGGCCTGTTCAGCCGGCTGCGACAGGACCACCCTGAGTTCTATGGCGAAGCGGGGGTGGTCGGGACTCCGCTCGTAAGAGCCTCGACAAGAGCGGTCCGCAGGACGCTCCAGATACTCTTCGGCGTCGTCGCGCTCGTGTTGTTGATCGTATGCGCGAATATGGCCAACCTGCTGCTCGCGCGAGGCGCCTCCCGAGTGAGGGAGATCGCCGTGCGTCTGGCCCTGGGGGCGCGTCGCAGCCGCATTGTGCGCCAGCTCTTGACCGAGAGTGTTCTTCTGGCTCTGACGGGTGGAGCCGCCGGCGTCCTCCTTGCCCTGTGGTGCGCACGTGGGCTGACAGTTCTTCCCGTATTCAGCCCCGCGGCGCCGCTCGTTCCCTTTGAGGCCGGTACCAGCGCGCCAGGCCTGAGCCTTGCCGTTCTGGGCTTCGCGCTGGTCGTCTCGTTGGGTGTTGGGATTCTCTTTGGCCTTGCGCCGGCGCTCGATGCCTCTGGTGGCAGTCTCGAACGCAGGCTTCGATCCAGCGCGGGGGCTGGAGGCGGAGTCACGAGCGGCCGGCTTCGACGCGGCCTCGTGATTGGGCAGCTGGCCTCGGCTTTCGCACTGCTGGTCGTTGGTGGGTTGCTGCTGAAGAGCTACGAGCGCCTTTCCGCCATCAACCCCGGCTTTCGCTCCACCAATGTCCTTACGCTGGACGTCGACCTTCCGCCGAAGTATGGGACTGATGAGGCACGGACGGCCTTCTACGACGCCACGTTGAACCGGCTCGCGGCCCTTCCGGGAGTACGTGCGGTGGGAGCGGTTGGAGCGCTTCCGCTTTCCGGCCCAGAGGAGGCCACCGACTTCCGCATCGCGGGGCAGGCCCCGCCCGATCCCGGTCACGAGGCGATCGTCCCCTTCACACCGGTCACACCCGGCTACTTCGCGGTTCTGCACATTCCCTTGAGAGCCGGGCGACTCTTGAACGACCATGACGGCGCCCGCGCGCCCCGGGTCGCGATGATCAACGAGGCCATGGCCCGGAGGTACTGGCCTGGCGAGGACCCGCTCGGCCAGCGGATCACGCTCTCAGAGGAGGCCCTGCGGGTTGGGCCCCGGGGCGCCATCTCGATGGATTGGGATGGAGCATCCCGTGAAGTCGTGGGAGTAGTCGAGGACGTGCGGCACGACGGGCTGAGCGCGGAGCCGTCACCCGAGGTGTACCTACCGTACCGCCAGTCGCCCTGGCCTGCGATGACTCTGACCATCGCCGAGAACGGCCCAGCAAATCTCGCCGCCGCGGCGCGTCAGGCCATTGCCGAGGTGGACCCTCAGCAACCCGTCGGCGACGTGCGGCAGCTGGACGATCTCGTCGCCGCGTCGATCGGCGAGCCGAGGGCGCGGGCGGCGTTGCTGGGGCTGTTCGCCGCTCTGGCCATGCTGCTTGCCACGATCGGTGTGTATGGGGTGATCGCGACCACCGTGGGTCAGCGTTCGCGTGAGATCGGGATCCGGATAGCGCTGGGTGCCGCATCGGGTGAAGTCCGAGGGCTGATTCTCCGGGAAGGAGGTCGCCTGATCGGAATCGGGCTTGGCTCGGGTGTGCTGCTGGCGCTCGCGGGCTCCCGGCTGGTACGCGCCGTCCTGTTCGGCGTCGGCTCGGGTGACCCGCTCGTCTTCGTCCTGGCTGGACTGCTCCTGGCGGCCTCCGCACTGCTGGCCACGTGGTGGCCTGCCCGACGTGCGGCGTGGGTGGACCCGCTTGTCGTCCTGAAGGCGGAGTAGGTCCTCGCGTTCCGTGGAGGGGCCGATGCTCCATGCGCCGAAGTCGCAGTCCTGCGCTCGATCGTGGCTTCTGGCCTGCTGGCTGCCGGCGAGTCGGGCAGCCGGCGTGGACCCCAGCACGGTGCTCCGGAGTGAGTGCGGCCTTTGCAACGGCGTGCGCCAATGACTCTCCTCCAGGACATCCGCTACGCCCTCCGCGCCTTGCGGAAGAGCCCCGGGTATACCCTCGTCGCCGTCGCAACGCTCGGCCTGGGCATCGGCGCCACGACCGCCATCTTCACCGTCGTCAACGGTGTGTTGCTTCGCCCGCTGCCGTACCACGACCCGGATCGCCTGACGATGATCTGGGAGGCAAAGCAGGGCGGCACAACGCGGTTCAACGTGGTCAATCCCGGCAACTACTTCGACTGGAAGACTCGGGCCACGAGCTTCGCGGACATGGCCGCCTTCACCTGGTCGGGCCTCACCCTGACCGGCGACAACCCCGAGCATGTCCAGGGGCGGATGGTCACGCCGAATTTCTTCCGGGTGCTCGGGGTGAGCCCGGTTCTTGGCCGCACCTTCACCGATGAAGAAGCCGCCGCGGGCGGGAATCGCCTGGTTCTCCTGAGCGACCGCCTCTGGAAACGGCGCTTCGGGGGCGATCCCTCGCTCGTCGGCTCGACCATTCCGATCGCGGGAGGCGTCGCCACGGTGCTGGGGGTGCTGCCGGCGTCGTTCCAGCCGCTCCCCTGGGGGGATGAGGAGTACTGGGAGCCGTTCCAACTCGATGCCGGTGCTTTGGCGCGGCGTGGTCGCTACTCCCAGGTGATCGCCAGGCTGCGCGAGGGGGTCACGCCGGCGGTGGCGCAGGCGGAAATGAACCGGATTACCGCGACGCTTTCGCAGGAATACCCGGGCTTCAACACCGGCTGGGGCGCCAATGTGGTGCCGCTGGCCGAGCAGGTGTCTGGCTCGGTCCGTCGGCCGCTCCTGATTCTCATGGGCGCGGTCGCGCTGGTGCTGCTCATCGCCTGCGCCAACCTCACCAATCTCATGCTGGGCCGCGCGGTCTCGCGGTCGCGGGAGTTCGCGATCCGTGCCGCGCTCGGGGCGGGGCGTCACCGCCTCGCCGTCCAATGGCTCACCGAGAGCCTGCTGCTGGCGGCCGCGGGAGGCGGGGTGGGTGTGCTGCTCGCCTTCCTGGGCGCGGACCTGCTGACGCGCGCCGCGCCCGGGGGCGTGCCCCGGCTTCGGGAGATCGCGGTCGACTGGCGGGTCCTCGGGGCCGCCGCGCTGACCACACTTGCCAGCGGGGCGCTCGTGGCTCTGCCCGCGCTCCTTCGGCGCGGCATTGGCCAGGTCGAGGTGCTTCGCGCCGGCCAGAGCACTCCCGACGGCAGGACCGGACGGTTCCGCTCGGCCCTGGTCGTCGGGCAGGTGACGCTGGCGCTGGTGCTGCTGTTCGGGGCCGGCCTCCTCATTCGGTCGCTGGCGCGGCTCGTGGCGGTAGACCCCGGCTTCGACCCGTCGAACCTGGTAACGGCTCAGATCGATCTTCCCCAGGGCGGATATCCCGACCGCAGCAAGCAGGAACTGTTCTTCTCCGAGTTGCTGGAGCGGCTCCGCGCCTCTCCCGGCGTCGTCGACGCCGGGGCCGTGAGCTTCCTTCCCATCACCGGCGCCGGTGCCGCGACCTCCTTCAGCGTGGCCGGCCGACCGGCGCCCGCGCCCGGACAGGCACCGGTGGCGGAGATCCGCATCGTGGATCCGGGGTACTTCTCCGCGATGCGCATTCCTCTCCTGCGCGGGCGTCTTGCCACCTCCGCTGATGCCGACAGCGCGGCACCGGTGGTGATGGTCAACGCCGCCCTGGCTCGCGCGATGTGGCCCGGAGCCGATCCGGTGGGACAGCGGCTCCTGGTGGACTGGTGGGACGCCGAGACTGCGCGCCAGGTGATCGGCGTCGTGGGGGACGTGCATCAGCACGGGTTGGACGAGGAGGTCCGGCCGGCGATCTACTACCCCATCGGGCAGAGCCCATTTGGCGGGAGCATGACGGTGGTGGTGAGGACCCGCGGGGACGCCGCGGCGGCCACGACGGCCATCCGCGAGGCGGTGCGCGGGCTCGATCGCGACATCCCGCTCAGCGACGTGGCGACGATGTACACGCATCTCGCCGCGTCGACCTCGGACCGCCGCTACCCGATGCTGCTGCTCACGGTCTTCGCGGGGCTGGCCCTCGTTCTCGCGGCGATCGGGCTGTACGGGGTGCTCACCTTCACCGTTGGCCAGCGTACCCGGGAGTTGGGAGTGCGGATCGCGCTGGGCGCGCGCCCCGGGGACGTGGTCCGGCTGGTGCTCGGGAGCGGGATCCGGCTCACCCTGGCCGGCATCCTGCTCGGGACGGCGGTGACGAGCGCGCTCGGGGGCGTCATGACGAAGCTCCTGTACGGCATTCCCGCGACCGATCCACTCACGTTTGTCGTGGTCGCGATGGTCCTGCTCGCGGTCGCGCTGGTCGCGAGCGTCATCCCGGCGCGCCGCGCCGCGAGAGTGGATCCGATGATCGTGCTGCGAGACGGTTGAGGCAGTCCAATGCACATGAGGCCAGTCCCATGACGATCCTCCAGGACGCACGCTACGCGTTCCGCACTCTCCGGAAGAGCCCCGGGTTCACCGCCATCGCCGTGCTGACGCTCGGGCTCGGGATCGGGGCCAACACCGCCATCTTTTCGGTGATCAACGCGGTGCTGCTCAGGCCGCTGCCGTACCGCGAGCCCGACCGGCTCATCACAATCTTCCATCACTACCCCTCGCTCAGCGACCTCCACGCCAGCGTATCGGTGGCGGGCTTTCTCGCCTACCAGGCCCGGAAGGACATCCTGCAGTCCGCCGCGGTCGAGAATGGGTGGGGGCCGACCCTGACCGACCGTGGCGAGCCGACACGGATACAGGCGGTCCAGGTGACCGGCGACTACTTCACCGTACTGGGCGTCCCCACCGAGCTCGGTCCGGGGATGCGGGCCGAGGACGCCACAACCGGCAAGGACAAAGTGGTGGTTGTGAGCCATGGATTCTGGCAGCGCATGCTCGGGGGCGACCCCAAGGTCATCGGGCAGTCGCTCCGGCTCAACGGCGAGTCCTATCAGATCGTGGGGGTCATGCCGCCCACCTTCCGTGACTTCTTCGGACGCGGGACGGAGCTCTGGGCGCCGCTCGTCTTCCGCCCCGGTCAGGACAGCCCGGACCGCTGGACCAACGAGTTTCTGTCGTTCACCGGGCGGCTGGCGCCCGGCGTGTCCTTGAAGGAGGCCGCCGACCGGTTCGCCGCATACGGTGTCCAGCTCCGTACCGATACGCCATCCCGCTTCTCCCCTGACTGGGGGCTTCTGGTCGTCTCGCTCAACGAGCAGGCCGCGCAGGGTATCCGTCGGGCCCTGCTGGTTCTCCTGGGGGCGGTGCTCTGTGTCCTCCTCATCGCCTGCGCCAACGTCGCCAACCTGCAGTTGGCTCGCGCGGCGGGGCGGGGGCGCGAGATCGGCGTCCGGGTCGCTCTGGGAGCCTCCCCCCGCAACCTGATTTCCCAGCTCCTCACGGAGAGCGTCCTGCTCGCGCTCATGGGCGGCGTTCTCGGAGTTGGCATCGCGGTCTGGGGCGTCCCGGCGCTCCTGTCGCTCAACGCCGGCAACCTGCCGCCGGCGGGAGACCTGCGGCTCGACGCCCGGGTACTTGGATTTGCGCTCGGACTGTCGGTCGTGACCGGTCTCCTGTTCGGACTGGCGCCCGCCATTCGCGTCTCTCGGTCGAGCCTCCAGGAGACCCTCAAGGAGGGCGGCCGCGGGGCGGCCGGAGATCGGGGTGGCTTGGCGCTTCGCCGGGGACTGGTGATCGCGACGGTCGCGCTGGCCCTCCTGCTGCTGGTCGGTGCGGGGCTCCTCCTCAAGAGCTTCGCGCGTCTCGTCGGGGTCGACCCCGGCTTCCAGCCGGCCAGGATGCTCACCTTCAACCTCGCCTTGCCGACGGCGAAGTACCCCAGCGATACCGTTCAGGCCCAGGTCTGGGAACGCATTACCGACCAGCTTGCCGCGGTGCCCGGCGTGGTGAGCGTGGGCGGCACCTCGGTCATGCCGTTCACCAACAACTTTTCGACCAGCAGCTTCAGCATCGAGGGGCAGCAGACCCCGCCGGGCTCGCCGGGTCCCTGGGGTGATTACCGAATCGTGACCCCCGGGTTCTTCGACATGATGAAGCTGGATCTCCTTGCCGGCCGCCGGTTCACGGCCGCGGATCGGGCGGGGTCCGCGCCGGTCGCGATTGTGGATGAGGACCTGGCCCACCGCTACTTCCCGCATGAGAGCGCCATTGGCAAGCGGATCACCTACGACGGCGCCTCCAACCCGAAGGCGACCTGGATCGAGATCGTCGGGGTGGTGCGGCACGCGCTGCAGGATGGCCTGGACGGCAACCGTCGGGTGCAGGTGTACACTCCCCTGCCGCAGAACCCGATTCCGTTCATGACCTTCGGGGTCCGGACCCGCGGCGCCCCGGAGGCGGTGCTGCCCGCGGTGAGCCAGGCGGTCCACCAGGTGGATCCGGATCTGGCCCTGTCCGGCGTCAGCAACATGGAGGACCTGATCGAGGCGAGCACCGGCCCGCGGCGGTTCTCGATGGTCCTGCTGTCGCTCTTCTCGGGGTTGGCGGCGGCGCTGGCCGCCATCGGACTCTACGGCGTCATGGCCTACTCCGTGACCCAACGCGCCCAGGAATTGGGAGTCCGGCTGGCCTTGGGCGCCGAACGACGGGATGTACTCCGTCTCGTCCTCGGACAGGGGATGCGGCTTGTGGGGATCGGCGTGGCAATCGGCCTGGCGGCGTCGCTGCTCTTTTCGCAGGTACTCAAGAAGATGCTGTTCAACGTGAGCGCCACGGACCCGTTGACTTACGCGGCAATCGTGCTGCTCCTGGTGGGCGTGACGGTGCTCGCGACCTGGCTCCCGGCGCGGCGGGCGGCACGGACCGACCCGCTGGTCGCGATTCGCGCGGAGTAGCGAGCATGTTCAATGGGCTGATGCAGGACCTGCGCTACGCTGTCCGATCGCTCTGGAAGACTCCGGCGCTCACGATGGCCACGGTGCTCACCCTCGGGCTCGGCATCGGGGCCAACACGTCGATCTTCAGCGCAGTGGACCAGCTTTATCTGCGCCCCCCTCCCCACGTCGTCGACCCGGACCGAGTAGTGCGGATCGAGGTGACAATCCCCAGTGGCATGGTGGGGATCGGATCCTACCCCCGGTTCCTGGCCCTCAAGGAGAACATGCGCGGCTTTGCTGCTACCGCCGCGACCGGGGGCATGGAGCTGAGCCTGGGGACGGGCCCGGAAGCTCAGAGGGTCAGTGGGAAAATGGCGACCGGAAATTTCTTCAACCTGCTGGGCGTGAAGCCGGCTTTGGGCCGGTTCTTCACCGCAGTCGAGGACGACCCTGCTCACCCGGAGCACGTCGCGGTGCTGAGCCACGAATTCTGGGAGCGCCAGTTCGGCGCGGCGCCCGGGGCCCTGGGCCGGACACTCCACCTGGGCCAGAGGGTCTACACCGTGATCGGTGTTGCTCCGCGCGGCTTCAGTGGTGTAGACCTGAGTGTTCCCGACGTGTGGCTGCCGCTGAGCGCGGCCGCCCCGGACATCGAATGGCCGGATGTCCTTGGGTGCGATGGGTGCTTCTGGATCGAGACAGCCATCGCCCGACTGGCCCCCGGTGTGACGGCGGCAGGCGCCGCCGCGGAGGCGACCGGGCTCTATCACAACTTCGCCCTCGCCCATCCGGGACATCTCGTGGGTGACTCCAGCGCGGTGATCTCGCTCGGCTCCGTCCATCAGGCGCTGGGGCCGAGCCCGGATTCTTCGGAGCGGGTGGTGCTGTGGCTGGCAGCCGTGTCGGGCGTTGTCCTCCTCATCGCGTGCGCCAATGTGGCCAACCTGCTGCTCGCCCGGGGGCTCAGGCGCCGGCGCGAGGTCGCGCTCCGCACCGCACTGGGAGCCAGCCGGCGGCGCCTCGTTCAACAACTCTACGTCGAGTGTCTCGTCCTGGCGGCCCTGGGCGGAGCCGCTGCCCTGCTGGTCACCATCTGGACGGCACCGGGGCTTCACGCCCTGCTGCTTCCCGATGCCTCAGCAGTCACGCCGGTTGACGGGAGGGCGGTGGTCTTTGCGTCCATCGTCATTGGCCTGACGGCCCTGCTAGTCGGACTGGCGCCGGCGCTCCGGGCCACCGCTACCGACCTCACTTCATCTCTCAAGGCAGGAGCCCGCGAGGGCACCTTCCAGCGCTCGAGGCTCCGGACCGGGCTCCTGGTTTCCCAGGTCGCGCTGACCGTGATCCTGCTGGTGGGAGCGGGGCTGTTCGTTCGGAGTCTCCGCCATGTGCTGGGCATCCGCCTGGGGTTCGACCCGGATCGCGTCATCATCACCAAGGTCGACACCAGGGCCGCCGGACTCTCCCGCGCGGATGGCGACGCACTGTACGGTGGGATTCGAGAGCGGATCCTGAAGCTCCCCGGCGTCGCCGGCGCGAGCCTGTCGATTGGGGCGCCCTTCGTGGCGAGCTACGCTGTGGGCCTTTCCATTCCAGGGCGCGATTCGCTCCCCCGGCTACCTTCTGGCGGGCCCTACGTGGTGGCGGTGACCCCCGACTACTTCCGGACGATGGGTACTGCCGTCCTGTACGGCCGACCCTTCACCGACGCGGACGGGCCGGGGGCTCAGCGAGTGACGATCGTGAGCCAGCTGTTCGCGAGGCTGGCCTGGCCGGGCGAAAACCCTCTCGGAAAGTGCGTGAATCTCGAGTCGAAGACATGCGTCGAGGTGGTCGGCGTGGTCGAAGATACACATCGAGAGACGGTGACCGACGAGCTGAGCGCGGAATATTTCGTTCCGCTGGCGCAGTCCGACTCGGTGTTTCGTGAGGCAGGCATCACCGGGCTTCTGGTCCGCACGACGCCACCCGCGGACCGGATGATAGGGGCGATCAGGCGCGAGGTGCAGGCTTCCTCCGGAGCCCTGCCATATCCCCAGGTCGAGACCATGCCCCAGGTCTACGAATGGCAACTCCACTCGTGGCGACTGGGCTCGACGTTGTTCACCCTGTTCGGCGGATTGGCGCTGCTGCTCGCAGCCACCGGGTTGTACGGAGTGTTCAGCTACGTGGTCTCGCAGCGTACCAGCGAGATCGGAATCCGGATCGCCCTGGGCGCCATGCGGACAGACGTCCTCCGCCTAGTGCTGCTGCAGGTGCTCGGCGTCGTAGGCCTTGGCATCGTCCTGGGCTGCGTCGGTGCGCTGCTCGCTGGCCGGGCCATCGCCGCACTGCTCTACGAGGTCTCACCCAGCGATCCCTTGGTGCTGGGGGCGACGGCGCTGGTGCTGCTCCTGGTCGCGCTGCTTGCCACGTGGCTCCCCGCGCGCCGGGCCTCGCTTGTCGATCCGATCGTCGCTCTCCGGGCCGAGTGATGATGCGAGGCGAAGTCGACTCAGGGTTCGCCGCAAGACGCCACGGGCGCGACAACTTCGCGCATGGGAGGTTGAAGGACTGATTCTGTGGCGAGGGGTGGTCGGTGGAAGTGCCGGCACCGCGGCCTCGAGGCGCGACCTGTGTGGAGCTAATAATGACGCCCCGACTGGAGTGCCGGGCTACCCGAGATTGCTCAACCAGCGAGTTGAGACGAATGGATCGGTCCACGCATCCTATCGGATGCGGCGGGACCGGGCATAGCGCGCTGCCCGGATCCCTGCGACCATCCCTCTGACCCGACTGAATTCATGAGCGACCTCCTTCAGGACATTCGCCTCGCCCTCCGCCAGCTGCAACGGAGCCCCGGCTTCGCCGCCGTCACCGTGCTGACCCTCGCTCTCGGCATCGGCGCCAACACCGCGATCTTCAGCGTGGTGAACGCGGTACTGCTCCGCCCGTTGCCCTATGCCGATCCAAGCCGGCTGGTTCAGGTCTCTCAATCCATGCTGGAGGCCCATCTTTCGGTCGCGTTTCCCACGGTGCAGGACCTCCGGAAGATGAGTGGCACCTTCAGCAGTGTCGCCGCCTACAGCAACCAGCGGTTCAACTTCACGGGCCAGGGAGATCCGAAGGAGATCCAGGCGACCTATGCCACGCCGGACCTGTTCTCGACGCTCGGCGTCACGCCGGAGCTCGGCCGCACGTTCACAGACCAGGAGAGCCGCGCATCAGTGGTCGTCCTGAGCCACGGCCTCTGGGCCACGGTATTCGGCCGCGACCAGGGAGTGCTCGGGCGCAGCGTGACGCTCGACGGCAATCCCTACACTGTGATCGGGGTGATGCCCGCCGAGTTCCACTTCCCGAATGAAGATGTGCAGCTGTGGGCGCCGATCGGCGGTGCATTTGTCCAGAACCCGTCCGCGGAGACCGACCGGGGGATACACCTCTTCAACGCGGTCGCCCGTCTCGCGCCGGGAGCCACGAGCGAGCGCGTAACGCAGGATCTGGCGGTGCTGGCCCATCGCATCGATGCCGAGACCGAGGCGGCGGGCGGCGGGCGGGAGGTGCGGGTCGTGGTGAGTGGCGGCGGTCCTCCGCCGAGTGGCGGGCCGGTCGGCGCCGGTCCCAGGATCCGCATGGGGCCGGAGGCCACGCAGTTCGCGGCGGTGCCCCTTGGTGAACAGGTGATCGGAGACGCGCGGCCCACGCTGTACGTGCTCTTTGCCACCGTGGCGCTGGTGCTTCTCATCGCCTGCGCCAACGCGGCGAACCTGCTGGTGGCGCGGGCCAATACCCGCCGCAAGGAGTTCGTCATCCGTCAGTCCCTGGGGGCGGGGCGCACCCGACTCATCCGCCAGGTGCTCACCGAGAGCATGATCCTCGCTCTCGCAGCCGGCCTCATCGGCATCGCGCTCAGCTACTGGGGCCTCGACCTGCTGCTCGCGAGCTGGCCGGCCTCGCTCGCCCGGGCGCGAGACGTGGGCATTGACCGGTGGGTGCTCGGCTTCACCCTGGGCGTGTCGGTGCTCACCGGCGTCGGGTTTGGCATCCTGCCGGCCGTCCGCGCCTCGAGCCCCGCCCTCGAGGAGGCTCTCAGGGAGGAGGCCGGCACGATGGGCGGGCACCGCAAGCGACAGCGGGCGCAACGCGCGCTGGTCGTGTCGCAGCTGGCGGTGGCGCTGGTGCTCATCGTGGGGGCGGGTCTCCTGGTGCGGAGCTTCGTTCGATTGCTGGAGATCGATCCCGGGTACGACACCCGGGACGTACTGGCCGCGCGGATCCGCCCGACGCCCTCCCGCTACGCCAACGCCACCGCCCGCACCGATCTGCTGCGCAGCATTCGCGACGACCTGAGTGCACGTCCCGGCGTGACGAGCGCGGCACTCACCCGGACCTTGCCGCTCTCCGGTTCGCTGATGATGGTGACTATTCCCGCCAGGCAGATCCGGCCCGAAGACCCCGATGAAGTTCTCCCGGTGGCGATGCGGATCGTGGGCGCGGACTACTTCAAGACGATGCGGATCTCGCTGGTGGCAGGACGCGCGATCGACGCGGGCGACCGCGCTGGGGCGCCGTCGGTGGTGGTAGTGAACACCAGGCTCGGCAAGCGGCTCTGGCCGGACCAGAGTCCGCTGGGCAAGCAGATCCCGTTCGACCGTCCGGACGGGGGGCCGCGAGATCTGACCGTGGTGGGCGTCGTGGGTGACATTCACTACACCGGCCTGTCGGATCAGGTCATGCCGGAGATCTACCTGCCGCTCGACCAGATGGGGGATATCGGCGACCAGGGTTGGATCGTCGCGCGGGTAGACGGCAATCCGCTCCGATTGGCAGGCGCCGTCCGCGAGTCGGTTCGCCGGCTGGACCCGTCCCAGCCGGTGGCGGATGTGCTGAGCCTGGACCAGATGGTCAGTCGCTCGACCGCGGCGCGCCGCTTCAACATGCTGCTGATCACCCTCTTCGCCGCGATGGCGCTAGGCCTCGCCCTCATCGGCATCTACGGTGTGACGTCGTATTCCCTGAGCCAGCGCACCCACGAGCTGGGAATCCGCCTGGCCCTGGGCGCCACTGGTCGGGACGTGATCCGCCTCGTCCTCGGCGAGGGGCTGGTGCTGGCCCTGATCGGCGCGGTACTCGGGATCGGGCTCGCGCTGGCCGGCTCCCGCTTCCTGGCCTCGATGCTGTTCGGGGTTTCGGCGCGAGACGCCTTGACTTTCACCGGGGCGGCGCTGCTCCTTGTGGTCGCCGCCCTGCTGGCCGCCTGGGTACCTGCCCGCCGGGCCGCCCGCGTTGACCCACTGATCAGCCTGCGGAGCGAATGATGCCCCTGGTGCGCCTGACGGAGGTCGAGAAGTCGTTCGACACCAAGCCCTCGCCGACCTTTGTCCTGCGCCGCATTACGCTTTCGATCGAGGCCGGGGAGTTCGTGACCATCATGGGGCCGTCGGGCGCCGGCAAATCGTCTCTCCTCTCCATCCTGGGCATGCTGGACGGAGAGTTCCGGGGTGAGTACTGGCTGGAGGAGAACCCCGTGCACGCCCTCAAGCCCAAGCTCCGGAACGCGCTGGCCCGCAAGACGGTCGGGTTCGTCTTCCAGCAATATCACCTGCTCGACGATCTCACCGTGGCGGAGAATCTCGACGTGCCGCTCAGCTACCGCGACATCCGCGCCTCGGAGCGGGCCGCGCTGGTGGCGGATACGCTGGATCGGTTCCAGATCGTGGGGAAGAAGGATCTCTATCCGCGGCAGCTCTCCGGCGGCCAGCAGCAGCTCGTCGCGGTGGCCCGGGCGATCATCGCCAAGCCGGCCCTCCTTCTGGCCGACGAGCCGACGGGCAATCTCCATTCGGCGCAGGGGCGCGAGATCATGGAGCTGTTCCGGGAGTTGAATCGCCAGGGGACGACGATCGTGCAGGTAACGCACTCCGAGGAGAATGCGCGGTATGGGGGGAGTGTGGTGAATTTGAAGGATGGGTGGATGGTGTGAGAGCAGCCGTTAGCCATCAGCCGTCAGCCGTCAGCCGTCAGCCAGTGCTAGGTGAGAGGCGCTTGATGAATCCGGTAAGAAGCTTCCGGATCTCCTCGGCCGCTTCGGTCAGCCTTTCGCAATCAGCCTCCGACACGAAGCCGAGATCCTGGGCCAGCAGGAGCTGACAGTGCATTTCGGCCGCCGACCCTCGGGCTATCCGAAGGAACCGCGCGGCTTCTCGATCTGATCCTCGTGCGGTACCTTCAACGATGTTTGAGGGGATTGAGACCGCCGTTCGCCGCAGCTGGGCGGTCAGGGCATACTGCTCGCGCTCGGGGAACGTCTCTGTCACCCGATAGATCTGGAGTGCGAGGGCGTGACTCTTCTGCCAGATGGTCAGATTCTTGAAGCGCTGCATGGGCCCGGGACTCCTTGGGCGGATCAGGGGAGTCTCTCTGGTAACCGTCAAAGGACCCTCAACTCACCGCTGATGGCTGATGGCTGACGGCTGATGGCTCCTCCCACTCCCGGCACCTCCGCCGCCTCCCCCCGCATCCTCATCGCCGACGACCAGCCCGACATCCTCCAGGCGCTGCGGCTGCTCCTCAAGGGTGAAGGCTTCACGGTGGAGACGACGTCCTCGCCCGGCGGCGTGCTCGCGGCGCTCGAGGTGCGGGACTTCGACGTGCTGCTGATGGACCTGAATTACACTCGGGATACGACCTCGGGGCGGGAGGGGTTCGACCTGCTGACCCGCATTCAACTGCTCGATGCATCGCTCCCGGTCGTCGTGATGACCGCCTACGGCAGCGTGGAGGGCGCGGTGGAGGCGATGCGGCGCGGGGCGCGGGACTATCTCGAAAAGCCCTGGGACAACACCCGGCTGATCGCGATTCTGCGCACCCAGGTCGAGCTGGGCCGCGCCCTGCGCCAGGGCCAGCGGCTGGAGAACGAGAACCGGACGCTGCAGCGGGAGGGACTGCCGGACCTCGTGGCGGAGTCGCCGGCAATGCGGCAGGTGCTCCGCCTGATGGAGCGGGTGGCCCCCTCCGACGCCAACGCGTTGATCCTCGGCGAACATGGCGTCGGCAAGGAGGTCGCCGCGCGGTGGCTGCACCAGGCGAGCGGCCGTGCCGGCCGCCCGATGATCACAGTCAACGTCGGGGGCCTGTCCGAAGGGGTGTTCGAGAGCGAGCTGTTTGGCCACCTGCGCGGCGCCTTTACCGACGCCAAGAGCGACCGGATGGGTCGGTTCGAGCTAGCGGACGGGGGCACGCTCTTCCTCGACGAGATTGCCAACATCACGCCGACCCAGCAGGCGAAGCTGCTTCGCGTGCTCAACACCGGCGAACTGGAGCGGGTCGGGTCGTCGAAGACGCGCAAGGTGGACGTGCGGGTGCTGAGCGCCACCAACGCGGACCCGCGCGCCGAGGTGCAAGCGGGGCGGTTCCGGGAGGACCTGCTGTATCGCCTCAACACGGTGGAGATCCGCATCCCGCCGCTCCGGGATCGGCGCGAAGACATCCCCCACCTGGCCCAGGCTTTTCTGAGACACCATGCCGGGCGCTACGGCAAGGCCATCACGGGCTTTCGCCCCGAAGCGATGGAATCGCTGCTTCGCTACGCGTGGCCGGGGAACGTCCGGGAGCTGAATCACGCCGTGGAGCGGGCCGTCCTGCTCGCCGACGGCGGCGAGATCCGGGCGTCCGACCTGGCACTCGCTCCCCCGGGCGACACCGCGCTCCACCTCGAGCAGCTCACGCTGGAAGAGGTCGAGAAGCTGCTGGTGCAGAAGGCGCTGGCTCGCGCCGGTGGCAATGTCTCGGAGGCGGCCAAGGCGCTGGGCCTGAGCCGCAGTGCGATGTACAGGAGACTAGAACGGTTTGGGCTGTGAGCATTGTGGAGCGTACAGCGTACAGCGTTCAGCGTTCAGGGCTGACGGCTGACGGCTGACCCCCATGACTCCCTCTCATCCCCGCCGCGTCCTCCTCATCGCCTTCCTGACGGCGCTTCCCGCGCTCGCGCTGGCCCTCTGGCTCCTCTGGGCAAACGACCTCAGCGCGCGCTTCCGATGGACCGCGGTCATCTTCGTTCTCCTGGCCCTCTTGATCGGGCTGACCGCGCTCTACGAGCGGGTGGTCCGTCCCCTGCAAACCCTGTCCAACATTCTGGCCGCGCTCCGCGAGGGCGACTACTCGTTGCGCGCGCGGGGGGCGAACCCGGAAGACGACTCGCTCGGCCTGGTCTACCTCGAAGCGAACGCGCTGGTCGACACTCTGCGAGGGCAGCGGCTGGGCGCGGTGGAGGCGACCGCGCTGCTCCGGACGGTCCTCGCCGAGATCGATGCGGCCATCTTCGCGTTCGACAGCGATGGGACGCTTCGCCTGGTCAATCGCGGGGGGGAGCGACTCCTCGGGCAGTCCGAGGAGCGCCTGCTCGGCCGGACCGCCGCCGAGCTGGGCCTGAGCGAGTGCCTGGAGGGAGAATCGCCCCGCGTGGTGGAGCGGGGCGGCCCGCACCCCGGTCGCTTTGATCTTCGCCGGAGCGCGTTCCGTCAGGATGGCCGCCCACACCAGTTGATCGTGCTCACGGACGTGAGCCGTACTCTGCAGGTCGAGGAGCGGCAGGCCTGGCAGCGGCTGATCCGGGTTCTCTCGCACGAGATCAACAACTCGCTCGCCCCGATCCGGTCCCTTGCGGGGAGTCTCCGACGCATCCTGGTGCGCGGCGCAGAGCCCGCGTCCGACGGACAGGACCTCCGGCAGGGTCTCGATATCATCGAGCAGCGGGCCGATTCGCTTAGCAGGTTCATGGCGGCCTACGCCCGGCTGGCGCGGCTTCCCAGACCGGTCAAGGCGCCGGTGGCCATCGCCGGGTGGGTGGAGCGGGTGGTCGGTCTGGAGCATCGCGCCGCGGTCGGCATCCAGGGCGGACCGCCCATCACGATTCAGGCCGATGGCGACCAGCTCGATCAACTGCTCATCAACCTGCTCCGCAACGCTGTCGAGGCCGCCGCGGAAGCCGGGGGTCAGGTGGCGATCTCGTGGCGGCTTCGAGGTGCCGGCGTCGAGCTGCTGGTTGATGACGAAGGCCCCGGCATCGCCGAGACGGCGAATCTGTTCGTGCCCTTCTACACGACCAAGCAGGGAGGGTCCGGGATCGGCCTCGCGTTGTCGCGACAGATTGCGGAAGCGCACGGCGGGTCGCTACGGCTCGAGAACCGCACCGACCGCCGGGGAGCCCGGGCACGACTCTGGCTTCCTTCCTGATCGGGAAACAGGGTGCTCCGCGGCCGGGCCACGAGCCGGGCTCGAAGAGCACCATTTGACTAAGGGCAAGTCGTTACCTAGCTTGCCTTTACCTTCACATCCTGAGCCGCTGTGACCCGAGCCTGGCCCTCCAGGAGAGGCCAAGTGCGTGCCCTGCTTGTGTTGCTTGGCGCCGCACTGTTGACCACCTGCTCCACCGATTCCCCCCTGGCTCCGGGGGTTCCGATGCGCGCGCCGCTTAACTTGAGCAGTCTGCTTCGCGCCGGCGGTGAGATCCCCATCAACGTCGATACCGTCGTGGTCGAGCTGCGCCGTTACAGCGACTCGGCGCTGGTCTTTTCCCACGACTACCCCTCCTCCCAGTTCCAGCAGGGGAAGGACAGTCTCGCGATCGAGATCGACGTGCAGCTGACCTCGCCCACCGAGCAGTTCTACCTGTATTGCGCCGCGAAGGGTGGCGGCGTGGTGTACTACATCGTCCAGAGCGTGGTGACCGCCACCGCGGGCGGGCGCACCACGACGCCTCCACTTACCCCCACGTACGTGGGCCCCGGGGCGAACGCGGACAGCGTGGTGCTGCAGCTCGCGGCCTCCACAGTGGCGGCGGGAGACAGCGTCCTCGCGACCGCCACTACCTACGCGGCCGCTTCCGTGGTGACGGGGGCACCCGTCGGGATACTCTCTTCGGATAGCACGAAGGTGGTCGCGTCGCCGCTGGGACTGAGCCGGGCCTGGCTCCACGCGCTGCCCGCCACCTCGGGGTCGGTGACGATCACCGCCATCACCCCCATCAACCTCACCCGAACCGCGTCGCTCACCATCGCCTCGGCCGCCCAGAGCCTGGTGAAGGTGTCGGGCGACAGCCAGCAGTTCAACACGGGGCAGACCTCGCAGCCTCTCGTCGTCCAGGTTCGAGACGCGCAGGGCCAGCCGTTCCGGCTGGGCTACCCGGTGCAGTTCAGTTTGGGATCACCGCCCAGCGGCACGACGTTGAGCGCAACCAGCGTCACAACTGATACCGGCGGCTATGCCCGTACCACGATCGTCGCGGGCGCGAATGCCGGCACCGCCCAGGTGAGCGCCAGCGCCTCGGGGCTCAGTGGCTCTCCGGTGCTCTTCTTCTTCACGCTCACCCGGGCGACGACGGGACCGGGCAGCGTGACGGCCAACTCCACGGTGAGCCAGTCGCAGACGGTGAATCAGCTCGTGACCGCGCCTCCCTCGGTCGTGGTGAAGGACTCGGGCGGCCAGCTCCTGAGCGGCGTCACCGTCAGCTTCGGCGTGACCAGTGGTGGCGGCACGATCACGGGCGGGACCCAGGTGACCAACAGCTCAGGGGTCGCCACCGCGAGCAGCTGGCGGCTCGGCACCGCGGCGGGCGCCAACACAGTGAACGCCGTTGTGGCCGGCCTCCCCGCGGTGACCTTCAGCGCCACGGGCACTCCGACCGCGGTCCTCACGATCGTCAAGGACTCGGGCGACGCCCAGACGGACAGCAGCGGGAAGACGCTGCCGGCGCGCCTGGTGGCCGAGGTGCACGACAGCTTCGGCAATCCCGTGCCGGGGATCCCCGCTACCTGGTCGGTGACCGACGGGACCATCACTCCGACGACCGACACCAGCGACGCGCTGGGCCGCGCCCGCGCTTCGTGGACCCTCGGCACGGCGCAGGCAAACCCGACGGCCACCGTCGTCGCGGCCGGCAAGCAGACCACGTTCAGCGCGACCACCCTGTTCGCGGCGCCGGTGATCCAGCTCAGCTTCGCGGGGCTGCCCGGTGTCGGGATCGGCCTCACGGCCAGGGTCTATGTCACCCTGAACCAGCCGGCGCCTTCGGGCGGAGTGACGGTCACGCTCACCAGCGGCAACACCTCCTACTACACGGTTGCGCCGGGCTCGGTGACGATCGCGCAGGGGAAGACGCAGGACAGCGTGACGGTGAGCGGCGTCGGGGCGGGGCAGGCCAACCTGACGGCCACGGCGACCGGCTACACCATGGGTTCCCTCACGGTGGTAGTGCAGAACCGGAACATCAGCGTCCCGCCGACCCTGAGCGTGCCGTATGGTCAGACCGCGTCGCTGCCGATCCAGCTGCCGGCGCCGGCGCTGGCGGGCGGGGTCACCTTCACGGTCGCCAGCAGCGACACGACCAAGGTGAAGGTGACGACGCCGAGCGTGACGATCGCGGCCGGCGGCCAGACGGCGAACGCGACCCTGTCGGGCGTGCTGCCCGGCCCGGCGACGATCACCGTCACCAACGCGGCCTACGTGACGGGCACGACCGCGGCGACGACCGCGGCGGCCCTCAAGTACTCGTCCTCCTCGGCGACCCTCAACGCCAGCTTCCCGACCGCGGTGACGGTGAGCTTCCAGAGCAATGGCGTGGCCACGGCCGCTCCGGCGCCGGGGATTCCGGTGACATTCACCTCGCTGGTGCCGGGGTGCGTCCAGGCCAAGGTCTCCCCCGCGACGATCCCGACCGGGCAGGTGAGCGTCATCGATACGCTCATCTTCGGCAACAACTCCACTCTGCCGTGCACGGCCAAGGTCGCGGCCTCGTCGCCGAACCTGCAGCCGGACACGGTCTCGGTGACGGTCAACCCGGTGCCGCCGATCACCCTGAGCCTCGGCTACCCGTCGCTCGGCGAGCGCCTCCAGGACCTCCTGTCGGTCTACTTGGGCTCCGCCGCCCCGACGATCGACACCGTGACGATCATCAGCAGCGACACGACCAAGCTCCGCATCTCGAGCTCGGCGACCGCGCGCGGGTCGGCGAGCCTCAAGGTGCCGGTGCCCATCGGGCAGACGTCGTTCAGCGTCTACCTGCAGTCGATCGACACGATACCGGGAGCGGTACTCCTCACCGCATCGGCGCCGGGCTTTGTCACCGACACGATCACCGAAACGATCGTGCGGTCGGGCATCGAGATTCAGGGACTCTCGGCCAGCCAGACCACGCTCGGCGGCAACAGCAACTTCTACGCGCAGGTCGGCGTGCCGCAGGGGCAGCTTACCTCGCTGGTACGGGCGCAGTCGGTGACGCCGGGGCTCGCGAGCCCGATGGTGGCCACCTTCACCAGCTCCTCGAGCCTCGGGCTCATCGTCGATAGCGTGACGCCTGCTGGCGCCGCGACGGGCCACGCCACGGTGCCGCCGGCGTACTACTACACCTCCACGAGCGGCCCGACCTACGGAGGCGTCGCCTTCGCGCCCCGGCTGGCGGGCACGGACACGGTGACGGTCTCGATGCCGTCGGTCACGACGATGAGCGTGAACGGGGTGCGGTCGGTAGCGGTAACCCAGCCGGTGATCACGATGAGCGCCGGCTATCCGTCCGTTGGAAGCGGCCTGCAGGACGCGATGTCGGTCTTCCTGAGCGCCAGCCAGCACAACGGCGCCCGCATCAATGTCGTGAGCCGGGACTCGACCAGGTTCCTGCTCTCGCTCGATCCGACGGCTCTCGGGACGGGGACGCTCAGCGACTCGCTGCTGAATGGTCAGACCAGCTTCTCGTTCTACGTCCAAGCGCTCGACACGGCCTCCGCGGGAGCATCGGCCTACATCTACGTCTCCGAGGCGGCGTCGCGATTCGTGCCTGACAGTCTTTCCGAATTGGTGGCGCAGCCTGGCGTCGAGGTCCAGGGGGTGCCGACCACGTGGACAACCCTGTCGGGCACCTTCAACTACTACGCCCAGGTCGGCGTGCCGAGCGGTCAGCTTACCGGACTGGTGCGGGCGCAGAACCGCCGAGGTGGGGCCAGCCCGCTCACGGTGTCGTTCACGTCGAGCAATCTGGCGATCGGAGGCGTGCTCGACTCGCTCAACCCGGCCACGCCGGGAAGCCAGCGGAGCGCGCACATCGGGCCGAACATCTACTACACCTCCACCAGCGGACCGACCTATGGCGGCGTCGCGTTCCAGCCGGCGGGGACCGGCACCGACACGCTTTCGGCGACGATTCCCGGATTCCTCACGATGTCGGTGAACGGGTTCCGGCCGGTGGCGGTGAGTCAGCCGTACATCACCGTCTCCAACAGCTACAGCGAAGTCGGCGGCGGACTGCAGTCGTCGGGGGGCATCTACCTTTCGGCGGGCAACACGGGTGGGGCCTCGGTCAAGGTCACGGTCAGTGACTCGTCCCTGATGCTGATCGATACTATGGCGAACGGCCTGGGCCATGGCTCCATCACCAAGACGCTGCTGAATGGGCAGACCTCATTCGGCTACTACTATCAGGGGCTGGAAGGAAAGACGGGCGCGGTGACGATCATCGCCACCGAACCGCGATTCACGACCGGCACCGCTGTGGACACCGTGGTAATCCCGGGCGTCGAGGTTCAAGGGTTGCCGGGCTCGACGACGACTCTCTCGCCGAACAGCCCGTTCTACGCGCAGGTTGGCGTGCTGAACTCGGTCGGGACGGGGCTGGTCCAGGTGCAAGGAGTCCGGGGCGGCGCCGCGGGACCGTTGGCGGTCACATTCTACAGCTCACCGGCGTTCAACGATCTGGTGGATAGCCTGCACGTGGGCAACCCCGGTCCCACGGGGACGGCCCACATTCCGGTCGGGACCTACTACACCTACACCAACGGAGCGGCAGGGGGCGGGATCGAGTTCCATCCGGTCGTGAACGGCAACATGACGATCACCGACTCGATTTCAGGTTTTACCACTGCATCGACCAACGGCAGCCGAGTCATCGCCGTGAGCCAGCCGGGGATCACGCTGAGCGTCAACTACCCGCAGGTGGGCGGCGGGCTGCAGATGTCGGGCAACGGCTATCTGGGCGCCTCCAATCACGGCGGGGTGACGGTCACGATCAGCAGTTCGGATACGACGGTGCTCAAGCTCTCTCCGGATGCGACGACCCCGGGCACCGGCTCGATCCAGCTCCCGGTGGCGAATGGCAGCACCGCCTTCTCCTACTATGTGCAGGGACTGGAGGGGGTGACGGGGACGGTGACCATCACCGCCACGGCCTCCGGGTTCACCAACGGCACCACGTCCGAACAGGTGGTTCAGCCCGGAGTGGAGATCCAGGGATTGGGGCTGACCCAGACCCATGGGGCGGCGGACAATTCCTTCTACGCCCAGGTGGGGGTGCCCAACGCGACCAATACGGGCCTCGTGTCAGCCCAGAGCGTGCGGGCCGGCGCCGCCGCGCCGCTCACGATCACATTTACCACCAGCGACCAGACGGTGGGGCCCTTGGTGAACTCGGCGGGGGCGCTCGGGACGACCCAGACGGCACAGATTCCGACCAACTTCTACTACACGCCGACCAGCGTGAGCTCCGGCGGGGTCGCCTTCCGGCCGCTGACGCCGGGCGTGACGACGGTGCAGGTCACGACGCCAGGCTACGTGCAGATGACGACCAACGGGGTGCGGATCGTGACGGTGCAGTAGTCGAGGGCAGCCGTGATGAGGGCGGTACTCTTTTCCGTAAAGTACTTGACATATCTCAGGCGACCCCGCAGATTGGGGCATGGCCGTGCCGCACCGCATCACCAGCCAGAAGATCCCGCTCGAGGATCGTGCCCTCGAGAACCTGCGTTTCATCCGGGACACGATGGAACGGGCCCAACCCTTCACCGGTGTGCCGGGGTGGGGCGGGGTCG
>DATJVM010000018.1:0-109808 GCA_035501775.1 Gemmatimonadales bacterium | reverse complement strand
CCGGCTCCGCGGGTACTGGCCCGCTGGGTTTCTCGACTGAGGCTCGCAGATGTCGGATCTGAGGCGGGCGGCTTGCGGACGGGGCCGTCGACGGGAAGGATGAACCAGAACGCGGCACCCGTGCCATAGATCGATTCGCAGCCGATCGTTCCGCCGTGCATTTCCACGAACCGACGCGACAGCGCGAGACCGAGGCCGGTGCCTTGCTGGTGCCGGCTGGCCGAGCTGTCCAGCTGGCTGAACTCCTGGAAGAGCTTCGCCACGTCCTCCTGTCTTATCCCGATTCCGCTATCGCGTACGGAGACCCAGACGGCGTCGCGTGACAGCAATCGCGGTGTGTCGCCCGCGCGATCGGCAGGCATGGGAAGCGGGGCGCGGGTCGCGATCGCGGCGATCGTCACCTGCCCTTTTTCCGGCGTGAACTTGGAGGCGTTGGACAGCAGGTTGTAGAGGATCTGGCGAATCCGGGTGCCGTCCGCCAGAGCGATGAGCGGCAGGTCCCCGATCTCCAGCTTGCACTGCTGCTCCTTGGCGGTGCGAAGTGGGGCGGTGTCAGTGACCGCGCCGAGGATGAGTTCGCGGATGTCGCAGGCGGCGAGGGTAAGAGCCATGCGACCGGCCTCGACCTTGGACAGGTCGAGAATGCTGTTGATCAGGCCCAGGAGGTGCCGACCGTTCCTGAGAACAGAGTCGAGGAACTCGCGCTGGGCCTCGTTCAGCGGGCCCAGCTCCTCGGTGAGCAGAAGGTCCGAGAATCCGTTGATGGCGTTGAGCGGTGTGCGCAGCTCATGCGACATGTTGGCCAGGAACTGGCTCTTGAGCTCCGTGGCACGCTGCAGCTCGCGGTTCTTCGTGGCGAGGACCTCCTCTTTGCGCCGACTCTCCTCGAGGACCTGCGCCCGGTCGAGACCCACCACGGCCTGGTCAGCCAGCGCCTGGAGAAGGTGCAGGTCGGCGTCAACGAATGGAGCTTCGTCGCGCCGGTTGAACGTGGCGAGCACACCGATGACCATACCCGCGGAACGCAGGGGGACCGCGGCCAGCGTCCGGAGCGTCATCTCCGGTACCGCGAAGTTCCGCCGCTCGACACCCAACTCCGGAGTGGTGAGCCACGATTCGTGGGTCACTACCCAGCCGAGCAGGGAGGTATCGACTGGCAAGAGGCGATCCGGCGCCACGGTGATCGATCCAGAGCCCGCCACCAGGCGGATGAACCTCCCCTCCTCCACCACGAACCCGATGGCCGCGCTCTCGGTGGCGAGCAGGTCACGCGCCGCATCGGTCACTTCCTGGAGTACATGCTCCAGACCGTCCCCGGAGACCATGACCTGCGCGACGCGCTGGAGGCGGGTGAGCTCGCGGCTTCGAAGCTCGGCCCGACGCTCCGCCGCTGCCTGATCCTTTCGGTCGCGCCGGCGCAGCACAACGTACGCTGCAGCGAGCGTGGCGGAGGAGGCGGCAAGGAGAAGTCCCCAGCCCAGCACCACGCCGTGGCCGACAAGCCATCCGCCGGCAATGCCTGTCAGCGCGGCCGCGCCCAGCAGAAGCTCAGCCGGCGGGGGCTGCCTCTTGATCGGAGACGGGGCGTGGGGGACGGTCATCGTGTCCTCCCCGTCTAAGCTACATCGTTCCGGAGGCTTACGGGCGCCGTACAGGCCCCGCCCCTTAGTCGGTGAGCAACTCGGTGAACTCGGTTTCGCCGGTGGCGAGCATTCGCCTGAGGTAGGGCCGGCAAAGACCGCAGGTAGCCCCACAGCCCGTCTCCCGCATGAGGTCGGTTAACCCCCACCCATGTCCGCGCGCCAAGGCCAGGAGGCGATCGAACGGCATGTTGCGACACACACACATGGTGACACGGATTATCGGCATCTTCCCGGGGACCATGAGTCGCTGGAGCCAGACAGCGGGGGCTGAGGGTCTAAGGGTTGGTGGGCCGGAGGTCGAGCTCGCTGATTGTGGCCCGGTCGGGGAGGGAGAGGGCGCCAGTCACCGCGGCGGCGACGTCTTCAGGGTGGAGGACGCGCGCCAGATCGGGCTTGAGGACGGACTGGTGCCGGATGAGGTTGGTGTCGACGGTTCCAGGGCAGATGGCGATAACCCGGACGTTGTCCTTGCGCACTTCCATGAGCAGTGAACGGCTGAAGCCAAGCACAGCGTGCTTGGAGGCGCAGTAGGCGGTACCTCCCGCGAACCCGTTGCGTCCCGCAAGGCTCGCGATGTTCACTATGGCCCCACGCTTCCGCTCGCGCATTCCCGGGAGGACTTCCCGAGTGACGAGGAAGAGGCTTCGGAGGTTTGTGGCCATGGTCGTGTCCCAGTCGGCGAGGCTGAGCTGCTCGAAGGGTGCCAGAAGGCCGACACCGGCGTTGTTTACGAGCACGTCCACCGGCCCAAGCGCTCCGACCACTTCCGCCACCATTGCCTGAACGTCCGACTCGATGCCGACATCCGCGGGGTGCGCATGGGCAGTGAACCCGGCTCGACCGAGGTCCTCCACGAGGCCCCGGAGCCGGGACGGCGTTCGGGCTGTCGCGCCGAGGTGATAGCCGGCATGTCCGAGCGCGAAGGCTACGGCGCGCCCGATGCCTTCGGTGGCGCCAGTGACGAGAGCGACGGGGGCTGGCATGGCGTGAATCTAGGCGCGTCGGCCTCGCTCAGCGACCCTTGAGGGCCGCCAGCTCCAGCTTGAGATCGTGCAGCTCCCGCATGATCTGCGAGTGATGGACCGCATCAGCGCTGGGGACCCGGCCGATGAAGCAGAAGGTTCCGCCGGGGTAGAGGATTGCCTGATCGACATCCTTCAGGGAAGCGAAACCCTGCTTCCGGGCTCCGGCCTCGAGTTCTTCCAGGGTGATCTTCTCCCGTTCGAGGCGGTGGGCCAGGACCCTTCCTCTCATTACCAGGACGTCGGGCGCTCCCTCGATCAGGGCACCGAGCTTGTGATTGCGGTAGGCCAGCATGACGACCATGTAGTTGATCACGAGGAGCGTGGTGGCGCCGACGATTCCGCCGAGTACCGAGTTGTCATCGCCGATGATGGCATTCTGGACCGTGTTCGACAGCGTGAGAAGCACCACGAGATCGAACGGATTGAGCTGGGCCAGCTCCCGCTTCCCGGCCAGCCGGAGACCGACGACTAGAAAGAGGTAGATGAGGATCGGCCGGATGATCTTCTCCTCGAGCGAGACGCCAGGAACGAGCAGGTCGTGCCAGAAGGTGGGCATATGAGTTGGCGGTCAGAGTGAGCGGTGCGCGGTTGGAATAGAGCTAATTCCGCGGCGCGGGAAGGTCCAGCACACGGCCTGGCCGGCTACCTTCCGAGCCATGACTGCTCCCCGACACCGGGGGCGCCGCGCCCCGAAGGCTATCGACCCACCGCCGTCTTGGCGGGAACGGCTGAAGGCAACGCGACACCTACCGCACCTGCTCCGACTGGTGTGGGAGACCGACCCCGGCTTGAGTGTCGCGATGGCGGTGCTGCGCGGCCTTCGCGCGCTCCTGCCCGTAGCCGTGCTCTGGATCGGAAAGCTGATCATCGACGGCGTGGTGACGCTTGCCGGGCAGTTCCTTCACGCGCCTGCGGCCCCGGAGCTCCGGCTGAGCGGCCCATTGGGCCATCTCGCGCTGCTGGTCGGTGGGGAGTTCGCACTGGCGGTGCTCGGGGAGGTCCTGGCCCGGGTCTCCGCCCTGGTCGAATCCCTGCTCGGCGACCTGGTCGCGAATCGGACCAGCATCGAACTGATGGAGCACGCCGCCAGTCTGGATCTGGAGCAGCTCGAGAACTCCGAAATCTACGACAAGCTGGAGCGCGCCCGGCGGCAGACCGTTGGGCGGATCGGTCTGGTGACGGGGCTCCTGGGATCGCTTCAGGACCTGATCACGCTGGGGACGCTGGTCGTTGCACTGGCGGTCTACGTTCCGTGGCTGCTGGTCCTCCTGGTCCTGGCTGTGCTGCCGTCGTTCCTGGGAGAGAGCCGGTTCGCGGCGCTGTCATATTCCCTGCTCTACTCCTGGACCGAAGAGCGACGTCAGCTGGACTATCTGCGATACATCGGAGCCAGCGACGTCTCCGCCAAGGAGGTCAAGCTGTTCGGTCTGGCCGACTTCCTGGTGCGCCGCTATGCCGATCTGTCCACCGATTTCTATGAGGCAAACAAGGACCTCGCGATCCGTCGCGCGATCGTCTCATCGCTCCTCTCGGTGGTGGGGACGCTGGGGTACTATGCGGCTTACGGCGCGATCATCTATCTCACCGTCACCCATCACCAGTCGCCGGCCGGTCCATTCACGATCGGCGTGCTCACCTTCCTGATCGCATCCTTCCGCCAGAGCCGCGACCTGATCCAGCGAACGCTGCTCTCCGCGTCCCAAATGGTCGAGCAGAGCCTCTACCTCGAAGACCTCTTCTCGTTCCTTGAAGTGGCGCCCCGGATCCGCTCACTCCCGGACGCCCCGACGGTGCCCTCTCCGTTCCGGGAAGGCTTCGTCTTCGAGAATGTGGGGTTTCGGTATCCCGACTCCGAGCGCTGGGCGGTCCGGCATCTCTCTTTCCGGCTCCGTCCGGGTGAGCGGATCGCCCTGGTCGGTGAGAACGGCGCCGGCAAGACCACGCTGGCCAAGCTTCTGGCGCGATTGTACGACCCGAGCGAGGGGCGGATCCTTCTCGAGGGGCGGGATCTCCGCGAGTATGATGTTGACAGCCTCCGCGCGCGTGTCGGGGTGATCTTTCAGGACTTCTTCCGCTACGACTTTCCTCTCCGTGAGAACATCGCCGTGGGCGACATCGCCAGGCTGCTGGACCAGCCGGCGATCGAGAGCGCCGCGGAGCGCAGTCTCGCCGACAGCGTGGCCGCCCGGCTCCGGGGAGGGTTCGCGCAGCTGCTCGGGCGACGGTTCGAGGGCGGGGTCGACCTTTCCGGGGGCGAATGGCAGAAAGTCGCCCTGGCCCGCGCCTACCTCCGGGAAGCGGACCTCCTCATCCTGGACGAGCCGACGGCTGCCCTCGACGCGCGCGCCGAATACGAGGTCTTTCAACGGTTTTCCGACTTGACCGTAGGGCGGATGGCGGTGTTGATCAGCCACCGCTTCAGCACGGTCCGGATGGCCGACCGCATCCTGGTGCTGGCCGGAGGAGAGCTGATCGAGGAGGGGAGTCACGCGGAGTTACTCGCCCTGGGCGGCCAGTACGCGGAGCTCTTCCGGCTGCAGGCCCGCGGCTACCAGTGAAAGGCGAGGCGGGCGATCGCAGCGTGGCGCGCGCATTTGACACCCACTCGACGAACCTGCATCATAGGCCTGACCCCATCAAGGAGGTGGGCCAATGCGGGTCTACGACTCCAGCGCCGTACGCAACGTGGCCTTCGTGGGCCACGGGGCGGCCGGCAAGACAACCCTCGTAGACGCACTCGCCTTTGTATCAGGCTCCAGCAAACGCCACGGCAGCATTCAGGACGGCACGACTCTCACCGACTATTCCGCGGATGAGATCGAACGCAAGCACTCGATCTCGCTTGCCGTTGGCATTGCCGAGTGGATGGACACCAAGATCAACCTGCTCGATGCGCCCGGATACCTCGACTTTCTTGGCGAGGCCACGGCGGCGCTGTACTCGGCCGACGCGGCGGTCATCGTACTCAATGCGACGGGCGGGGTCGAGGTAGGCACCGAGAAGGTCTGGGAGATCTGCGATCGGCTGCATCTGCCGCGGCTCCTCTTCGTAAGTCAGATGGACCGTGAGCGGGCCCAGTTCGAGCGGGTGTTCGATGATGTCAAGGCTCACCTCTCGCCCAAGGTCGTGCCGGTCGAGATCCCGGTCGGGAATGGAGCCGAGTTCCACGGCATCGTGAACCTGCTCACGGGGGAGACTCACGGATACCGCAAGGGAACGAAGAGCGGAGAGTACGATGCCGTGGCACAGCCGGAAGGCATCAAGGAGAGCTATGCCAAGTATCACGAGCAACTGGTCGAGGCCATCGCGGCTACAGACGACGAACTGCTCGAGAAGTACCTAGGCGGGGCCGAGCTATCCCGCGCCGAGATCGTCCGGGCTCTCAAGAAGGGCGTCCTGGCCGGGGAGATCGTTCCGATGCTGGTAGGAAGCTCGATCCTCACGTACGGGATGCGGGCGCTGCTCACCGAGATCGTCGACCTTCTACCGTCACCTCTTGAGGCACCCATCCCAGGCTGGGCCGAGAGCTCCGGGGGCGAGGGGGCCCCGCTGGTCGGGCACGTGTTTAAGACGATCTCCGAGCCCCACGTCGGGGACGTGACGTTGTTCCGACTGTACCGCGGAGATATCCGGACCGGGGAGGAGGTCTGGAACAACGAGCATGGGGTGGCGGAGAAGCTCAACCACCTGTCGGTTCAGCAGGGGAAAGAGCGAATCGAGGTTCCCGAGCTGAAAGCGGGGGACATCGGGTCGGTCGCGAAGCTCAGGGACACCCATACGAACGACACCTTCTGCCGGAAGGATCATCCGGTCCATCTCACCCCGATCCCGTACCCGGAGGCGGTCGCGACGTCAGGTGTGGTGGTAAAGACCCGTGGCGAGGAGGACAAGCTGGCGGCAGGGCTGCATAAGCTTCACGAGGAAGATCCGACCTTTCATTTCGAGTACAGCTCGGAGCTGCGCCAGACGCTGATCCACGGGATGGGAGAGCGGCACTTCGAGATCATCCTGGGCCGCCTGGAGAAGAAGTTCGGGGTGCACGCCGAGCTGGTCCGACCGCGCGTCGCATATCGGGAGACACTCAAGGGCCGGGCCGAGGGACAGGGCAAGCATAAGAAGCAGAGCGGTGGTCGCGGGCAGTATGGGGACTGCTGGGTGCGCCTCGCGCCCCGGCCCCGGGGATCCGGCTATGAGTTCATCGACAGCATCGTTGGCGGCGTGATTCCCAACAAGTATATCCCGGCGGTGGACCGGGGCATTCAGGAGGCCTCGGAACGCGGGGTCATCGCGGGGTTCCCGCTGGTCGACTTCCAGGCGGAATGCTTCGACGGCAGCTACCACGACGTCGACTCAAACGAGATGTCGTTCAAGATGGCCGGGATTCTGGCGTTCCGGAACGTGGCCCCCAAGGCTCGGCCGGTGCTGCTCGAGCCGCTGCTGGACGTGACGGTGTGGACGCCGGGCGAGTTCCTGGGCGACGTGATGGGGGATCTGTCGTCCCGCCGGGGGCAGATACTCGGTACCGATTCGGAAGGCCGGCTCACCAGGATCCGCGCCATTGTGCCCGAGGCCGAGATGTACAAGTACGCTACGACCCTGCACTCCGTCACGCACGGGCGTGGGACCTTCCATCTGGACCACCACGGCTACGCAGAAGCCCCTCCCGAGGTCACTGCCAAGGTGGCCGCGGAACACAAGAAGGACGAGAAGGCGGAGGAGGACTAATGCCGATTGAACCACGGTACACGACGACGGCGTTCGCGATCGATGGGTGCCGAATCGTGCAGACGCTTGGTGTGGTGCGGGGGATCACGGTCCGGTCGCGCTCGATGTTCGGGACGATCGGGGCCGCTTTCCAGACGGTGTTCGGCGGCAACATCACGATGTTCACGCAGCTCTGCGAGGCGGCGCGGGAAGAGGCCTTCAACGTGCTCCTGGTTCACGCGGAGGAGCTTGGTGCCAACGCGGTGATTGGCGTTCGGTACGACGCGGGCGAGTTGATGCAGGGCGTCACGGAAGTGCTCTGCTACGGAACCGCGGTCGTGGTCGAAGAAGGCTAAGACCGGCAGCTCCGAAGTGCCCAGCGGCGCGGCCTGATGCGGGAACAGGCCGCGCTTTTTTCATTGCTTTTCATTTGTGAATATTCATGAACGGGGTCGAGTATGACGTGCGCAGGGCCGGTGCCGCGGCGTCTCTTACAGCATCGCGGTTCACGGGAGATTCACGCGGTAGGGGTATCCTAGGCCACCTCCTCAAGTGGAAGAAGAATGCACGTTGTGCTGCTCGCGATCAGCCTTCTCGGCGTAACACGGGACACCGATACGGTCGCCGTCCGCCTGGATACCCGGTCCGGGGACTCCGCGACGGTGGCGCGCCTGTCCGCCACCGATACGGGCTTCGGGCGGCCCTCAGGCCCGCAGCGGGACGCGGCTCAGCGGGATTCGACGCCGCTCAACCTGGCTCCCACGCTCGATAACCGTTCCCTCCTGGGCGCGGCTCTGGCCGGAGCCGGGCCGGAAATGGCGGCCGATACCGATACCACGGCGATGGCTGCGGATACCGCCCCGCCCCAACGCCGCCCGCGGGCCGTGGAGTATAGTGACGCGTATTACAGCCGGCTCCACGTCCACACGCTTGCGAGCTATCTCACAGTGCCGCTCTTCGTCGCCCAGTACATTGCCGGACAGAAGCTCTGGAACAACCCGGGATACCGTGGTTGGGCCAAGGATGTGCACGGCCCCCTGGCGCTGGGGATCGGGGCGCTCTTCACGGTCAACACGGTGACGGGGGTTCTGAACCTGGTGGAGAGCAACAAGGATCCCAATGGCCGGACCAGACGGTGGATACATGGGCTGACCATGATCGCCGCGGACGCAGGGTTCGTGGTGGTGGGCGCGGTGACGCCGAAGCGCCACTTCGACCGCACCACGACGCCGCCGACTCCACCACCGCCGCCCGGCAGCACTAGCCAGGGCAATCTCCACCGCAACCTGGCCATCGCTTCGATGGGTCTCGCGTTGGGGAGTTACCTGATGATGCTTCTCTGGAAGGACTGAGGCTATGTCGCTGGTACATCAGATGGCCACCATGGTGGCACCGTGGGCCGACTTCTACAACGGCAGCAAGGCGGCGCAGTCGGTGGTCGGCTTCGGGCATTTTGCCGGCATCATGACGGCGGGCGGATTCGCCCTGGCGGCCGATCGGGCCACGCTTCGCGCCGCCGGAGCTCCCACGGTGGATCGCCCGCGGCAGCTTCAGGAGCTTGCCGGGACGCACCCGATCGTAGTGGCCGCGTTGGCAGTCACTACGCTCAGCGGGCTCCTCATGTTCGCGGCGGATCTCGAGAACCTCGCCACGTCCGTGACCTTCTGGATCAAGATGGGGCTGATCGGCCTCCTGCTCTTCAACGGGTGGCTGATGCTGCAGGCGGAACGCGCCCTCGAACTCGGGAATCCGATCGATAGCCGGGGATGGCAGCGCCTCCGGCGGGCCGCTCTGGTGAGCCTGATGCTGTGGTTCGCCGTGGTGCTGGTTGGGTCGATACTCCCCAATACCAACTGAGCAGAATCATGTCCGATTGTACACAAGGGTGCTCCCTACCGGAGCGCCGCGAATTTCTGAAGGCCGTGACCCTGGCGGTGGGCGCCGTGATGGTCGGGCTCGCCACGCCCCGCGAGGTTGCCGCTCTGCCGCTCAGCCTGGGGCATCCCCTGATCCGCGCGGGTGATCAGATCACCTACCCTATTCCGAGCGCCGACGGCGCCGTGATCGACAAGGAGAACGAGGTCATTCTGGTGCGGTGGAAGGGGATGGCCTATGCCTTCAACCTTTCCTGCCCGCATCAGAACACGGCGCTCCGGTGGTATCAGGACGACAGCCGGTTCCAGTGCCCGAAGCACAAGTCGAAGTACCAGCCGGACGGGACCTTCATCAGCGGCCGGGCCACCAGGAACATGGACCGGTTCGGCATCCGGAAGGCGGGGAACAATCTCATCGTGGATGTGGCGGCCTACTACAAGAGCGACAAACAGGCTGCACAGTGGGGCGCGGCGAAGGTCGCGCTCTGACCTGATTTTCACGGGGTGACGCGCGTCACCTTGTCCGCGCAGGAGAATCGACTACTCTGAGACGGAACCCGCCATTTCCGACCTCGGAGCCTGCATGGGGCTGCCCGCCCTCCTTCTGGCCCAGACACTGATCAGTCTGGCGCCCACCGTAGCCAATACAAACACGCTGGCACCCGCCGTGGGGGCATCACCGGTACTAACCGCATATGAGCTGCCCTCGACGATACGCTCGTCCTTAGCCGCGGCAGACCTGCCGGACACGAACCGTCGCCCGCGAGCCGTCACCCTCTCGAATGGTTACTACACGCGTCTCGACATCCACCGCTATGCGGGCTATGCGGTCTTGCCCCTCTTCGCCATCGAGTACTTCGCCGGCCAGCAGCTTCTGGATCACGGGAGCGCGGCGCCGCTCTGGGCGGAACAGATTCACAAGCCGGCAGCCTACGCGCTGGCGGGCATCTTTACGGTGAACACGGTCACGGGGCTCCTCAACCTTGCCGAGGCGTCCCAGGTCAGCCAGGGCAAGAAGCGGCGATGGTATCACTCGGTGCTGATGCTCGCGGCCGAAGGGGGGATGATCTACGGCGTGACGGTGGCCCCTACCCTCTCCAAGATCGACGCCCGCATCGCAGCTGGAACCCGTGGCGGCTGGACCCCGCACAAGATCGCGACGGTGGCGTCTATGAGCGTGGCCACGTTCAGCTACCTCATGATGTACATCTGGAAGGAATAGTCGGGAGGGCAGCACGGCTGCCCGGGCCTCAGGCTTCGTGCGGCTCCATGTGAATGAGGACGCCAGCCACTTCGGGCACGGCCTTTCGAATCGCCGACTTGACCTGCCCGCTCAGGATATGGGCATCGCGCAGCGACATCGAGGGCTCCGCCTGGACATGCAGGTCCACGTGATATCCGAAGCCGATCTTTCGGACCTTCAGCTTTTCGATCTGCTGTACAGCGGGTGTGCCCAGGGCGGCGCTGCTGATCCGGTCCAGGAACTCGGCCCCCGGGCTCCGGTCCATGAGGTCGTGGACGGCGGGCCTGAGGAGCCGGATCGCGTTCACCACGATCACCCCTGCCGCGGCCAGGGCCGCCCACCCATCGGCCGCCCCCCAGCTCGGACCCCCGACCAGCGAAACGGTGATGCCGATGAAGGCGGCGAGTGAAGTAAGGGCATCGCTACGATGGTGCCAGGCGTCGGCGGTCACCGCGGTGCTTGAAACCTCGGCCCCAACGCTGGCTACCTTGCGGAACATGGCCTCCTTGATGGTCACGACGGCGATCAGGACGACCAGGGTGAACAGGGCGGGCGGCCGGTGGGGAGATTGGATCTCCCGGATGGACTGGACGACGATGCCTGCCGCGGCACCAAGGAGCAGCAGCGCGACCACGGCCGCAGCCAGAGGTTCCGCCTTGCCATAGCCGAAAGGGTAGTCCTCGTCCGCCTGGCGGCTCGCGATCCGAAGACCGCCCCAAACGATCAACGAGGAAAAGATGTCGGCGGAGGACTCGACGGCATCGGCGATCAGTACGTAAGCGTTGCCGAGGACCCCCGCGACCAGCTTCGTGATCGCGAGCACGGTGTTTAGGAGAAGGCCGAGCTGGGCGAACTGGATCCCGCGGCGGGCGGACGACGGCATGGGAGGAAGATACCGATTCGGGAATGCCGCGGGCCAGTGAGGCAGGCGCCGGATGCTGGCGTTGTGCCAGGTGCACCAAGATAGTATTCCTCTCATGCCCGCTTCCGGGTCCCACTTCACGCCGAGCGCCCCATGCCGATCACCCGTCCCGCCGATGATGAGTTCGCTCCCTACTACCGGACCTACATCGACGAGGTCCCGGGGGCTGATGCGCTTCCCGTCCTCCGAGAGCAGCGTGAGGCAACCGCGCGGTTCCTCGCCACTGTCCCGGAATCACGCGCGGGGTTTCGCTATGCCGAAGGAAAGTGGACTCTTCGAGAGGTGATCGGTCATCTCGGCGATTCCGAGCGGGTGTTCGCTTATCGGCTGCTCAGATTCGCTCGGGCCGATGAAACGCCACTCGCGGGCTTCGATGAGAATCACTACGTCCCGGCGGGTGGCTTCGAGCGCCGCAGCCTCGCCGATGTGGCCGGGGAGCTGAGCGCGGTCCGTGACGCCACTGTGGCGCTGGTTTCGAGCCTCGATGGCCCCGCTGCCTTGCGGCGCGGGACCGCCAATGGCAAGGTGATGAGCGTTCGCGCCTTGGCCTGGGTGATCGCGGGTCACGAGACGCATCACCTGAGGGTGATCCGAGAGCGCTACCTCTAGAGGCCAGGCTGGAATGAAAGCATGCTGACCCGCCTCCCTTGGGCGTTTGCGCTCGGTGCGCTTCTAGGCTGCCGGATTGAGCGCCACACACCCGCCGCAGCCGCCGATCTGGTCCTGAGACACGGGGTGATCTGGACGGGGTCCGCGGCGCGGCCCTGGGCCGAAGCGGTCGCGATCCGCGATGGACGGCTGCTGTACGTGGGTGACGACTCGGGCGTCGCACGGTTTCTGTCGCCACAGGCCAGGGTCCTGGACCTGTCTGGGAGGATGGTTCTGCCAGGGTTTCAGGATAGTCACGCCCATCCGGCCGCGGGTGGACGAGAGCTGGGCGAGTGCAATCTGTATGATGCCAAGAGCCCTCAAGAGGTCGAGGGCATCATCCGGGCCTACGTGGCCGCGCACCCCGACCTGCGCTGGATCCGTGGGAATGGCTGGCAATTGCCCGTCTTTCCCAACGCCAATCCGGGCAAGGCACTGCTTGATCGTCTGATCCCGGACCGCCCGGCTTTCTTCTGGTCGGCGGATGGGCACTCGGCCTGGGTCAATTCGCGCGCCCTGTCGCTGGCCGGGATCACTTCGGAGACGCCGAATCCTCCGAACGGAGTCATCGAGCGCGACGCAAGAACCGGCGAACCGTCCGGCACGTTGCGGGAGGGTGCCGCCGATCTGGTTGCCTCTTACCTCCCGCCGCCGACCCCCAGCGAGCGTCTCGGCGCCATCCGCCGCGCGCTCTCGGAGGCCAATCGATTCGGGCTCACGACCATCACCGACGCCAACGTCTCGTCCGAGGATCTTGCGGCCTACGATGCGCTGGACAGGCGCGGCGAGCTTACCGCACGCGTGAACGTGGCGCTTCGCACGGATCCGGAGCTCCCCGTCGACTCCATGGCGGCGATTCTCCGCGGGCTCCGCGCCCGCTACCGCGGTACCGATCATCTCACCGTCAATACCGTGAAACTCTTCGTCGACGGGGTGATCGAATCCCATACCGCGGCTCTGCTCAAGCCGTATGTGGGCATGGGCGATTTCCGCGGCCCGCTGGTGTATGAGCCAGGCGACCTCGCGGCGCGGGTCGCGACCTTCGATCGGGACGGCTTCCAGATCCATTTCCATACGATCGGGGACCGCGCGATTCGAGTCGCCCTCGATGCAGTGGCGTTCATGCGCCGGGTGAATGGTGTCCACGACGCCCGGCCGATCCTCGCGCATCTGGAGGTGATCGACTCCTCGGACATCCCCCGGTTTCGCGAGCTGGGCGCTGTGGCCAGCTTCCAGGCCTATTGGGCTCAGGCCGATGAGTACATCACGCAGCTCACCCTGCCGGTGCTGGGACCGGAGCGATCCGGACACATCTATCCGATCGGGAGCGTCCTGGCGAGCGGAGCAGTCGTCGCGGGGGGCAGCGACTGGACAGTATCCAGCCTGAACCCGCTGGATGCGATTCAGGTCGGGATTACGAGACGGGATGTCCAGGCCGGCGCGGGACCTGGATGGTTACCGGAGGAGCGAGCGGACCTTCCGCGAATGCTGGCGGCCTATACGATCAACGCAGCTTACGCGATCCACGCGGAGCATGAAACGGGGACGCTCGAGGCTGGGAAGCTCGCGGACCTGATCGTGCTGGATCGAAACCTGTTTGATGTTCCGCCGGACGATCTGCATCGGGTTCGGGTTCTGCTCACGCTTCTCGACGGACATCCGGTGTGGCGCGACAGCACATTCACCGGGATCGTTCCTTGACGCTCCCGCCGCCCAAGCCTCAGGCCATGGGGTCGCCCGTCTTGAGGGACTCTTCGAGCGCCACGCCGGAGCCGACCAGCCACTTGACCGAAGGCTCTGATTCGCGGAGTGCAGCTGTTACCGCGCCCAGCGCGTCCGGAGGGACCCAGGCGACCAGATAGCCGCGTGCAACTTCCTCGACGTAGGCTACCCAGGTGTCCCACGGGGGCGTGTCTCGGGCATCGAGGTAGCCGCTACTGGCAGCTCGTGCCGCTCCGTCGGAGTGAGGATCCCGGGGGAAGTAGAGAAGAAGGAGACCGCCTCCCAAGAGGTCAGCGGAGCGGCGCCAACTCCGGCCTAGCTGCAGGCTGCGGGCTTCCGCCACGGCATGCATCGTCTCGAGCCACGGGGTGGCTGGCGGTGGCGCAAGGGAGGGACTGCGCAACTCCACTGCCAGATCCGCGCTTCCGGTCCGGCGATGGCACCACGCCACGGTCTCGGCGAGGCGTTCCTTGAACGCGCTCAGAGAACCGGAGACGTCTGGTTCGCTGCGAATCTGCTCCGGGACGGTCATCGATGGTGCCGATGGCCGCCGACCATGGCACGCCTCAGGTTCCCCTCCTGCATCAGCCGCATCGCGCCTCCCAGGCGTCCGGGGCCCTCACTGCAGGGGTAGGAACATGATGGGGACATTGGCGAATTGGCGCCACCCCCGGCTTCTGGCCCAAGCAGATCCACGAGGGCTGGCGGGAATGGAGCATCTGACACGGGCGGCGGCATGGCCCCCCAAAAAAGATCACCCCCGCCACTGGGGGCGGGGGTGCATGGCATCCCGGTCTGTTAGCGCTTCTCCGGAGGTTTGCCGGTCCGCTCCAGGACCTTGAGCCAGCGCACCGCAGCCGCGAGCGCAGGCTTCTTTCCGCCATGGCTGAAGTCACCGAAGTAGGCGGTAAACCGCGGCCGCCACCCGCGCGGGGAGCGGCGGTGCCCCACACGGACGACGTACCCATAGGTGCGGGTGCTGGGTTGCTCAACACGACAGACGCCGGGGGGCAAGCTACGATTCACCCGACGTACTCTGGCCGCCGGCAGAGTGACCTTCCTCAACGTGCGCCTGGAAGACGACCTTCTCTGTGACCGCCGGGCTGTATTTGCCATTTCAAAGCTCTCCTCATCGAGTGCGACAGGCACAGTGCCGAGTCGCGAGGGGCTAAGATAGGCAAGCGCCGATTGCCGGCGAAAGAGGAAAACGCAGGCATTATGGAAATTTTGTGAGCGCAACGCCGGTTCTTAATGTCGCTCATTCATGATTCGTCAACAGAAGCCTGACAGAAATGAGCCCTGCTCGGCTCGTCTCTGGATCGTGATACCAAGGCGAGGCACCGTTGCATCCTGTCAGGCTTGCTCGGGAATATGGGCCGGCCGGGAATCGGTCAGCCGGACGGGTCTAGAGACGGAGTGAACTCAGATACTCGAAGGCCGTCCTTGCGAATTGAAGGGGATCCTGCGGCTGGTCATGTTCCGCGATGAAGTAGCGGACCCCCGCCTGGCTGGCCGCCCGAAGGAGAGTGGGCCAGTCCATTGCCCCGCGGCCGAGGTCGACCATCGCCCCATCGGGCGCCATATCCTTGACGTGCACGAGGCGGAAGCGGCCCGGGTGCTCGTGAAAGTAGGCAAGGGCGTCCCCGCCGCCCTTCCGGATCCAGAACAGATCGAGCTCGAAGGCGACCAAGTCAGGATTAGTGTCGGCGATGAGGATATCGTAGCCACATCGCGGCGAGCCGGGAGGCGCCGGGTCGAGCGGCGCGAACTCGAAGAGATGGTTGTGATACGCGAGCGTCAGCCCTGCATGGCGTAGTTTGTCTCCCGCTCGGTTGAGCGCTTCGGCAATGCCGTGGTAGCCGGCTCGGGTTCGTTTGTCCTCGTCGATCCACGCCATGACGACGAACTCGTATCCCAAGGTCCTGGCTTCTGTGATCGTCTGGTCCAGGGTATCTGTAATCGCGGTCAGATCGACATGTCCGCCGATGGCCCGAAGGCGGTACCGATCGAGGATGCTCCGGACCGCGGCGGGCTCATGACGGTAGAGCCCCGCGAACTCCACCTGCCGGTAGCCGATGTCCGCCAACGCGGCGAGGGTTCCCTCGAAGTCTTTTTCGAGCAGGGTGCGGACAGAGTAGAGCTGAAGGCCTGGTGTGAGACCGTGGGGGTGGGCCGAGTTCGAGAGGCCCTTTGTTATTGTAGGAAGGACAAAGGGAGAGAGGGCGCTCGCGCCGATCAGGCGGATGAGATCGCGACGGTGCACGGAGTAGGGTGCTGGCGGAACGAAGCTAGTGCTCGCTGCCTGAGGAGTCCAGCATCCTCGATACGACTGATCCCTCTGAAGCGTCGGACCCTTCCCCCGGTCCCTTGGCGGCCGTATCGTTGGTGCGACCTTCCCCGACGTCGAGATCCGGCATGAGAACTTCCGTCTTCCTCCTGGCCACAGTGGTCGCGGGTTTTCCCTGGGCCGCCCAGGCCCAGTCGGATACCACTCCGCCCAACACCCTGACGGCCGCGGAGAAGTCCGCCGGGTGGAGGCTGCTCTTCGATGGCAAGACCACCAAGGGGTGGCGCGGCTACCAGAAGAAGGATGTTCCTGCTGGTTGGGTCGTCGAAGACGGCACCCTCACCCGGGTTGCGAGCGCCGGCGACCTGATCACGCTCCGGCAGTACAAGGATTTCGAGCTATCGCTGGAATGGAAGATCTCCGAGGGGGGGAATAGCGGGGTGATGTACCGGGTGACGGAGGGAAGCGAAGAGACCTACATGACGGGGCCGGAGATGCAGGTGCTGGATGACGCCCGACATCCGGACGGGAAGAGCCGATTGACCGCCGCCGGAGCGGACTACGGGCTCTACCCGGCCCCCGCGGGGATCGTCAGGCCGCCTGGCGAGTGGAATCAGATCCGCATCGTAGTCCGGGGCCACCACGTGGAGCACTGGATGAACGGGGTGAAGGTCGTCGAGTATGAATTGGAGAGCCCCGACTGGGAGGCCCGCGTGGCCAAGAGCAAGTTCAAGCAATGGCCGGGATATGGGAGAGCTCCGAAGGGGCACATCGCGCTCCAGGACCATGGTGACAGGGTCTGGTTCCGGAGCATCAAGATCCGCGAACTCCCATAGGTGGAGCGGCGATGATCCGGTTCAAGCTCAGTACCATGATGTTCCTCCAGTATTTCATCTGGGGGGCCTGGTTCGTCACCCTCGGCACCTATCTGGGCGAGACGCTCAAGTTCGGTGGCCGGGAGATTGGCGCCGCTTACGGCGCGATGGCCATCGGGGCGATCGTCGCGCCGTTCTTTGTCGGCATGGTGGCGGACCGCTTCTTCGCCACGCAGAAGATCCTGGCACTGCTGCACCTGCTGGGGGCTCTCCTGCTCTACTGGGCCTCGACCGAGGGCCTGTTCGGAACGTTCTACCCCATCCTGATTGGATACGCGCTCTGCTATGCTCCGACGCTGGCCCTGACGAACTCCATCGCGTTCGACAACATGGGGGATCCAGCCCGCGACTTTCCGCTGGTGCGCGTGCTGGGAACGATCGGCTGGATCGTCGCGGGGCAGCTGATCGGTCGGTTGGGACTCGAGGCAACCGCGACACCGATGCAGATCGCCGCCGGGGCTTCGGTGGTGCTCGCCGTGTTCTGCCTGTTCCTGCCCGACACTCCACCACATGCGGCCGGCCGACCGCTCGACATCCGGGATGTGTTGGGTTTGGACGCCCTGTCGCTCATGAAGGATCGGTCGTTCGCGGCGTTCGTGATCGGGAGCTTCCTGCTGTGCATCCCCCTGCAGTTCTACTACGCCTTCACGAACCTCTTTCTGAATGAGATCGGGATGGTGGCGCCCGCGAGCAAGATGACGCTGGGCCAGATGTCCGAGATCCTGTTCATGGTTCTGCTGCCGGTGGCCCTGACCCGCTGGGGGACCAAGAAGATCCTGCTGCTCGGCATGGCCGCATGGGCTGTGCGCTATACCCTTTTCTCCTTCGGCAATATCGGGGGCGGGGCCTGGATGCTGTATCTGGGCATTCTGCTGCACGGCATGTGCTACGATTTCTTCTTCGTGACCGGCCAGATCTATGTCGATCAGCAGGCGAGCGTGAAGATCCGGGCCGCCGCCCAGGGGTTCATCACGTTCATCACCCAGGGGGTGGGCTACCTGATCGGGAGCTATGCCTCGGGCGCGGTGGTGGAACAGTTCGCCCAGACTGGTGGCGGGCACGACTGGCATTCCATCTGGCTCTGGCCCGCGGCGGGCGCGGCGGTCATTCTGGTCGTCTTTGCGCTGGTGTTTCGGCCGGAGGAAACGCGGCGCGTGGAGGCGTAGACCCGGGGGCATCAGCCCGCGCGAGCTGCGGGTGCGCGTGGACGTCTGGCTGCCGGTGCGGTACGCGGTCTGGTAATCCACGCCGGATATCGGATCGGCCTGTTGGTGGAGGGTGCGATCCTGGTCGAGAACAAAGCCGTGCACGCGCTGACGCCGATTCACGTGGCTCAGTTGCTGACCTACCGGCGGCTCTCTGACATCAAGCAGGGCTTTCTCCTCAAGTGGACTGGCCCTGGATCAAGGATAGGATCAGACGGATGGCCATGAAGCTGTGACTCCTCCAGGCCCCCTCCTTCCATCCTGTGGCTCGAGTCACCAACCAGTGAGGTTTCCCTGATGCCTCGATCGAGAGCGACTACTCGGCGTGACTTCGTCTCCTCCATGGCCCTGGGCGCCGGCCTCTTCCATATCGTCCCTCGTCACGTGCTGGGCCGCGGATTTCGGGCCCCCAGCGACACACTCAACGTCGCCTGCATTGGGGTGGGAGGCATGGGGCGGAACGATGTACGCGGGATGGAAGCAGAGAATCTCGTCGCCCTGTGCGACGTGGACTGGGCGAGCGCGGAGGACGCCTTCCGAAGCTATCCGCGGGCGCGGCGGTACAAGGATTACCGCGACATGCTGGACAAGGAAGCAAAGCGCATCGATGCGGTAACGGTCTCGACTCCCGACCACAGTCATGCCGCGGCTACACTGCTCGCTCTTCGCGCCGGCAAGCACGTGTACTGCCAGAAGCCGCTGGCCCGAACCCTCGGCGAGGTCCGCGCGGTGCGGGCCGAGGCGGCCCGCCGGCCCAAGCAGCACACGCAGATGGGCAATCAGGGGCATACAAACGAGGGGACACGCCTGATCCGGGAATGGGTGGAGGCAGACGTCATCGGGGCGGTGCGCGAAGTGAACTACTGGACCAACCGCCCGATCTGGCCACAGGGGATCGATCGCCCCACAGCACTGCACGTTCCTCCACCGACCCTCGACTGGAGTCTCTGGCTTGGTCCGGCTCCAGAGCGGCCGTACAACCCCGCGTACGCGCCGTTCAACTGGCGGGGGTGGTGGGATTTCGGGACCGGCGCGCTGGGCGACATGGCGTGCCACGGGATGGATGCCGCCTTCTGGGCCTTGGACCTGAAGTATCCTACGCGCATCGTGCCCGAGACGACAAAGCTGTTCGATGAGACGGCACCCAAGTGCTCGCGCATCGAGTACACGTTTCCTGCCAATGCCAGCCGCGGCCCGGTCAGAGTCGTCTGGAGGGACGGCGGACTGTGGCCCCCGCGCCCGGCAAACCTTCCCGACACATTGGAGTGGCCTCCAGCCGAGATCGGGGGCCAGCTGTGGGTGGGTGACAAGGGGGCGATTCTGGCCGGCATTTACGGAGAGGACCCCAGGGTGCTGGATCCGGCGAAGGACGCGGAACTTAAGGCCAACCCGGTTCCGCAGCGCTACGAGCGTTCACCGGGTGTCTATGCGGAATGGATTCGGGCCATGAAGGGCGGCGCGCCGAACCTCTCGACGTTCGATGGCCATGCGGGCCCGCTCACGGAGATGGTGCTGCTTGGATGCCTCGCGGTGCGCTCCGGCCAGCCGCTGGATGTGGACCCGAACACCGGCCAGGTGAACGGTGCCACGATCTCAGACGGATGGGTCCACCCGGTTCCGCGCAGCGGTTGGAGCTTCTGAATCGACGCTCCAGGCTCGCGACACGCCCTCGATGCTCGCGAGCCCGGACCCCTCCTCTCGGCTGACCTCTCTTTTGTGTTAGGCGCCACGGCACCGTATTACTACGGTTCCAAAACCCTCCACCAACGCGCGCCCTCTCTTTCTCGTACGTGACCAGAGGCGCATGACGCACGTCTGCTACCGATTCGTGACCACGTGACCGCCTCGGGGATGCGCAGGAAGAATCTCTTTGTACGGGTGACTGGAATCACGGCGGCCTTCCACTCTTGAACGTTACCGTGGCTCGTATGGGCTCGGGCCCGTGCCGGACAAGCCATCGCAAGGAAGCGAGATGCAGCGGACGAGACGCTTACACGAGCCTGCAGACTCTCCCGATCTCTGGCTCCGTATCGCGGTTACGGCACGGCGCGCGCGGTTCGCCGAGCTGGTGAGCCAGATTACCGGCTGTTCGCTCGAAGCGGCCTGGCAGGTTTTCCGGCCCCTGCCCGGGCCGGATGGTCCCTGGGGGGTCCCGATCGAAGTCCGGATCCCGTCCAAGTGGCGAAGGGGCGTGGGGCTCAAGGCCAGCTGAGGGTAACCCGGCGCGGAGAAGGGAGTCCGGGGATATAATCCCCCGGTCCCGGCCGATTGGCGGCGGGCGCCTCCCCAGCTCGATGGAGTGCCGATCATGCACCCCCTCGCCGGCCATTCCGCTCCGGCGGATCTCCTGGTCGACGTTTCACGCCTCGAGCGCGACTACTACCAGCGGACCCCCAATCTCGACGATCCGGCGCAACTGGTCAGCTTCGGCACCAGCGGGCATCGCGGCTCACCATTCGACGGGACCTTCACCGAATCACATATACTGGCGATCACCCAGGCGATCGCCGACTATCGCGCCGGCCAGGGCACCACGGGTCCGCTGTTCCTCGGCAAGGACACCCACGCGGTTTCCCGGCCGGCGGAGCGGACGGCCCTCGAGGTTCTGGCCGCCAACGGCGTAACGGTGGCGATGCAGGCGGACGACGGGTTCACTCCGACCCCGGTCGTCAGCCGTGCCATCCTGGCCTGGAATCGGGGAGCGCCTTCGATACAGAGTCGATCGCCGGCGCCGCCGGCGGACGGTGTCGTCGTGACGCCGTCACACAATCCGCCGCAGGACGGTGGATTCAAGTACAACCCTCCCAACGGCGGTCCTGCCGACACCGGCGTCACCCAATGGATCCAGGACCGGGCCAACGCCCTGCTCCGCAACCGGAATCGAGATGTCAAGCGCGTCCCCTATGATCGAGCGCTGGCGGCCTCGACCACACAGCAGGAGGATCTGGTCGGACCTTACGTGGCGGATCTCGCGGCGGCCATTGACTTCGACGCCATTCGCAGCGCAAAGCTTCGCATCGGGGTCGATCCGCTCGGCGGGAGTTCCCTGGCCTACTGGAAACCGATTGCCACGCGCTACGGACTGGACCTGACGGTCGTGAACTCCATGGTGGACCCCCAGTTCGGCTTCATGCGGGTAGACCATGACGGCGTCATTCGCATGGACTGTTCGAGTCCCTCGGCCATGGCGGGCCTGGTCGAGCTCAGGGATCGATTTGACATCGCCTTCGGAACCGATCCAGACGCCGATCGCCATGGCATCGTGACGCGATCCCAGGGGCTGCTCAATCCCAATCATTACCTGGCGGTCGCCATCCGGTACCTGCTCCAGTTCCGACCGCGGTGGCCGCTCAAGGCCGTGGTTGGAAAGACGCTGGTATCGAGCTCCATCATCGATCGGGTCGTCCACGACCTCAAGCACCGCGTGATGGAGGTACCGGTCGGGTTCAAGTGGTTCACGCCGGGCCTCTTCGACGGAAGCTGCTGCTTCGGGGGGGAAGAGAGCGCCGGAGCCAGCTTTCTCCGGCGCGACGGCACGGTATGGACCACGGACAAGGACGGCATCCTCCTGTGCCTCCTTGCCGCGGAGATCACGGCGGTGACTGGGAAGGACCCCGGAGAGCTATATAGCGAGATCACCGCGAAGCTGGGTGCCCCGGTCTATACCAGGATTGATACGCCGTGCACGCCCGCGGCGAAGGCGGCCTTCAGGCGGCTCACTCCGGAAACGGTGCAGACTGCCTTGCTGGCGGGCGACCCCGTTACGGCCAGGCTGACTACCGCGCCTGGTAACGGGGCTCCCATCGGCGGACTCAAGGTCGTGACCGAGATGGGATGGTTTGCCGCGCGGCCCAGCGGTACCGAGAACGTCTACAAGCTGTACGCGGAGAGCTTCCGTGACGCGTCCCACCTCGACCAGATCGTCCGCGAGGCGCAGGGAATGCTGGCTCAGCTGCTGAGCGAGCGCCCGTAGGTCTGCCCGGCGCGAATTTGACAGCCTCGGTTCCGCCCTGCACCTTGGGCCGTGGTTCGGACAGCTTCCGGCTCCACACAATGCCCGATATCCTCCTCGATTTTCCGATCCAGGCGCCTGCGCTCCAGGTCTTTGGCGTGCTGTGTGCCCCCGAAGGCCTGGACGCGTGGTGGACCCGACAGGCCGAGGGTCGGCCGGGAGTCGGCAATCGGTACCGTTTCTTCTTTGGCCCTGAGTACGATTGGGCGGGCGTGATGCGACGCTACCAGCCGTCGAGCGAAGTCGAGTGGGAGATGACCGATGCGGACGAGGACTGGACCGGGACCCTCGTCGGATTCCGTCTGACGCCGGCGGAAAAGGGTACTCATCTCGAATTCCACCATTCCGGATGGCCGCTCACTAACGCCCATTTTCGGACCAGCTGCTATTGCTGGGCGATGTATCTCAGGCTCCTCAAGCGCTATGTGGAGCAGGGTGAGGTGGTCCCCTACGACAGACGCCTTGCGGTATGAGCCCGGAGGGGCCTCTCGGGCGGGGTTTTATGGCCTTGCACCTGACGCTTGCCCTTTCCCTCCTTTATGGAGGTGTCGGAACCGCCTGGGCATATTTCGGCGCCGGCCACTCGGGCCTCCATCTGGGACTGCTTGGCGCAATCGAGGCGGTCGGCGCGGCGCTCTTTCTCTGGCCTCGCACGCTCGTCTGGGGCGGCCGAGTCCTGCTCCTGTGCCTGACACTTGCGTTCGTGGTCCACGCGGTCAGGCGGCAATTCCGTCCGGACCTCGTGGTCTTCGCGGCGGCCACGTGGCTTATCATGCTGTACAGCTCAGCTCGGCGGGAGACGGCGGCAGGACCAGTCTGAGTCAGGAGAACGCTCCTGCCGGGCGACCTCCTGTCCGTCGGGGGGCCTCACGAACTTCATTCACGCCAAGGAGTGACTCTATGCACGGCCGTGGACTCATCGGGATTCTGGTGGTTGGACTGATCGCAGGTTGGCTGGCCGGAAAGATCATGAAGGGCGGCGGCTTTGGCTTGTTCGGCGACTTGGTGGTAGGAGTTGTGGGCGCCATTCTCGGAGGGTGGGTCTTCGGACTTCTGGGCCTGGCCGCCTGGGGTTTCGTCGGAAGTATCGTCGTCGCGCTGGTGGGTGCGCTGATCCTCCTGTACGTCATCAGGCTCGTCAAGCGCGCCTGAAGAGGGTACGTCACCGGTGAGCTACAGGCGGTGATCGCGTGTCGGAACTTTCCGCGTCCGGCTTCCTGAACCCCGAGCAGGCGCAGGCCTACACGGCAGCCTTGCTGCATCTTCTGGGCACGCAGAATCCGTTGCACGTATTGCGGGAAACACCGACGACCATCGAGCGGGGGCTCGAGCGGCTGACGCCTGCCCAGCTCGACGCGCGTGAGGCGCCTGGGAAGTGGTCGACACGGATGGTCGTGGCGCACCTGGCGGACTCCGAGTTGGTCGGTGGCCTCCGGATCCGTATGGTCCTGGCTCACGAACGACCTCCGCTGGCTCCATACGACCAGGACCTCTGGGCCGACCGCCTCCATTACGAGCGAGCTGACGTCCGGGAGTCCCTCGATCGGTTCAGCGCCCTCAGGCGGTCCAATCTCCGGCTGTGGAGCAGCGCATCGCCCACCGAGCTGTCCCGGGTGGGAATGCATTCCGAGCGAGGTGAAGAGAGTCTCGAACAGATGCTCAAGCTCTACGCGGGCCATGATCTGGCCCATCTTCACCAGTTGGCGCGGATCCGGATAGTGGTCGCCGGACAATAGCGCGTGGGAGCGGAAGGCCTGCCGTCAGGGGGCCGGTCCTGCGGGCTATGATCCGCCTTGAAACGTAAAGGAGCGGTTTGCCGTAGCGTCGAATCATGCAGACACCGATGCCGATGCCCCCGGGCCTCGATCCGAACCTGGTCTTGCTCCGGGTATTCCCGCTCGTCGCGACCGTGGTCGTTCTCATCACCTGCGCGGTCGGCCTTCGGTGGGTGTTTCGGACCCCGGTCGGCGAGGCAATTGCCCAGCGGATCCGGGAGGGGAAGCGGCCGAAGAGCCAGAGCAGCCTGGACACCAGCGGGGCGGTGTATGCGCTCGAGGAGCGGGTGGAGGCGCTTCAGGAGCAGGTGACTGAGCTCGCGGAGCGGCTCGACTTTGCAGAACGCCTGCTCGCCGCTAAAGGTGGACGGGAGGTTGGACCCGGGCCCAACTAAGAAGGGCTGGATGCACACTCTCAAGATCGTGGCAGGCGGCATGGTACTGCTTGCCATTTGTGTTCTAGCCAGCCGACTGATCGGTGGAGAGGGGCATGCGCTGGCGGTGGCGCGAGGCGCCCTGGTCTTCCTCCCGATCTGGCTGGCTCTGGCGGGAGTGAACATGTGGTTCGGCGTCACGCGCGCCGGCTACACTGTTTCCGACGAGGCACCGCTCTTCCTGCTCGTGTTCGCGATCCCGGGCAGCGTCGCGTTGCTCCTGTGGTGGAGGTATTCGCGCGTCTGAGACCTGCCATCTCAGGGTGGTGGAATGTCGAACGTGATCGTGTCGTTCGGCTGTACGACGACGGGCTCGGTAGTGACCTCGTTCCCCCGGCCCCCCGCGATGGGCGCCGCCTGGAAACGGATCTGGGACGGCCCGACTACCTCCCCCGGACTGAGGTAGAAACTGGTGGTCTTTCCATTGGGGGCGATTCCCAGCCAGTCGCGGCTCGCGTCGCGCCTGAGAAATACGTCCATGTCCCAGGTCGATCGGTTGGTCACGACGAGTATTCCCGACGGCTCCGGACTTGGCGGTGTCGGCGGGGGGTGGCCCGAACATCCGGCCATGGCAAGGACCACGACCGCGGGCGCCAGTCGCTCCCATCTTTCTTGACCCCTTCGCATTACGTCCCCCTTCGCACAATTGGATTCACGGTGCTCCCGTGCTCCCAACTGGTAGACGAATGGAAGGGCCATGTCTGCCACTGCCCAGATTCGAGGTGCTCATGAGCTCCCTGTCGCATCGTCGCATGATCCGCGGTCTCCTTCTTCTCGGATTCCTCTGCGGCCAAAGCAGGGGGCTGAGCGCGCAGCTTCCACCGGCTGATCCGAAGGACGTGGCGACGATCGAGGGCATTGTCCACGCCTACTACGACGTCATCAATGGCCCCGCGGGGGCTCCGCGACAGTGGCGTCGAGACAGCACGCTCTACATGCCGGGCGCCATGTTCGTATCGATGGACGAGAAGGACGGGCGCCCGGTGGCGCATCCGATGACTCCAGAGGAATACCGACGCTCCGCCGATCCCGGTTTCGTGAAGCTGGGATTCTTCGAGACGGAGATCGGCAGCAGGGTAGAGCGTTTTGGGAACGTCGCTCAGGTCCGGAGCGTCTACGAGACCCGGCGGGAGCAGGGGGGGCGACTGCTCGGCCGCGGCATTAACTACCTGCTGCTCTATTGGGACGGCACGCGATGGTGGATCTCGGCCGCGGTCTGGGATGACGAGCGCGAGGACAACATGTTACCATCCGGGTGGGTGGGCGCGGAAGAACACGCGCCTTAGCAATCGATCTGAGGCGGGGAACGGGGGGGGGCGATGAGCCTCAAGAATGCCTCACGCTACGCGATCGTCCTCCTCATGGCCGCGGTGCTGGGCCTCTTCCTCATTCGCAGCCTTTTCGCGGACACGCTCGTTTTCATTTTGCTCCAGGCGATCGGGGTCCTCGTGATGGCGTGGGCGCGTCTCGCATTCGGGCTTCGGAGCTTCCACGGAGCCGCGAACCCCACGGCGGGTGGTGTGGTAACCACCGGGCCCTACGCTTACATACGGCACCCGATCTACGCGGGGATGCTCCTGTTCCTGTGGGCCGGAGTGATGGCCCATCCCACGCTGGCAAGCGCCGCCTTCGGCCTTCTCGCAACAGCCGCCATCTCCCTGCGGATCTTCGCTGAAGAGCGGCTGATCGCTCGACGCTACCCGGAATACTCGACCTACAGGGCCCGGACCCAACGGCTCATCCCGTTCGTTTTCTAGCTCCTGGGCCAGGTACGCTCCTCCTGGCTGTCAGATCGAGCCAGATGTTGCCCCTCGAGCCGTTGGGTGTCCCGAGCCGATCCTCCTTGTTCTCCTGCCCATCCCTGCTCGTGCCCCGGAACGGTCAGAGCGAGATACGCCTGGCTCCAGGTAGAACCGCCTTCGCTCAGGCCAGCCGAACGGCCATCGGCCGAGCGCGAGGCGGTGCCTGAACCTCGGGCACCTCCACCGGCTCAGCTTCGCGAATGGAAACGTCCGCCGAAGGCATGGCGCTCTGCGGCAGGCGTCAAGGCAGCTAGCTTGCACTGAGTGACCAGCCTCAGTCGCCGGGAGTGCGATCGCCATGCGCCTTTCAGCTCTTGTCATCCTGCTCGGACTGCCACTCCGTCAGCTCCCAGCCCAGATCCCGGACGAGAAGGTAAATGTCGTGGTGGGCGGCATGCCGCGGACCTACCTGTTGCACACTCCGCGGATGCATGCGCAAGGGCGGATTCCGCTCGTGATCCTGCTGCATGGGCGGCTCGGTACCGGCTCCGGAATGGCCAGGTTGACCGGGTTCGACTCGGTGTCGGAGAGCCATGGGTTACTGGTGGCGTATCCCGACGGCTACCGGCGGAGCTGGGCCGATGGACGGGGAGGGACTCCAGCTGACAAGGCCGGCGTCAACGACGTCGCGTTCATCGGGGCCATTATCGATGATGTGGCGCGTCATTACCCGCTCGATCGAGGCCGGGTCTACGCCGCCGGAATGTCGAACGGCGCTTTCATGGCGGAACGCCTGGCCTGCGAGATGAGCGGCCGGCTGGCCGCGGTGGGGGTCATTGCGGCGACGCTCGGCGACAGTCTGGCGGCGCAGTGCCACCCTGCGCTGCCGATCTCAATCATGTTCGTCAATGGAACCGACGATCCGCTGGTGCCGTTCCTTGGTGGTGAAATGAGTGGCGGCCGCGGAAGCGGACTTTCCGTAGCGGCGACGGTTGCCCGTTGGGTGGAGCTCAACGGCTGCACCGCCCAACCCGTTCTCACCACCCTTTCGGCAACACCTCCCGACGGGACGCAGGCTCTTGAGTCGCTGTATGACGTCTGCCAGCGGGGCGCCGAGGTCGTGGCGTATCGGATCGAGCAGGGCGGGCACACCTGGCCGGGTGGGCCTCAGTACCTTCCCGAGTCAATCGTCGGAAAGACCAGTCGTACGTTTGCGGCGTCGTCAGTCTTGTGGGATTTCTTTGCGCGGCACACGCGGTGAAGAGGCTTTCACGGGTTCTTCACCGTCCGGTTCGGCCCAGGGGACGATATTGCGCGGTGGAACCGTGAGGTCACGCGAGGAGAAAAGGATGTCCCGCATTCTTGTCCTGTATGGTACGACCGACGGGCACACCGCGAAGGTTGCGCACTTTCTCGAAACCGAGTTGCATCGAGCCGGCCTCGCCGTCGACGTCGTCGCTGCTGGCGATGGGCCGCTCGATCCCTATCCGGACAACTATGCCGCGGTGATCGTGGCCGCCTCGGTCCATTTTCAGGGGTATCAGCGGGCGGTGCGGCGCTGGCTGCGGCAGCATGCGGAGGCACTCAACGCCCGGCCCTCGGCGTTCGTTTCCGTCTGTCTCGGTGTCCTGGAGCAGCGGCCTGAGGTGGATCGCGAGCTCCACAGGATCATGGAGAGCCTGTTCATCGAGACGGAATGGTGGCCGCGCCTCACGCAGGTCGTCGCCGGAGCCCTGCCGTTCCGTCGGTATGGCTGGCTCAAGCGCGTGGTGATGCGTCGCATCGCCCGAAAGGCGGGGGTAGACGCGGATTCGTCACAGGATCGCGAATTCACGGACTGGGACGACGTTGGCGCGTTCGTCGGTCGTTTCATCGAGCTGGTTCAAGGGCGCTCGAAGCGGCCGTCCGCGATCGGGATGTCCACCGCGGCGCTGTCGAAGACGAGCTTCTGAGTGGTGGGCGTTCCCGGACTGCCCGAATCAAGGCGAAACGAGACCATGACGCCGCCTACGGGGCGGTAATCCGAGAAGTAGGTTTCGACGGCTTGGTCCCGCCCGTCCACCCGGATGGTTCCTTCCCATTTGTCCTCGAGGAACGACTCCGCATCCACGTAGTCGAGGCGGACCTCGCCATCGGCCTCGACCACCCTGAGCTTCCACGCGGGGCGTCCGCGAACCTCGACCTTCCCGAGGAGCTCGACCGTGTTTCCCTTCTTCTCATGATCGAGGAGCGGGCCCTCGAGGTCGGCCCCACCGGCCATGTTCCGCAACTGATCGGCATCGAGCTGTCTTGGCTGACCGCTGTCGCGGCCGGGGACCAGCGCCCAGCCTGCCTGGCCGTTGCTCACCTGGATGATGGCACTTCCCTCAGGGCCTATCTGGTTGCGGATCATGCCGGGCCGCTTGATCTCGACCAGGAAGGGCTCCGCTGGCCTCGTGCCGAACGAGATGTGGCCCGCCAGTCTCTCGGTTTGGAGTGCACGGAGGCGAACCGCCCCGCCCCGGGCCGCGATGTTCCGACTGATGATGTCTTCCGCTGTCTGCGCGCCCAAGGGGGCGGCCAGCGCCACTGCGGAAAGGCACAGGCCTGCCAGCCACTGCTTCATGGCCCTCCCCCGAACAACTGTGCAATGTCTGCCTTCATGCGCCGCAAGGCTTCCTCGTTCACGTACATCATGTGTCCGGCGTCGTAGTACTTCATGACGACGTGGGGCCGGAGAGCCGGGGGAAGCTCGAGGTGGCCAATCATGTACTCGGTCGCCAGGAAGGGCGTGGCCAGGTCAAACCGTCCGTTGAGAACCAGCACGCGCAGGTTCGGATTGAACTCGAGGGCATGGGCCAGGTCCGGCCCGGTGTTCACCATCATTTGATGCGAGCCGTCGGGCGCCCGATGCTTCCAGTCCCACGGCTCTCCGACGTCGGCAGAGATCTTGTAGTCGTGGTCGGCGGGGACACCCAGGTCCTTGTGGTAGTAGTCGAGAAATGCCGCCGTGAACGCGTCCTCGATGGCCGCCGACTGCGGGTCATACTCGGCGTTCTGGGTCAACTGGTCGAACATCACGCCCGTGAAGCGCGAATCGAGACGACCGACCGTCTCCCCGTGCTCCCGGAGCAGCTCCGCGGTGTATTCGCCCTCGGTGACGCGGAGGTTCGCTTTCTTCAGATAGTCCACCGAGAGTCCCGTGAAATAACGGAGGCCGGTGGCGATGCTGTCCTCCTCCTTCGAGGTGAGCTGGTCGCCCTTCATCAGGGCCGCGGTGTAGGGCCCAAGCGCCCAGGCCCGCGCCTGCTCGAGGAACGGATCCAGGGCGGCCGGCCGATCCGGAAGCACCTTGTGATACCAGCTGGTCGCGGCGTAGGTCGGAAGAAAGAGGGGGAACGGCCGGTCGTTGCCGCGCCAGTTGAAGATGGCCTCGACATCGAGGGCCACCGAGACGAGGACGACCCCGTTGAAGGACATCCCCATCCGGGACTGGAGGTAGTCCACGACGCCGGCCGACCGCGTCGTGCCGTAGCTTTCGCCGAGCAGATACTTCGGCGAGTTCCACCTTCCGTTGTCCGTGACGTACTGCCGTATGAACCGGCTCACCTCCTCGATATCCGGGTCCGTGCCCCAGAAGTCCTTGTCTTTCTTCTTTCCCACCGCCTTGCTCACCCCGGTGCCCACCGGGTCGATCATGACCAGGTCGCTTCGGTCGAGCAGCGTCGAAGCATTGTCCACGACACGATACGGCGGAGGAGGGGTTGGGCCGGCATCGGTGACAACGATGCGCCTCGGGCCCAGCGCCCCCATGTGGAGCCAGAGGGAAGACGAGCCAGGGCCGCCATTGTAGGCGAATGTGATTGGTCGGGCCGAGGGGTCTTTCACGTCCGATTCGATGTAGGCGATATACCCCATTGACGCTATCGGCTCCGCATCCTTGTCCCGCAGGATCAGCGTGCCCGCCGTCGCTGTGTACGTGATGCTCTTCCCGCCCACGACGATCGTGTGCCTGGTGACAAACTGCTCGGGCTTGGGCGGCGCCTTGGTGGCACCGGTGTCCTTGGGTTCCCCCTGGCCGGCCAGCATCGCTGGAATAAGCAAGGCCGGCAGGGCAAACCAGAGCAATGCCCTCGTCATGAAGCTCCTGGTGGTTTGAGTGGTCTCGGGATTCTGGAAGTCCGTTTCGGAAGATGCTTCATCCGCTGGGACCCGGCCACCCGGACGGTCCCGGTCTCCGGCGGGTTTCCCGCCAGGTCCGCCTGTGTCCAGAAGGGGAACATCGTCACGATAGCGGCCGCCGTGGGGGCCATTGCGTCCCGCGCTGGCGGAGGCAAGTTAGCCCCATGAGCATTCGCAAGACTATCGAGGAGCCCTTCGAGTGGATAACGGGCATCGATGCCGGGGCGCGCTACGAGATTGCCCGCTGGGTCTTCCTCCGGGCGCTGGCGGCGGTCTTTCTCATCGCTTTCTTCTCCTTCTGGGTCCAGGTGCAGGGGCTGATCGGCCCCGCCGGCATCCTTCCGGCTGGTGAATTCCTGGATGCGGTAAGGTCCCACCTCGGCCTGGAGCGTTACTGGCTTCTGCCCACGGTCTTCTGGCTCGGGGCTGGCCGGGCGGCTCTACATCTCGTCTCGGGCCTTGGGGTTCTGAGTGGGTTCGCGCTTCTCCTGGACTTCCATCCCCGGCCGGCCCTCGTGAGCTGCTGGGTCCTGTACCTCTCCCTCGCGGTGGTCGGGCAGGATTTCCTGTCCTTTCAGTGGGATGTGCTTCTGCTGGAAACCGGCCTCCTCGCGGTTCTCCTGGTCCCGGGTCCGCGGGGGCGGTCGCGGCGCTCACCGCCAGCAGTGGGCCTGGCCCTGCTCTGGTTTCTGCTCTTCCGGCTGCTGTTTGAGTCTGGCGTGGTCAAGCTGACCAGCGGCGATCCGACTTGGCGGAACCTGACGGCCCTTCACTACCACTTCTTTACGCAGCCGCTGCCGACCTGGACGGCTTGGTACGCGAACCTTCTCCCCGAGTGGATGAAGTCCGCTGGCGTCATAGCCACCTTCACGATCGAGCTGGGCGCGCCGTGGCTCATCCTGCTTGGGCGCGTGCCGCGGCTGGTGGCCTTCGCCGCCACCGTCCTGCTGCAGATGATGATTGGAGGTACGGGGAACTACACCTTCTTCAACATCCTCACGGTCGCCCTCGCATTGCTTCTCATTGACGACTCCGTCTGGCGCCGGATTCTCCCAGCTGGTTTCGTTCGAGGCGCCATCGAAACCCCCGAGAAGCGCGAGGAGGCGGTAGTGGCCGAATGGCTGCGCGTAACCGCGGGGACCGTGTTGTTCGTTCTGGCCCTTGGCACCCTGTGGGACACGGTTTTCGGGTATGGCACGCTGCCGGGGGTGGACTCGGCCCTTCGCTGGGCGGGGCCGTTGGAGAGCGTGAACGGCTACGGCCTGTTTCGGGTCATGACCACTGATCGTCTGGAGATCGAGGTCGAGGGGAGCGACAATGGGGTCACCTGGCGCCCCTACGAATTCCGCTACAAGCCTCAGGACGTCTCCCGTCGGCCGTCCTTCGTCGAACCCCACCAGCCCCGGCTCGACTGGCAGATGTGGTTTGCCGCGCTTGGTACCGTCAACGATTCCGCCTGGTTCCAGCGGTTCCTGGAGCGCCTGCTGGAGGGCTCGCCGGACGTGCTGAGCCTGCTCCGCTCCAACCCGTTTCCTGATCACCCACCGCGGTTCGTGAGAGCCCAGCTGTATCGATACCGGTTCAGTACGGCAGCGGAGCGGCGGGCATCCGGGGACTGGTGGGTTCGCTCGGCGGTCGGAAGCTTCGCCCCTCCGGTTGCGTTGCCAGCGGTCGGTTCGCCTTAGGTGCTAGTGTCGGGCGAGGGATCGCGACATCTTCCTCCCATGACCGAATCCCGTTCACCATCCCGCCCGGCCCATCCCCGGGGCGAAGGGCTCGCAGCGCCTGACCCTCTGCTGGGGCTGGTTCACCTCTCCAATCTCATAGGGCAGGAAGCGCGGTTGGTCCAGCCGGGCGGCGGCAACACCTCCATCAAGCTCACCGTGCCGGGCGACAACGGCGCTGGGGTGGAGGCGCTCTACGTGAAGGGGAGTGGCACGGACCTGCGAACCATCGGTCCGAAGGGCTTCACCAGGCTTTCGATGGTCCGTCTCGCCGCATTGAGTCACGCGCCGACAATGAGCGACGGCGAGATGATGAAGTTCATGGCCGGATGCATGCTCGGCGACGGTCCGGCGCCCAGCGTCGAGACGCCGCTGCATTCGCTGCTGCCGCATAGGGTGGTCGCCCACACGCACGACGTGGCGACCATGAGCCTCACCAATGTGAGTGAGGCGATGGCCCGCCGCCTGGTCGAGGAGGTGTTTCAGGAGCAGATCGTCTACGTACCCTACTCCCGTCCCGGGTTTCCGCTGGCCAAGGCGGTGAGCCAGATGGTTGGTCGGCTGCCCGCATCCGCCATGGGACTGGCACTGGCACACCATGGGCTGGTCGTCTTCGCCGACGATCCCGAACAGTGCTACGAGAGGCTCCGCGACGTGATCGCCCGAATCGAGGGGTATCTGCGGCTCCGCCGCGAGGGCAGTCGCAGGCATCCGCTGGGCGAGGTGCAGACGCCCCCGCTTCCCATCGAGCAGCGTCGCCAGCTGGCGATGCAGGTGCTGCCAGCTCTTCGGGGAGCGCTGGGCGCCTCGGAGCGAGTGGTGCTGCACTTCGACGATGCCGAGGACATCCTCCCGGACCTCGGGAGGGAGCGGCTCCGGGAAGTGGCGGGGCGTGGAATGGCCACGCCGGAGCACCTGCTCCGCGCCGGGCGGCTCCCGATCTGGCTTGACCTCAGCCCCGGCCGTCCTGCAACCGATGTCGCAGCCGAGGTCCGTCGGCAGGTGGCGCGCCAACATGAGGAATACGAGACCTACCACCGCCGTCACGCCGGGGCGGGGGACCACCCACTCGCGGACTGGGCGAAGGTAATCATCGTCCCGGGCCTGGGCCTGATCACCGCTTTCAGCGACAAGCGCGGCGCGGTCACGGCCAACGCCTGTTACCGGGCGACGCTCGCGAGCATGACGAACGCGGAGGCCATCGACAGCTTCACCTTCCTGCCCGAGGCCGACGTCTACGAGTTCGAGCACTGGCCGCTGGAGCGCCGGAAGATCGAGGAGCAGATCGAGCGCGAGCGCGCCACCAAGCTGGTTCCACGACACGTCGTGATCGTGATCGGCGGCGGGAGCGGCATCGGAAAGGCGGCGGCCGCGCGGTTTGCAGAGGAGGGCGCCCATGTCGTCGTTGCGGACCTGGACGGCGCGCTTTGCGAATCGGTCGCCAAGGAGCTGGCCGAGCGGTTCCCGGGCCGAGCCATCGGCCAGGCAGTGGACGTGCGGGACGATGCGAGCCTGGACAGGCTGTACGAGCGAGCCGTACTCGAGTTTGGCGGGCTCGATTGCCTGTTCTACACGGCCGGCCTGGCGCCACGGTTTGCTCCGATCACCGAGATCAACCGTGATGACCTTCAGCGCCAGCTCGACGTGCATTATCTCGGAGCGGTTCAGGCTGTCAGCCGCGCAGCCGTCGTGCTGCGCCGACAGGGGCTCGGCGGATCGATTGTGGCGTCGGTATCCAAGGCCGCGGTGGTGCCGGGCCGGGAGGCGGTGGCCTACGGCGGCAGCAAGGCGGCCCTGCTGCAGGCGCTTCGAGTCGCGGCGGTGGAGCTGGGCGGAGACGGCATCCGGGTCAATGCCATCAATGCGGACCAGGTCGAGACGCCGCTGTTCCTCCGCTTCGTGCAGGAGCGGGCGGAGAGCCGCGGCGTCTCGGTGGAAGAGCAGCTCGAAGCCTATCGGCGCCGCAACCTTATGGGCGCCGCACTCATCCCGCCTGACACAGTGGGAGACCTTGCGGTTCTCCTGGCGAGCCCGAAGTTCCGTTACACCACCGGCGACATCCTGACGGTGGATGGCGGATTGCCCGAGGCCTTCCCCCGGTAGTGGAGCCCGCGCCATGACGCGCCTGATAGTGCTGTTCGTGACGGCCTTCGTGGACATGGTGGGGCTCGCCATGATTGTGCCCCTCCTGCCGTACTATGCGACCGAGTTCGGCGCCAGCGCCACCGTGGTAGGCGTGCTGATTTCGTCTTTTTCTGTCGCGCAGCTGATCGTGGCTCCGATGTGGGGACGCTTCTCCGACCGGTATGGGCGCCGGCCGGCCATCCTGGCCGGGCTTCTTGTTTCGGGGATCGCCTATGTCATCTTCGCCTACTCACGGTCCGTCCCGCTGCTACTTCTTTCGCGGGTAGTGCAGGGCCTTGGAGGCGGGACGATTGGCGTGGTGCAGGCCTACGTGGCCGATGCCTCGGAGCCCTCCGAACGGACCAAGAGTCTGGGATGGCTCTCCGCCGTGACCAGCCTGGGCGCGGTGGCCGGGCCGGCGTTCGGGTCGGTCATGATTCGCCTTGGGGGCAGAGAGGCACCCGGCCTGGCCGCCGCTGCTCTGTCGGTTCTGGTTGCCGGCTTTGCCTGGCGCTTCCTCCGGGAGTCACGCGAGCTTCGCCGCTCGGCTGCCCATGCGGTCCTCCCGGCGAGGTCGGGCACCGAGGCGATCCGGCGCGTGGTTTCCCATTGGCACGAGCCCGCCTCGCGGCTCATCTGGATCTACACCATCGGTATCGGCGCCTTCTATGGCACCATCCAGACCGTTCCGCTCCTTCTCGCGAGGCGCTTCGGCGTGACCGAGGAGAACATCGGCTATTTCGTCATGTATCTGGGCGGGATGGGCGTCATCGTTCGGACCCTCATTCTTGGCCGCCTGGTCGATCGTCTTGGCGAGCGCCGGCTTTCGACCCTGGGACTGGGCCTCCTCGCGTCCGGACTCGGGATCACCGGCCTCTGCCAGCGGGAATGGCTGCTCATGACGGGGTTCACCCTCATGCCGCTCGGGACCGCGTTTCTCTTCCCTTGCATCACCAGCCTTCTATCCCGCGTCGTACCCAGCCACGAACGGGGCCTGTACATGGGGGTCCAACACACCTTCGGGGGCGTCTCGCGCGTGGCCTTCCCGATTGCGTCCGGTGCCCTCATGGATCAGGTGAGCTTGGGGTCTCCATTCTGGCTCTCGGCAATTCTGGTGCTGGCAACCGTGCCGCTGGTCCGCGCCATTCCGAGCCACGTGACCGCGCCGACCGACGCGGCTGTGGCTCGGGCCCGGGCTTCATCGGAGATGACCGGAGAGTTCGCCGTGCCGCCAGCGCCTCCCGTAACCGAGACTGACTGACACTCAGCCCCCCGGCCCCAGCGAGCGATCGGCACGGATCCAGCACCAGAGGAGCATCCCCACGAAGGCGAAGAGGGAGCCCGAGGCCAGTGCCGCGCCCCAGCCGAGTTGATGCACGGTCAAGGGGATCAGAAGGGCCCCAACTCCTCCAACGACGTTGCCACCCGTGTTGAGCACGCCACATGCCGAGGAGGCATTGCGTCCCGACACCGCGATCGTGGCGGCCCAGAATGCCCCTTCGGTCATCTGCTGGAATCCAAGGCAGACGGCGAGCAGGATGACTGCCAGCACCGGGCCAGCCGCCCGGGCCGCGGCAAGAATGGCGATGCCGGCCATGCCGAGCCCCAGCATGGACGGCAGGCGACACCCCCACCGCATCCCATACGCCTTTGAGAGGCGGTCGGAGGCGATGCCTCCTGCCAGGGCACCGGCCGCGCCGGCAATCCAGGGGACAGCGGCATAGAGTCCGCCTTCGAGCGCTCTCAGCCCGCGGTTTTCCACGAGGTAGATGAACAACCAGTTGAAGAAGAAGTAGAAGACGTAATTGCTGCAGAAATAGCTGGCCGCCAGCAGCAGGACCTGAGGATCGCGGATGACAGCTTTCCAGGCTCCATCGGGAGCGCGGCCTGCGGCGGCGGTTGAACGTCCCGTTGCGATGAGCGCGAGCTCCTCCTGACGCACCGCGGGATGCTCGGCCGGAGTGTCCCGGGTATAGATCCACCAGACCAGAGCGAGCAGGAGCGCCAGAGGCGCCGTGATGAGAAACGACCCTCGCCACCCCGCGCGGGTCATGAGCCATGCGATCAAGGGGCCGGTCGCGGCCGACCCCAGGGTCAGGCCGGCGTTGGTGAGACCGTTGGGAAAGGCCCACCCGGTAACCGGAAACCACTCGCAGGTCATCGCCCCGCCGGTTACGGGGTAGAGGGGCGCCTGGGCGACGCCCATGAGGGCGCGAAGGAGGATAAGCGCCGCCAAGGCGAGCATGGGCGAGGCTATTGGCGGGCCAGGCACGAGCCCCACAAGGCAGTTGAGTACCCCCCAGGCCACGGCGACGACGGCCAAGGTTCGCCGGGCGCCGACTCTATCCCCGACTATGCCCGCCGGGAACTGGAAGGCGGCGTACCCCCACGCAAACGCGGCCAGGACCGCGCCGAACTGGACCGGGGAGAGCGCGAGGTCCTGCATGACCTCTTCGCCGGCCACGGACATGTTGGTGCGCAGGATGTAGGCTACGAAACTGGCGGTGAAGAGGAGAGCGAGGATCTTCCATCGAACTGTAGAACGGCCCGGGAGGTGAACGACCGTCGGCCGCCCGGGGCCAGCCTCCAGCCCGATCAGCGGGTACCTGCGGCGCGACCGGCGAGGACGGTGACATTGTCACTGCCCCCGCGCTCGAGAGCCAGGTCGAGGAGCGAGCGGCAGAGCTGTTCCGATGAACTCATGCCGCGAATCTGTTCCTCGATCTCCGCGTTCGACACGTGCTTGGTGAGGCCATCACTGCACAGGAGGATCACGACCCCCCGAGGGATCTCGAAGCGCGTGACCACCGGGGTCGCCTCGCGACCACCGATCGCGCCCGCAAGCACGTGGCTGAGGGGGGAGGATGCAAGGCGTTCCGGGGGGAGGGCTCCCTGATCCACCAGGTCCTGGGCCATGGTCTGATCCCGTGTGACCTGGCGCAGCGCGCCCTGCCAGAAGTGGTAACACCGACTGTCGCCGACCTGCACCACATACATCCACGGCCACACGCCGATCGCCAGCGTAAGGGTCGTGGCCATCCGTCCTTCCTGATTGCGGGCAACGGATTCCGCGCACACCGCCGCGTGGGCCTCAAGGGTAGCCGCGCGCAGCGCATCGAGCAGCTCACCCTCCGCGGTCGATCCCGCGGCGTGGTAGCAGCGCAGGCTGGAGGCGACGTACCGCATGATCGATTCGATGGTGAGCTGACTGGCGTCCGCGCCCGAGGTGCTCCCGCCCACGCCGTCCGCGACCAGCATGATGGTCGCCAGGCGCTCGCCGCGGAGAGGCAGGTGCTCGGGCTCAGGGAGGCTTGTGCCATGCACCACGACCTGCGGGTGCACAGTGCAGAGGAGGAAATGATCCTGATTCTCCTTGCGGACCTTACCGGGGTGGGTGAGGCCAAAGAGATCCAACTCGGCGTCTCGCGGGCGATCCGAGGACGAGGGCGGCACCGAGGCCGTACGCAGATTGGCGACCGTCATCTTTCCCTCCTCCGTTGGCGGTCTCGGAGGTTTCTCCACGGCTACCATGCTGGCCCCGGAGCCAGCGCGCAAGGGCCCTGGGACGGCGGACCCCTATTGGAGCTTGGCCAGTGCCGGGCCGAGAAAGCGCTGGGCCCGCGGATACCGCTGGATCAGGCCCTGCAAGACCGCCCTGGCCGAGTCTTTCTTGCCGGTCGTGGCGAGGGCCTCGCTTTCCAGCATGCCTCGCCGGATCGTGAACCCCGGCCCTTCGTCCGGGGCCTTGAGTGCGGAAAGCGCGGTCAGGGCGGAGTCCGGCTGGTGCCGATCCTGAATCAGGGATTCAATGGCCAGGAGCTGCACCTCCGGGTCGTCAGGAACCTGACGCACCAGCTCGTCGGTGAGGCGCTGTGCTTCCTGAGACCTCCCCGCCTGTCTGGCCGCCATTGATTCGTTATAGAGGCCCGCCACCAGGAGGCGGTGGATATCCTCCGGGTCGCCCGAGCGGATGCCTACGCCGCCGGCGTATGAGTACACCAGGTGTCCACCCAGGTCGCCCGCCCGATAAAGCGCTCCGGCGGCGACGATGCCCGCGAGCGCCGAGGCGACACGCAGTCCCTTGGCCACCCGCTCGCGCCGGGCCAGTGCGAGCCCCGCCAGCTCGATTCCGGCCACCAGAAGAAAGAGGTCTCGCGTCCACTCTCCCGCGTCCTCATGCTCGTCCACGGCCTCGCCGACCCCGGGCACTCGCTCAACCGGACCATGCGCCCGGGAGCCGGAGAACGCGGTCACGACGCCGATGAGCCCGGTGAGAATCAGCAGTGTGCTTGCGGCCGGGCTCACCCAGGCGGGGCGGCCAATCAGGGAGATCAGGCGGAAGGCGACACCCAGCAGCCCGAAGGCTACGACGAAGTGCACCAACTGTGGGTGGAACTGTCCGATATCCGGCATCGCGCCTCGGGCGGGAACAGGTGACGAACGATCGGCCGAAGCGGCCGGAAAAACGAGAGGGAAAGATGCCGCGTGAACGACCGCTCCGCGAGGCCCCGGGGTAACTCAGGAAGCGAAGCCGGCGGACTGGGAGGCGAGGGGGAAGGTGGTTAGCAGGTTTGGCATGTCCAGGCGCCGCAGGACGGCGTCGGGCGTGAGCGGAGGCGCGAAGAAGTATCCCTGTCCGAGCTCGCACCCCAGGCTGATCAGGGCCTGACATTGCTCGGTGCGCTCCACACCCTCCGCGACGGTGCGGAGCTTGAGGGTCTCGCCCAGTCCGATGATCGCTCGGGCGAGCGCCGATTGCTCCTGGCCGCCGCCGATCTCTTCGACGAAGGGGCGGGCGATCTTGATCATGTCGATGGGGAAACGCTGCAGGTAGCTGAGTGACGAATACCCGGTCCCGAAATCGTCGATGGCCAGGCGCACGCCGAGGGCCTTGAGCTGGGTCAGGCGCTCGAGTACCGACCCCTTCTCCTGCATCAGGACGCTCTCGGTGATCTCGAGGACGATCGACGCTGGGTCCACGCCGGAATCATTCAGCACGTCGCGGGTCATGCGAACCACATCGATCTCGTGAAGCTGACGGCTGGAGATGTTCACGGCCATGGTCAGGGGCACGCCGGGGCGGACTTCGCGCCAGTGCCTCAATTGACGGCACGATTCCCGGAGCACCCACTCGCCGAGCTTGACGATGAGCCCCGTCTCCTCCGCCAGGGGGATGAAGTGCTGGGGGAGCAGGGACCCGAATCGGGGATGCTCCCAGCGCACCAGCGCCTCGACTCCTTCCAGCTGGCCGGTGCGGAGCGAATAGATCGGCTGGTAGACCAGGTCCAGGCTTTCCTGCTCGATGGCCGGGCGGAGCGCCGCCTCCAGTTCGAGACGGTGCTTCACGTCGGCGTACATGTGAGCCTGGAAGGTTTCGGCTCGGCCCTTGCCACGGCGCTTGGCGCTGTACATGGCCATGTCGGCGTTGCGAAGGAGCTCATCCGCGGTCTCGTCGGGCATGGCACTGGCTACCCCGATGCTCATGCTCATCGAGACCTCATTGCCACTCAGCATGAACGGCAGGTTGAGGGCGGACTGAAAGCGCTCCACCGCCCCGACCAGTTCCTCGCTGCCGGCCGCGTCCTCGATCAGGATGGCAAACTCGTCGCCGCCCAACCGCGCGATCGTATCACCCACCCGGCCGCCGCTTCGCAGGCGCTCCGCGACCGCCACCAGGAGCCGGTCTCCCTCGCCGTGGCCGAGACTGTCGTTGACCTTCTTGAAATCGTCGAGATCAAGGTAAACGACGCTTACCGAACGGCCCTGCCGCCGGGCCAGGGCAAGGGCGTGGCTGACGCGGTCCAGAAAGAGGGCGCGGTTGGCCAGCCCGGTCAGGGGGTCGTGGAAGGCCTGATGGGTCAGCTGCTGCTCCAGCCGCTTGCGCTCGCTCACGTCCCGGCCGTTGAGCACAACGCCACGCACCGTCGAGTCCTCGAGGAGATTGGTGGCCAGCATCTCCGCGTTGAGGAGGGAGCCGTCCGGCATCCGGAACTTCCATTCCACCGGGGCGCTCACGCCCTGCAGGTCCGCCGCCTCGCTCAGGAAGCGAGTGACCCGGTCCTGGTCGTCGGTGTCGATCAGCTCGAGCAGGGTTCGACCAAGCAGCGAAGGCGGATCCCGCCTCAGGACCCGGACCACGGACGGGCTGGCGAACTTGATGGTGCCGTCACGGCGCAGCACGAGAATGACGTCGGACGAGTTCTGGACCAGCGACCGGAACCGCGCCTCGGCGGCCGCGTCGGCGAGCAACCGGACGTTCTGGCGGACGGCGAGCAGCTGTCTCACCACCACCAGGAGCGTCATGAGGGCCGCGCCGATCGCGATTCCGCTCAACGGCGGATGCCACGGATGGACGCTGGCGCCGAGGAGCAGGGAGTACGTCGTCGCGATCGCGACGTAGGGCAAAGGGGACAGGGACTGGATCTGACGTCGCCGATCCGCACGTCTGAGCGCCCGGGCCGCCGGCTGCCGCCAATACAATTCCGCGCTCGCCACAAGCATGACGTAGGAGAGCAGATAGACGCCGTCGGTCCAGGCCACACCCCGCTCGCCGGCCTGCACCAGGACCAGGTCGAACGCCAGATCCGCGAAGATGCTGACCAGGATGGCGCCCACGAACAAGCGGAACGCAAGGCGGTTTTCATCCAGGGGGCCACGCAGAAGGACCGTGGTGGCGCCGTACATGACGAGCAGGCTGGCCAGTGGGAAGGCGAAGGACAGGGTGATGGTGGCGAGTTGGCCGCCGCCCGCATGTTGGGTCGGCAACACGGTGAAGTACCAGATGGCCACCGCACCACCGATCACCACGATCATCGCGTCAAGGAAGTACTTGAGGCGCTCCAGCCGGATCCGGCGGGCCACCGGAACAGATAGGAGCGAGGCGAGCATCAGGAAGTCGTCGGCCAGATAGAACAGGTCCGCCCATGAAACCGGCGGATTCTGGCCCAGCGCCTCGAGATAGTAGACAGAGATCGAGTTACCGATGAATACCAGTGCCGACCCGGCGCCGAACAGACGCAGCGCCCGCCGGACGCCGGGGTCGATTTCGTAACGGCGGGCGGCGAGGAAACAGAGCCCCGCAACGGCGACGTTGAGGGGCATGAAGGCGATGTTGCTGATCAGGTCACGGAGGTGCGGACTGCCCCACCCGGACCGCTCCCAGACCATGTAGACGATCGAATAGAGGATGGTCACGAGCGTGACCGTCCCGGCTGGCTTCTCCCGGTTCCCCTTGGTTTCAGTCACTCCGGCCACTTGTCGCCATGCCTTTGCCCGTTCCGCTCGGCGGTCCAAACAGACGGCGAAACCCCCGGAAAGCCGCAATTTGCGGCTCCAAACGGGCCGATATTCGTACACTTCAGGGGTGCTTCTATTGGATTTGCAAAAGCGGTGTCACGGAAGGGCAAAGCCGGTGCCGTTCACCCTAGGCTCAGGGCTTCCATTCACCCTTGGCAACCTTGGGTATGAAACGGTCGATCCCCGGAGGCGGAAAGCGCAGAGTCTTGCCCTGTTCGGCGCTCTGGTAGGCCGCCATCAGGATCCGGACCACGTCGAGGCCGTCGTCCCAGGTGAGTTTCGGTTCCTCCTTCCCCAGGAAGGCTCTTACGAAATGCCGGTTCTCGGCCTCGTAGCCGTAAACGGACGCCTCGCCCGCCACGACCGGCATGAGCCCCATCTCGGCGTTCTGCTTCTCCACAAGGTCCTCGCCGGTCTTTCCACGCACTTCGCGACTGAAGAACAGTCGGAGTCCTGTGTCAAGGGTGTTCCAGCTCATCGAGTACTCGGGCCCGAGCAGCTCCGCGCTGAGCCTCAGCCCCGCGCCGACAAAGCTCCATGATGTGGTCGCTTCTCCCAGGACGGTCAGGCCTTCGGCTGTCTTGAATTCGAGGGTGAGGCTGGCGAAGTCCTCCGATGGGACGCGGGAATAGTCCACGTCCTTTCCCATCGTCGCGCGGAGCTTCCTGGCATAAGCTGGTTGGCTCCACTTGAGGCTCGCGATGTGCGCCGTGACGGCCACCGGCTTGAGCGTCTCGAGCGCGTCTCCAGGCTTGGTGAGCAGGTGGCGGACCAGCAACGCCGAGTGACACATCATGTCGTTGAGCACCCCGCCGCCCTGCAGCTGACCGCGCCAGAACCAGGGCATGTGCGGACCGCTGTGCTCTTCCGCGGCCCGGGCCAGGTAGGGACGCCCAGTGAGGGCCGCCCCCCGTGCCCAGAGCAGCGCGCGACCGGTCTCGACCTGTGGGGCGAAGACCTGATTCTCGAGGTAGCCGTGCTTCAGGCCGGCACGCCGGACCAGGCCCGTCACGACCTTCGCCTCGGCCACGTTACGAGCGAGCGGCTTCTCGCAGGCGAGGCCGGCAAGCTCCGCGTGGCCGCGCATGATCGGGTCGGTGATCTCCTCGACGTTCTCCACCCGGGCGTGGTTGGGACCTGAAAGCCAGAGCGCGTCGATCTCGTGATCGATTACCATCTCCCCGATCGAGCGGTAGGGTCTGCAAGGGCCGACGTCGAGGCGGCGTGCGAAGGTGGCCGCCTCCTCAGCGTGCTTTGCGTTAGGGCTCCACACGCCGCGCACCTCGGCATCCCGCACCCCCTGAAATGACTGCATGTGGAAGCGCGCGTTGAAACCACTGCCGATAAAGCCGATTCCGAGAGGGCGCGTGGGCATGGGACGTGGTGAGGTGAAGGATGAAGGACCTAAACCGCGCGCGCGAAGTGGCCCCGAGTGTAGGCGCGGCCGGTGATGGCGCGAATCCGCTGGAGGTCCGGTTCCTGCCCTCGGCTCAGGGAGAGCAGGGCGGCCTGATACGATGCCGTCACCTCTTGCACCGGGTCGCCAGGCACGTTGAACACCAGTCTCAGGTTCCGCAACCCGCCGACCCACAGCCTCGGCAGATACTCGGTTGCATCGACCGGCCGCGAGTGCAGCAGGCGGTTGCGGCAAGCCGAATCAGTCGCGACCGGGAAGGTATACCCGGCGGGGTCGGTCAACTCCGTGTTGGGGTACCGCTGTACGCAGAGGTCGCGGCAGGTCGTCGGCTCGCGCTCGAAGGCTGCCGAGAGGACGCAGTGTTCGAGGGTCATGCCTTCGGGGCGTCCGTAGACGAAAACCTCGAAGCCCGCTCCGCCCCACGGCGCGACCACCTGAGCCATCTCCTCGCCGGTAAGCTCGATGGACAGGACGATGCGACTGGCGCCGAGGCGGAAGACTTCGGCGGCGGTGTGCTGGTTGAAGCAGTTTACGGCGTAGTCGGCGACTACGTCCCGGCCCGCCCGCGCCAGCTCCGCAACCAGTCCGAGGTGACCGCTGACCAGGGGAAGCCCCAGGGCCAGCCATTTGTCGACCGTCTTCCGTTCCGATGGCCGTACGATGGTCGGGGTGCGGAGACGGCAGACGACGCCACGCGCGTGGAGTCGCTCCGCCAGGCCGCGAACCCGACTGACGGGAGGCGTGGGGTGGCGCAGGAAGAGGTCGAGCGAGATCTCCGTCGCACCGGCCGCCACGGCCACATCCGCGTCCTCGATGGTCCAGACCTCGGCGGTGAGGCGTGATCCCTCCGCGGTCGACACCCGACCTCCCTTGTTCGGAGTGATGTCAACCTCCGCCACGGCCTCCACGATGCGAGACTGCCGCATGGCGCGCCGCTCCCGTTCCCGATCGTCTCGCTGGCGAGCCAGCCGGGCCACCGCCTTCTGACGCAGGTCGTTGAGCGTGCTGACCGGCAGGAAGAGCCCGGGCGCGAGTCCCGAGGTGTCGATGCCTCCAAGGGCGAAAGGCGTGGTCCCCAACCGTCCGAACTGCTCGCGGAGACGAGCCTCGTCGAGACCGTGCTGGGTGGCTGCCTGGAGCGGTACTGCGCTGGTGAGCGATACCGGGTCGCCTTCTACGGACCACTCCACCTGGAGCGGTTCACCGAGCGCGCCCCGGACCCGCAGATCGATCCGGGTGCGCGCGGATCCGCCCGCCCGCGGGATGCTCGCGTAGCTGTTTCTGGCACGCTCCAGGAGTTCCGCCTGTGATGACCGGACCACCAGCCAGCCTGCCGGCACCTCAGCTCCCGCGTTCACCGCCTGGATCAACCTGTCGCGAGTATGCTCGATGGTGCGCACCCGGGTCACCGCGAAGCCGACGTTGCCCGACGACGGCCCATTCGGATGCTCGAAGCCGAGGCCATCGCCTGCTGCGATGGCATGGTGCACCGCCACCACGAGGTCCGGGCCTTCCAGCCGAACCACACGGCCAATCTCGACTCCACGGTTGTCCGGCTGGGCCCGGGTGACGTAATCGCGCCCGGCCCGTCCGCCATACATTCCGCCGGTAAAGCCGCGTGAGAAGATCTGCACCAGGGGGAGAACCTCATCCTGAGGGGGAGGTTGCCACCGGCCGGCCGCCAGTCGGTCGAGAAAATTACGGTACCCCCGAGTGACCGTGGCGACGTACTCGGGCTTCTTCTTGCGTCCTTCGATCTTGAGGCACCGGATCCCCGCGTCCGCGATCTCCGCCAGGTGTTCCCAGGCGCCGAGATCGCGCGCCGAGATGAGGTAGCCGTGGTCGAGCTCCTCTCCCGTGTCCGCGTCGGTCAGACGGTAGTCCTTCCGGCAGGATTGGGCGCAGGACCCCCGATTGGCGCTCCGGTCCGAGATCATCCCGGACATGAAGCATTGCCCGGAATAGGCGATGCACAGCGCGCCGTGCGCGAAGCTCTCGAGACACAGGTCGGGAACCGACGCCGCGATCGCCCGGATGTCATCCAGGGTGTTCTCCCTCGCCAGTACCACGCGCCGGATACCCAGGTCGCTGAGCACTCTGGCGCCGGCGGCATCGTGCACTGTCATCTGGGTGGATCCATGGATCTCGAGCTCGGGGAAGATCCGACGGATCAGGTGCACGGCGCCCAGGTCCTGCACGATCGCGGCATCGATGCCGCGATCCATGCACTCGCCGAGGTGAGCCAGCGCGTCGGCCAGCTCGGCTGGTTTGAACAGGATGTTGAAGGTGAGATAGACCTGTACGCCGCGACTGTGGGCCAGGCGACACGCCTCTTCGAGCTCGTCGAAGGAGAGCTGGGCGCCATCATCGCGCGCGTTGAACCGCTCCGCCCCGAGGTAGATCGAGTTGGCGCCGTTGGCGAGCGCGGCGCGGACCGCGTCCAGACTGCCGGCGGGCGCCAGGAGCTCCGGAACCTGCCGCATCCTATCCAACGCCCAGCTTGGCCAGCGCTTCCGGGGGACAGCCGGTCCACTCGCCAACCACGCGATTGCCCACGTAACGCAGGTCCTCGACGCCCATCCGGCTCGAGAAGTATCCAGACGCGACGAGGTCGCGGAACTCGTTGAAGAACGCCACGCCCTGCGAGTGCTCCGGCTTGGCCTTCTTGGGCCAGGCGATGCCGTCCAGAATGGCGCGGCGGTCCACGTCGAGAATGTCGACGAACTCGTGACCGAACCGTGCGACGGCCTCGGCGTCCAGCCAGGCGAGCCCTCCCCGGATCGGCGTCTGCATGGACTGGCGCTCGTGCAGAATGAAATCGATGAACTCGGGGACGCCGGCATCGAGCGCGCCGCCCGACCGATCGTCACGCGGAATCACCAGCTCCGCGAGGACCCGGACGGTGGCGTACTCATGGCCGGTGAAGAAGGCCGGCGTGAAACCGGAGGACCCGAGTGCCCGCCGGGCACTCTCAGCGGCACGAGCCACCTCGGCGGGGCTGATGCCCGCCGCCAGCAGCGGGATAAGTCCCAGGATCCGGAGGGCTTCCCGGCGGTTGATTTCGGTCACGGTTCCCTCCCGCTAGAGTTCGCCGCGCTTCATTGCCTGGGCGATATAGTCGCTGGTCCGCATGCTCAGGGCCAGGATGGTCCAGGTCGGATTCTTGTCCGCCTGGGAGACGAAAGGCCCGCCGTCGGCCACGAAGAGATTCTTCACGTCCCACGCCTGGCAGTGAGAGTTGAGCGCCGAGCGACCGGGATCGCTGCCCATCCGGACGGTGCCAAGCTCGTGGATGATCGAGCCGCCATTCGAGATGCCATAGCCATCGGCCTGTGAGGGCATGGGGTCGAACACCTCTCCACCCATGGTGGAGATGAGGCTCCGAAAGGTCTCCTGCATATGCCTGATCTGGTTGAGTTCGTGGTCGTTCCACTTCCAGTGAAAGCGGAGCACCGGGATCCCCCACTGATCGACCGCGTCGGGATCGATCTCGCAGTAGCAGTCCGCGCTGGGGATCTGCTCCCCGCGTCCCGAGAAGCCCACCGTCGCCCCGTAGTACCGGCGATAGTCCTCCTTGAGCTGACGACCGTATCCTCCCCCTGGCGGGTAACTCTGAATGCCGCCCATGAAGCCGTATGACGGCGGATAGAGACCGCCCCAGATCTCGATATGGTATCCGCGCGGGAAGTCGAGCTTCCGATTGTCGAGCCACCATGGCATGTACAGGTGCGCGCCGCCCACACCGTCCTCGTTATGTGTGACGTGGTCGACCATCTTCGGGATGAACCCCGCCACATCGGTGCCGGTCGTGTCGGTCAGGTACTTCCCCACCACGCCGCTGGAGTTGGCGAGGCCGTCGGGAAAGCGGCTGGACTTCGAATTGAGGAGGATGCGAGCGCTCTCGCACGCGCTGGCCGCCAGCACCACCACCCGTGCGTCGATCCGCGCCTCGCCGCGGGTCGCCTTGTCGATGTAGACCACCCCGTCGGCGCGCCCGGCGGCATCGAGGGTCACCTCCCGAACCATCGCCCCGGTGATGAGCGTGAGGCGTCCCGTCTCGAGAGCCGGGGCGATCAGTACGTTCGTCGACGAGAAGTTGGCGTTCACGGCGCACCCGCGGCTGCACTGGCCGCAGTAGTGGCAGGCGGCGCGCCCATTGAGGGAGCGGGTCAGGATGGAGAGTCGTGACGGGATACAGGTGATGCCTAGGCGATCGGCGGCCCGCTTGACCAGCAGCTCGTAGCATCGGGGCACCGGAGGGGGGAGAAAGATGCCGTCGGGGTGATTGGGCAGGCCCTCCGCGCTCCCGAAGACTCCGATGGCGCGGTCCACCTCGTCGTAATACGGCTTGAGGTCCTCGTAGCTGATGGGCCAGTCGTCACCGAGTCCATCGCGGCTTCGGCCCCGGAAATCGTCCGGCCCGAACCGGAGCGAGATCCGCCCCCAGTGGTTGGTTCGGCCGCCCACCATGCGGGCGCGCCACCAATCGAACTGCGTTCCCGGGGCGCGGGTGTACGGTTCTCCCGGCACGTTCCACCCGCCGATGCAGGCGTCGAACTCTCCGAAGGGTCGCTCAGGGATTGAGGCGCCCCGCCGCGGCGAATCATACGCCCACCGGAGCATCGCTGAATCTCGAGTGTTATCCCAGGGCTGGCCCGCTTCGAGCAGGACGACGTTGGCGCCGGCTCGCGTCAGCATGTAGGCCGCCATGCCGCCGCCGGCGCCGGAGCCGACGATACAGACGTCACAGGTTGTGCGAGCAGCGCGGAGGGTCATCCGGATCTGGCGGAAGGGGTGTGGGGCCTCAACCTATGACCGGAAGGAGAGTGACGCTAGGGAGGAGCGGCTGGCCACGCGGTGTCAGGCCGATGGCGCCTCAGGAGCCTCCGCTCGTATCGGGCTGATACTGGCGGGTGAGCGAAAGCTCCTGCCCCGACGCGTCGAGCTCCACGAACACGATCAGGCGCTTCCCGCCAAGACCGAGCCCGTAGTTCTCCCGGATCCGTCCCCCGCCGTCGACCTTGCGCTCGATTACGAGACCGTCGGACGCCCATCTGATCCTGGTCTCGATGTCGCCGGCATCCTCGACCTTTTCGAGATACTTCGTGCCATCGGTTCGCCAGGTAGTCGTGGCGCCCGAATCGTCACCCAGCGTCACGGTGCTGTCACCCGGGTCGAAGCGAATGGTGCGCGGCGGATGTCGCAGGAGCCCGTAGGTTTGCCGCATTCGGGCAAGATCCTTCGCGGAGGGAGTGCCGCCCAGCCGTCGCCCACCACCCATGCGGCCGCGGCCACCCATTCCCCCTTCCATGCCTCCGCGCCCGCCCGCCTCGCCGCCCATGCCACCCAGGCCCGCTCGCGGGCGTCCGAGGGAATCCCCGCGTGGCCCGGGTCGGGCCGGGAAGCTGTCGGATTTCGCGAGGTCGAGGCGCCAGGTACCGGAGGGACGAGATGCCTGGGCCCGCAGGGGAGTCACGGCCAGCGGCGCAATCAACAGGGGGCCGATGAGGAGGGCGGATCGCAGGGGGAGTGGACGCATGGTTCTGGCGGGGCGGGAGCGGGCTGGTCTTCGGAGAGGACGTCGCAAGATCCCGATTCTTGCACTACCCGCGCGGCGGGGCGGTATGAACCATTGGTTCCGCCTCCACGTCGCCCGCGGCAGGCGAGCGCCGCTGAACGCCGGTGAGCGGAATGCTGAGGCGGAAGCAGGCCCCGCCGAGGGGTGAGCGGAGCACTTCCACCTTGCCGTGGTGCTCCTCGGCGCAGGCCCCGACCGAGAGCAGGCCCAGGCCGGTGCCCTTGGACTTGGTCGAATAGAAGGCGTCGAAGATCCGAGCGCGGGCATCTTGCGAGATGCCAGGTCCGTCGTCGTGGACCTCGAGAGCGGCGTAGTGCCCGCTCATCGAGAGCCGCACTTCGATCCGGCCGGTGCCGCGGGTGGCTTCCGCGGCGTTCAGGATCAGGTTGAACAGCGCCCGCTGGAGCGTGACCGGATTGCCGAACGTGGCGCACTCCTCGAGCACCGTCCGCAGGTCGCAGTGCTCCACGCGCTCATGGGCCCGGGCCACCTGCACCGCGTCCCTCACGATCTGGGCGAGATCGACCCGCTCGAGCTGGCCCGGCGTCCGCTCGCGGACCACGGTCATTAGTCGCTGAACCAGCGTTCCCAGGTCGCCCAGCGCCGCGGAGAGATCCACGACCGCCTGTTCACCATCCGGTCCGAGGCCCGGATGCACCTTGAGGGTGTAGAGCGCCGACTGCGCCACCATGAGGAGATTGCCCATGTCGTGCGCCATCGAGGCGGCCAGCAACGCCGTCATCGCGTGGTGCTCGCCCTCCAGCAGGGCCTGCTGCTGGGCCAGGGTCTGCCGCGCCTGATTGGCGATGCGCCGAAGCAGGTAGAGCACCAGGCAGAAGAAGAGGAGCCCCGTCACGAGGACGAACCCGATGCCTCGTACCAGCTCGATCTGCCGCAGGTGCTCCAGGGATTCCGCCTGCTCGAACACCAGTAGGCCGGAGGAGAAGATGAATGCACCGAAGAGCACCATGTAGACCAGCGAAAGGACGAGGGCGACCGCCAGGGGGTGAAAGGCCGCCGTCGTCTCGAATGGAGCCCCACGGGTGGAATGCGGCTTCATACCATGTACGACCGGGTCGGGTTGGTCTCGAGAAGAATCGGCCGCTCGATGGCGAAGGGAGTCAGGTCGCTCGGCGTGGTACCCACGATCGACAACTCGCTCAGGATCCGCCCGATCACCGACGCGAACTTGAAGGCGTGCCCCGCGCCGATGGCGACCGCGATCTGCGGCTGGCCGGGCACGCGATCGATGACGAAGTCGCGGTCTGGGGTTAGGGTGTAGAGGCAGGTCTTGACGAGGTGCACCGGGCCCAGCGCGGTGGGCAGGAATCGACGGGCCCAGGCTTCGACCCGCGCACTGTTCTCCGGGTCCGGGTCGAAGGTCCGGGTATCGGCTGTCACCACGCGTCCGCCCGCGTCCTGGGCGATCTTCGTCGCCGGCTCTCCGAAGACCGGGAACCCGTAGAAGCAGGGGTCGTCCATCCAGATCCACACCGGAAAGCGGTCGGGCTCGAAATCGTGAAGCTTGGGAGTCCGGTAGTAGGTGACCTGTTCCTGGGTCACCTCGAGCGGCAGCTGCAGGCCCAGCATGCCCAGCACCGTGGCGGACCAGGGACCCGCGGCGATCACCAGCCGGCTGCAACGATACGCAGCCCCATTCGCGATGACCTCCACTTCTCCGGCCACGCTGCGCACCGCTGAAACCGGAGTCTCCGCCAGCAGGGTGGCACCATACTCCCGGGCCATACGCTGGTGCTGGAAGGTGCCGACCGCCGCCATCGCGATTCCGGCATCGGGCTGGAAGAGGCCGTGGCAGTCGTCCGTCAACCTGAACGGTGGCCAGCGGTGCATGATCTCCTCGGCCGTCAGGTGCTCGAATGGGACTCCCTCGGCCTCCATGCTGGCGGCGTACGGGTCGAGCGGGATACGGGTCGGCTCGGGCGCCAGGTCCAACCCGCCGGTTCGCAGCACACAGGGAGTGCGCGCGTCGGCCTCGAGCGTGGCCCAGCAGTCGTAGGCCCGTCTGGCCAGCTGTACATAGGCCGGTGTGTGGTACGAGAGTCGGATTATCCGGGAATGGTCCTGCGATTCTCCGCGGAGGTGCCCCAGCTCGAACTGCTCCAGTCCCAGCACATCGCGCCCCGCGGTTCGGGCCAGCCAATAGGCCGCGGCGCTCCCCAGGCCGCCCAGGCCGAGCGCGATGTAGTCGTAATCCCTGCGCATGCCGGATATTTAGCGCTTGAGCTTTTCGAAATACTGTGATCTGACCTTCGCAACCTTGGGCGCGACGACCGCCACGCAGTAGGGCTTGGCGGCGTTTCGCTGGAAGTATCCCTGATGGTACCCCTCCGCGGGGAAGAACCGGTCGAGCGGGGTGACCTCGGTCACAATGGAGTGGTCGTACAGGCCAGCGTCGGTCAGTTCCCGAATTTTCTGGATGGCGGCATCCCGTTGGGCCGCGGAGTGCCAGAAGATCGCGGAACGATACTGGGTGCCGACGTCCGGTCCCTGGCGATTGAGAGTGGTCGGGTCATGAATGGTGAAGAAGACGTCGAGCAGGTCCCGGAACGTGATCTGGGCGGGATCGAAATGAACCTGCACCACCTCGGCGTGGCCGGTGGACCCGCCGCACACGGCTTCGTAGGTCGGGTTGGGCACGGAGCCGCCGGCGTAGCCCGACTCGACCCGCTCGACTCCACGGAGGGTTTCGAAGGCGGCTTCCAGGCACCAGAAGCACCCGCCGGCGAGGGTTGCAATCTCAGTCGCCATGGCCAGGTCCTGCGATCACGGATGAAGGCGGTCCTGAATGTACCGCCGGATGTCGAGGGAAAGATTCTCCATGGGTGCATAGAGGCCCTGCTTGAAGACACGGCTCCCCATGCCACGCTGCACCGACTCGCAGATGGCCCAGTCCTGCCGGTTGGTGATGTCCCAGAGCTCGATGGCGTCGGAGGGATCGAAGTCGGGGCGAGCCATCTCGTCCGGGTGGAACAGGAAATCGCAGAGGATGGTGGTTTCTCCGGCATCGCGTGGCCAGAGCGTGAAGCACGCCGCGTGATCGGCGGAGAGGGAGCACATGAAGTTCGGGTAGAGCAGTTCCCCCTTGTGGCGCACCCGCTCGTCGTCGTTCAGGGTGCTGAACGGGCGGCGGGTGGTCGTTCCCGACATCGTGAAGGTCCAGGCCCCCTCCCGGTGCGGGACGCCTCGCTCCCAGTCGAGCTCCGCTCCACCTCGCTGCCGGAAGGCCGGAACCACCCGGCAAAGCTCGGGGTGCACCGGGCCGCAGTGGTAGCACTCGTTGTAGTTCTCGAGAATCACCTTCCAGTTGGCGGCCACCTCGTAACCGATGCGCCGGGCCGGGCGCAACTCGCCCAGCGGGTAGCGCTGGACGCGCTCGGGGATACCGCCGAGCTGTGCCTGGAGTGTGCGACCGGCCGCGCGCGCCGGCTCGGGGTCGAGATTGACGAAGAGGAAGCCACCCCATGTCTCGACTCCCACCGCGAAGAGCGACAGGTCGTCCTTGCAGAGTCCTGCGGATTCGTCCAGAAAGGGGGCGGTGCGGAGCTGGCCGTCGAGCCGGTAGGTCCAGGCGTGGTAGGGACAGCGAATGCCCCCGGAAAATCGCCCCGTCAGGCGGCCATCGGCGCGCGCCTCCCCGGGCAGGGGGGCAGCCACGGGAATCAGCTGCGACCCCCGGTGCCGGCACACGTTGTAGTGCCCATGGAGCCCCTGTGCCGAGCGGACCAGGAGGAGGCTCTCCCCCGCGAGGTCAATGACCAGGTAGTCGCCTTCTTCGGTGAGCTCGGATTCCCGGCCCACGCACATCCACTCCCGGCAGAAGATGCGCTCTTTTTCCAGCGCGAAGGCCTGGGGCGAGAGATAGTGCTCGCGCGTCAGCGTCGGCTCGAGGCTCATGCAGCGAATCTATCGGCGGGCCCGGGGGCGCGACAGGCTAGAGCGGGCCGCCCACCTCGCCGCCGTCCGGCCCGTAGAAGAGGACCCAGAGGGCCAGGTCTTCAGTGAACTGCTCGAATCGGTGCTCCCGGTGCGCCGGCACGAAGAGCACGTCACCCGGACCGAAGGCGACTCGCTCCTCTCCGTTCCGGAACCAACCACTGCCGCGCATCACGACGTAGACCTCATCCCTGCTGTGTGGGGTCTGGGGGTCCGTCTGCCGCGGCGCGTACAGGCCCACCTCGAGGGTGCCGTGCTCGAGCAGAACGGCATAGTGATCGCCATAGGGCCCAGGCATGCGGGAGAGCCCCTGGGCCAACGTCAGATGAGAGGATGGCATGCGGGTCCTGTGGGCAAGCGGCCCCGGGTATGGAAGTGGGTCTAGTCGAGCCAGCCGAGAATCTCGTAGGCCGCGTTGCGGCCATTGATGCCGATCACGCTGCCGCCCGGATGGGTGCAGGCGCCGCAGAGATAGACCCCGCGCATCGGAGTACGGTATTCGAGCCGATGCTCCCACATGTAGGCGGGGAGGCATTCACCCTGAAAGATCTGGCCTCCCGTAAGCCCCAGCCGGCGCTCGACGTCGGGTGGCCCGAGCACCTCCCGGGCCGTGATCACGCCGGGAAGGTTGCGGGTGAACCGGCCAATCGACGAGATGACCAGATCCCCCGCCGCCTCGCGGTGCTCGTCCCAGGTGCCGTCGGCAAAGGTGTAGGGCACGTACTGGGAGAAGACGCTCATCACATGCCGTCCCGGCGGGGCCACCGTCGGATCGTACGCGGTCTGGAGGTAGATCTCCGTCCACACCCGGGCCGGGAGGTGCCCGTTCATGGCGGACGCGTGTCCGTCCCGCCATTCCTGCCGGGTCAGCGGAGTGTTGATCGTGGCAAGATGATGTGGCATCCGGGTGCCGGGCCGGGAGAGGAAATCGGGCAGCTCGTCGAGCGCGGCATTGACCTTGACCGTCGCGCTCCGCATCGGGACCCGATCCACCCGCCGCTTCCACTCCGGATCCGCCGCCGCGCCGAGCAGCCGCGACGTCACGACCGGGTCCGCGTTCGACACCACGGTGTCGGCCGCGATGCGCTCTCCACCCTCGAGCTCCACGCCCTCGCCCGGAAGAATGCGACTCACCGGGACGCCGCTGGCCACCGTGGCGCCGGCTTCCGCGGCCGCATCGTGGATCAGGAACGAAACCATCCCCATGCCGCCCGAGACGTACCCCCAGCCGCCCGGTTCTCCACCGTCCAGCCTCCCCGAGAAGTGGTGGTAGTAGATCGAGGCGGTGCCCGGATCGAAGGGACTGGCCGCGCTGCCCACCACGCCCTGTCCCATGTAGACCATCCGCATCCGCTCATCGGTCAGGAACCTGTCGACCAGATCGGCCATCGACCAGTCGTACAGGAGGCCCAGGGCATCGCGGTCGTGGCGCAAGCGGTCTTCGATGATCTCCCGCGTGGGCGCACGGTGCAGCCAGGTGTCCCGGTCGTCGGGGGGGCGCAGGGCGTCACAGATCCTCCGCATCAGGCCATGCATCTCATGCCGGCCCTGCACGTCGCGCGGGCTGAAGCGGCGCAGCTCCTCGTCCGCGCGGGCCTCGTCGTCCCAAAGCTGGATGCTGGAGCCATCCTCGAACGGCACGAAAAACCCGCCTGTCGCCGGAGTCCATCGGTAGCCCCTGCTGGGGAGCGCGAGCTCGTCGATGACTCGGGGGTGGAGCAGACCGACTACGTACGCACAGGGCGAGACCCGATAGCCGGGCCAGGTCTCCTCGAGCGTGCACGCGCCTCCAATACGGGTGCGTGCCTCCAGGACCAGCACCCGCTTTCCGGCTCGCGCCAGATAGTAGGCGCAGGTCAGGCCGTTGTGGCCGGCGCCCACGATGATGACATCCCAGCGGCGGCGGGTGAGGTCCGCCAACGGAGCGGGCAGGCCCACTGCCCCCAGCACCTCGACGGCGGATCGAGTCATGGCTCTCTAGCGTGGAGCGTTGACATACGCGCCGTACCATTCCAGGTACTGGCGAAGTCGGTGGCGCTGGTAGCTGGGCCTGCTCAGGCCGTGGTGGCTCGCGGGGTAGATCACGAGCCGGGTTGGCACGCCAAGGCTCCTGAGCGCCTGATACATCTGCTCCGAGTTGAGCAAGGGGACGTTGAAGTCCAACTCGCCACCCAGGAAGAGCGTAGGCGTATGGATCCGGTCGGCGTGCAGGAAGGGAAAGGAAAGCCGGAGCCATGTGGCCGTATTCCTCCAGGGTAGCCCCAGCTCGGCTTCGTACTCGCGGACGTACATGTCGGTGCCGTATCCGGCGAGGATGTTCGAGGCCCCTGCGCCACTGGTGGCCGCTTTGAACCGGCCATCCTGGGCAATGACGTAATTGGTGAGGATCGCTCCATAACTCCATCCTCCGACGCCGAGACGCGTCGAGTCCGCGACCCCGATCTTCACGGCATAGTCGACTCCGGCAATGACATCCTGGGCATCTTTGTTGCCCCAGTCTGCCCAGATGGCCAGCGAGAACTTCTCTCCCCGGCCCGAACTTCCCCGCGGATTCATCGCTATGACGGCGTAGCCGTTGGCGGCGAGGAGCTGCCAGTAGAACGAAAAGCCGCTCTCGAACTCCGAGACGGGACCGCCATGGATGTTGAGGATCGCCGGCGCGGCGTGGTTGGGACGGGCATCGAGCGGGCGGACCAGGAACCCGTTGATGATCGTGCCGTCGCGACTCTTCACGGAGATCTCCTCCACCGGCGCAAGGCGGAGGAGCGAGAGCAGAGAATCGTTCTGGTGGGAGAGAGCTCGGAGCGCCTCCCCCTCGACCGCATAGACCTCGGGCGGCCGGCCGACCGAATCGACCAGCGCCGCCACTCGGCCGCTCCGACCTACCGAGTAACCCTGCACCACCCGGCGACCGCCGATGACCCGCTCGATCGAACCCCCCGCGGCCGAGACCCTGGCCAGGGAGACGGTCCGGTCATCCTCGAGGCGGAAGTAGATCCACTTGCCGTCGGCACTGTAGGTCGGGTCGGTGGCGTTCCGGTCGAGGTCCGACGTCGGAAGGGAGGGAGCGCCCCGAAATTGCCACGGAATGACGGCGAGACGAGTTCCGGCGTAATAGATGAGCGAATCAGGACCACCCTGGATGTATGCGATCTGGCGGCCATCGCTGCTCCAGACCGGCCCGCCCCCCCAGTCCGGCTCGGCGTCCGGTCCGGTGAACGTGGTCAACTGCCGGGGCACGGCGCCCCGCTCGCCTTGGATGACGTAGAGGTCCCAATTGTTGTGCCGATCGGGGTCGGATCCGACGCGCTTGCTGGTGAAGACCAGGTACTGGCCGTCGGGCGACCACGCGGGACCCAGATCGTCGAATGGCCCGTCGGTCAGCTGCTCGAGGGTGTGATTGGAGAGGCTGAAGAGGTAGAGGTGCTTGTGCTTCCGCCCGAGGTACCCGGTGTAGTCCTCCTTGAAGTAGTAGCGGTCGATGACTAGGGGAGGCTCCGTCTTCCGTGCGGCCGAATCCGGCGAGCCGTGGGCGCCCACCCAGGGCTGGGCGCTGTCGGGGGTCGCGGTGTCGACCACGTCCGTCGTTTCTACCGAATCCCCGTCTTCGATGACGAACACGAGGCGATTCCCGTCGGGAGACCAGGCATAGTCGCTGATACCCGGCTTGATCTGGGTGACCTGAGCTGCCTCACCACCCCGGCGATCCAGCAACCAGAGCTGATCTCCCTGGCCGCGGTCCCCGCGGCCCGAGAGAAAGGAGAGGTACCGATTGTCCGGGCTCCAACGGGGTGCATGCTCGCTGGCGTCGGGTGTATGGGTGAGCCGCACGGTGGTGGCGCCGTCCCAGCTGGTCATCCAGAGATCGCTGACCATCTCATCCTTCGCGCGGTTGGTCTCCTCGACCGTGTAGGCGACCCAGGCTCCGTCCGGGGAGACCTGCGGGTTGCCCACCGCCTTGAAGGAGTAGAGATCATCGAGCTGTACGGGGCGACGGGCATCGCCCTGGCCGGTGAGCGCCGAGGCGAAAGTCAGCGTGGCGCCAAACGCGCGGGAGATGTCCCGAAAGAGGGAGAATGGCATCCCCGATGATGGCTCTCGCCAGTGCTGGCCGCAAGATCGCGCCCCCGTTGCCTGCGATGGCACCTCCACCTAGTATCCGCCGCGCCCCTTCCTGGAGTGCATATGCTCTCTGATCTTCGAATCGGTCTGCTTTGTGTGGCGGCAGCTTGTGCCCTGCCCATGACGGTGCAGGCCCAGCGCGCTCCGGACGAATCGGCGATCCTCGCCACGGTCAAGCAGCTGTTCGATGGGATGCGCGCCGGTGACAGCGCCATGGTGCACGCGGCCTTTCATCCACGGGCCCAGCTGGCCACCGCCGTCACTCGGCTCGGCAAGGCGGGAGTGGAGTTCGACAGCCTCGACACCTTCGTGAGAAACGTCGGCACCCCGCACGACTCCATCTGGGACGAGCGGGTCCGGAACCAGAGCGTGCGGCAGGATGCGACGCTAGCCACCGTCTGGGCCGAGTACAGTTTCTACGTCGGATCACGCTTCAATCACTGCGGCGTCGACGCCATTCAGCTCGCGAAGGTGGGAGAAGGCTGGCGGATCGTGGCGCTCACCGATACCCGGCGGCGCCGGCCCTGCCCTGAGCAGCCGTAGCTCGAGCGTGCAGGGCTGAGCGTACAGCGTCCTGATGGGCCCGCGACTCGAGGCTGACGGCTGACGGCTGATGACTGACGGCTGATGGCTGATGACTGACGGCTGACTGGCCCGCCGCCGCCCGGGGCGCCAGATTTGTTTGACCATGCCTGCCCACCGCTACCCCGTCAGCCACGTCTTCTATCGAAAACTCAATCGGGAATTCCCGCTTATCACACGGGGAGAAGGGTGCTGGCTGGTCGATGCGAATGGCAAGCGTTACCTCGACGGATCCGGCGGCGCCTTCGTGGCGAACCTGGGGCACGGGGTGGCGGAGATCGGCCAGGCCATGGCTGAACAGGCGGCGCGGATTGCCTACGTCAATGGGACGGCCTTCACCACCGCCGCGGTCGAGGATCTGGCCGATGAGCTCGCCACGCTCCTGCCGGCCCCGCTCGACAAGTTCTACTTTCTCGGAAGTGGCTCGGAGGCGGTGGAGGCCGCCCTCAAGCTGGCCCGGCAATACTGGGTGGAGGTGGGTCGGCCCGCGAAGCACAAGGTGATCGCCCTTACCCCGGCGTATCACGGCAATACGCTGCTGGCCCTATCGGCGTCCGCGCGGGACCACTACAAGACTTTCTACCGGGAATGGCTGGTGGACGTGCACCGGATTCCCGCGCCGTACCCCTATCGCTGCGAGTGCGGCGGCTCACCGGCCGCCAGCTGTCCGGTGTGCGACGGCTCCGGGCTCGAGTCCGCCATCGAGCAGCTCGGGGCCGACAATGTCGCCGCGTTCATCGCCGAACCGGTTGGCGGGAGCTCCACCGGGCACTCGGTACCTCGTCCCGACTACTTCCGTCGGGTTCGGGACATCTGTGATCGGCATGGAGTCATCTTCGTCGCCGATGAAGTGCTGGTGGGGGCGGGTCGAACCGGGACCTGGAGCGCCATCGAGCAGTACGACGTGGTGCCCGACATCATGACCCTGGGGAAGGGGATCACCGGCGGCTACGCCCCGCTCTCGGTCGTCGCGACCTCGCGGCGCATCCTGGATCCGATCGCCAGGGGCTCCGGCGCGCTGCTGCACGCGCAGACCTTCAGCCACCACCCCGTGCTGGCGGCGGCCGGACTGGCCGCCGTGCGTCTCATCAAGCGGCGGAACCTGGTCGGGCGATGCCGCAGCATGGGCGAGGTGTTCCACCGGAAGCTCCGCGAGCTGCTCGTGCTTCCCTGCGTGGGAGATGTCCGGGGGCGGGGTCTCCTGGCCGGGGTGGAGTTCGTGGAGAACAAGGGAACCAGGGCGCCGTTTGCGAGGAAGCTCAAGTTCGCCGAGACATTTGCGGAGCAGGCCCTGGCCGCCGGGCTGATGACCTGGCCCAATGTGGGCCAGGCGGACGGCACCAACGGAGACTTGGCCTGTCTAGCGCCGGCGTACATCATCGAAGAAGCGGAGCTTGACGAGCTGGTCGTGCGGTTCCGCGCCGCGCTCGAACAGACCATCGCCGCGCTCCGGTTGAGCTGAAGACCCGAGGAATCAGGAGCCAGTTATGACCACGACCGCCCGACAGAAGATCACCTACACCTCCGCGAACGTGGACATGGAGGCCTTTCACAAGGCCTTCGACGCCGCCTTGGGCGAGGTCCGCGCCTCGGCGGGCAAGAGCTATCCTCTCTTCATCAACGGCCAGGGGGTGGAAGTCCCCGGCCACCCGCCGATCGTCGACACCTCGCCGATCGATACCAGTCTGGTGCTCGGCCGGTTTGCCGCGGCCACGCCGGCCGAGGTCGATCGCGCGCTCCGCGCGGCCCGGGCGGCGCAGAAGGGGTGGGCCGCTCTCTCCTGGCAGGAGCGGGTACGGGTGCTGCGGAAGGCCGCGGAGCTCATCCGGGACCGGAAGTTCCTGCTGGCGGCGATTATGAGTTACGAGGTGGGGAAGAACCGCTTCGAATCGATGGGCGATACCGAGGAGTCCGCCGACCTGATCGACTACTACTGCCAGCAGGTCGAGGACAACCACGGCTTTGTCCAGACGATGGCGAAGATGACCCCGGTCGAGCGAAACACCGAGACGCTTCGTCCATTCGGGGTGTTCGTGTGCATCGCGCCATTCAACTTTCCCCTGGCGCTCTCGACCGGCATGTCGTCGGCGGCCCTGATGACGGGCAACGCGGTCGTCTACAAGCCGGCGGAGGACACGCCGTGGACGGGGCTCAAGCTGTACGAGGTGTATCGGGACGCCGGGGTTCCGGCCGGCGTGTTCAACTTCGTCACCGGCCATGGCAGGGAGATCGGGGATCCGCTCTGGCAGCACCCGCTCACCGACGGCGTAGTGTTCACCGGGTCAAAGACCGTGGGGATGCGCATCTTCCATGGTCTGTCCAAGGATTGGGTGAAGCCCTGCCTGATGGAGCTGGGTGGCAAGAACGCGGCGATCGTTATGGACAGCGCCGATCTCGAAGCGGCTGCCGAAGGAGTGATGCGCTCCGCGTTCGGGCTGCAGAACCAGAAGTGCAGCGCCACCAGCAGGGCCTACGTGCAGCGCGCGGTCTACCCCGCATTTGTGGAGAAGCTGATCGCAAAGACCCGGGCCATCACCATGGGGGATGTGACGCGACGCGATGTCTGGTTCGGGCCGGTGATCAACGCCCGCGCCGTGGAGCGGTGGGAGCAGGCGGTGGCGCAGGCGCGGCGCGAGGGCAAGCTGCTTCTGGGCGGCGGCCGTCTCAGCGGGGATTCGTTCGACAAGGGCCACTTCGTGGCCCCCACGATTGCGGAGCTGCCGCTCGACAGCACGATCTTCCGGGAGGAGCTCTTTGTGCCGCTGCTGGCGGTCGCGCCGATCGAAAGCCTCGACCAGGCGATCGCCGAGGCGAACAAGGTGGAATATGGCCTCACCGCCGGCTTCTTCTCGACGCGCCAACAGGAGATCGACCGCTTCTTTGATGAGATCGAGGCGGGGGTGTGCTACGTCAACAAACGCACCGGCGCCACGACCGGTGCCTGGCCCGGAGCCCAGCCATTCTGCGGGTGGAAGGGAAGCGGCTCGACCGGGAAGGGCGGCTGCGGACCGTGGTACGTTCAACAGTTCATGCGGGAACAGAGCAGGACGGTGGTGGAGGAGAAGGGTGAGAGGTGAGAAGTGAGAGGTGAGAAGGGGTGGAGCGAGCCTTGCCAAGCTACCGGGTTCGGGAGCCTTCGGCCCGCTCACCGCTCACCGCTCACCGCTCACTTCTCACCTCTCAGTTCTCACTTCTCACTTCAATCCTCCTCCTTCAAGCACTCCTCCAGGATCCCCATCCCGGTATCGACATCGTATTCGTCGAGCACGAGGGGAGGTGCGAGGCGGAAGGTGCTCTTGCCGCAGCCGAGGAGCAGCAGCCCCTTTCGGAATGCGCGCTCGGTGATGCGGTCGACGATGTCGGAGTCCGGCTCGCGGGTCTGACGGTCTTTGACGAACTCGACGCCCAGCATGAGCCCGCGGCCACGCACGTCACCGATGGCGGCGTACCTGTCCTGGATGCGGCGTGCGTGGCCCAGCATCCGGTCTCCCATCTGCAGGACGCGCGGAAGCAACCCTTCGACGATATCGAGCGTGGCCAAGGCGGCGGCGACGGCGGTTGGACTGCCGCCGTAGGTGGAGCCATGGGCGCCGGCTTCCCAGGTCATCACTTCGTCCTTGGCGATGAACGCACCGATCGGCATACCGCTCCCCAGCCCCTTTGCACTCACCAGGATGTCCGGCTCCACGCCCTCCCACTCGCAGGCCCACATCTTTCCGGTTCGGCCCACGCCGCTCTGGACCTCATCGGCAACCAGCAGGATGCCGTGTTGGCTGCAGATCTGGCGCAGCGCCTTCAGGAAGCCGAGGGGCGGGATGACGTAGCCGCCTTCTCCCTGGATCGGCTCGACGAAGATCGCCGCCACGTCGGTCGGGTCCACCTGCCGCGTAAAGAGGTCGTGGATCGCCGAGAGGGAGTGATCGATCGAGTCTCCGAAGCGATACGGGTTGGCGTAGGGCACGTGGTAGACCTCGGGCAGCATCGGTCCGAAATGCTTATGCTGGCCCGCCTTGCTCGACGTGAGGGAAAGGGCGCCATAGCTCCGGCCGTGGAACGAGCCCTGGAAGGAAACCAGGGCAGGGCGCCGGGTGTAATACCGCGCCAGCTTGATCGCCCCTTCGATGGCCTCGGTTCCCGAGTTCGACAAGAACACCCGCTTGCGGCTCGGCCCCGGAGCGAGGCGCGCCAGCCGCTCCGCTAGTTTTGCAAAGCCCTCGAAGTAAAAATCGGTGCCGCAGATATGCAGGAACTTGTCTGCCTGTTCCTTGATTGCGGCGACCACCCTCGGGTGGTTGTAGCCGGTCGAAGAGACGGCGATTCCGGCCATGAAATCGATGTAGCGGTTGCCGTCCACGTCTTCGACCATGGCCCCCTGCCCGCCCCCAATCACCAGGGGGTACTCCTTGATGTAGGACGTGGAGGTCCACGCCCGGTCGCGCTCGATGATCGCCCTGCCCCTGGGGCCCGGTGGGGCAGTGACGATGCGGGGATAGTCGCGGGATTTCGTCATCGGTTCTGATCTCAGAAGATTCGTGAGCGGTGAGCGGGGCTTTCGATCATAGCTCGTCGCTTCTTACCCCCTACCGCCCTACCGCCCGTCACGCATGCACCGCGTGGGTCGCCGACGAGCGCGCCTCGGTCGCGGTCGCTTCCCGCCGCCACCAGGCTTGGCCGTCGGGCGGCAGGGTGTGGATCGGATCGTAGTACTCATACTTCTGGTGCAGCCTGGCGGTATCTCCCCACTCGAGGCTGGTGAGATAATTCTTGGTCCAGTAGGAGATGCCGCGCTCCCGATCGTATTCCGTCACCTGGTGGACCCAGCGCTTGCCCACGAAGGGCACGTCGCAGACGATCCGCGGGGTGGCGAAGCCGGGCAGGTAGCCCATGATGTCATGCTGCAGCTGCTGGGCTTCCCACAGCGCCACGCGCCAGTGTTCCGAGTTGGGGATCATGTCGCACATATAGAAGTAGTACGGCAGGATCTTGGCGTGGTCGAGCAGCATGAAGCAGAGATCGAGCAGCTCCCGTGGGGTCGCGTTCACGCCGCGTAGCAGCACACCTTGGTTGCGAACATCCCGGAACCCGATCTCGAGAAGCTTATGGGTCGCCTTGGCCACCAGCGGTGTCACCTGCTGGGCGTTGTTGGCGTGGGTGTGCAGGGCGAGATCGACCCCTCGCTCGAAGGCCTTGGTGGCCAGGCGCTCGAGGCCGGCGATGACATCGTCCTGCAGGTAATGCTGCGGCAGGCCGATCAGCCCCTTCGAGGCGAGCCGGATGTCCCGGACGTGGGGAATGTCGAGCAGTGCGCTCACGAAGGGCTCGAGCTGCGTGATGTGCAGGTTGGCGATATCGCCACCCGAGACCACGACGTCGCGGACCGTGGGCGTCTTGCGCAGGTACTCGAGGATCTGCTGGTGCCGGTCCTTCTGGGGCGCGTGGAACTTGAGCTTCTGCACCTGCGGGACATCGTTCCCCACCAGGTCCATGCGGGTACAGTGCCCGCAATACTGGGGGCAGGTGGACAGCATCTCGGCCAGCACCTTGGTGGGGTAGCGGTGGGTCAGCCCCTCGACCACCCACATCTCCTGTTCATGCAGGCTGTCGCGCGAGGCCCGAGGATGATTGGCCCACTCGGTCAGGCGGTCGGCAAGCGCGGGAAGCATGTAGCGGCGGACCGGGTCTTCCCACAGTTGCTCCAGGTTCATCGTGTTGAGCATGTGGGGCGGGAGGAGCATGGACATCGTGGCGCGCTGCTCCTGGTCTCTTGCGATGCTCTCGGCGAGATCGTCCGGAAGGAAGGCGCCCAGCGCCTCCTTTAGCTCGCGGAGGTTCTTGATGGTGTGGCGGCGCTGCCAGGTGGCACTCTCCCACTCCTCAGGGCTCACGCCGCGATAGCCGGGCACCCGCGTCCAGTCCGGCTCGACGAACTCGCGAGCCGGCGGATAGGGGATAGGCTGTCCGGCCTTGAGGGGCTCTTTGGCGGAACGGGAGGGGGTCATATTGCCCTCATCCTGTGGCTAGCAATACTTTGTGCCGCTTGACGTTAATCAAGCTAATATATAATATATTCGTGCGCAAGACGCGCACCCCCGCAGCCGCTGGGCCTGCGAGGTATCAATCCCCCACGGACCGAGACACTCGTACGGCGATTCCGCTCCAACTCGACCAGCTGCTCGAGCGCCTGCCGCGCCGCCGCAAGCTGGCTACCCATGAGATGGTCGCTGAGGTCCTGCGTGAAGCGATCACCAGCGGGCACCTGCGCGCCAATCAGCCGCTGCCCCAGGACGAGATCGCGGCTCAGCTCCGGGTCAGTCATATCCCGGTCCGTGAGGCGCTGCGGCAGCTCCAGTCCGAGGGACTTGTCGCGTATCAACCCAACCGAGGCGCCACAGTCAGCGCGCTGAGCCCGGAGGAGATCCGCGAGATCTATGAAATCCGGGCCATCCTGGAGACCGCGGCGCTCCGCCGCGCCACGCCCCGACTGTCGAATGCGGCGCTGGACCGAGCGGCGCTCATCCTCGGGGCGTCGGAGGCGGCGAATGACGGGGTGTCCTGGGGTTCGCTCGACGTGGACTTCCACCAGTTGATCTACGACCTCGACGACCGGCCTCGGCTGCACGAGTTGATCGCCGGGTTGCTGCGCCGAGTGGATCGCTACTGGCTCACCCATGGGCTGATGCTCACCCATCGCCGCCAGTTCGAGCAGGAGCATCGGGGCCTGCTCGAGGCGATGGTCCGGCGAGATGCGGACCAAGCGGCCGCGCTGCTCGAGGCCCATCTGGCGGGGGCGGCTGCTCATCTGGCGGCGGCAGTCGAGTCCGGCCCCCCAGCCGCGGCCTGACTTCCCTTCTCGCCACGGCCGACCTCGGGGTCTGAGAGCGCGAGGTATAGAGGTTGGGCGAGACGCCACTGGCCCACCGCTCCGTCGCACGCTAGAATGGGCTGGGGTACACCCTTGTTAGGGCCTCTTCTGAACCGGCTTCCTCCATCGGGGATTTCCATTCATGCCGGCCCATAGCGCGATGCTCCGTGCAGTCGTCACACCCGGAACGGTGGTCCTCTTCGCCGCGTGCGGTGGTGGCGACACCGGCGGCAATGGTCTGACCAACCCGCCGCCTCCCGTTCCCGTAGCGACGGTGAGCATCACCGCTCCTGGCGATACTTTCATCGTCGGTGCCTCCCCCCAGCTGGCCGCTACACCGAAGGACTCTGGCGGCCACGCGTTGACGGGGCGGACGGTCAGTTGGTCGGTCCTGGATCCTGGTCTGGGGTCGGTCTCGGATCTCGGAAAACTGACCACCATGGCGATTGGGGTGCTCCGCGTGGTCGCGACGGTCGAAGGGGTGAGCGACACGGCGTCTCTGACGTTGATACCGCTGGCCTCGACCGGTCCCCACTTTCCGAGCCTATTCGTCGGAGACACGGTCCTCCTGACGGTTGCTTTCACTACGCTGGCCGGCCAGTCGATCACGGTCCCTACGCGGACCTGGACGACCCGGGATGCCTCAATAGCAACTGTGAGTAGTACGGGAGTTGTGCAGGGGACGGGGGCAGGGACCGTCGCCATTGTTGCCAATGGCGGAGGGGGCAGCGACTCGCAGATCGTCGCCGTGCTCTCTCCGCGAATCGGTATCAATCGAGAGGTGATCTTCTCTCACGATACAGGTTCGCAGACGGCGAATTCGTTTTCCGAACTCTGGATATCGCAAGCCGACGGCAGCGCAGCCCATCGGCTTACACCGGCGGATTACACGGCACTCATGGCCACTTGGTCGCCGGACGGGGAGAAAATCAGCTTCGTTGGAGGGCAGTCCGTCGGGTCATCGACGCCGCTGACTCTCTTCACTATGGCGTTCGATGGCAGCTCCCTGCTGCCGCTTGCGGCGCCGGGGGGGACCCAACGGTTGCTACCCGCGTGGTCCCCTAACAGTGCCCGGCTGGCCGTCTACGATGGAGCCACGGCCAACATTGCGGTGTTGAACGCTGATGGGAGCAACTTCATCTCACTCAACACGGGTAGCGGGGTCGATACCTACCCGGGATGGTCGCCAGACGGGCGGCAGATCGCATGGCGGAAGGATGTCTCGTCGTGCAACGAGGTGTGGGTGATGGATGCGGATGGGACGCATCAGCGCAAGCTGGTGCTTCCTGCCGGATTCCTGCCCTGCGAAATTGCTTGGTCTCCGGACGGGAAGGAGCTGGCGCTCGCCGCGAATGGTGGGATCTGGCTGGCCAGTGTAAACGGCACGGGACTGCGTCCTCTGAGCCCAAACTGCACGAGTGGGGGCGGGTGTGCTCCCCCGGACTACTCGAGCCCAAGATGGAATCCTGCCGGTACCAAGGTGACTTTCAGTGGGGCCGAATCCGGCTCGCAGGCGTCGGTCAACGTCATCAACCGAGATGGAACCGGGTTCCTCACGATGACCGTCACCACGAACGGCAACTCAACGTACCCCCAATGGTCCCCTGACGGACGGCGCATTGCTTTTCAGCTCCTCGACCCTGCCGACTCCGTGAACGTCTTTCCCCTTATCTTTGCGACGGTCGATACCAACCTCCAGAACCCGGTCTATGGCCGTCCGGGTGTACGGGTTGCTGCGCCTCGCTGGCGGCCCTAGGGCTTGAGGGTCACACCCCATTTCCGCTTTCCATGCACAATAAAGTCCTGTCGATGAGGGACGCGATCGCCTACCACGTCGAAGATGGCGATACGGTAGTGATCGAAGGATTCACCCATCTGATCTGCTTCGCGGCGGGACACGAGATCATCCGGCAGCGGAAGAAGGATCTCACCATCGCCCGCCTCACGCCCGATCTCATCTACGACCAGATGATCGCGGCCGGTTGCGCCCGCAAGCTGATCTTCTCCTGGGCCGGCAATCCTGGTGCCGGATCGCTGCACGCCTTCCGGCGTGCGGTCGAGAAAGGAACCCCGCCGCTCGAGATCGAGGAGTACAGCCACTTCGGCATGGTGGCCCGCATGTCTGCCGGCGCCGCCCGCCTGCCCTTCTGGGTGATGCGGAACTACATGGGCACCGACCTCCCGGTGGCGAACCCTCGCATCCGCACAGTGACCTGTCCGTACACGGGGGAAGTCCTCGCCACCGTCCCCGCGCTCAACCCGGATGTCACCATCATTCATGCCCAGCGTGCCGATCAGTCCGGCAACGCCCAGGTGTGGGGCCTCCTCGGTGTGCAGAAGGAGGCGGCGTTCGCCTCCCGCCGTGTCATCGTCGTCGTCGAGGAGCTGGTGGACGAGGCAGTGATCCGGGCCGACCCCAACCGCACCCTGATCCCGGGCATGATCGTGGACGCCGTCGTGGTGGAGCCGTGGGGCTGCCACCCCTCATACGCGCAGGGGTACTACGACCGCGACAACGATTTCTATGTCGCGTGGGAGGATATCTCGCGCGACGCCGCGAAGCTCGAGGCCTACCTCGACGAGTTCGTCTACGGGGTACAGGATCGTACCGAGTATCTCGCCAGGCAGCCTGAGATCCGGGCGCGTCTCGCGGCCAAGCCGCAGTTCTCGGAAGGGGTGAACTATGGCTTCTGACTACACCCCATCGGAGATGATGGCCGCCGTCGCCGCGCGCGAGCTCAGCAACGGTGAAGTGGTCTTCGTGGGGATCGGTCTGCCGAACCTGGCCTGCAACCTCGCGCGGGCGCTGCAGGCCCCGGACCTGGTCCTGATCTACGAGTCGGGGGCGGTCGGCGCCGTTCCCGAGCGGCTCCCGGTGTCGATCGGCGATCCCTCGCTGGTGACCGGCTCGCTCATGGTGTGCTCCATGGCCGACGTGTTCCAGCTCTTTCTCCAGAACGGCAAGATCGAGGTCGGCTTCCTCGGCGGCGCACAGGTCGATCGGTGGGGGAACATCAATACCACCGTCATCGGAAGCTACGACAAGCCCAAGGTGCGGCTGCCCGGATCGGGCGGCGCGGCGGAGATCGCTGTTCATGCCAGGCGGGTCCTCATCATAAGCCGCGCCAATCCCCGGTCCTTCCCTGCCGAAGTGGACTTTCTCACCAGCCCGGGTCAGCGGTGCCGCGGCCGCACCCGGAAGGAACTCGGCATGCCGGGCGCGGGCCCGATCAAGGTGATCACCGACAAGGGCATCCTGGAGTCCGATCCCGGAAGCGGCGAGATGATCCTGACCGCTCTCTACCCCGGGGTCGAGCTGGACGACATGAAGGCCAGCGTGGGGTGGCCGCTCGCCGTCCGCGAGCCGGTGGGTCGGGTCAGGCCTCCCGCCGCCGAGGAACTTCGCCTGCTACGCGAAGTCCTCGACCCGAAGAACCTCTTTCTCGGCTGACCCTTCCCTCTCGCAAGGGGAAGGTGCATCATAGTCCGGCGCCGTCCGGACGTGGCCGGCCGCGCATCCCTTTTCGCTCACCCCAGGTTTCCGTGGCCGACGACGTGCGCGCACCCGAGCTGGCTCGCCGGCTCGGCCTTCGCGATCTCACGCTCTTCAACATCGTCGCCGTCCTGAGCATCCGGTGGATCGCCACCTCGGCGGCCGCCGGGCCCTCGAGCCTCCTCTTCTGGGCCCTCGCCGCACTGTTGTTCCTGATTCCGCAGGGGCTCGCCGTGAGCGAGCTGGCGGCACGCTATCCGGAACCCGGGGGGATCTATCCCTGGGCCAAGCGGGCGTTCGGCGAAGGGCACGGATTCCTGTGCGGCTGGTGCTACTGGGTCAACAACGTGCTGTACTACCCCAACCTGCTGATCAGCACGGCGGCCATCGCCACCTATGTCATCGGGAAGGGCAGCTCCGGGCTGGGCAGCGACTGGCACTACGTCCTTGCCATGACGCTGGCGATGCTCTGGGGCGCGGTCTGGGTCAACGTGATCGGGGTGGGCACCGGGCGCTGGTTGCAGAACGCCGGTGCCATTGGGGCCGCGCTGCCGGGGTTGGGGCTCGTCATCCTGGCGATCCACGCCGCTTTCACGCGGCCCTGGGCCAACCCCATCACGGCCGCGTCCCTCGTGCCCGATTTCGCCAACCTCTCCGCGCTCAACCTCTGGGCGACGATCGCGTTCGCATTCGCGGGGCTCGAACTGTCGGCAGTCATGGCGGGCGAGGTGCGCGATCCAGTTCGCACGCTTCCTCGCGCCATCCTGCTGGCCGCCCCGGTGATCCTGGCCCTCTATATCATCGGGACCTGGGCCATGCTCGTCCTGGTTCCCGTGGGCCAGATCAATGTCGTTTCCGGGTTCATTCAGGCCGTAGAGGCGGGAGCCGCCGCCGCGGGGGCCCAACTCGTCTGGGTGGCTCCTGTCACGGCCCTGTTGTATGTGGTGGGGAATCTGGGCGGCGTGGGAGCGTGGCTCACCGGCCCCGCGCGCGTGGCGTTCGTGATCGGCCTGGACCGATACTTCCCGAAGGGGTTCGGGCGCATCCATCCGAAGTGGCGGACGCCCTACGTGGCGATCCTGGTTCAGGCGGGGTTGGCGACGGTGTTCCTGTTCGTCTCGGTCCTCGGCAAGGGGACGACGGTAGAGCGGGCCTACCTCGTCATTCTCGACACCATGCTCCTGGTCTACTTCATCCCGTACCTGTACCTGTTCACCGCGTACCTGATCTTCACCGGCCGGGAACCCACGCCCAGCGCGCGCGGGGTGAAGCGAGTCGCGGTCGGAGTTTCAGGGCTGCTCCTGGTGCTCTTCGCGATGGCCATGGCGGTCACCCCGCCATCGGACACGCCAAGCGTGGCCATCTTCGAGCTCAAGGTGGTGGGCGGGGCGCTGGCGTTCCTGGTCCTGGGCGGCGCTCTCTACTGGCGCGCGGTCCGGAAGGCGACGCCTCGGTGACGACTGAGGTTCAGCGCGGGAGCGGTTCCGGGAGGTCGGCCACGATGTAGGCCATGACCGCCATCACCGCCACGCACCGGGCCAGCTCCGCGGGGTCGAGCTTGTCGAGCGTGTCGCCATTGCTGTGGTGATACCAGAAGTACCGGTCCCCAACGGTGACCAGGTCCATTCCCGGGACACCCTTCTCCATGAGCGGGCCGATGTCGGCCTCGCTGCCGTCAGGGAAGACCGAGTCAGCGGTGATCGGTGCCAGCAGGGCGGCGATCTGCCGCACAACGCCGCGAGCCGAGTCGCTTCCGGTGAAACCGATGCCGAGCGGCCGGAAGGTGCCGTTGTCGGACTCGAAGGCGAGAACATGGTGGGCGAGCTCGCCGGCGGAGAGAGCGTCCCGATACCCGCGGCCACCCCGGAGGCCGTTCTCTTCGTTGGTCCAGCCGATGACACGGATGGTCCGCCGCGGCCTCAGGCCGAGCCGCTTGAGAAGGGTCACTGCCTGCCAGGCAGCGACCACGCCGCCGCCGTCGTCCATCGCACCCTGCCCGACATCCCAGGAGTCGAGATGCCCTCCGATGAGTACAACCTCTTCGGGGTGCTCGGTGCCCCGGAGATCGGCCATGACATTGCGGCTGTCGGCATCGGGAAGCTGATGGGCCTCCATTGTGAGGGTCACCACGATCTTCTCTCCCCGGTCCTGCATCCGATGGAGCATGATGGCGTCCTCGACGCTGAGCGCCGCGATCGGGATACGGTTCACGGTGCTGTCGTAGGCCATGTTGCCGGTATGGGGGGAGCGGATGCTGAATGGCGCGACCGAGCGGATCAGCGCCGCGACGGCACCGGCCCGTGCTGCCGCCACGGCCCCGTCACGGCGATAGACTACGGTCTCGCGGTAGGTCGTAAATGGCGCGTCGAAGAGCACGATCTTCCCCTGTGCCTCCGTCGCCCGGGCGGCGAGGTCCGCGAAGCTCGATACGACCAGGACCGGGGCAGTGATCCCGCCCCGCGGTGTGGCGATGCTTCCGCCGAGGCCGAGCATGGGCAGCGCGGCGAGGCGCGGGCTCACCAACTCTACGGATTCCTGGCCGCGAACCCAGTGGGGAACCTTGATGGGCTGGGTGCGCGGATTGTCGAGTCCGTCCCGGGTCATCTCCGATCGGACCCAGTCGATGGCGCGTTCGAGCGCGGGAGACCCGCTGAGGCGCGGTCCGAAGGTATCGACCAGCGTTCCGAGCCTGGTGTAGGCGCTGCTGTCCGACAGCGCGGCCGCGATGATGCGCGCGGCGGTCTCACGGTACTGCGAGATGCTGGATGTCTGCGAGGTGTCTTGTGCGGCAAGCGGGGCGCTGGCGAAGATGACGGCTGACGCGCAAACTACGACAGGAAGGATTCTCATCATGCTCCCGTTACCCATGAAGGTGATCGTCCGGTCCAATCGAGGGCGGCCATGAAGGGCGTCACGCGCACTGGGCGTCGCGTGATCGCCTCCTGCATCCCGGTTCTGCTTCTTGGCGGGTGGGCCAGCCTCGCGGCCCAGCGGGAGCCTGTGCTCCAGCAGATCAAGCTCCCGCACAGCTACTACTACCGCGAAATGTACCTTCCCCAGGTCACCTCGGGGCCATCGTCCGCCACCTGGTCGCCCGATGGAAAGACTCTCATCTACTCAATGCAGGGGGACCTGTGGCGCCAGCGCGTGGGAGACTCGGTCGCGGAGCAGCTGACCACAGGGCCTGGGTACTCCTATCAGCCCGACTGGTCGCCTGATGGCACGCGGGTAGTCTACTCCTCGTATCACCATGACATGGTGGAGCTCCGGGTACTGGATCTTCGTACCCTGGTCTCCGGGTCGCTGGTGAACGATGGCGCGGTCAACGTGGATCCGCGCTGGTCTCCCGATGGCGGTCGGATTGCCTACGTATCCACCGCCTACCAGGGGCGCTTTCACGTCTGGATCGCCGAAGTCCAGCCAGATGGGGACTCGGCTAGGTCAGGGGTGCGGCTGGTTCGGAGCTTCCGCCTCACCGAGGATCACGACTCCGGACTGCCCCGGTACTACTACAGCGTCTACGATCACTATCTCTCGCCAACCTGGTCGCCCGATGGGCGGGACCTCATCCTGGTGAGCAATCACGGCAGGATCTGGGGCTCGGGCGGGCTGTGGCGAATGGCTGCCGCCCCGGGGGCGCCGATGCGCTCCATTCGTGATGAGGAATCGACCTGGAGAATGCGGCCCGACTGGTCGCTGGATGGCCAGCGGGTCGTGTATGCCAGCTACATCGGCCGGCCTTGGCATCAGCTCTGGCTCACCACCGCCGATGGCGGGGAGCCGATCCCGCTCACCTTCGGCGCCTTCGACGCCACCAATCCCCGCTGGGCCCCGGATGGCCGCCACATCGCCTACATCAGCAACGAATTCGGCAATACGGCCCTGTACGTGCTCGAGATACCCGGTGGCGCCCGGACCCTGATCGTGCCGGGACGCAGGGTCTACCGAGCACCGGTGGGCAGGCTCCGAATCAACGTCATCGACGCGACGACCGGGAAACCGCTGCCAAGCCGCGTCTCCGTCACGCTGCCAGATGGGCGCGGTGCTGCCCCGGATGATGCCTGGCGCCACGCGGACGATGGCTTCGACCGTCAAGAGCGACCCTTTGAACTGAGCTACTTCCACACCCCAGGCAGCAGCGTTCTGACCGTGCCGGCGGGAACGGCAAGCCTCGAGGTATCCCATGGGCTGGAGTACGGAGTAGCCCGTGAGTCGCTTGCGGTGCCGGCGGGAGCCCTCACGGAACACACCGTACGCCTCCACCGCCTCGTCACGCTGCCGGGATGGACTTCCGGAGACCTGCACGTCCACATGAACTATGCAGGCCACTACCGCGCGACGCCGGCCACGCTCGCCTTTCAGGCCCGGGCGGAGGATCTGAACGTGGTCGAGAACCTGATCGTGAACAAGGAAGTCCGGATGCCGGACATCGCCTATTTCACGGGGCATTCCGATCCGATCTCCACCTCGAGTCTCCTCCTGGTCCATGACCAGGAATTCCACACCAGCTGGTGGGGCCACACCGGAGCGCTGGGCCTTACCGATCACATTCTGCTGCCGGGCTTCGCCGGGTATGCGGGGACGGCGGCCCAGAGCCTCTACCCGGATAACGCTACCATCGCCGACCTGGTGCATCGGCAGCATGGACTCTTCGGGTATGTCCATCCGTTCGACACATATCCGGATCCCTTCGACACGACGGTGGCGCTCACCGACGAGCTGCCGGTCGACGTGGCCCTGGGCAAGGTGGACTACTACGAGGTCGTCGGATTCAGCGACCACCTGGCCTCCTCCAGGGTCTGGTTCCAGCTGCTCAACTGCGGTTTCAGGATCCCAGCGGGTGCCGGGACGGATGCGATGACCAACTTCGCCTCCCTGCGCGGCCCGGTCGGGACCAACCGGGTCTACGTGCAGTCTGGCACTCCGCTCGACCGTGCGCGGTGGTACTCCGCACTCCGAGCGGGGAAGAGCTTCGCGACCAACGGCCCCATCCTCCAGCTCTCGGTTTCCGGTCAGGGCATCGGGGGAGAGGTCGCGCTCGACGCAGGCCGACGCCGCCTGCCCGTCAGGGTCTTCATGCGGTCCATCGTCCCTATCGACCATCTCGAGCTCATCCGCAATGGTGAGGTGGCCGCCCGCATCCCTCTCCGCGGCGACCGAACCGCCGCCGACACGAGCTTCACGGTGGAGGTGGAGCATAGCGGATGGTTCGTGCTGCGCGCGTATAGTGATCGGGCCATTGAGCCGGTTCTCGATATCTACCCTTACGGAAGCACCAGCCCGGTGTATGTGACCATCGCTGGCGCTCCGATGCGGAGCGCCGTGGATGCTGCCTATTTCGTGAGGTGGCTGGACCGGCTGACGAGCGCGGCTGGCTCGCATCAGGGTTGGAATACCCCCGAGGAGAAGCGCGAGGTACTGACCCGCATCCAGGCCGCGCGCGAAGAGTTCGAGCGCCGCGGCGCCCACTGACATCCTGGAGGACCATCATGACGTTCCGGCTGTTCCTCGCCTTCCTCGCCATCGTTGATGCCACGCCGGCGGTCGCCCAGGGGGTCACGGCAATCCGGGCCGGGCGCCTGATCGATGTGGAACGGGGCACCGTCATCTCCAACCAGGTGATCCTGGTGCAAGGCGACACGGTGGTGGCGGTCCAGCCCGCCTCGACTCCGCTGCCGCGGGGCGCTGCCGTGATCGATCTCTCGACCTACACGGTGGCGCCGGGGCTCATCGACTGCCACACCCATATCTCCGAGCCCATCGAAACCGCGAGTGCCACGGACCCGCTGACGACTTCGGCGGCGCAGGACGCCTTCTTCGGGGTGCGGAACGCGCGGGCGACGCTGCTGGCGGGCTTCACCACCGTGCGCGACGTGGGAACGTATCGCGCCTTCGTGGACGCCGCGCTTCGGGACGCGATCAACGATGGCACCGTTATCGGCCCCCGGATGAAGGTGGCGGGTGCCTACATCACGGTTTCGACCGGCGGGGGCGAGGTGACGGGCCTGGCCCCCGACGTCATTCCGCCACCGGAGATGCGGCGCGGGGTAGCCAACTCGGTGCCGGAGATCCGCCAGCGCGTGCGGGAGATCCTGAACGGCGGAGCGGACTTCATCAAGGTCATTGCAACCGGCGCGGTGCTCACGCCGGGCACCAAGCCGGGCGCGCCGGAGTACACCGAGGAGGAGCTCCGCGCGGCGGTAGACGAGGCGGCCAACTACGGCACCTTCGTGGCGGCGCACGCCCACGGTGCGGAGGGGATCAAGCGGGCCGTGCGGGCCGGAGTCCGGTCAATCGAACATGGTTCGCTTGCCGATGACGAGGCGCTGCGGCTGATGAAACAGCACGGGACCTGGCTGGTCGCCGATATCTACAACGGAGACTACATCGACTCGGTGGGGACCCGCGATCACTGGTCGGAGGAGATCCTGCGCAAGAACCGTGAGACCACGGAGGCCCAGCGCGAGATGTTTCTAAAGGCCGTGGCCCTCGGCGTGAAGATCGCCTACGGAACCGACAGCGGGGTGTACCCGCATGGACTCAACGCGGCGCAGCTCCCCTACATGGTGCGGTATGGCATGACGCCCATGCAGGCCCTGCAGTCCGCGACCATCGACGCGGCCAAGCTTCTCGAGTGGGATGCCAAGGTCGGGTCGCTCGCGCCCGGCAAGTACGCGGATCTTATCGCCGTCCGGGGAGACGCAACGAGCGACCTGAGTCGGTACCGGTCGGTGGACTTCGTCATGAAGGGCGGGGTCGTTGTGAAGCAGGAGGGCAAAGCGGTCCGATAGGTGGAGGAGCTATGCCGCGAGCAGCGATAACGACGCTTACCCTGATGCTCACCGCTGGGCTTGCGGCGGGCTGCCATCACCGCCCCCCGCCGCAAATGGAGGCAAACCCGCAAGGCGGTGAGGTCGGAATCCAGATCGTGAATCACAACTTCAGCGATATGGACGTCTTTGCCTTGGAAAACGGTGGGTACCGGGTGCGGCTGGGGCAGGCAACCGGGAAGGCCACATCGGTCTTCGTCGTCCCCTGGCGCCACCTTTCCACCAGTGGGACGATCCGGCTGCTTGCCGTCCCCATCGGTGGTACAGGCCGCTACACCACGGGCCTGCTAAGTGTGCGGCCCGGTTCCATCGTGATCCTGACCCTCGAGGACATTCTGGATCAATCAAGCGTTTCGATCTTCTGACCTCCTCAGGGAGTATCCGGGTTGCACTTGCTCCGGTCGAAGTTTGGGTTCTGGTCCTCCGACGCCGGCACCGGGAACGACACTCTGGTTCCGTAGACCCCCCCGCGAAGGTAGTCACCGGTTGGGTAGACCTGATCCACCGTCCGGCCATACTGCCGGACGAGTCGCCGCAGGTCGCTGAGGCGGTGCCCCGTGGCATACATCCAGAAGGCTCGCTCGCTGAACAGTTGATCTTGGGCGTCGGTGGCCGTTGCAGGCAAAGGAAGATTACCGAGGCCGATCGTCGAGCGGAGGTCGTTCAGAATCGTATTCATTCCCGAGAAGCTACCTGCCTGCAGCTGCGCCTCGGCCTCGATCAGGCGGGCCTCCACGCCGTCAGCTAGAACCACCGAGGAGGAAATGGACGGGTATTTCAGGACGTCGAACTGAGGCGTCGTCTGGTCCAGTCCAAGGTGGCCGGTATCCATGTAGGGAACACGCGGATCGTTCGCCGACCGGAAGGGCAAGCCAACTCCACCCTCGCTGTCCGCAACCGAGATGGACCCGCCGGAGGGCCCGGAAACGCCGTAGACGAAGATGGCGTTAGCAAGCGTAAGGGGACTCCCGCTATGCTCGGTGAAATACTGGAAGTCGGTGGGCACGCCGGCGACGGCGGTGGCGGCAGAGTCCGCCTTACCTAGGTCGAGCAGGGCACGCCCCTTGCCAACCTGCGCCAGGTACTGAATGCGGGGATCCACGGTTACTGCCGGAGCGGCCAGCGCCGAGTCAAAGCGGGCGATGGCAATCCGGAGGGAGCCGACCGTGGAGTCGGTTGATCCCGGCACTACCTTGCCGTTCTGCACGGTGCTGTAGGGGACGCCAGAACAGAAGTCTTCCGCGAAGAAAACGTAGATATATCCCGCCAGACTGAGGGTCTCGGGAATGCCGCTATTGGTCGTCGGGTCCGTCGCATATTGGTTGAGAGCCTGGACGGCCGCCTCGGCGGCGGCGCGTGCCTTGTGGAGCCGAAAGAAGATCTCCTCGAGGCTGCCATTGTTGACGGCTACCAGGCGCTGGTCGAACTCCACAGTGGATGGGATGAATCCGGAGTGCTGGAACTCGTCGGACATGTCGCCCGTGAGTACCAGCAACCCCTCCGTCCCGACCTGACTCCCGTCACCGTCCTTGGCGAGCACGAAGTCGCGAAGCGCTCCGATGTGCAGCGCTTCCGCCCCTTCCGGAGTGTCAAGCTGCCCCTGTTGCACGATGTCCGGTTGGTTCGTGTCCAGGAGCCCACAGGCTGAAAGGAGGCATGTACCGAGCAGTGCAATCACCGTCCAGCCGCCATGTCGTGAGGTAGGCATCGTCGTCCTCGTCAGAATCCGATGTTGACCCGAGCGAGCCAGTAGGTCACTTGGGGCTGGGACTCGAAGTCGCTGCTGGAGAAGTTGTCCTGTCCGAAGGCGTTGACCTCGGGGTCCACGCCGGAGTAATCAGTGATGGTCCAGAGGTTCCTCCCGGACAGCGTTAGGCTGAGGCTACCGGCGCCCATGAGTCTCGCCCAGCGATCGGGCGCGTAGAACGTCAAGGACAACTCCCTGAGTTTGATGAACCAGCCAGGCTCATCAAACATGATGAGACCCGAGTACCCGGTGTAGGCGGCCTGGGCCAGAGCCTGTTCCCGAAGAGGAGCCGTGGGATCCACCAGGCCCCGGCAGTTTCCGACGTAGCACCGGTAGTTCTCGATCGAATTGTCGACCCGATGGCCGCCACGATAGTCGAACTGCGTTCCCAAACGGACTCGCCCGCGGAACAGCATTATGCTGCTGTTCAGGGACGCCTCTTTGGTCGGAAGGGCAGGCCCGAGGTAGCGGAGGGTGGTATCGACCGTTATCTCGTTCGCTTCGATGATGTGGTCATGGTTGGCATCGTTATAGGTCACGGTGCCGCCCCAGAAGCCTCCGGCGGGGTAGCCCTGCACCTGACGCTGGTAGAAGCTTCCGGGGACATAGAACGGTGCCACGCCAAGCTGCTCGATCTTGTTGTGCGTGATCGATCCGCTTAGCTGCATGTCCCAGGTGAACGCCGGGTTGTTGACGACCCGCATGTTGAGCGCGAGCTCCGCTCCGTGATTGCCCACACGGCCGAGATTTTCGAACTGACTCTGCACCTGACCCGCCGAGGAAACGACCGGCTTGAGGACCAGTGCATCGAAGGTCTTCTTGTCGAAGTAGGTGAGCTCAACCGACAGGCGGCTGTCGAAGAAGTCCGCGTCCAGCCCGACTTCCAGTTCACGGGAGCGCTCCGGCTTGAGGTCCGGGTTGCCTAGGCCACCGAGGGTGACTCCGACTACGCCCTGCCCGTCCTTCCTTGCGCTGACCGGCGAGAAGAAGCGGAGCGCATCGGTAGCGCCCGGTCGCCGCCCCGAGGCGCCGAGCGCCGCCCGGAGTCGAAGGGTATTGATGGCCGGAATGTGAAAGAACGGCTCGTTGGACAGGAGCCAGGACAGGCTGGCCTTCGGATAGGTCGTGGTCTTGAAGTTGCTGCCAAAGGCGCTGCTTCCGTCAAAGCGAAGCGCGCCATCCACGAACAACCTGTCCTTGACCCCCACCTCTTCATCGACGTAGAGACCCAGAGAACGCCCCTCGATTGTCTGACTGCCGGCATCGACGGTCGCGGCGCCCGTCAGCGTCGACGACCCAACCGCGAGTCCGCGCCCTGTTGTCAGGGTCCCGGCCGTGAGGTCGCGGAAAAATTGGCCTCCAACGGAAGTCTTGGACGAAAGGGCGGAGCTGAGCTTTGCCTGCCCTGTCGCCCCGATGTCCACGCTGGTTTGCGAGATCTGAAAGCGATTGTCGCTCAGGACGCCGAGGTTGTTCTGGTCCTGAGGGGCCACTTGGCCGGTAGGGAAGAACTGGAAGTCGCGGCGGTTGGTGATATCGTAGCCCAGCGTGGCATGTGTCGAGAGCCACGCCTGGGGACGGAGAGTGTAGGTCAAGCCTCCCGTGAAGCGTTCGATATCCTGGGAGGCAACCTCCGCGAACAACTGAGCTGGCGTGTAGTACCACCCGTCCATCACGTCGGGGAGATTGGTAGATGTTTCCGCGCTTCCGGTGATGGTGAGGGCGCTGTTGTCGTTCTCCACAAAACGGGAGTTGCTGGACACATAGCCGACCGACGCGTTGAGCTCTGAGTTGCGGCTCACGTTGGCCCCGACATTCGCGCGCAGGCTGGTGCGCTCGAGTGCATTAGGGCGGATTTGAGTCTGCGGCACACTCCCGTTAACGCGCTGGATTGAGTCCTGCTCGGCCTGCGGCAGACGAAAGACGCCGTTCTCGTTCTCCCAGGTTCCGGAGAGGAAGTAGGTGACGAGATCGGTCCCGCCGGACACGCTGGCACCGTACTGTTGCCGAAGGCCGGTCTTGAGCGGGCGGGTCCGTGGGTTCTCCAGCGGGGAATACTTGAGAATTCCGGTCTGTGTGCAGTCACCGTCCGCCTGGGCCTGGAGGGTACAGAAGCCGTTCCAGTCAGCCCCTGTCGCGGCTGTGCTATCGAGGCCGAAATAGTTGAGCGGATAGCTGTTGCCGTCGTGGACCGCTCCATCCTCGGCAAAGAAGTTCCACTTGGCCCGCCCGGCATGTCCCCGCTTGGTCGTGATTCGGACGACCCCGTTGGAGGCCTGAATTCCGTAAAGCGTCGCGGCCGCGGGACCCTTCACAATCTCGATCGACTCGATGTCGTCCGGGTTGAGGTCGTCCAGCCGTGATGGCCCTGCGGTGCGGGGATCGCCGGCTCCGAAGCCGCCGATGTCAAGGGTGCTTGATGAGCTGGAGCTCTCGAGGCGGACCCCGTCGATGTAGTAGATCGGCTCGTTGGAAAGCGAGATACTATTCGACCCGCGAATGCGGATTCGCGCGCCTTCGCCCGTGGTTCCGGAGCTCTTGAGAACCTCCACACCAGGGGCGCGGCCCGAAATGAGATCCGTCATCTGCGTGATCGGCTGCTCCGAAGCGACCGAGCTGGCATCAATCGTGGATACAGCGTTACCCACTTCGAGCTTCCGTTGCTCGCCAGTGGCGGTCGTGACGATCTCATCCAACTGAACCGGAGCTACCTCGAGCGCGAGGTTGAGAGCCGCGGTCTCATTCGGCCCTACAGTGACGGAATCGAACGTCGGTTTGTACCCGATCCGAAGTGCCCGAACCTGATACGTCCCCGGAGAGATACTCCGGATCGTGTAGTGGCCGTCTCGGTCCGTTGTTTCGATGATCGCGGTCCCACTGACCAGGACCCGAGCCCCCTCGAGGCCGGCGCCGCTCGATCGATCGGTAACCTGCCCGCTGATGCGCCCTGCCTGTGCATTGACGCGGCCGACTGACCCGACGATGGCCCCCAGCGTCAGGCAGAGGGAAAGTCGTCTCGACATTAGGTGGAGCATGGCCAGGACCTCTCCAAAGAGGTGACAATGCGGCATCTCCCGGCTCGGCGGAGCAGGAGGCAACGTTGGATTGAGAACCAGGACAAGAAGCCGGAGCCGCGGCAGACGGCCCCGCGCCAATGTGCACTATGGGGCGTTCGGCGTCAAACGCGAGGGGCGCTAACGGAGCTGTTTCGTAAAGATCACCTGGTCATCACCGGGCGCGTAGAAGTCAGGCACCCGGGCCACGGCGATGTAGCCCCGGGCTTCGTAGAAGCGACGCGTCGGCTCGTAGTCGGGTCGGCCGGAGGTGTCGATCGAGACGAGCCGGGCCTTGCCGACCAGGCGCCGCTCCATCTCGGCGACCAGAGCCGTCGCCACGCCCGTCCGATAGGAGCCAGGGTCGACAGCGAGCCAGTAAAGGTCCCAGGTTCCTTCGGTGCAGGGCGTCGCGCCCCAGCAGATCCAGCCCGCCAGCTCACCGCCGACCTCCGCACCGAGGGCGTAGTACGCCCGGGGCTCGCTCTCCGGCACGCCGCCGCCCGATGGTCCCGGGGCCCCGACGCAGTCGCGGAACACCTCTTCGGCGATCGCCAGCTCTTCCTCGCGGAAGACGCCGGTGGCCCTGGTGATTTGGAGGATTCGCACCGCATCGCCGCTCGTCAGGTCCCGGAGACGAGGCGCGACGCGATGGTTCATGGACTGGTGGTGGTCGTCGTGTCGACGGTGAGCGCCGCGGCCGCCTGGCGCGAAGAAGACCGGGAGAGGGCCTCATCGACGATGCGGCAGATGAGCTCGTTGTAGTCCCAGCCGAAGGCTTTGGCCATCCGCGACAGGCCGGCCGAATCGGAGATGTCCGGGTTGGGATTGACCTCGAGAACGTAGGGCTGGCCGCCGGCGTCGACCCGCAGGTCGACCCGACCGTAACCCTCCGAGCCGCAGAGCTGCTGCCAGGCCTCCCGCGCGACTGCGACTACCCGCTTCTGAGTCTCGGTGGGAAGCTCCGCTGGACAGACGGGAACGGAGCCCAGGTCTTCAGGGCTTCCAACGTCCCACTTGGCCGAATAGGTGAGAATCGGCCAACTCCCCTCGGGCATGTTGTCGAAGCACAGTTCCGCGATCGGCAGGGCCTGTTCGCCCACGAAGCCGACGTTGAATTCCCGGCCGGCCACATATTCCTGAACCAGGACCTCGTCCCACTGCTCGACCATTTCAGCCAGCCGCTTCTTCAAGGCCTTTCTGCTGGTGCAGACTGACCCGGAGTCGATGCCGACGCTTGCGTCCTCGGCGGCCGGCTTCACGATGACCGGCAGGGTGAGCTCGGAGGGCACCTTGTTGCCCGTGGACAGGGCAAAGCGCGGGACGGGGGTGCCGGCGCGGCACAACAGAGTGTTGGCGACATGCTTGCGATGCGCGACCGACACCGCCCAGGGCCGGCATCCGGTGTACGGGACGCCCGTGAGCTCGAGCGTGGCGACCACGAAATCCTCAAAGCGCGAGTGTCCGCCGATTCCCTCGCACAGATTGAACACCGCCTCGGCGCGGCGCACTCGGGGAAGCCAGCTGAAATCGTTGGGGGCGCGGACCGGGATAGTCGTCGTCTCGTGGCCCCTGCTCCGCAGGGCCGCCTGCACTTCCTTCACGCTTTCCCAGACGGAGGCTACATCCTTGGCGTCCCAGGTATCCCAGCCACCATCGTATAAGACGGCAACTTTCACGCGGCGGCCTCCGCGAGGAGGGAGCGCCCGCTGATCCGGCGCCAGGCGATATCGGCGACGGTCCGGATCAGCTCGTCGTAGCTCATCCCCGCCGCGCGGGCCGCCTTGGGGAAGCAGGAATTGTCCCGGGGGTCAGGCAGAATCCCAGGGAGCGGGTTCAGCTCCACCACGTTCGGTGTGCCCTCCGCGTCGCAACGGATGTCGATCCGACTCCAGTCCCGGCACTCGAGGGCCTGATAGGCCCCGAGCGCCACTCCGCGGATCTGGGTGGCGAGTCGGGCTGGAATCCGCGCCGGGCACTCGAAGATGTCCAAAGGATCCTCAGGTCGGTCCCAGATCCACTTGGCCTCGTAACCGTAGATCGGCGGAGCGCCGGTCGGCAGCTCGTCGAACCGCATCCCGACGATGGGGAGGCACCGGGTGTCCTTCCCGTTCCCCAGAATGGCAACAGTGAATTCGGTGCCCGGCAGGTACGATTCGACCAGGGCCGGCTCTTTGTAGGTCGACAGCAGGTAATCCACCTGCTTCAGAAGCTCCTTGCGATTGGTGCAGAGGCTCTTGATGCTGACGCCCTTGCCAGAGCCCTCGAACGCCGGCTTCACGAACAACGGAAAGGGCAGATTGCAGTTTCGGGCGTCGCCGAGTGTCCGGGCCAGGAGGAACGGGGCGGTGGGGACGCCGCGCAGCTGGAGGATTTCCTTTGCCCGCCCTTTGTGCAGGGCCAGGGAGAGGGTCAGCGGGTCGGACGCGGAGTAGGGAATGCCGAGGAATTCGCAGATTGCGGGGACGTGACCCTCGCGATTCGCGCCATACAGTCCCTCGGCGATGTTGAACACGAAATCCGGCCGGACCTTCGCGAGGCGCGTCGGGAAGCTCTCGATCGCCTCGAGGCGGATGACTTCCCCAAGCGGACGCAGCGCGCGCTCGACGGCGTCGATCGTCTCTGGTTCATCCCATTCGGCGTAGAGATCAGGCTGAGGAAGGTCGTACCGCAGATCTCGGGTGGAACCGTGGGAGGGCGGGGTGACGAGAGCAGCCCCGGCACGCTTGGCCGGTGCTTCGGGTCTCAGGTTGAAGGCAAGTCCTATGCGAACTGCCAAACGGGCCCTCTCTGCGTCTGGTCATCGCGACTGGGTCTCGACTGGCTGCGCCTCCTGGAGCGCGCCGACGCGATGTCTAGCAGATACCGAATGAAAAGTAAGAAAGTAGTTGAAAACGCACAATAGTTTTTTGGCGCTTTCTTTCCGATTCTGCGCGCGAACCCGCCGTCCGAACGGCGCGCGTGCCCCTCATACCTTGTGGAACGCGACGCGACCGGCCTCGGTGCCGTCCCCGGCCTGATAGACCTCGAAGTCCGAGAAGAATGCGGGCGCCTCCTTCTTCAGGATCCGGAGGCAGCCCAGTGCCATGCGCCGGATCTCGAGTTCCGCTCCCTCGCCGAGTCGCAGCTCGAGCATGGTCCGCCAGGCGCGAATGTTGGCGCTCACCACGATCTTCACCTCGGTCGCGTTCGGCAGAATGCTGCGCGCCGCCTCCCGCGCCAGCTTCCGCCGATGGACTCGGTCGGTTACCCAGGAATACTTCTCCATCAGCTGCTCCACGGCCCGGACATAGGCCTGTTGCGCGGCCTCCACCTGAGCGGTCCACTCGCGTTCCAGGGCCTCATCTCCCACGATGGCGGGAGGCATCACGAAGGCGGCGTGGGACTCGTCGACGTAGCGCTGGGACAGTTGAGAGTAACCGAACCCGGCCCGGTGCCGAACCAGTTCGTGGCTGCAGGAACGGCTGATCCCTTCGATCAGTACGACGTAGACCGCGTGCTCGAACACCGAGCCGTGGCCTTGGCGAAGAATGTTCTCCAGATACTCCGGCGTGGTCCGCCCGGCCGGGTTTCCCTGGCTCATGTAGCAGATTCGCCCCGCGAACTCGGCCAGCCGCTCCCCTCCCGAGGCTTCCCCCTTCCACTGGACGGGGAGATGCGCCGGCTCGATGAATTCCGGGCGGGCGATCAGCGTAATACGCGGAGCTCTCAGAATGTCCATGGGGTTTTGGGAAAGGCGTTGGCGTCGGAGTTGCATGGCCGTAGCGGCGTCAGCCCGATCCTGCGATGTCCAGGCGGCTTCGGGCATAGCCGCCGGTCTGTTCGATCTCCCGCAAGGCCGCGGCAATATCCTCGGGGATCGAGGCCGCGTCCGGCCCCACCTTGAGCTGGGCGAGCTCGGAGCTTCCCACAGGAAGCTTCACTCCGGGGTTGAAGATACCATCGGGATCAAAGGCCGTCTTGAGGCGCCGGAAGAGATCCACGATCTCCGCTCCGTACAAGGCCTCGAGCAGCGGCGGTCGAAGCCTGCCATCGCCATGCTCTCCGCTCACCGTTCCGCCCAGGCGCAGAGCGGCTCCGTTCACCGCGTCATAGAGGCGCCGCACCCGCGCCAGCCACCCAGGCTCCCGTACATCCACCAGGGCGTTGACGTGGACATTGCCGTCTCCCGCATGACCGAAGATGACCACGGTCACGTCTTCCGCGCGGGCAGCCGCGCGAATAGCCCGGACGTATTCACCCAGCCGCGGCAGGGGGACGCATCCGTCCTCGATTACCTGGAGGGAGCGCCGGTTGGCGGGGAGGCCGGCCAGAATCGGGCTTGCGGCATGGCGCAGGGCCCAGAGCCGCTGCTCCTCCTCGCGAGTCAGGGCCGTGGCGACGTCGCTGGCGAGTTCTCTCACCGCACGCACCGCGTCTCCCACCGCTCCGCGGCATTGCTGAGCGGCGTCGCGCTCGAACTCGACCAAGAGCATCGCATCGGTATCGTCTGGCACCACGGGCTGGTTGGGGCCCAGGTCCCGCTGGCCTACCAGGTCGAGGAAGGTCCGATCCAGAAGCTCTACCGCCGATGGATCCAGCGCCACGATGGCCCGGACCGCTTGTTCCAGATCGTCCAGCGACCGAAGAGCCACCCGGAGACCGGCTCGGCTCTTCGCGATGGGGTGAAGGCGCCAGCGGATCGTGGTCACGAGTCCCAGCGTTCCCTCGGCGCCGATCAGCAGATCCAGGTCATCACCGGACGCGAGCCACTGGTCCAGCGCGTAGCCAGCCGTGTTCTTCCGCACCTCAGGGTAACGGGTCCGGATCAGCTGGCTGTGGGCGCGGATGGCGGGGGCCACCTTGGCATGGAACCGGGTGATGGCGGTGGGGACCCCCGGACTCACGGCCCCCTGCCGGATGAGCGGCCCCTGTGCCTCCCCCCGGCTCAACCACCCGACCTCCGCATCGCCGGTGACGACTTCCATCCCCATGACCCAGGGTCGCACCGGGCCATACCGGATGGAGCGGGCCCCGGCGGCGTTGGTGGCCGTCATCCCGCCGAGTGTGGCCCATGCGCTGCTCGATGGATCGGGCGGTAGCCGGAGACCGTGCGGCAGCGCCGAATGATTCAACTCCCCGTGGGTGATGTTGGCGCTGGTGACCGCGGTCGCACTCACCGGATCGACTTCCAGAACCCGCGGCATTCGCTCGCGCAGGTCGACGATGATGCCGTCTCCCACCGCATTGCCGGGGATGCCGCTCCCCGCGCCGCGGGCGATCAGCGGCGTTTCCGACTCCCGGGCCCAGGCCACGAGTTCCTGCAGCTCCCGGACGCTGCCCGGAAGCGCCACTCCGGCCGGAACGATCCGGTAGATCCCGGCCCCCTCGGAATACGCGGCCCGGATCCTCGAGTCGGTCTGGATCAGAGGATGAGACTCCGCGAGATTCGGCACCCCCGAAACGTAGGCCGCCTTCCCTTGACAAGGAATGGCGCAGGGGAAAGGCTTAGCGTCAATGTCGGATATCTCCAGGGCTGAACTCATTCACATCGACGTTGACCGCCGGCTCGGCCACGAATGGGACGAGTGGGACGGCAAGCCATTGCCCAATGCCGGGAACTTCGACAGCCGGCCGGCCCTGTTCTTTGTCTGGTCTGCCGGCGCGCTGGCCGCCGCGCTCGGCCTGACGGCGCTGGCTCTCTACCTCCTCGCGCCACGGCTGGCGCTGATCTGGTCGCCGCTGCCTGCCGGTCTCTGGTTGACGCTGGACCTCGGCGCCCTCGTGGTGTGGGCCTGGTGGGCGCTTCTCGCCCTGTCCCAGAGGCTGGGGCGATGCCTGCTCCCGGAACGCCTGGCGGAGCGCGGACCGCTGCTCCGTCTCATGCGCTGGACCTCGAAGGTGGCGGACTGGTTCGGCCGCCGGGACTGGGTGGAGAATGCAGCGGTGAAGGTCTACGACACTTTCGCCGAGGCGCGCGGACGGAAGGTCAACAAGGGAGAGCTGCTGCTCCTCATTCCCCGGTGCCTGTCAAAAGCGGCGCTCGATGGCGTCCTAGCCGTTGCCGGCAAGTACGAGGTGCCCGTCTTCGTCGCAACGCGGGGTCAGCTTGCGCGCCGCGTAATCCGCGAGCGGCGGCCCCGCGCGGTCGTGGCTGTTGCGTGCGAGCGGGACATGGTGACCGGCCTCCACGACGTTGCCGGGAAGGTCCCCGTCCTCGGGCTCACCATGACCCTCCCGGCCGGTCCGTGCAAGGATGCCGGGCTCGATCTCGCCAAGCTCGAGGGTTGGGTGAAATCCTACGTCACGCGGTAGGCCCTGCCTGCGACTCCCCTACGGCCCGGTGCTCTTGGTCGTCACCGAATCCGGCGCGTAGAGCTTGACGAGCTCGGTCACGATCTGCTCCATGCGCTTCCCCACGGGGTGGTCAGCCGGCACCTGACGATCCAGCTCCCGCGGGGCGAGGCTGGGATCGGCAAGCGGCCGGTAGACCGTCTCCACTGTTAGCCGGCTGTACCCGGGGCGTGTCCCGTCCACCCAGGCGCGCACCCGGACGACATCCGGGCCGAGGATTCGCCGGTCGGCGGGCTTCCTGGTGACCGCATCGAACCACGCGGTCTCGACGTATCCGTCGCGCGGTTCAACCTTCGTCACCGGGAGCGAGTCCGATTTGAGCACGTCCGCCAGCGCCGAAGTGGCGCTCCTCGGCGGGAGCTGGATCTCGGCCTGGGCCGCTCCGGTGACCGGCGGGAAGTAGGGCCGCGCCGTGGTGGGTTTGCACATCACGCCTGAGGTCGCGGCCGCGGCCAGAAGCACCCCGATTGCAAGCCTTCGCGCCATCACCACTCCTCAGGGTCGGTGAGCCACACCAGCTACCTAAGGTATCGTTCCCGCTCTGCCTGCGGAATGCGCCGGCCGAGCCCTGACGTCTTGGACCAGGACGCCACCCAGGAGGACCATCAGGAGCATGCCGGAGGTCCAACCAAACCAATCTCCAAGCCGGACGTAGAGCGTGCTGTGATCGCCGAGGGGGACAGCCTGAGCGGTGAGCAGCACTTCGGGCGCGCTGGCACTTGCCGCCTCGACCAGGATCCGGCCCCGGTCGTCGCTCACCGTGGCGAGGCCATCCTGCGCCGAACGGACGATCGGGAGGCCGTCTTCTACCCCGCGCACGATAGCCATTCTGGAATGGAGGCGACGATCCCGGCCGAAGTCCCACGCGGGCACGAGCAGGATGTTGCTTCCAACCTCGGCATACAGACGGGTCCATTCGGGGAAGTCCAGGTCCTTGCAGATGGCGATGCCGGCCCTTCCCCCGGGCAGGTCCAGAATGGCCGGCGCGGGGCCGACCCGATATCCGGCCTCGAACCCAGGGAGCATGTGACGCTTGTCATACTCGAACATCAAGTTGCCGTCCGGATCGATGACCGCCGCGATGTTTCTCTTCTCCGGGCCTCCCAGCAGGTTGAAACCGGCCACGACGCTGACGTGGCCTGCTCTCGCCGCGTCGCCGAGGATGGCGACCGCGCTGTCGAGGTAACGCGCCGTCACGCCGACAAACTTCTCCGGAAGGACCACTATCCGCGCGCCGCGCTGACCGAGCAGCCGTACCCGGTTCGCGTAGGCGGCGACCACCGGTTGCGCCGTGCTCCAGTTCGTCGTGTTGAAGCGGTCGATGCTGGCGTCGGTCGTCGCGAGGCCCACTGAGACGGTCCCGCCGGTCTCGGGGGTCGCCAGGCGGAGCGATCCGAAAACCAGCGTGACGGTCAGGGCCAGGGCGGGGAGGATCAGCGCGGCGCCTGCCTGGGTGGGACGCGCCCGGAGCGTCCACGCCGCCGCAATGCCGGCCGGCACCAGGCAAAGGAGGAAGGTGACTCCCCAGATGCCTGTCACCGAGGCGAGCTGCAGCACCGGAAGGAAATCGACCTGGGTGTAGGCGAGGCTCCCGAATGTGCCGTTCGGTGAGAGCCGCGCCAGCAGGAACTCGTAGGTCGTCCATGCCGCGGGGAAGGCGAGCGCGGCGGCCCAGGCCGGGAGCACGCCTACTGCGCGTCGGCCCAGGAGCACGGCTCCGGCGAGGACCACCGCCGGCACGATCAGGGCCGCGGCCACGAGCGGCAGCGGAGCCAGGCTGTACAGGTATGAGGCGAGATTGAGCCCACCCAGCAGGTACGCCGCAAAGGCCGCGCACGCGGCGCCGACGGCTGAGAGGCGGGGAGCGAGGACCAGTACCGGAACGGGAGCCAGCCAGACCAGGGCGCCGACGCCACTCAGACCGGTCCCAGCAAAGAACAACGCCGCCGAAGCCAGAATCAGAACGACAGCGGGCCAGCCCGGACTCCTCGGTGCCTGCAGCTCACAGCCCCAGGGTTGAGGGCACGGGAGGATCGTGCCGGTAATCGTAGAAGCCACGACCCGACTTACGGCCGAGGTATCCCGCTGCGACCATCCGCTTGAGGAGGGGCGGCGCGGCGTACCGGCTCTCGCGGTACTCCTGGAACATGATCTCGCCGGAGCGGGCGAGTGTATCGAGCCCAACGAAGTCCGCCAGGGTAAGCGGACCCATCGGATGGCCCGCGCCCAGACGCATCGCGAGGTCGAGATCGGGAATGGAGGCGACGCCGTTCTCCAGGGCGCGGATTCCGTCGAGGATGTACGGGACGAGCAACAGGTTTACGATGAAGCCCGAGGTATCCCGCGAGGCGACCGGTTCCTTGCCGATGCCGCGCACGAACCGCATGCCGAACTCGAAGCTGGCATCGCTCGTGGCCACGCTGCGCACCACCTCGACGAGTGGCATGAGCGGCACCGGGTTGAAGAAATGCAGGCCCAGAAACCGGTCTGGGCGGCTCGTCGCCGAGGCCATGTCGATGATGCTGAGCGAAGAAGTGTTGCTGGCGAAGATCACTTCCGACCGGGCGCCACGGTCCAGCTCGCCCCAGAAGGTGTTCTTGAGGGCCAGATCCTCGGGGATCGCCTCGATGACCAGGTCAGCGTCGAACAGCGCTCCCAACTCGGTCGTGAGCTCGATCCGTCCCTGCGCCGCCTCGGCGGCCTCCCCTATCAGCTTGCCTTTCTCCACCAGCTTCGCGAGCGACTTCCTGATGGCCGCGTGCGCCTTGTCGAGTTGCGCGGGGGCCGTATCGCGCAGGAGCGTCCGGTGTCCCGCCACAGCCGTTGCCTGCGCGATGCCGCTTCCCATGAGCCCCGATCCGGCCACTCCCACGATCATCGCATGGCCCTCCGGACCTCATCCAGCACAGCACTGAGGAGGCCGGCGCGAGGCGGCAAGGTGTGGGCGGCCCTGGTGCCGCCTTCCAGCTGATCGAGCGCTCGCTCCAGACCCAGCTGCGTCCGTTCCGCAATCGGCCGGTACAGGCGCCCCACCGCCAGACTCAGCCCGAGAAAGACGGGTACGGGAATGGCCGCGACGAGCCAGAACGGTGTCATCACTCCCAGGACGGCCGCGGCGATGAACCCCGAAGCCGCCAGTGCGCCGCTTCCCGCTACCTGGCCGTTGCGCCGATGGGTGAGGTCCGCCGTGAGGGCCACGTGACAGTACCCTGGCTCGAGGTCGGTGATCGTCGCGGTGACACTCTGGGCGTTGGAGAGCATGATGCTGCGGTTTCCGGCCAGGGCCGCCGACGATTTTCTGAGAACCGCGCCCACGCCGCGGGCCGGCTCCCACACGATGCGGGCGGGCTGCTGCCGCTGAACGGTGAGCAGTTCAGACCGGTCCATCCAATCGAGCAGCGTGGCCGCGATCGCTGGCCCTTCACCGTGCACCACACGCTCGGCCCCGGCCGTTCCGGGCCCGAAGATCCGATCGAGCAACCCTGCTGGAGCGAGAAGATGACCCTTCCCCCGCTCCTCGATCAGGGCCTGGCGCAGGTAGCGCTCGGGGATCCCTACCTCCTTCCCCAGGGCGACGACCTCGTCCTGGGTGAGGCTGTCTCCAATTTCGCGCTCGCCCGTCTGCAGTTCGGCGGCTCGCTGGATCACGCGCTCGACGGCGGCGCGATCAATCCGGACGGGAAGCCCCTCAGCCATTGCTCGTCACAGCCTCTCCACGATGACGGCCTGTCCCTGCCCGCCCCCGATGCATGCGCTTGCCAAGCCGTAGCGCTGCCGCGTCCTCCGGAGCGCGTGAACCAGGTGAAGGGTGAGCCGGGCTCCACTCGCCCCCAGCGGGTGGCCGATGGCGATGGCGCCTCCATTGACGTTGGTGCGCTCGCGGTCCAACCCGAGTTCCCGTTCGACGGCCAGGTACTGCGCCGCAAAGGCTTCGTTGACCTCGACCAGATCCATCGCGTCTAGCGCCAGGCCGGCTTGTCGCAGCGCCTTGCGGGCCGCCGGCGCGGGGCCGATTCCCATCACCCCGGGCTCGACTCCCGTAACGGCCCAGGCCACGAGCCGAGCAAGGGGCTCCGCGCCGGCGGCCTTCGCCGCTTCCGTGGTCGCCAGCACCAGAGCCGCGGCGCCGTCGCAGATTCCCGATGCATTCCCCGCCGTGACCACTCCGTCCTTCTTGAAGTATGGAGGGAGTTGGGCGAGGATTGCCGGCGTGGTCTCGGGCCGCAGATGCTCGTCCCTGGCCCACGCCTCCATCTGCTTCGTCTTCCGGTTCGGGATCGGCACGGGCACGACCTCATCCGCGAACACGCCCGCCGCCCAGGCATCACGGGCGCGTTGCTGGCTCGTTGCCGCTACCTCATCTACGTCCTCGCGAGACAGCCGATACCGCGATGCAAGCGCCTCGGCTGTCTCCGCCATGGAGAGGCCGCACTGCGTGTCGCGCAGCGCCTCCCACAAGGTGTCCTCCAGCGGAGGTGAGGTCCCGAGCCGGAGCCCCCACCGCGCTCCCCGCACCACGTGTGGCGCCTGGCTCATCGATTCCGTCCCGCCTACCAGCACGGTGCCCGACTCCGCCAGGAGGATCTGCTGCGCTCCCTGAACGATCGCCTCGAAGCCTGACCCACAGAGGCGATTCACCGTTACAGCGGGAGTTTCAACCGTGCACCCGCTCCTCAGCGCGATATGCCGGGCCAGGTAGATCGCGTCCGCGCTGGTCTGCAGGGCGTTGCCGAACACTACGTGGTCGATCGACTCGGGGCGGACCCGCGCGCGCTCCAGCGCGCCGCGTGCGGCGATGACGCCAAGGTCGGTCGCGCTCTGATCCTTGAGTGCCCCGCCAAAGGACCCGAACCCCGTCCGGACTCCCGCCAGGATCAGGACGTCGCTGCTATGTCCCTGTGTGCCCATCGCGGTCCCCTATATAAGGAAAGCGGGTCTGGGCCCGAAATATGGTCGGGGGCGAGGAGGGAGTCGAGCGAGTCGGTAAGGCCTTGTGCTTCAGCGAGTTGACGCGCGAGTGGCCCGCTCAGCTGTCGTTGATGGCGTGTCCGCAGGTAATGCAATGGCGCCAGCCGAGTTCCAGCTCGCTCTGGCATTCAGGGCAGCGGGTGAAGCTCTGGTTCTGTCCGCAGTGGGGGCAGAAGTTGACGGCCCTTCCGGAGGGTAGGCGGCCGCCGCAGAAGCTGCAACGCTGGCCTGAATCCCGTAGCAGGCGAGGGCTCGGTTTGGGCTCGGGGTCGGCGGTCATGCGGGGAGGCGGCGGGGCGGGTGGAGCTACTGGCTCGGCGCTGAAGGGGACTCTCCGTACCGACTCGAGGGGAACCTCCGCGACGGGTTCGATGGAGGGGCTGGGCGGTGGAGGCTCCAAGTCCTCTTCGTCGGGTGGCGCGTAGGCTTCCTCAGGTCCCGGTCCGAGCGCGTGGGCCAGCGGCTCGGTCCCGAGCACCAGGTCGGCCTTGGCATGCTCCCGGAGCACATCCAGGTCCGGGTTGGGACTGGTGAGCTGATCGCGAAAGACCTGGGCGATGTCCTCCGACACGACCCGAACGAAGCCTCCTTCTCCGGCACACAGCCGGAGGATGAGCATGTCGTAGTCTTCCGCCGAATCGATGGAGAGCGAGCGTCGGTTCGTGCGATAGGGAATGACCGATGTCACGAGCTCTCCCAGGGCCAGCGGCCTGTGCAGGCGCGCCGGGTCGATGGCGATCAGATTGTCCACCAGTCGACGAAAGAGTCGTTCGAGATCGGTCATGGAACTGGCAGAGTAGGGTCGGCCCTTCACGCTGTCAAGCAACCGCTCAGGCATCGACCGCCGGCACCGGCTGACCCGCCGCGAGACGCTGGGCAAGCCTGATGAACTCCTCGTCCCCGTCGTATTCGGCGAAGTTGCCCTTCCGCCGCGCTTCCTCAAGCCACTCGGCAAAGCCGGAGGGTACCGCGCCGTGAGAAGTGGTCTGTTCCCGTGCCGCCTTCATGGCCAGGTCGTTCGCATATTCGTTCTTGGGATGCCCATGATGACCCCGGACCCACGTCCATTGCACCTCGTGCAGCTTGGCCGAATCAACCAGCACCCGCCACAGCTCGAGGTTCTCGATGGCTCCCCCCTTGCGCTTCCATCCGCGGGCGATCCACCCCGGCACCCACTCGCGCATGCCCTTGACGAGGTACTCGGAGTCCGAGACCACGAGAGCGCGGAGCCGGCGGCCTTTGCCCGCCAGCAGCTGCAATCCGGCGATTGCGCCGGAGAGGGCCATGCGGTTGTTCGTAGTGTCCGAAGCGTGGATGAAGAAGTCGCGACGTTCGACCCGGCCACCAGCCTGGACCTCGATCAGACCTCCGGCGCCTCCCGGCGTGGGCTGATCGCGACCGTTGCCCAGACAACTTTCGTCAATATGGAGAACGGCGATGGGCAGCGGAGAGGCGGGCACCGGCGGAAGCGGGTTGCATGTGGATCAGGACCGGAATGTCGGTGTGCCGCAAGATAACCTGCATGTGCGAAGGGACCATCCAACTGGCCTCCTCGCGGTGGGCGCCGGCAAAGAAGGCGTTCGAGCCTAAACGGCGGACGGCGTCGGGAATAGCGCTCTCCAACTCGCCTTCCAGGAAGTGGGTCTCGAAATCGAGCGCCGCGAGTGAGAGTGCGCTCGATGCTCGGGCCAGCAGCTGACGCCCCGCCTCGGCATCGGTGGCCACATGCAGGACGTCGAGATGCGCGCCTGTAATCCCGGCGAAACGGGACGCGAAAGTGAGCGTGGCCTCGCTCACCGGGCCGCCGGCATAGGCCACCAGGATCCGGTCCATTTCCGTCGGGCGCGGGCCCGATACCAGGACTGGCCGCGGCGAGCGCCGGATGAGCTCGCGCGTGTCCGGGCCCAGCGTGTCGGGTTGAGGCGGAGCCATGCTCCCTCTGGTTCCGATCCGGCCCACCACTACGGCACCGACCTCTTCCGCCAGCTCGCGGAGGACCTCGAACGCGACACCCGTCCGCATGATCGTCTGCGCCTCGAGGCCGGCTCGCCGGACGGCCCCAGCCGCGTCGGCGACCATCGTCGCCGCCGCTTCCTCCAGTTCCTCTCTGTTGTCCGGCGCGGTCGCGGGCGTCCACTCCATCCAGGGTGCACCGAGCGCCATCTCCCCCGTGCGGCCGCGGGGTGGGGAGACGTGGGCGATCAGAATGCGAGAGTGAAAACGCCGGCCAATGATGATGGCTTGGGCCAGCGCGACCTGGGCCTCCTGGGAGCCGTCGAGACCGACCAGGATGGAGGTGAACATGCCTTGAGGGTGCGGTCCGGTCCCGGGGGTGTCAAGCCTCGGACTTCACCCGAGGACCTGAAAGTCCTCCAGTTCGTCCAGGATGAAGGACACTTCCTCACCGGTCATGGGAAGTCGGCCGATCAACGCCTCCCGGGTACCGTGCATCGTCAGGCGGACGGCGATTACCACGTATTCCGCCCCCCGTCTGTGAAGGGCGACCCTGCGCCCGTCGCGGATGGCGCGCTCCAGCTGATCGAACCGCTCCGGAGTCCACCGCATGTCAGCTGCCGCCGCGCTCCACCCGAATCACCCCAGGCTCATCGGTGAACTCTCCAATGAGTGCCTGGGTCGGCGTACCCTCTCTCCGAAGGGCGTCGAGCAGCGCGTCGATCTCGCGGGCGGGCACCGCGAGCAGCAACCCTCCCGACGTCTGGGCATCGGTGAGGATCAGGCGATCCACCCGGTCGATGCCCGAGCCCCACTGCACGGCCTCTGCGGCCGCCAGATTCCGCTCCGTCCCGCCCGGCACGACTCCCGCCGCGGCGAGCTCACGGACCCGTGGGAGACACGGCACGCGCGATGGGTTGATCGTCGCGCCAACGTCACCGTGCAGCAGATTGCCAAGGTGACCGAGCAGCCCAAAGCCGGTTACATCGGTTGCGGTGTGGACATGGTGTTCGAGCGCGGCCCGCATCGCTCCCGCGTTGAGCGCCGTCATCGAATCGACCGCCTCGGTGAGGTCCGCCTCGGACACCGTACCACGCTTCAAGGCCGTACTCAGGATCCCTGTTCCCAGAGGCTTGGTGAGCACGATCCGATCACCTGGTCGGGCGCCGCGGTTGGTGAGAAGGCGGTCGGGGTGAGCCTCACCGATGGCCGCGAGCCCCACGTGCGGCTCCAAGGCGTCGATGGAGTGCCCGCCAAGGATGGGGCACCGGGCCCGACCCGTTGTTTCAGAGAGCCCGTCGAGGACCTCGCCAAGTATCTCCCACGGAAGGCTGTCCCTTGGCCAACCCACCAGGCTGAGCGCGAACAGCGGTGTGGCGCCCATGGCGTAGAGATCACTGAGCGCGTTCGCCGCCGCGATGCGCCCCCAAGCGCGCGCGTCGTCCACGACCGGAGTGAAGAAGTCCACGGTCGCCACAAGGGCCCGGGACGCATCGAGGCGGTAGACCGCCGCATCGTCTCGGGTCGTCGCATCGACGAGCACATTGGCGTCTCGTGCCGGGGCCACATGGCGCAGGACCTGCGCCAGCTCGCTCAGACCGAGCTTGCAAGCTCAACCCGCTCCATGAGAGAGCGTCGTGAGACGGATGCGGGGCCGCTGATCACGCGACTGATCGGTCATGGAAGGCCCTCCATAGGGAGAAGAAGGCGGGCGGCCTGCGGCGGTCCCCTATCCCAGCATGCGGGCGAGTAGCACGCCCGCGATCACGATGCGGGCAAGGCCCGCCACGAGGGACCACCAGGGCGGTGTCGCGGTGGTGCCCTGCCGGACCCCGGCGACCTCCATCAATGCGCCGACGACCAGGAACAGGAGGGGCGCGCCGCCAGCTCCCAGGCTGCCGAACCAGAGTGCGGCGAACAGCGCGAGAAGCAAGGCCTCGAGGGCCAGCAGAGCAAGCGAGCGTAGCTGCTCCCGGCCACGCAGAACCGGTAACCGGCGCAGTCGCCGCTCCACCTCGCGCCACAGCACGAGGAACGCGAACACGACCAGTGCGGCGAGCAGGATGCGGGAGAAGGCCATCGGGTCAGAGACTAGCGCGGGGCTGGGCGGGGGGCCGCGGACGTGACCTCAGAAGCCCGCGCGGAGGGAGTCCGCGCGGTAGAGCTGGCCTCGGACCATCACCCGCTGGATCAACCTCGTGTTACGGATGTTGGCAAGCGGATTCCCGCCGAGCACCACCAGGTCGGCCACCTTGCCCGGGGCGATCTCTCCGAGTGAATCCGCCCCCAGAAGCTCGGCGGCGTTCCGGGTGGCGGTAGCCAGCGCATCCTGCGGCGTAAGCCCGGCGGCGACCAGCAGCTCGAGCTCGCTGTGGAGGCTCAGGCCCGGCACCAGCAGCTGATTGCTGGCATCGGTTCCGGCGACGATCCGCCCACCCGCCGCCCGAAACTCGCGGACAAAGAGATCCTGGTTGGGGCGAGATGCCCGAAAGGCGGCATAGTCCGCGGAGCTCCAGCCGGCCCGGGCAATCATGTCGGGGAGATTCCACTTCTTGAGGATCGAGTCCGGCACCGTCTTCAGGTCCGGCTGATTGAGCACCGCTGGGTCGTCCAGGCGGCTATAGGTCTCGTGGAGGACCAGCGTCGGAACGATCGTCACGTGGGCCGCCACCAGGGCAGTGGCCACCCGGTCGAGAGAAACGCTGTCGAGGCCGGCCCAGCTCTTTTCGAAGTAGGTCCATCCTTTGAAGAACGAGGCCCGGTGCTCCGTGTAGAACTTCTCGGGGGTCCGGGAGACCGCCTCGGGCACGCCCGAGAGATGCTCGATGCTGGTTACGCCGAGATGGGCCGCCGTCAGTGCATCGGTGAGGCCCAGGTGAGCGGCGACCTTGAGATTGAAGGTGCCCGCCTCGTCCATGATGGGCCGGAGCAGGTCCGGCGTGATGTGCGTATAGACCTTGATGTAGTCCACCCCGGCCACCGCGCGCGCGTCCACCGCGCGGCGAGCCTGGTCGGCGTTGTGCACCTCGGTAGCCGTCGGATACGTGGCGGGCGCCCCGTCAATCATGGCGCCAGCGCTGTAGATCCGTGGCGCAACGAGTCCGCCCAGGCTTACCTCCTCGCGCAGCGCGAGGATGGAATCCTGCTGACCGTGCATGTCCCGCACCGTCGTGACGCCGGCCGCCACATAGTGGAGCAGGGCCCAGCGCTCGGTGTGCGCATGCCCGTCAATCAGCCCGGGAATGATCCAGGAGCCTGACACGTCCACGCTAAGGGCGTCCCGCGGGATGTCGAACCCCTCGCGGGGGGTCACGGTTTCGATCTTGCCCTTGTGGACCATGATCACCGCGTCCCGGAGCACGGCCCCTCCGGATCCGCTTATCACGTTGCCGCCGACCAGGGCGATGCGATCCTTCTGCCTCGGGGTGCACGCGCCGCTCGCGAGCAGGGCCAGGAGCGCCGCGCCTCGAACGAGGCGCCGCAGCTCAGTGACCGGCAGGGTGGAGGATCTTCCAGCCATCGGGCTGCCGTCCATTACCATGGTAGGGGGGCCGCTTCCGGGGACCCGGCCCTCCTGATGAGGATGAGCTTCGTCGTGAGGAGCTCGATCGAGGGCGCGATGGACCAAGGCATGGGAGGTCTGTAACGTGGCCCCCACCTCCGAGCGGCGCAAGGTGAGTTCCGGCCTTTCGCACCCGGCTCGCCACGGGCTACCCTTCCGTCATGGGCCCCCTCCCCTGGCTCCGGCGCGTGCCCCCCCGTCCGCTCATCGTCCTCAGCAATCGTGAGCCTTTCGTACACGAGCGGACGACGGGGGGCACCTCGAAACCTGCAGCGCCTGTCGGCGGACTCACGTCGGCTCTCGGGCCGCTCATGGCCGCCGCCGGCGGAACGTGGATCGCGTGGGGAAGCGGATCGGGGGACTTCGATGTCACCGATCAGGGCGACGCCATCATGGTACCACCGGACACGCCGTTCTATCGGCTTCGGCGCATGCGCCTCTCGCCCGCCGAAGTCAGTGGCTACTACCTCGAAACGGCGAACCGCGCCCTGTGGCCCCTCTGCCACTCACAGCTGGGCCAGTTTGTCTACGACGCCGAGCACTGGCAGACCTACCGTCGCGTGAATGAGCGGTTTGCCGCGGCCGCCATCGCCGAGGCCCGTGGCTTGCCGACGACCTGCTGGGTCCACGACTATCACCTCGCCCTGGTGCCCGGTACCCTGCGGCGGGTCCGCCACCTCTTCGTGCACCAATTCTGGCACGTGCCCTGGCCGCCCCCGGACATCCTCCGAGTGCTGCCCAACGCGAGGGCGCTGCTCCTGGGTCTGCTCGGTAATCACCTGCTCGGCTTCCAGACCCAGGGCGACGTCCGGAACTTTCTGGCGGGGGTTCGGCGCTTGGTCCGCGGGGCGGTGGTCGACGGGGATCGAGGCCTGGTCCGCTTCAAGGGACAGCGCACCCGCGTGAAGGCGTTTCCCATTTCCGTCGACGCCGCGGCTTTCGCCGCCCGGGCGGGGTCGCCCGCGGCCGAGGCCCTGTCACGCCAAATCCGTCATGCTGCACTCCCTCTGGGCGGGCAACTTCTGCTTGGTGTCGACCGGATCGACTACACGAAGGGAATCCCTCGGAGATTCCTCTCGTTCACCCGGCTCCTGGAGGAACACCCCGAACTGGTGGGCAAAGTCACCCTGCTGCAGATCGGGGTGCCGACCCGCACGGATGTAATGGAATTCGCCGATCACGATCGGGGGGTCATTGAGTCCGCGGAGACCCTGAATGCCCGCTTTGGGTCGGGCGGGTGGGTGCCGATCCGCCTGGTGCACGAGAGCCTGGATCAGCAGACGCTGGCGGCATACTACCGCGCGGCGGACATCTGCCTGGTCTCCCCGCTCGTAGACGGCATGAACCTGGTCGCAAAGGAATTCGTGGCCTGTCAGGCCGGGCGCCTGGGTGTTCTCGTGCTCAGCCGCTTTGCCGGGGCGGCCCGCGAGATGCGCGAGGCGCTCCTGGTGAACCCGTACGATGTGGGCGCCGTCGCCGAGACCCTGCATCGCGCCCTGGCGCTCCCGCCGGAGGAACGGGAGCGCCGCATGAAACTCCTGCGGCGTCGAGTGGAGCGGCATACCCTGCAGGATTGGATGAACGAGGTTCTCGCCGAGGTGAGTCGGGTCTGCCGGAACATCTAACTAATACCCGGAATGCGACGAGCGCCCCGGGTTGTCCGAGGCGCTCGACAGGGCAGGCCGATCCCGCTCGGTCTACCGCTTCTTCTTGCCCTTCTTTTTGCCACCCTTCTTGGCGGCCTTCTTCTTGGCGGCCTTCCTGGCCGGCTTCTTGGCGGCCTTCTTCTTGGCGGCCTTCTTGGCTGGCTTCTTCTTGGCTGCCTTCTTCCGCGCCGGGGCCCTCTTCACGGCGGGCATGGCAGGCGCGGGGGCAGCCGCCGGCGCCGACATTGGGGGCGGGGCTGGCGGCTCCGACGGCATGGGCGCGGGATCCATCCAGCCGGAATCCGTCCAGCTCATTTCCATATCGTGCAGCTCGGCCATGGGCGCGTTCCTCCAGAGACTGCCGCGGCGCGGGACCCGCCGCCGGTGACGCGGGCGATCTGCGCCCGCTCGGAGACCGCTGATAAGATGCACTTCTTCGCTGTCAGTGCAAGGCGGGATGCTGAATGTGATGCCGCACGCTCATTGCCGGCTCACCCGACACCTCGCCATGCTTCTGGACGTTGGGCCGCTGCGCCACTCGAAGACGCCGTTGGCCACTGTAAGTTGTTGTGATAACAACTCTTACGAGAGTCGAGAGGTCAATGCGAAGCGCACCGTGGCTCGGGCTTCTCCTGCTCGCAACCCCTCTGGCGGGCCAGGACTCTCTGTACCGTTACTCCATCCGACGGGACTCGCTGGTGATGGCCGACGGCGTCCGGCTGGCCATAACCTGGTGGCTTCCCACGCCGCGAATTCGCGGCGAGCGCTTTCCGGCCCTGCTTGAACTGCTTCCCTACCGGAAGGACGACTCATTCTACGCGCGGGACTTCCCGCTGTACGACTACTTCGTCCGGCGCGGGTTCCTCATGGCCAAGGTGGACATCCGAGGCACCGGGGGGTCCACCGGCCACCTCCCCGCCCGCGAGTACTCGGAGGCGGAGTTGAACGATGCGGTCGCCATAATCAACCTGCTGTCTCGCCACCCCGCTTCCAACGGCAAGGTCGGGATGTGGGGGATCTCGTGGGGCGGATTCAACGCGATCCAGGTCGGGATGCGTGCGCCTCCACCCTTGAAGGCCATCCTTGCCCTGCACGCTTCGGACGACCTCTATCACGACGATGTCCGCTACATCGACGGCGGGCTCCATCTCGATCCCTACACCCTCGAGATCGACCACGAGAACGGCCTGCCGCGAACCCCCGCGTATGCCATCGATTCAGCGTATTTCAGGGACCGGTTCGAGGCGCCGCCCTGGGTGCTCACGTATCTGGAGCATCCCGTGGACGGAGAATTCTGGCGACACAATGGCCTCCGGTATCACCCCGCCGAGCTGCGGATTCCCGCCTACCTCATCGGGGGGCTTCTCGACGGCTATCGCGATACGCCACTCCGTGCGCTCGAGTACCTGAGCGATACCGTCAAGGTCGAAATCGGCCCCTGGGTACACGACTGGCCGGACAACGGGACACCGGGCCCCAATTATGAGTGGCGGGCACGCGCCGTGGAATGGTGGAATCACTGGCTCCGCGGAATGCCTGCACCCCTCCTCGCGGAGCCCAGGCTCATGGTCTTCCAGCGAACCGGGCACGGGCCGGACCGTCGGCTGGCAACTACTCCCGGATTCTGGCGGTTCGAAGACTGGCCGGTTCGTGGCGCGCGGGCTGACACGCTCTACCTGGTGGGGCCGTCCGCGCTGCGCGGTGCCGCGCCCGCTGCCGGCCCTGAATCCGCCCCACGGATGCTGCGGTATCGTCCCGGATTCGGGGTGATGGGCGGCGACTGGTGGGGCGAGCCGACCGGCGACATGCGACGGGACGACGCCGGGAGTCTCGTCTTCGACGGGCCCCCGCTGGACGGCGTGAGGTGCCTGCTCGGCTTCCCGAGGGTCCGCATCTCCGTCGTGCCCGGGGCCCCGCTGGCGGACTGGACGGCTCGGCTCGAGGACGTTGGTCCCGACGGTGAGGTCGCCTTGGTGGCAGGGGGTGTGCTGAACGGAACGGAGTCGCAGTCTACCAGTTCTCCGGAGCGACTGGTGCCCGGGCGCACCTACCAGTTGGCGTGGAGCCTCCACTTCACGACGTGGGTCTTTCAGCCCGGGCACCGCATCCGACTCGCCCTGTCCAACGCCCAATTTCCCATGATCTGGCCGACGCCGTATCCGATGATGTCGACCGTGATGCCCTCCGGTTCGTCGGTGACCCTCCCCGAGGTCCCGATGGCCAGCGCGTATGCGGCGCCGTCGCTCCCGAGTCCCGAGCCCAGACGTTCGCGCCCCGATGTGCGGGAGATCGCGAACGACCCCCTCGTCGAACGCACCACCTACGAGCCGCTTTCCGGCGTCACCACAATGGAGTGGTACAATCGCTCGGCGTGGTGGATCGGCAAGGTGCGCTACGACAACACCGAGCGCGAGACGTATCGGACCAGAGATGGCGACCCCTCCCGCTCGGGCTTCCTCGGAATCGAAACCCATCGCATCCGGGCGCCGGGGCGGGACCTGTTTCTGGAGACCACCATGGACATCCAATCCGACTCCCTGGCTTTCCACGTCCGCTTCACACGGCGCCTCTCCGCCGGCGGAAAGCTGGTGCGCGAGAAGCAATGGGTAGAGTCAGTTCCCCGTCAGTTCCACTGACTTGGGCAGAGCGCCCGGGGCCTTGGCGAGTTGGCAGCCCGGAGGACCGCCATGGCGGGAATGGCGGTCCGCAAGATCCTTTCTGACAATATCTTACGATGACAGCCCGAGTGGTCTACGCCTTGCTTAATCTGGACCGGTCATCGCTCGGTCCAGAGAGATATGCCAAAGCGCCCCTGCTGGTTCCGCCTGATCCTGACCCTGACGCTGGTCGTCGGCGGTCGGCTCGCGGCTCAAAACGTTACGGAGATGTACGTCACGCCCGACACGCTGCGCCTCTCGCCGGGTGAGCGTCAGGGCCTGACGGTGCAGGCTTTCGATGACGCCGGGAATGTGATCCTGGCGCTGCGTTACCGGGCGGCGGATCCGTCGATCGCACAGGTGGCTTCGAACGGAACCGTCACCGGAGGCCGCGCCGGCGAGACGCGGATCCTGGTGCAAGCGGGGCGTAAGACCCGAACGGTACCGGTTCTGGTGGCCGACAGTGGCACGCCGCCGCCGGCCGTCGCCGGTGGGCCTGCCGCGCCGTCGATTCCGATCTCCCGAGTGGCTCTCGATCCCGCCAGTCTCTTCCTGCTGCCGACGGAGACGGGGAGGGCAACCCTCCGTGCGGTCGGGCCCGACGGCGCGCCGGTGATCGGCGTCCGAGTCCAGTGGCGCTCACTGAATCCCGCGATTGTCTCGGTTGACGAGCCATCGGGTCTCATCACCGGTATCGCCACCGGGCAGGGGCTGGTCCGGGCGACGGTTCCCGGCGGGCCGGTCGTGGACCTGCCGGTAACGGTTAGCCTGACGAACATCGTGGCGAACCAGGATCGCGTGGTGCTCTCGCCGGACGAGTTGGACACGCTGGCCATCACGGTTCCCGCCCAGGGGGGTCGTCGTCTCAACCCCGCGGACCTCCAGTGGAGCACGAGTGACGGGGCGGTCGCGACCGTCAGCGCCGATGGCGTGGTTCGGGCGATGGCCCCGGGACGGGCGGACCTCGTCGTTCACGGCTTCCTGCAGGAGCTCCGGATCCCGGTGATGGTTCACTTGCCCATCGCGCGGTTCGCGGTGGCTCCAACGTTGAGCGAGCCAGTCCGGTTGCCGGTGCAGTCCTCTCGCGACTTCACGCTGATTCCCCAGACCATCGATTCCCTGCCAATCGAGGGCATTCCGGTGACCTGGGCCGTGGCCGACACCACCGTCGCCACGTTTGATCCGGTCGCTGGCCGGCTTCTGGCGCGGCGCCCCGGAAGGACGACGCTGCAGTTCTCGGTGCGCGGCTTTGTCCCGAAGCAGTGGGCGGTCGAGGTACTGCCGGGCACCGTGGCGCTGGCGCGGACCCGCCTTGCCCTCCGGCCCGGCGAACGCATCGACCTCGCTCCACAGTATACCGACGTCGCGGGGAAGCCCATCGCGCCCGCGACGGGCCTGAGTTGGATCACCAGCAACGCGGATGTCGCCCGTGTGACACCCGAGGGAGCCGTCGAAGCAGTGGCTCCCGGGCACGCGCTGATTACCGCGCAGGCTCCCGGCGGCGCACCCTCCGTGGCCAAGGTCTTCGTAGGCGGTGACCTGCTCGTCGCATCGAGCCGGATCGGCGGCCACTTCGGCGTCTACGCTCTCCTCGCCAGCCGGCCCGAGAGCCTGTTCCCGCTCATGGTCGACAGCACGACTAACAGCATCGACCCGAGCTATTCTCCGGATCATACCCGCATTGCCTTCTCCTCCGACCGGGGAGCGCCCGGCAACTTCGACATCTTCGTGGCCGACGCGGATGGAGAGAACGCGGTGCGTCTCACCTCCGACCGGGGCATGGATCTGCAGCCGGTCTGGACCCCGGACGGGGAACGGATCGTGTTCGTCTCGACCCGGAGCGGCACGCGGCAGGTCTACGTGATGCGAGCGGATGGGACCGGCGTCCGGGCACTCACCAGCCTGGCCGGAGGCGCCGAGCAACCCGCGGTCTCCCCCGACGGAAAGACGGTGGCGTTTGCCGGCTACCCCGGAGGGCGGGATGGCCAGTCGGACATCTATGTGGTCGCCTTGGACGGGGGCACCCCGACGGCCGTCACCGGCACGGCAGACCGCCGGGAAATACGGCCGGCCTATCAGGAGAACGGCAGCCTCGCGTGGATCGCGCTGCGCCGCGACCGGCGCGAGCCTGACCAGGTGATGCGGCTCTCACCCGGGGGAGCGCCCACGCCGCTTCTGAGCAGCGATCAGACCCTGGTGGATTTCGCTCTGGCACCAGACGGCTCCCGCCTGGCGTGGGTATCAAGCCATCCGCAGGATCACAATCCCGACGCGCTGGAGTTTACATTCCAGTGGCGCACGCTCTCCAGCGGTACCGATACGCGCGTGCGCCTCCTACCCGGAGAACGCATCACCAGCCCCGCCTTCTGAGCGGCCCTTCGCGGCCGAGCGCGGGGCACCGTCTCCGCGGCGGTTCGTGATCGAGGGGCATCCATGCGCGACCTGTGGGACCGTCTCGTCGCGGGCTGGGGCGAGCTGATCGAGGTGCTGCCGGGGCTGCTTGCGGCCGCGGTGATCATGCTCGCCGGCTATTTCGTGGCTCGCCAGCTCAATCTCTGGACCGATCAGACGCTGGAGCGGATCAAGTTCAAACGGTGGGCGGATGCAGGGGGTCTCACCGAGGCCGCGGAGCGGGTGCGCCTCGATCCGGTGCGGGCGGTCGGGAAGCTGGTCTTCTGGCTCACCATGCTTCTGGTGGTGGTGCTGGCGAGCTCGGCCCTGGGGCTGGAGAGCGTACGCGAGACGTTCGGCCGCATGCTCGCGCTCATCCCCGCGCTGATCTCAGGCACCATCATCATCATTCTGGGGATGATCATCGGGGAGTTCGTGCGGGCCCTGATCACCGCGTCCGCGGGCGGGGTCGAGGGCGTGATCACGGTAGCAAAGCTCACCAAGGGGGCCATGGTGACGATCGCGTTCTTTCTGGCCCTGCAACAGGTCGGGGTGAGCGAGGAGTTGGTCACCTCCGCTTTCACCCTGGTCCTGGGCTCCATCGCCTTGGCGGCTGGGCTCGCCTTCGGGCTCGGCAACAAGGAACTCGCGGGAGAGATCACCCGCCGGTGGTACGAGCAGGGACGCAGGCGTAATCGCCGGAAGACCGACCCCCCCGAGGGGTCCTCGGAATAGGCCGCTACGGAACCGCGGCCACGGAGGCCGTGCCGGTCCCCGACATCCTTAGGGCATATCTGGCCAGGGATTCGAGGCCCCCCGCCTCCCGGAGAATCACGTAGACCTTTCCGTCCTTGCCGAAGCCGGCCAGCGACGCCGCCTTCGGAAGCTGCACCGCCTCGATTTCCTTGCCGTCGCGGCCTACCACGTCCCAGACCGGTACCGAATCGCCGAACGCGCGAGCGCGCTCCAGCCAGACTTGGCCTGCCGGATTGGTGAGGCCGGTCGTGAAGGGGGCCTTCTGGTCAGCGAAGGGGTAGGTGAGTTCAATGCCCGCCGGCGCCCCCATATGCGCCATCTGGAGACGGAGCCGACGCATGAAGTCGTCCCTTTCCTGCCCCTCCACGGGGATCTTGGTATAGCTCCGCGATGGCCCCCGACTGAACTGTCCGGTGGGTGAACGCCAGTCGACCGCGTTGTTGGAAGCTCGTGCCAGCCACATCGACCCGTCGGGAAGCACGCCGAAGATGTCCCGCGGTGCGAAGATGGTCGACACGATCCTGACCTGCATCCCGAACTGACCCCGGCCCCAAGGCGGCAGCCTCAGTCTTGCCACCGTGTCGGCAATCGTATCACCGCGCGGGATACGGATCACAGCGAGGCTGTCCAGACCAACTTCCTGGCCTGGCTCCAGGCCGCCCAGCACGGACCGGATGTCCTCCTTGTAGGCATTGCCCTTGTCATCGTAGTTGACGGCCATGTTGTGTCCGCCCACGCCACCCACCATGAGCCGCCCGAGGTACTGGCCCTGCTCGTTCCACAGGGTGGTGCGCTCGGTGGCGAAATCCACCAGGCCAACCGTGTCGCCCATCAGGTGGAACACGTAGCCCGGAAGCTTGTGCTTGCCGAGGCCCGGGTCGTTGGGGAGAATCGTATCGGCGTGAGTGCCGATGGGTGTCGCATCCCCGGTCTTGAAATCCGCGAAGAAGAACGCCTTGTCCTTGAGTTCGGCGAGCGCAATCCGTCCGTCCGTAAGCTCGACGACGTTGCTCACCTGCTGGAACCGCCGGTTCAGCGTCGCTTCCGGCTTGTCGAGAACCTCCAGCCGCGAAGCGTCCTGCTTGCACCCCGCGAGCCCGACGACGGCGCTGATCGCTGCAACTCTCCAGTACCATCCCTTCATTGGTGTTTCTCCGATTGGAGTGGGGAGCGCCCGGCGGCCCCGGCGGGAACCCGAAAGAGGAGGAGCCGCACGCCCCTGGCGAAGGGCTCTCCCACGAGAGCGTACCCGCCGCCGAGCCCGAGGGTCCGTCCCAGGCCGGGGTGCGCGGCCTCCGCGCGAAGGTGCCCGTGCCGGTCAACGATCTGATAGTCTCGCAGCGTGTCGCCCACTGCCCGGCTGGTCACCAGCCAGACCTGGCCCGCCGAGTCGGCCATCGCGGCGTCGAATGGCGGTTTGATCGCCGCGAACGGGGTCTCGGCGACGGTGGGGCGGAGCGCGGCGTCGAAGTGGCTCAGGAAGATCTCGCGGTCACTCTCGGTCACCGGAAGCACCCGGTCCGGGAGCTCGTCACCGATGCGCGTTTCGCCGCTGGGCGACTGCCAGTCCACGCGGTTCTGGGAAACCCGTGCCAGCCACACCGATCCGTCGGGGAGCGCCCCCCACCGATCCTGTCCGGAAAGCAGACGCCGTTCCAGGCGGCGGCCGCCATCGGACGCGACCTCGACCATGTCGAGCGGTGCCAGCCGCGCCACCGTGTCCGCACGGCTCAGATCGGGCGTGGTGCGGAGTACCAGAGCAGAATCGAGATTGCCACGTCCATCCGGTCCCGGCGCGGCACGCACCTCGATGTACCACCTGCCCAACGTGTCGCGGGCGCTCGGCAGCGTGCCGCGGTAGGCATCCGATGCGGGAACCGAGGCTCCGGGCCGGCCGGTCAGGCTCCAACTCGTGATGCGCCGCTTTGCCCAGTCACCGATGTACAGCGAGTCGCCCGCGCGGAAAATGTGAAACGGCTGACTCAATGCGCGGGGCGACGCCCCGTCGAAAGGGGTAAGGGTCTTCTGGCCGAAGTCCACCAGGCCAACCGCGCGATCCTGTGGTGCCACCACTGCCCAGCGCATCCCACCCAGCCAGACAGCCTCGGGAATGTCTCCGTACGGCGTAATGACCGTATCGCCCAGGGCCTCCAATCGGAATGCGACGACCTGACGCTTCGCGGAGGAACAGCCGGCCAATGGCAGCAGCAGGAGGAGAAAGCGCCAACGCTGACAAGGAAACATGGGGGGAGAAATGTAATGCCGGGTTGACAACGGGGGTTACCTTCCGACCGCCATCACCCCGGCGGCGCCTGATCTGAGCCGAGCCGGGCCTGGGGCGGTTCGGAGACAGGCGGCTCGGACGCTGGACGTTCAACATATGCCGTTGACTGTACGTATGCCGTGTATGGCCCGAGCCTTTGGTCCAGCGCGCCATTCTGCCTGGGCCGGTCCCCTGCTGCTCTCTTGTCTGCTTGCTTGCACCCCCGGCCTGCCCGGACCGTCCGGCGTACGGCCGACGGCGGTGCGGCCGGACACGCTCTGGGTGCCTCCCCCTCCTGAGAACCCGGTGCCGGAGGGGGTTGGCCGTCAGGCGCTACCGGGTGATCTGGCCGAGCGGGCGCAGCGCCTCACCTTGGCGGACATGGTGGACGTTGCGCTGCGCAACAATCCGGCGACCCGCCTCTCCTGGGCCCAGGCGCGTGAAGCCGCCGCACAATACGGGGTCAGCCGGAGCGCCTGGTTTCCGACGATCGATGTATCCGGGACCTTCACGCGCCTCAAGACGGTGGCTTCTCAGGGGCGAAGCGCGGTCAAACAGAACACCTATGGGCCCAGTGTAACCGCCTCCTGGCTGCTGCTCGACGTCGGTGGTCGGTCGGGACAGATCGATGCCTCGGCTGAGGCACTTTATGCGGCCAACTGGCAGCACAACGCCACGATCCAGAACGTGGTGATCCACGTCGACTCCGCCTATTTCGGCTACGTGGCGCAGCGCGCCCTGCTCGAGGCCCAGCGGGCCTCGCTGGCCGAGGCGGACAGCAACCTCGCGGCCGCGGAGGAGCGTCGCCGGGTAGGGGTGGCGACGATCGCGGACGTGCTGCAGGCCCGCACGGCACAGGCGCAAGCCCGGCTGGCCATGCAGCAGACGGGCGGGAGCCTCCAAGTCGCGCGCGGCCTCCTGGCTCAGGCCCTGGGCTATTCCCCGACCCTACCCTACGAAGTCGATAGCACGGCCGGCACCGGCCCCACCGGCGCCGTTGTGATGGACGTTGACTCCCTGATTGTCACCGCCATGGCGTCGCGGCCGGACCTGGCGGCCGTGCGGGCCCAGGCCCGCGAGGCGGAGGCTGATATCCGAGTCGCCCGGGCTGGGCGCCTCCCCTCGCTCAACCTTTCTGCCACCGGAGGGCGTACCTATACCACTACGCTTCCCAACGGGGGCAACAACTACACCCTGAGCCTGGTTCTGAGCCTGCCGGTCTTCTCAGGATTCCGTGCCGAGTACACCGAGGAGGCTGCCCGGTTCAGGGCTGACGAGGCGGCCGCGACGCTCGACCTGGCACGTCAGGCGGTGGCACTCCAGGTGTTCCAGTCCTACTACACGCTGCAGACGGCGGCGCAGCAGGTGCGCACCGCTCTGGACCTGGCCGCCAGCGCCTCTCAGTCAGCGGACGTGGCGCGGGGACAGTACAAGGCCGGGGTCGGCAGCGTGCTCGATCTGCTGACCGCCCAGAGCGCCCTCGCCAGCGCTCGCTCAGGTCTGGTCCAGGCTCGGCTGGCCTGGTACCTCGCGCTGGCGCAACTCTCACACGACGCCGGTCTCCTCGATGTTCGGGGGGAAACCGGACTTCAGGTAATACCGGACTCGACTACCGTGGAGTCTCACTGATGACGGCAGCCTGGCCTCTACCCCGGAGCGTGTCCCAAACCTCCCTCGTGGCCGCTCTGGTGCTGGTGCTCGGCGGCTGCGCCCACAAGGACCCCGGTCGGCCCGCAGCCATTCCGGTGACCGCGGCGGCGGTGGAGCGGCGCTCGGTTCCGTACGTCCTGACGGCGAGCGGCACCGTGGAGGCGATGCAGCGCGTGAGCGTGGAGGCGCAGGTTACCGGGCAGCTGCTGCACATCGGGTTTCACGAGGGAGACGATGTCGTGGCCGGGCAGGTGCTGTTCGAGATCGACCCGCGCCCCTTCCGGGCCGCCCTCGATCAGGCACAGGCCGTGGCGGCCCGCGACCTGGCCCAGGCAGAAAACGCGGCACGGGACGCGGCGCGCTATGCCGAGCTGGTCAAGCAAGAGTACATCACGCCCCAGCAGTATCAGGCGGCGGTGGCGAATGCCGCGGCACAGGCGGCCACGCTGCGGGCCGACAGCGCCGCGGTCGAGACCGCCCGACTGAACCTCCAGTATGCGACGGTGCGGGCCCCTATCTCGGGGCGGGCCGGGAACCTGCTCATCCGGGAAGGCAACCTCGTCAAAGGGCCGGGCAACACGCTGGTGACAATCAACCAGATCCGTCCGATCCTGGTTCGTTTCTCCGTGCCGGGAAGCAACCTGCCGCTCATCCAGCGGCAGCCGGCCAAGGACGTCGTGGTGACGGCGCGGGTGAGCGGCGCCACCCAGCCGGAGACCGGAACCCTTGCCTTCGTCGACAACGCGGTCGACACCACGAGCGGCGCCATCCTCCTCAAGGCGCGCTTCGAGAACCGGGACGGTGCCTTATGGCCGGGCGAGTTCGCCGACGTGAACATGCAGCTGTTCGTCGAGCCCAACGCGCTGGTCGTGCCGGCGGTGGCGGTTATTCAGGGGCAGCAGGGGAGTTCGGTCTTCGTGATCGACCCGGGGGACACGGTTTCCTCGCGCCTGGTCAAGGTGCAGCGAGTGGCCGCCGACCTCGCCGTCATCGAGAGCGGACTTCGTGAAGGGGAGCGCGTGGTGACGGATGGCCAGATGCGGCTGGTGCCGGGCGCCCGCGTCGAGGTCAAGACGCCGGCGGTTCGTTCACCGGAGGAAGCATCATGAACATCGCCGAACCCTTCATCCGGCGACCGGTGATGACGACTCTCGTGTCGGCGGGAGTCCTGATCTTCGGGGTGCTGGCCTATCGCCTGCTGCCGGTGAGCGACCTCCCGTCCGTGGATTATCCGACGATCAACGTGAACGCCAGCCTCCCCGGTGCGAGCCCTGAAACGATGGCCTCTGCGGTGGCGACGCCCCTCGAGAAGCAGTTCTCGACCATTCCGGGTCTCGATGTCATGACCTCGTCCAGCGGGCTCGGGTCTACTTCGATCACCTTGCAGTTCACATTGAACCGCGATATCGACGCCGCCGCCCAGGACGTGCAGGCGGCCATCGCGCAGACGCTGCCGCTCCTGCCGCAGGGCATGCTGCCTCCGTCCTACCGCAAGGTGGACCCCTCGGCCAAGGCGATCATGTACTACGTCCTGCAGTCGGCCACGATGCCCCTCTCGCAGGTCGACTACTACGGCGAGGACTACATCGCCCAGCGTCTGTCGACGGTTGACGGCGTGGCCCAGGTGTTCGTCTTCGGCTCGCAGAAGTACGCGGTCCGCGTGCAGGTGGACCCGCAGAAGCTCCAGGCCTGGAAGGTGGGCATCGACGAGGTCGCCGATGCCATCGCGACGGGCAACGTGAACGTGCCGAGCGGGATCCTGTGGGGGAGCGACCAGACTTATACGGTCCAGTCGAATGGCCAGCTGGAGGACGCGGCGGCGTTCCGGCCGCTCGCCGTGGCGTGGCGCAACGGCGCCCCGGTCCGGCTTCAGGACCTGGGGCAGGTCTTCGATGACGTGCAGAACAACAAGATCGCCAGCTGGTACAGCGGCACCCGGGCGATCGTGCTTGCGATCCAGCGCCAGCCCGGGACCAACACCGTCGCGGTGGCCGAGCGGGTGCGGGGCGTGATGCGTCAGCTCAAGGAGCAGCTCCCCGCGGCGTTGTCGGTGACCACCATGTTCGACCGGTCCATTGGCATCGACAACTCCGTGGCGGACGTGAAGTTCACCCTGAGTCTGACCATCGCGCTGGTCATCCTGGTCATCTTCCTCTTTCTCCGGAACGTCCCCGCCACGATCATCCCGAGTCTTGCCCTGCCCATGTCGCTGGTTGGGACCTTCGCGGTGATGTACCTGCTCGGGTTCAGCCTCGACAACCTCTCCCTGATGGCGCTGACGCTGGCGGTCGGGTTCGTCGTGGACGATGCGATTGTGGTGCTCGAGAACATCGTGCGCCATACCGAGATGGGTGAGCCGCCGTTCGAGGCCGCGCTCAACGGCGCCCGGGAGATCGGGTTCACGATCGTCTCCATGACGATTTCCCTGGTGGCCGTGTTCATCCCGATCCTGCTGCTGCAGGGCCTGATCGGACGGCTGTTCCGGGAGTTCGCGATCACCATCGCGGTGGCGATCCTCACCTCGATGCTGGTCTCGCTCACCCTCACGCCGATGCTCTGCGCCCGGTTCCTCAAG
>DATJVM010000017.1:0-11839 GCA_035501775.1 Gemmatimonadales bacterium | reverse complement strand
GCCACGCGCACCTTCGTCGTCACCGTTGCGGATTCTCGGGGGAACGTCGACGACGCTGGCCAGTTCTTGGCATTGCTCGCGACACCATTACGATACTGTCAACAGTCATCAACGAGCGGGGTCGTGATAACGACATTGCTGTCACACGACTTGATAGTAGTGCAACACCTATGTAGTATGTGTACACGGAACGCTGCAACCATCTCTGCTGCCCCCAGGCCGCCACTTGAGGCGGAGGCGCGGCTCGAAGGCCAGCGATCCAACTGAGGAGGTCCTGTATGAGCAGCACCAGAATGCTCGGCCATGTCGAGCATCGCCGTGTCCACGTCGCCGTGGTCACTCCCCCGGTTGCCCGGGATCTGTTCTTCGTGTCGACCTACGAGACGACCGACCCCAAGTCCAACGCCGGTGACAAGCACGGCTACCAGCGGCCGCCGAACGAGTCGCGTTTTCCGGAGATCGCGAGGTACTTCCGCGAGAACGACCACCAGTTCCTGATCACGCCGCTGATCGTGTCGGTGCGCCTCAGCGACCCGGCCGACATTGATCGGTTCATGGCGCTCTTCGAGGCCAATGACATCCCGGCGATCCGCCGGGCGTTCGGCGAGGGCGTGGCGTCGGTGGTGGATGGCCAGCACCGGTTTCGCGGTCTGGTCCACGCCTGGGAACAGCAGAGTGATTTCCTGCCGTCCATTCCCGTTATGCTGTTCTTCGGCCTCAGCTTCGTCGACGAGGCGGAGCTCTTTAACACCATCAACGTCACTCAGCGCAAGCTGCCCAAGGCGCTCATCGAGACCACGAAGGGCGACATCACGGAGGCCGACTCCGACAAGTACGCGCAGAGGGTGCGCCGCATCTCGTTCAGCCTCTGCCGTGACAACGACTCAGTCTGGGGCCCGGTCGATGGGAACCCTCAGGTGAACATGACCGGCGTGCGGGACCCCGACAAGGCGGTGACCTACGAGGGGCTGCGTCGCTCGACCTCGAACATGTTCCCGGTCGAGCTCTTGGAGCGCCTGGAGGCGCTCGACCCCGAACTGCCGATCAAGCTGGCCAAGCGCTACTGGCGGCGGGTTGCTGAGACGTGTCGGGAGGCGTGGACGGGCCAGCCGTCGTCGCGGACGGTACTTGACGAGGTGACGGGTGAGGAGCACTCGGTAGCGATCAGGTACCGGATCAAGGATCTGGTTGGCGTGGCGGCGCTCGCGAAGCTCGGGAAGGACATCATTACGTCGCAGATCGAGAGCCGCGAGGCCAACCGGCTTGAGGACCTCGTGGACAAGCTCGTCGCCGTCGACTGGGAGAAGCGCGAGGGCAACCCCTGGATGGGAAGCCAGGCGGGGTTCGCCGGCCAGAAGGACCTTTACCACATGCTGCACCGCCTGGTGTACACGGAGGAGCGCCCCGAGGGGGTCCCGGCGCCGGCGGAGGTTACCGAGGCTGCCTGAGCCTGCTTGGGCTGGGGCGGGCTAAACGACACGGGCAGCTTCGGCTGCCCGTGTTGCATTTCCCCCGGAAGGACCCGACCCCGCGCGCCCTCATCCCCGCGTAAACCTGGCCGTAGGCCGGATCGCGGCACCGCGGAGCGGATCTTCCGCGACCACGTGGACGACCCGGCCCTCGATCTAGACCGGGAATGGGCGTGTGGTTGCGTGTGTGGCGATCGGGGATGTGGCAGGGCAGCACCTCTCCTCAGAGCCGCCTTCGCAGGTGGGGCCGACTGGGACGCCGCAGAGGGCCTAGGGCTGGCCAAGTGACGCTCGCCTAACGCTGACCCTTTACGCTTTCACGGACGGTGCGCCAATGTGGGGGGGGACGGCAGCTGCCGGTGCCGCCAGGGCGGCCCCCCGATTGGAGGGGGCGTCTCCCTGAACACCGGTGTATTGGGCCAGCCAGAGCCCCGTGGACGCTATCGGTCTCGAAGTGCCGGACGCTCTTCGTCGCGCAAGTTGACGCACATTCCGCCTGTGACCGCAGCGGGCTGCCAGCAACACACAGGGAGCCGCCCAGAATGAGCAAGACCTTCAAGGGCAGGGTAGCAGACAAGCGTGGCGCCCCGCTATCGACAGCGGCGCTTGCTCAGGCCATCACGGAACTGGTCTCAAGTTCGCGGCGACCGGTGCGCAGCGCGGAGATCGGCAAAGTACTGAAGGACCGATTCCCGGGACTGCAGTTCTCCGCCTTCGGTGTTGATCGCCTCCGGGACTTCATCCGGATTTACGTGCCGGCAGTGAGCGCGGCCACAAGCGAGGCCGGCGAGATTTCGTACAGTAGGGCGTCATCCGTTGCACCAAAGGCACTGGCGCCCGTTGTCGGCGTGCGCCGCCAGATGACACTTGCCGAATTGACAGGCGCAGCTGACGAGACATCGGACAGGGCCTCCCTCTTGCTACGGATTCGATCCGAAGCCCTCCGCTGTCGGGAGGCGGGCGACACGCTCGGTAGCGGCGAGTGGTTCGTCAGCATGCTCCCGCACACGGATGCGTCGGAACTGGACGAGGTGTTCGCCAAAGCCATCGCCAGCTGGGGCTCTCCACTGCAGGTGCGGAGCCTACCGCCTTCCATGGCCGAACTCGCGGCCAGAACCTCTGACTACGTGCCGGACCACCTGGCGACCAGCCTAGTCTGCGTGACTGCGCGCCACATGGAGCGGTCCGAGACTCTGCCGGAGGGCGCCAGGGACTTGGCATACAGACTCGCCGCTGAGTTCGATGCGGTCTACGAGGTCGGGAGCGGACCGCCGCGCGATCTCTGCGTTCGAGCCGCAACCCGGGTCAGCGCAGCTAGAGCCGAGCTCCTCGCGGCTGTCGACTCGTTTCTCAGGACTACTGCGATCACTGCAAAAACCGCGTCGATCCAGTTGGTGCGGGCTGCCACGCGCCTGCGGCCACTGACGGTCCCAGCGGAGCGCCCGATCCTCAGTGATCTCAGCAGTCTGCTCGGGCCGGCATTTCGGAAGTTCTGCGAGGCATGCGAGCGCCAGCAGTCTGACGCCATCGCGGGGCGCGCTCCTGATCTTCGCTTGCAGTTGACGCCGCACCTCAGCGCAGCTGGCGCGAGGGAGACGAGTACTCTGTGGCAGCTCGCGGTGCTCCCCGTGTGTAAGAAGCTCGCCAGCCTAGTCGAGGAAGCGGTTTCCGCCACAGCCGCGGCTACGGCGCCAGACCTGGCGATCGCCCATACTCAATTCAAGCTCGATCTGACCCAGGTTGGTCATGAGCTGACGATTTCCACCCGGCTCCTCAATCGGGGAAACGGCCGCGCGAAGGAAATACACCTTCGGTGCCTGCCTCACCCCTCTGTAGCTGCGCTCAGGGTAGTAGAGCCGCACGAGCCGTTCGACATACCGGCCAGTTCGGAGCAGGCGGTCACCCTCGGCCTCACGCTTGGCAAGGCGAGCGCGTCTGTCCGCCTTGATCTCCGTTGGGAATCTACCAGCGTCACCGGAGAGGAACATTCGGACCACAGCCCGTTGGAGGTGCTCCAGCAGCAGAAGGTCCTAGACTGGAACCGCTTCTTGGAGGATCCCCCCTACAGCCTGAACCCGGTAAAGCGGCGCGAGCGGCTCTTCGGGAGAGATGCGATCCTCGCTCAGCTCCAGCTAAACGCCTCCGCTCGCAACTCGACCTTCCTGTGGGGCCAGAAGCGTGTCGGGAAGACGTCGGTACTCGAGGTGCTCGTCTCCGAGTTGCGGCAACGGCAGGGCTACACGTGCTGCATTCTCCGCATGGGTGAATTGAAGGCACTTCACGAGGGGCAGCTGGCCCACCGAATTGCGGTCCGGCTCGTCGCGGAACTCAGCAGTGCCGATGTGCCGGCTCCCGAGGAGTCGTCCATCGGCGCCGGCCTCGGTGGCTTGGTGCCCTTCGCGGACCAGCTCACGCGTCGATTCCCTGACCGGCGCTTCCTTGTGGTCATCGATGAGTTCGACGACATCGACTCCTCCTTCTACACCGGCCAGCGTGGGGAGGCCTTCGTCAAGGCCCTCAGGAGCCTCTCGGAGGTGGGGCTTACGTTCTTCCTCGTTGGCAGTGAGCGCATGAAGACCATCTATACCAAGCACGCCATGGAGCTAAACAAGTGGGCGGACGTCTACTTGGATCGAATCGAATCACACGCGGACTGTAGGGCATTGGTGGCACAGCCCGTTGCCGGCGCGATCGAGTTCGACGATCGCCAGGTTGACCTGATGATTGCCTACTGCGCGGGAAATCCCTACTACCTCCAACTCCTCTGTTCACACGTGTTTCAATACTGCTTCCGGGAGAACCGCACGTACGTGGGTGAGGGCGAAGTCGCTGATGCCAGGAAGTCGCTGCTCCGCTCTCTTGGTGAGACCAGTTTCGCCCACCTTTGGGCCGACAATCCCGTGCTTGATCCGCAGGAGCAAGCGCGGTGCACAGCAGAGAACGCTTTGGTGCTCACATGCATTGCCCGGAATTCGGGTCGCTACGACGGCGTCGAATCGCTCAGCCGCGCACAGAAACAGTTGAGTCTCGCCTCTGGGGAGCAGGTCACGGAGCCACTCCTCCGAGGCGCCGCGGATAGACTTCGACAACGGGGGATCCTGGGTGCACCGCGGCCGGATGGAAGTATGCCCCTGAGTATCCCGCTGTTCCAGGAATGGCTCGCTGAACGGGCTGAGCTGGTTCTTCTCCCGGCGTGGCGCCAGCACTGTGTCGCCGAGGCGGCAAGGCGACAGTTGGAGGCTATCGCTCCGTCCGCGTACGTGCCAGAGGCGACATTTCCTGTCTCCGAGGAGGAACTATTCGAGGTCGCCCAGCGCCTGAGTTTCTGCGGCAAGCAGAAGGACGTTTCAGAGCTGCGGATTTGGCTGCGCCAGTTCGACGACGACGTGAGGATAGACATCGCTTACTCATTGCTCCGCAGGCTTGCGGAGCGAGGTTACATCTCTGAGGGGAAGCGCCTGCTCGCATTGACCCGAGTAGACGAGGCGATTCTCGCGCGCCGCCGGGAGATCGGTGGACGCGTATGGCGCGAGATGAGAGGTCGCCTAGAGAATCTCTGCATTACGTACGTTGACTCTGATACCAAGAGCGGTGGTGCGACCGCGAGAGATCTTGCGAAGCGCAGGCGTCCGGGCAAGTACGGCGCTTCTACGGACTTGGACGACTGGATTCTCTCACACCTGACTGAGGACCCACTTGTTATAGTCGTCGACGAGTTTACCGGCACCGGACGCACATTGAGCGACGGACTCAGGAAGTTCCTCGCAAGGCCGCGGGTCGCGCGGGAACTCACTCAACTCCTTCGGGATGGCCGGGTCGCGTGCTATACTCTCTTCGCTTTCCCCGAGGCGCTCGATAGGTTGAGGATCGAGCATCCCGACGTCCACCTCCTCGCGGCCGAAGTCTTTGGCGACGACGTGCGTGCACTGGACGCGTCGTCCGGGGTCTTTACCTCGCAGGCCGAGATCGATTTCGCACGCGAGGTGCTATTGCAGTACGGCCGCGCACTTTATAGGGAGCACCCCCTTGGGTTCGGCGACATGGCGGCGCTCGTGACCTTCCACAACACGGTGCCCAATAACACGCTACCGATCTTCTGGAGCAACGGTACTGTCAACGACCGCCCATGGCTTCCGCTTTTTCCCCGAGCCTGACGCTACGGGGCCAGCTCATGCGACGCGATTAGATCCATCGGGGGCACGCGGACCTCCACGCCATAACGCGCGGCAAGGTCCGAGTCGAGCACCACACGCACGCGGAGAATAGTGCAGCTTGCCGACTCGATTCTCTCGATCGTCGCCAGGGTGGTGCCCGATTCCATGCGCGCAGCGTACCGCCACACGCCGAATCGCCGCCTCATCCTTCTGTTGCGGCGTGTGTCCGGCGCTAGATTCACGTGGTACCTGACCTTGATCTCGACTGGCGGCTCCGCCTCGCCGCCTTCGACAAGCTGCGCGCGCTAAGGGAGGCGCGCGGCGGTGTCGTCACCCTCGCGGAGCTGGAGGCGGGCTGCGAGTTCGAGGGCGCTCGGATTCCTCTCATCAACGCCAGGCGGGGCATCTGGAGGCCCAAGCAGCTCAGCGGCGGACCGGCGCTGAGTGTCGTCACCGTTCCGCGCCGGCCCGGCCGGCGCCCTCCGTACGACGATCAGGTCGCATCGGAGTCCGACTGGTTCACCTACAAGTACGAGGGCACCGATCCGGACGAGTGGACCAACGTCGCCGTGCGCCTGGCGATGACGCTCCGCCGGCCGATCATCTACCTCTACGGCGTCGCGCCGGGCCTCTACGATCCGATCTTCCCCTGCTACGTCGTCGGCGACGACCCCGCCCACCTCGAGTTCCACCTGGCGGCCGACGTTCCCGGTGCGCAGCCCGCCCCCGACCTCGCCGACCTCGGCCAGTTCGAGGCGCGACGCGGCTACGCCATGCAGACCGTGAAGCGTCGTCTCCACCAGCATCGCTTCCGGGAGCTGGTGGTGGGCGCCTACCGGGAGCGCTGCTCGGTGTGCAGCCTCCACCACGTCGAGCTGCTCGATGCCGCCCACATTCTCCCCGACCGCGACGAGCGTGGGCGCCCCGAGATCCCGAACGGCCTCGCCCTCTGCAAGATCCACCACGGCGCCTTCGACGCGCACATCCTCGGCGTCGCGCCCGACTACCGGATCGCGATCCGCGCCGACGTGCTCGAGGAGATTGACGGCCCCATGCTGCAGCACGGGCTCAAGGACATGAATGGCCGGCGGATTGACGTCCCCAGAGCCGAGCGGCTCCGCCCCAACCGGGACTACCTCGCCGAGCGGTTCGAGAGGTTCAGGGCGGCGTAGGGGGCAGTTCCGAAGTCTCCATCCTGGTCGTCATCATGTTCTTCATCCTCCTCTTTGTCACCATCCCGGCCCTGCTCGTCCTCCTCCTAGGGTGTCGCCCTGGCTCTGCGGCCGCTGGCTGCTGCAGCCGTGGCAGGCCTTGACGTGTCAGAAAACAATGCTATTATTTCTGACACATCATTGACGAGAGAATAGCATGTATTCCATTATGACACAGGTAGTTAGGAGGATCCATGGAAGTGGTCGTGGTTCCGTTGTGACGCCAAAGGACTTCCTGGACCTCGGCAGCCGCGCGGCTGTGGATCAGGCCCTCTCGCGCCTCTCCAAGGCAGGCGTCATCCAGCGGGTGGGCAGGGGACTGTACCACTACCCGGAGGTCAGCCCGCGTCTCGGACCGCTCTCCCCGGCGCCGGACGCAGTCGCCCGGGCAGCGGCCCGCAAGACTTCGAGCCGGCTTCAGGTCACAGGCGCGCAGGCGGCCAACGCGCTTGGGCTGTCCACCCAGGTACCAGCCCGCGCCACTTTCGTGACCGACGGCCTGACCCGTCAGCTCCGGGTCGGGAGCCAGACCATCCAGTTCCGTCGCGCCGCACCAAGCCGGTTGGTTGGGGCGGGGAAACGATGGGGTGGCGTGATCCCGGCCCTCGCATACTTGGGCAAGGGCCAGGTGGACGCCGATGCGATCCGCCGTGTCCGGAATGCCCTGGCCCACGATGACCGTCAGGCCCTGGCGCGTCACGCTGGGTACGCGCCCGACTGGATGCGGCCGCTGATTGCGCAGATCGTCGGAAGGCTCTAGGAGCCGCCATGGACGGCGTGGCAAAATGGAACAGCAGAGAGCGGCAGGACCTCTTCACTGAGACCGCGGCCCGCTTGGGCTTCGGGAACCCGATCGTTGTGGAGAAGGACTTCTGGGTGTGCTGGGTGCTCAACCGTGTGTCGCTCCTGCGGGACCAGCCCCGAATCGTGTTCAAGGGCGGTACCTCGCTATCGAAGGTGTTCGGGCTCATCCGGCGCCTCTCGGAGGACATTGACCTCGCGTTCCACCGCCACGACTTGGGCTTCACCGGGGACCGGGATCCCGCCACCCCCGGTCTGAGCGGCCATCGTCGCAAAGACCTCTTGGCCAGCCTGAAGGAGGCCTCGGCCCAGGTGGTTGCCGATCGCTTCCTCCCGGCGCTCAGGTCGGCGGCGCTGCCCATCATCGGAGACGAACCACAGTTCTACGTTGACGTCGCCGCGCCGGACACCGTCACCTTCGAGTACCCACGGAGCCTCTCTCCTACGACCTATCCCGCGGGAGGATACGTACGCCCTCAGGTTCGGCTCGAGCTTGGTGTGCGCGCGGACCATGAGCCCCAGGTGGATGGCACCGTGAAGCCGTACGCGGCGGAGTTGTCCGGGGACCTCTTCACGCAGCCCAGCTGCCGCGTCCCGACGCTCGCTGCGGAGCGGACGTTCTGGGAAAAGGCGACCCTCCTGCATGAGCGGGCACTAAGGCCTCAGGCAGTCGAGCGCGAGCGCGGGTCCCGACACTACTATGACGTTGTGGTCATGTCCCGGTCCGAGCTGGGTAGGTCCGCTCTGGCGCGGACTGACCTGCTCGGGGTCGTCGCCCGCCACAAGGCCGTGTTCTTCCCCGTTGGCGGCGATGTCTATTCCAGCGCCAGACCCGGAACGCTCCGGCTGGTCCCCCCAGATGAGCTGCGGCGATCGCTTCGCGTTGACTATGGGAAAATGAGGGAGATGTTCTTCGAGGATCCGCCGGGGTTCGACGAACTGCTTGCCGAACTTGGCGACCTCGAAGCGCGGATCAACGCATAAGGCTGGCAGACCTTAGGTCAGCTTGTCCTACCGCTTCAGCGAACGCAGTCGCACCCACTTCCCAGCCTCGTTACGGTAGCACCAGAAGCTCCAGCCTCTGCGCACGCGACCTAAGGCTGCGCGCGCAGCCCCCTGCGGGCTACCCTCGCTGCGTTAGGCTGCCCTTAGGGCGTATGGGGCCTTGATCGCGGGCCGCCCCTACCACACTACCTCCATTGTCCAGCAATATCATTTACGATATAATACTCCTACGGGAGTCGCGGCGCCGGCATGGACCGTAAGCGCTGGCGCCGGTTCGACAAGTTGGATCGCCAGGTGTGCTTGGACCGATGCCGGGACTATCAGTCGAGCGACTACGATGCGGCGCAACGCCTTTCACGATCCTGAACTCGAGCCCCGCGCCCGGGAGGGCAGGTGGGCCGAAGCCTCGGCCCGCCTCGCGCTGCGGCATTCGATTGCCCGGCTCGTGCTTTCGGCGCGGGCCAAGCGCTCCTGGAGCCAGGCGGAGCTGGCCAGGCGTGCCGCCACGACCCAGGCGCGTATCTCGGACATCGAGAACGGCCGTGGCAATCTCCGCCTCGACACCCTGGAACGGGTGGCCGATGCCCTGGGCCTGGCACTCATGGTGCGGGTGCTCTCGCCCGCCCAGCGCTCGCGGAGGGCGATGGGCGCTTAGGCAACAATGAGTTGAGCTACCTCGCGCTTCCTTGCCCCCGGCCCGCGGAGCACTCCCGTACCGCTCCGCCCATACCCCACATATCTTATCGCCTTCGCGGCGACGGCTCCCAAGCCCGCCGCCGCAACCGACCGTCACGCTGTAGCTCGCGGCTCCATCGGGGTGCCATGACCGCTTCGGCTCGGCTCTGTCCCGCCTGTCATACGCCTCTGCCCGAGGAAGCGCACTTCTGTCTCCAGTGCGGCACGCCCACGCCGACCGAGCCGGGGGTGCCGGCGCGCACGATGGCCACCGGCGCCGTCGAGGTGGCGAAGGTGCGCACGGCGCTGGCCGACCGGTACCGCATCGAGCGCGTGGTGGGCGAGGGCGGGATGGCCACGGTGTACCTGGCGGAGGACCTGAAGCACCACCGGCAGGTGGCGGTGAAGGTGATGCGGCCCGAGTTGGCTGCCACCCTGGGCGCCGACCGCTTCCTGCGCGAGATCGAGATCGCCGCGCGGCTGAGCCACCCCCACATCCTCCCGGTCCACGACTCCGGAAGCGCCGGGGGCGTGCTCTACTACGTGATGCCGTTCGTGGAAGGGGAGACGCTGCGCGACCGCGTGCACCGCGAGGGGCAGCTGCCGGTGGACACGGCGGTGGCGCTGGCGCGCGAAGTGGCCGAGGCGCTGGGGTACGCGCACCGGCGGGGGATCGTGCACCGCGACATCAAGCCGGCGAACGTGCTGCTCGGCGAGGGGCACGCGCTGGTGGCGGACTTCGGGATCGCGCGCGCAGCCGACGGGTCGCAGGCGCTCACGCAGACGGGCCTGTCGGTCGGGACGCCGCAGTACATGAGCCCCGAGCAGGCGGCGGGCGACCAGCAGGTGGACGCGCGGTCGGACGTGTACGCGATCGGCGCGGTCCTCTACGAAATGCTCGCGGGCCGGGCGCCGTTCGTCGGAACGACGCCGCAGGCGGTGCTGGCCAGGAGCCTGACGGAGGAGGTGGCTCCGCTCCAGACGCTGCGGCGCGACGTGCCGCCCGCGGTGGCCGCGGTGGTGTCGAAGGCGATGGCGAAGAACCCGGCCGAGCGGTACGCGACGGGCGTGGAGCTGGAGCAGGCGCTGGCGGCGGCGCGGCACGCGCTGCGCAGCGGGGCCCCCGCGGCGCCGCCGGCGGGCTCGGCGCGCAAGGCGTGGACGATCTTCGGCGGGTCGGCGCTCGCGAGCCTCGCGGTGGTGTTCGGGTTGGTGACGCGCTGGGGGCTGCCGAAGTGGACCCTCGCGCTCGCGGCCGGCCTGCTGCTGATCGGCGCGGCGGTGCTCACGGCCACGGGCCGTGCCGAGGCGCGGCGGGGCGCCGGGCGGAGCGGGAGCGGCCTCGACCGCTGGCTCACCTGGGGCAACGCGGCGCGCGGCGGCGGCCTCGCGGCCGCGCTGTGGGTCGTCGTGGCGCTGGTGCTGGTGTTCCGCGGCCCCGGCGCGGCGGGCGCGACGCCGGGCGGCGTCCGGATCGCGGTGCTCCCGTTCGACAACCTGGGCAGCGCGGCCGACGCGTACTTCGCCGACGGCATGGCCGACGCCGTGCGGGGCAAGCTGACCGACCTCGCCGGCTTCCGGGTAACGGCGCGCACCAGCAGCGTCCAGTACCGGGGCGCGACCAAGCCGCCGTCCGAGATCGGGCGCGAGCTGTCGGTGGACTACCTGCTCGCCGGTTCGGTGCAGTGGGCGCACACGGGGGACGGGCAGGGCCAGGTCCAGGTGGTGCCGGAGCTGATCGACGCGAGGACGGGCGACGCGAAGTGGCAGCAGACCTTCCAGGCGGGCGTCAGCAACGTGTTCGACGTGCAGGCGGCGATCGCGTCACGGGTCGCCTCGGCCCTGGGCGTGGCGCTCGGCACGGCGGACCAGCGGCAGCTCGCGGCGCGGCCGACGAAGAACATCGCCGCGTACGAGCTGTTCCTGAAGGGCACCGCGTTGACCGGCAACGATCCCACGACGCTTCAGCGCGCCGCCTCGTTCTACCAGCAGGCCGTCGCCCTCGATTCCGGGTTCACGGAGGCGTGGGGCCAGCTGGCGGGCAGGCTCTCGCTGCTCTACTTCAACGGCGGCCCCGACACGGCGGTCGCGGCCCGGGCCCGGGCCGCCGCCGAGCGCGCCTTGGCCCTCTCCGGCGTCACCGCGACGGGCCACATGGCGATGGGGATCTACCGGTCCCTCGTCCTCAACGACATCCCGGGCGGGTACCAGCAGATGATCCTCGCCCTGAAGGCCGCCCCCAACGACCCCGTGGTGCTGCGACGGCTCGCGCAGCAGGAGTTCAGCCTCGGCCACGCGGACAGCGCGATCGCGCATCTGGAGCAGGTGCGCCGCCTCGATCCGCGCTCCGCCGTCGCGGCCCAGGAGCTGGCCAACTTCTACCTGTACGCCCGGCGGTACCCCGAGGCGACGGCCGTCAGCAGCGAGGCTCTCGCGCTGGCCCCGGCGGACCCGGCGGAGATAGACCTGGCCGTGCTCGTGCACCTGGCGCAAGGCGATCTCGACGGCGCCCGCGCGGTCGTCG
>DATJVM010000016.1:0-4565 GCA_035501775.1 Gemmatimonadales bacterium | reverse complement strand
CATGTCCCACCCCCTGATGGCGCATCCCTCCGCTGATCAAACCACCGGTTCGGTGCTCGGCCTGGCCCTGGGCGACGCGCTCGGGGCCGTGGTCGAGGCCCTGCCTCCGGGCGACGCCCGGGACTACGTGGAACAGGTGCTCAGGCTGGGGCAACTCCCGGCTAAAGGCCGGGAGCACTATCCGTTCGGCCAGGTGACCGACGACACCCAGCTCACGCGGGAGTTACTCCAGAGCATCGTCGATGCGGGACGGTTCGAGCCAGCCCTCTTCGCCACCCGCCTGCTCAACTTTGTCGCCTCCGGCCGGCTGGTCGGAGGCGGCCCCGCCCCCCACGAGGCCGCCAAGCAGCTGGCTCTCGGCACGCCGTGGCATGAGGCGGGGATGCCCGCCCCCTACGCGGGAAACGGCGCCGCGATGCGGGCCGGGCCGCTCGGTGTCCTGTTTGGCCGCGATCCGCGGGTGCTCACACGAGTGGTAGCCGATCAGGCGCGGGTCACGCACCAGGATCCGCGTTGCGCGGCGGGCGCCATGGCCATCGCGGGCGCCGCGGCTATCGCCGCCCGGCGGACGCCGATTCGGCCCGCCGAGTTCCTGGTGGAGTTGAGCGGGTGGGTCGAACCCATCGAGGCGGGTTTCGCCGCCGCGCTCTGGGAGATGACCACCTGGGTGCACCGGCCGCCGGATGAGGCCTCGGAAGTCCTGTTCGATCTGAGTCTGGATCCGGAACGCGAATCCCGCCGCCAGGGGATCTCCTCCTTCGTGACGAGCAGCGTCTGCTGGAGCCTCTTCGCCTTCCTGCAGGCCCCCGACAGCTACTGGGACGCCATCTGCATTGCGATCGCCGTGGGCGGCGATACTGATACGATGGCCGCGATGACGGGGTCCATCGCCGGGGCGCGGCTGGGCGCGGGGGCGCTGCCACCGGAGTTCTGCGATCGGCTCACCGATGCGGGGGCGTGGGGGGCGGAGCATCTCGCCACCCTGGCACGCTGGTGCCACGATCGGGTCTTCGGTCGCTAGTCCCCCTCCTGCAGATCGCTCTTCGCGCTGCTGGAGGCCATTGACACGGGTTGGGGCCCAAGCCAAACTGCTGCCGCCTCCGCCAGGCCTGATTGGCGATTGCAAGGACAGATGGCCGAGTGGTTTAAGGCGCACGCCTGGAGAGCGTGTATACCTCACAAGGGTATCGAGGGTTCGAATCCCTCTCTGTCCGCTTGGAGCGCAACGACTTCGTGTCGTTGCGCTTCTTCGCGTTCGGCGGGTGGTCTGTTGGGAGCGGCTGGCGGACCTGCGAACCTCCCTGCAGGCATAGCTTGCAAAAAGCAAGCTATATCTCTACGCTTGGGCATGGCGCGACGGCCCATCACGACTCACCGTTCCGGTTGCCCGATCAACATCTCGCTGGAGGTCTTGGGAGATCGCTGGTCACTCCTCATCGTCCGCGACCTCATGGTTCGCGGCTTCCAGACATTCCGGGATTTCGAGCACGCCGGTGAGCGCATTGCAACGAACATCTTGTCGGACCGGCTGCGGCGACTGAGCCTGGCGGGGATTGTAACGGCCGAACGCGATGCGGCCGACGCGCGCCAGAAGAGATATCGGCTCACCGAAAAAGGAATCGACCTGGCGCCGGCACTGCTGGAACTGATGATTTGGGGCGCGAAGCACGAGAAGACCGGCGCACCCGCGACGGCGATTGCTCGAATTGCGCGAAGCCGAGCCGCGGTGCTCAACGAGACACGACGGAGGTGGAAGGACCGGGATCCCCGGCCGCTGCTCCCGTGGCTGGGCGGACCCAGATCGAGTCGAGGCCGCTGAATGGCCCCTGAATGGCCGCTGATGGGGAAACAAGGAGGAAGCAGGTGACGACAACCAGAATGGTGGTCGCGCTGACGGCTCTGCTGGCTGGGCGGGCGCTGTGGGCACAGGCACCATACTCCCAGATGGCGCCGGTTGATGAGTATCTCATCCCCGATCGGAATGCCGAGATCGCGCTCGCGAGGAGCGCGACGCCGGAATCGATCTCGGCGCAGGCCGAGGTGATGGTTCTTGGCCGGAACGGCTATGAGGTTGCCGTTAAGGGAACAAATCATTTCGTCTGCCTCGTGGAGCGATCCTGGGACGGCGCTCCCCAGTTCTGGAATCCCAAGATTCGCGGCCCGGACTGCTTCAATGCGGCTGCCACTCGGTTCTATCTGCCTATCGTGCTCATGAAGGCCCGGCTGGCGCTGGCGGGCAAGTCGCGAGCCCAGATCGAGGAGGCCGTGGAAATCGCATTTAAACAGAAGCAGCTGGCGCCGCCGGAAGCGGGCGCGATGAGCTACATGATGTCGAAGGGCCAGTATCTGAACGATGAGGCAGGAAACTGGCACCCGCATGTCATGTTCTTCTTGCCGCTGGCCATGGCGAAGACCTGGGGCGCCAACCTGCCGGGCTCTCCGGTTCTTTCCAATGACGACCCGCCTGATCGGCTCACCATCTTCATGATCCCGGTGGCCCGGTGGTCGGATGGAACGCCCGATGCCAAGGCCAAGCCATAGGGCGGGTTCCCCGCAACCTGCTTTCTGGTGGCCGGAGCGAGGTGAACAAGGATGAGTCATAGCTTCCGGCAGCTCCCGGTCGCTTCAGGAGTTCCCGCTCTCTGATTCCTCCCCTATTGAGGCAATGACGGCCCGCTGGCCTGATCGGTCGGTCTGGTCTGGCTGCTCGGCCGCTCCATCCCCTGCCGTCCGAGATGCCCCCGGGCTGGTCGGAGAACCGATCCCTCGCCGACAGCGTATCTTGAGAGTGCCAGTCAGGATTGGTGCCGCCCCCTGATTCGGGGGCCGATGGCCGGGACCAGGCTTGCTACGGAAAGGTCGCCATGCTCATTCGCCGCCCGCAGGATCTCAAGACCCAAGACATCACCGACGAGCGCCTCTTCCTCGACCGGCGCGGTTTCCTGGTGGGCCTCCTCGGCGCCGGGTTGGCGCTCTCCCTCGGCGAGCGGCGGGCGCTCACGAGGGCGCTGGCCCGCCAGTCGGCCCCAGCGCGCGGCTCTCTCGACGACAAGCTCACGCCGTACGAGGTCATTACCACCTACAACAACTTCTACGAATTCGGTACCAGCAAGGACGATCCCTCGGAGAACGCCAAGAACTTCCGGACCCGGCCCTGGAAGGTGAAAATCGACGGCGAAGTCGGAAAGCCGGCCGACTACGACTTCGACGACCTGGTCAAGCCCTACCAGCAGGAAGAGCGGGTCTACCGGCATCGCTGCGTCGAGGCGTGGAGCATGGTGGTTCCCTGGCTCGGTTTCCCGCTCCGGGATCTGGTGCGGCGGGTCGAGCCGACCAGCCGGGCCCGATACGTCGAGTTCACGACCCTGCTGGATCCCGCGCAGATGCCAGGGCAAAGAACCGACATCCTCCCCTGGCCGTATGTCGAGGGCCTGCGGCTCGACGAGGCGATGCACCCCCTGACCCTGCTCGTCACCGGACTCTACGGGAAGCCCCTCCCCAACCAGGATGGCGCGCCGCTTCGCCTGGTGGTGCCGTGGAAGTACGGGTTCAAGGGGTGCAAGTCGATCGTCCGGATCCGCTTCACCACCGACCAGCCCCGGAACACCTGGAACATCGCCGCGCCGGATGAGTACGGGTTCTACGCCAACGTGAACCCTGCCGTGGATCACCCGCGGTGGAGTCAGGCCCGGGAACGGCGCATCGGGGAGTTCTTCAAGCGGCCCACCCTGCCGTTCAACGGGTACGCCGATCAGGTTGCATCCCTCTACACGGGCATGGACCTGAGGAAGAACTTCTGAAGCTGACCCGCCTCGTCTTTACCACCCGCGTTCTCAAGCCGGTGGCGTTCGTGGCGTGCCTGGGGCCGGCGGTGTGGCTGCTCTGGCACGGCTGGCTGCTTTCGCAGGGCGTCGAGCAGGCACTGCTCGACGACCCGGTGAAGACCATTCAGGTCACCACCGGGCTCACGACGCTGATACTCCTCTTCATTACCCTGGCTGTCAGCCCCATCCGGCAGATCCTGCACTGGAGCGAGCTGGGGCGGTTGCGCCGGATGCTCGGCCTCTTTGCGTTCTTCTACGCCACCCTGCACGCGATCACCTACTTCGTCTTCGATCAGTCACTCGACCTGGCGCGCATCTGGGCGGACACGGTGAAGCACCCCCGGATCGGCGTGGGGTTTGTCGCCTTCCTCATCCTGATTCCGCTCGCCCTCACCTCGACCGACGCAATGATCCGCCGCCTCGGTCGGCGCTGGGGGCGGCTGCATCGCCTGGTCTACCTCGCCACGACGCTGAGCGTACTCCACTACCTCATGGTCCAGAAGCTGGATATCCGGGAAGGCCTGGTGTATGGCGCCATCTTCGCGGCCCTCATGCTGTTCCGGCTGCCCCGGCTCCTCCCCCGACTCAAGCGGGCCGGCGCCGCCTGACGGCCCCACGGACCGTTCCCCTTTGCCCCCGGAGTAGCTAGCTTCCCGCGCGATGCCCTCCCGCGCGACCCTGCTCGACGAACGGGCGATCGCCCGCGCCCTCACCCGCATGGCTTCCGAAATCGTGGAACGT
>DATJVM010000015.1:0-12533 GCA_035501775.1 Gemmatimonadales bacterium | reverse complement strand
CACCGCCTTGGCTGATTCAGCCTCGTTGTATCCCGCTTCGTGAAAGCCAATTGTGAAGGTCCGGACCGGGCGGGAGCTCTGCCCCTGCATCAGGGCTACGATCGTTGAGGAGTCAATCCCGCCGGAGAGGAAAGCCCCGAGCGGCACGTCGGAGACCATCTGTTCGCCAATTGTCTCTGAAAGACGCCGCTCGACCGTCGAAACGACTTCCTCCTCGGATCCATCGAGTGGCGTCTCGCGTCCCCGCCGAATCACATCCGCAAGCCGCCAATACTCATTGGTCTCGACCGTGCCCTCAGCGGCAACCGTAACGATGCTGGCCTGCGGGACCTTGGCCATACCGCTGTAGATGGATCGTGGAGCCGGCACGTACGCAAACCGCATGAAGAGCGCGAGCGCATCCCGATCGATGTCAGCGCGCCATGAGCGATGAGCCCGGAGACTCTTGAGCTCGGATCCGAACAGGAGCGTCCCGCCGACCCAGCCATAATAGAGCGGCTTTTCGCCGATCCGGTCACGCACCAGATGCAGGCGCCGTGATTCCCGGTCCCAGAGCGCGAACGCGAACATCCCGGCCGCCGAGCAGACCGCGGCTTCGACGCCCCGACGCTCGATCGCCGCAAGGAGAACCTCGGTGTCGGAATGCCCGCGAAAGCGGACGCCCGCCCGCTCTTCCTCCGCCCGAAGCCCGCGGAAATTGTAGATCTCGCCGTTGTAGACGATTACGTATCGCCCGCTCGCGGAAACCATCGGCTGATGGCCCTCCGGCGAAAGATCGATGATCGAGAGGCGGCGATGGCCGAGCGCGACGCCCGCGGACGGATCGAGCCATGCACCAGCGTCGTCCGGGCCACGGTGCCGAAGCGCGTCAGTCATCCGCCGCAGTTGCTCGGAGGAATCCCGATCCAGCCCGCTGGGGGTCCAGAAGCCCGTTATGCCACACATGGCTGGGTCACCGGCAGGGACGAGACAAGCATCGCTCGCCGCGTCTCAAGGGAGGCGTGCCGGTGGACCGCTGCTCACCGCCTCCTGACCGTGCTCCCCCCGCATCGCTTGGACAGTTAGTCGCAACCCCTCCGGAAAGCCGACGGTAGGATCGTAACCCAGCACGCTCCGTGCCGAGTTTACATCGGCATACGAATGCGGCACGTCTCCCATACGCGACGACGCGAACTCCGGCTCCACTGTAGTCCCGAGGACCTTGCTTAGCGCACGGAGCAGATCGAGTAACGAATAGCGCTGCCCAGCCGCCACGTTGAACACTCGTCCGGCCGCCGCCGGCACCTCGCAGGCCAGTAGATTCGCCTGGACCACATTGGCCACGTAGGTGAAGTCGCGGGTCTGGCTGCCGTCTCCATTCACCTCTGGTCGCCCGCCGCGTAGTGCCCGGTCAATGAACTTCGGGATGACCGCGGAATACTGAGAGTGCGGATCCTGTCGCGGCCCGAAGACGTTGAAGTACCGGAGCATGACCGTCTCGAAGCCATACAGTTCGAAGAAGGCGCGACAGTAGTGCTCGCCGGCAAGCTTGCTCACTGCATAGGGAGACATGGGCTGCGGCATCATGTCTTCCTTCTTGGGAAGCGCCGGATTGCGGCCATAGATGGACGAGCTGCTGGCGTAGATCAGACGGGCAACCTTCGCGTCCCGGGACGCGTCGAGGACGTTCAGCGTCCCCACGACGTTCACCTCGTTCGACGTGATCGGGTCCTTGACGCTTCGCGGCACCGAGGGGAGCGCGGCCTGGTGCAACACGAAATCACAGCCGTCGACCGCCTCGCGTATGATGTGGTAGCTTCGGACGTCGCCCTCGATCACCTCGGCCCCGGAAACCGCCTCGAGATTCTGGCGCCTGCCAGTCGAGAAGTTGTCGAGGATGCGGACCTGTTCACCCCTGGCGAGCAGCGCCGCTGCGACGTGAGAACCAATGAACCCCGCCGCCCCGGTCACCAGGTATCGCGCCATGAGCTGTCCGGGTTGCCTCAGTAGTCCAGCGGCAACCCGACGGTCCGCCCGTCGCGCGCCGAGAGATAGATGCCGATGAGAAGCTCAAGCGACCGGAGCCCTTCCCGCCCGTCCGTTTCCGCGCGCGCCTCCCCGCGGAGCGCCCGGATCACGTTGTCGTAATAGAGGGGATGCCCGTAGCCATAGACCGACGTCGTGGCGTAGCTCGCGTCCTTCACCTTGGCGTCATCGGGATCGGGCTCCGCGAACTCCCATTTCTCGATCTCGTTCACCGCCACGCCTCCCAGGCGCGCGGTGCCCTTCTCCCCGATCACCGTCAGCGAGCCCTCGTAGTTCTGCTTGTAGGTCAGCATGGTCACGTTGACGGAGCCCAGGGCGCCGCTCCGCCACCGGATATTGGCGACACCCGTGTCCTCGACTTCGATATGCCGGGCCAGCGTCGCCGTGAAGGCGTGCACCGACTCCACCGGGCCGACCAGCCACTCGAGCAGGTCCACGTAATGGCTGGCCTGGTTCATGAAGGCGCCGCCGTCGAACTCCCACGTCCCGCGCCACGGCGCGCTGTCGTAGTACTCCTGGGGCCGGCTCCAGAACACGTTCACCGCCACCATGTAGATCCGCCCGAAGCGGCGCCGGTCGATGGCCCGCTTGAGGAGCTGGATCGTCGCGTTCTGGCGGTTCTGTTTCACCACGAAGAGCTCCACCCCGGCCTTGTCGCACGCCGTCACCATCGCCTTCCCGTCGTGCCACCGCGTCGCCATCGGCTTCTCGGTAACCACGTGACGCCCGGCGTCCGCCGCCGCGATCGTCTGCGCCGCGTGCAACCCGCTCGGCGTGGCCAGCACGATCACTTCGGCATTGGACCGCGCCAGCAACTGGTCGAGCGTAGTGAAGCCCGGGGCGCCCGTCTTCGCCTGGGCGGCCTCCAACGCGCGCGGGTCGGAGTCGCACACCCCCACCAGCTCCGCTCGCTCCGCATGTCGAGCCAGTGCCTCAAAATGCTTCCCCGCGATCCTGCCGCACCCGACAACGGCGAAGCGAATGCGGTGATTGGAGATAGGGACCGGGGAAAGGGGCATGGTTGGAACTTAGACAGGACCGGGTGACGGGGGGAGGGGGTAGGACGGTAACCGGTGAGCGGTGCGCCGTAAGCGGTGGGTTCGTCGTAACCCGAAAGTTCAAGAGCCCGGACCATGAGCGCCACCCGCACATCGGACGCGTCACCGATCTGCCTACAGCGATTAGTTCCCGCTCACCGCTTACCGCTCACCGCTCACCGTAGTTATCTCGCCTCCCCCGACAGCCTCACCACCTTCCCCGCCCCGCCGTGGCGGATCACGCCCCGGGTATCGAGAATGAGCGGCGCCTCGCGAAGCACCAGGTCGTAGTCCACGCCCTTGTGATCGGTCACGATCAGCACCAGGTCCACCGCCTTGAGTGTTTCCCTGGTGAGCGGAACGCTCGACATCGGCAGGTCCTTGAGCGGCGTGTGGCCATCGTCCCGGATCACGGGGACGTGCGGGTCGTGGTAGGAAACCCGCGCGCCCTTTTCCTGCAGCAGACCGATGATATCGAGCGCCGGACTCTCGCGCAGATCACCGATGTCCTTCTTGTACGCCACGCCGAGGACCAGGACCTGACTCCCCTTCATGGCCTTGCCCCGGCTGTTGAGCGCGTCGGCCGCCTTGGTCACCACGTAGGCCGGCATCTCGGCGTTGATCTCGCTCGCCGTGTCGATCATCCGGGTGCGGAAATGCAGGGTCCGCATCTTCCAGGAGAGATAGTGCGGATCGAGCGGGATGCAGTGTCCGCCGAGCCCCGGGCCCGGTGTGAACTTCATGAAGCCGAACGGCTTGGTGGCGGCCGCCTCCACCACGCCCCACACGTCGAGGCCGAGCTTGTCGCAGACCTGCGCCAGCTCGTTCACCAGCGCGATGTTGATCAACCGGAAAGTGTTCTCGTAGACCTTCACCAGCTCCGCGGCCTCCGGGCTCTCGACCGGCACCATCCGGTCGAAGACCTTTCCATACAGGGCCAGCGCCAGCTCGGTGCACCGCGGCGTCATCCCGCCGATCACCTTGGGCGTGTTGCGGGTGTGCCAGGTGGGGTTGCCCGGGTCCACCCGCTCGGGGCTGAAACAGAGCGCGAAGTCCCTCCCGACCTTGAGCCCGGTTCGCTCGAAGATGGGAAGCAGCACCTCGCGGGTCGTCCCAGGGTAGGTCGTGCTCTCGAGGATGATCAGTTGCCCCGGTCGGAGCGCCGCCTGACAGGACTCGGCCGCCGCCACCACGTAGGAGAGATCGGGGTCCTTGGTCTTGTTGAGCGGCGTCGGGACGCAGATCGAGATTGCGTCGCACTCCTTGAGCCGGGAGAAATCGGTGGTGGCCGAGATCAGCCCCTTCTTCACCAGCTCCGCCAAGGTCGCCGCCGGCACGTCCTCGACGTGGCTCCTGCCGGCGTTGATGCCGGCACAGGCCGGTTCGCTGATGTCGAAGCCCAGCACCTTGAAGCCGCTCCGTGCGACCTCGACAGCCAATGGCAACCCGACGTACCCCAGCCCGACGATCCCGACTGTGGCCTCACCTCGTTGAATCCGCCCCGCGAGCTGGTCGAGAGCGTCCGCCATGCAGGCTCCGTCCGACAGTGAAAGTGACGATCTGGCAACAAGATGCGCCGGAAGCCACCGAACCTAGCTGGCCATCCCGGTTCGTGCCAGCCGGGGGCCAAGGCAAGAGCTGTGCTGGGAATGCCCGGGCCGTCGCCGCGCCTCGGCTCTTGTGAAATATTTCACATTTGGTAATTATACGAGACCTGACGCGCCCCCGAGATCGGGCCCCGGCCTTGCACCTCGCTCGGCCGTCGATTTCGCTGTAGATATTTCGTATCCGGCCTCCGGGCCCTGTCCGGAGCGGCTCGGGCTACCCCAAGGAGAGTCCCATGGCCACCGCGTCTCCCCCCGTGAGTAAGAATGCGATCTACCCCAGGGAGGAGATCTCCCGCTTGCTGGCGCCGCCGGAGCAGGAGCACCCCGGTACCAAGCTCCGCCGGCTGCTCCACGAGGCGCGGGACAAGGGCTCGTACATCCATACAGCCGGTGCGTACGACGCCTATACCGCCGCGATCATGACGCGCCTCGGCTTCAAGGCGCTGTACGGAAGTGGCTGGCAGCTGGCCGCGGTGAAGAACATGTATCCGGACATCGGCGTCTACCATTCCCATCAGATGGTGGAACTGGTGCAGGAGCTGTGGAAAGGGATCGAGGGCGCGCGCCACACTCACTACTACGATACCGAGGGGAAGGAGATCCTCTCCGTTCCGCCGGTCTTCGTGGACATGGAAGCGGGATTCGGCGGCCCCACCCAGACCTTTGCCCTGGCCACCGAGCTCCTGCGCGCGCGGGCCGCCGGCGTTCACCTGGAGAATCAGGATCCGGCCGATCGCACCTGCGGCCACATCGTGAACGTCGGCAAGGCCAAGCGCGACAAGGTGCTGGTCCCGCGCGCGGCCTGGCTCGCCAAGCTCAAGGCGATCAGGGCCGCGGCCGAAGCGGTCGGCGAGGACCTCGTCATCATCGCCCGCACCGACTCGATCGACGGAGCCCTGCCGGGCAACTCGTCGGGCGGCATCCCGATGGCGGTGGAAGACGGCTGGGAGGCGGCCGAGCTGGGGTGCGACGTGATCTGGGCGGAGTTCAACAACGTGGACCTCGAGCAGCCACAGGCGTTCGCCGAGGGAGTCCGCAAGTACTACCCCAATCAGATGCTCGGCTTCAACCTGTCCCCCTCGCTCTACTGGGGCAAAGCCAAGAAGGCCGGCAAGCTGATCACCAATCAGCAGCTCGCCGACCTCGGCTATACCCTGCAGTTCTCCACGCTCTTCAACTTCCGTACGGCGGGGCTCGCCCTCGACAAGGGCCTGCGCAAGTTCGCCTCCAAGGGGCTCGAGGCCCTGGCCGATCTGCAGAATGAAGAGGACGAGGCGCCCGGCGGGCCCCCGATGACCAAGATGCACCAGAAGCTGGCGGGGATGAACCGCTGGCTCATCCTGGAGCAAGTGCTGTCGGGGAAGGCCTGAAGAACGAGCGTCCAGCGTACAGCGTTCAGCGTGGTAAGCAATGAGCGGGGGCCTCCCCCGCTCACCGCTCACCGCTTACCGCTCACCGTTTAGCCTGCCCTCCTCGCCTCCGCCGCCGCCACCTCCACCTCCAGTCCCTCGCGCCGAAGCTGCTCCACCTGCCACGGCGCGAGGCGGACCCGCACCGCGTGGCGATCGTTTCGCACCGTCTGCCCGACGACCTCGCCGATGCGATAGAGGGACGCGAGGCGAGCCCCGTCGGCCAGCGGCACCAGGACGGTGACGGGCGGTCTCAGGAGCCGCTCCCGGGATCGGAGCTCCGTCTTGACGGATTCGAGGCCGTCGATCCGGAGCGTGCTTCCCAGGAGCGCATCCGGGAAGAGCTCCCGTACGCGGGCACCGAAGGCGGAGGCGTCCGGCACCGCGTCCAGCTTGTTGAAGAGCGGGAGCACCGGCCGGTCCCCGATCCCGATCTCCGCCAGCACCTGGTCGACGACCACCATCTGCTCTTCCCACCCCGGGTGACTGGCGTCGACCACGTGGAGCAGCAGATCGGCCTCCCGCACTTCCTCTAGCGTGGCTCGGAAGCTGGCCACGAGGTGGTGCGGCAGCTTCCGGATGAACCCGACGGTATCCGAGATCCGGGCTCTGCACCCTTCGCCGATGTCCACTTCACGTGTCAGGGTGTCGAGGGTGGCGAAGAGCCGGTCTTCCACGAAGATATCGTGCTCGCCTGACAGCATCCGCAGGATGCTCGACTTGCCGGCGTTGGTGTATCCGACCAGCGCCACATCCAGCATCTGTGACCGACCCGCCCGCAGCACCTCCCGGTGCCTTTCCCACTCCCGCAGCTTCTCCCGCAGCAACTGGATCTTCTTCCGGATCAGCCGGCGGTCGGTCTCGAGCTGCGTCTCGCCCGGGCCCCGGAGACCGATACCGCCCCGGATACGCGAGAGGTGCGTCCACATCCGCGCCAGCCGGGGCAGCAGGTACTCGAGCTGGGCAAGCTCTACCTGCAGCTTCGCCTCGTGGGTGCGCGCCCGGGTGGAAAAGATGTCCAGGATGAGTTCCGCCCGGTCCATGACCCGCACCTTGAGCTGCTCCTCGAGGTTCGCTCCCTGGTTGGGCGTGAGTTCCTCGTCGAACAGCACCAGCGACGCCCGCTCGGCCTCGAGCAGGGCCCGGAGCTCTTCCACCTTGCCTTCCCCGATCAGAGTCGCGGGGTTCGGAGCAACCACCTGCTGCGACAGCCGGCCGACCACCACCGCACCGGCGGTGTCGGCCAGGCGGCTCAGCTCGTCCAGGTGTTCGCTGAGATGCTCCGCGTCAGCGCTGCCCTTCCGCGGGGCCCCGACCAGCACGGCGCGCTCGATCGGCTGCTCGATGGAGATCAGCTGACGAATGGGAGACTCCGAGACACGCCGGCGGAGATGGGTCGAACCATCGAGACTATCGCCGGAGGAGAGGGACGGTACCCTCCCCGGAGAAGGGGATATCGCACTGCGAGCACATCGGCGTGATCATCCCGAATCGACCCGTCACGGTGTATCGCACCGTGCCGTCGTTCAAGATGGCGCGCGCCGTCTCCGCCAGGTCGGCCCAGCGGAACTGGACCGGAACGGTGATCAGGGTCGTATCGTTCGCGGCCAGATTGAACGGGTCCGAGAGGGTGGCGTCGCCGAAATGGTTGCCGTCCACGTCGATGCCCGCCTGGAGCCGAGTCCCCTGCACACTGAGCTTGTTCGGATTGTTGAAGGCGAGCACCACGTCGAGCGTTCCGCCCTCGAGACCGACGCCGGAGAGAGCAAGGTGGTGTAGCCGGACGTCGGGAGTGAGGAAGGTGAGCGGATTCACCGCCCCGGTCCCACAGGCAGTGACCAGGAGGCCGAGAGCGAGGGGTAATGTCTTGCGCATGAGGGAAATATAGACGCGGAGCGCCGTCAGCCGTCAGCCATCAGCCGTCAGCCGTCAGCCGTCAGCCGTCAGCCGAAGGCCGATCCCGTACGCCTCTTCCCGCTCACCGCTCACCTCTCACCTCTCACTTCTCACTTCTCACTCCTCACCTTCTGCCCCTCCCACCACTCCATCCTCTCCCGTATCCGCTTCTCAAACCCCATCTCACCCGGCGCGTAAAACCGCTCTCCCCGGAGCTTCTCGGGAAGGTACTCCTGCGGGATATAGGCCGTCGGCGAGTCGTGCGCGTACTGGTAGCCGGCTCCGTACCCAAGCTCCTTCATCAGCCCCGTGGGGGCGTTCCGGATATGCAGCGGTACCGGCTCGGCGGGAGTGTTCCGCGCCGCCTCCAGCGCCAGGCCGAGAGCGACCTTGCTCCGGTTCGACTTGGGAGCCGTGGCGAGGTAGATCGTCATCTCGGCCAGCGGCAGGTAGCCCTCCGGCGCCCCCAGCATGTGAAAGGCGTCCCGGGCAGCCACCGCCAGCTTGAGGGCCTCCGGGTCCGCCAGTCCGATGTCCTCCGCGGCCATGGCAATGGCGCGCCGGAAGAGAATCATCGGGTCTTCTCCGCCTTCCAGCATCCGGGCCATCCAGTAGAGCGCGCCCTGCGGGTCGCTCCCCCGCAGCGATTTGTGGTACGCGGAGAGCATGTTGAAATGCTCCTCGCGATTCTTGTCGTAGGCCGCCACCCGCCGACTCAGCGCGCGCGCGATCAGTTCCGGGGTCAGCGTCCCGCGCGGCCCCACCATGCGGGCCGCGTTGTCCAGTACGGTCAGCGCCCGGCGTGCGTCCCCATCCGATTGTTCAGCAAGGAACGCGAGCGTCCCCGGGGCCACCTCCAGCTCGAGGTGACCCAGACCCCGCTCCCGGTCCGAAAGGGCGCGCTCCAGGAGAGCCGCGATGTCGGCTGGAGTGAGCGGGGCGAGCACGAAGACCTGGCAGCGCGAGAGCAGGGCTCCGTTGAGCTCGAAGCTGGGGTTCTCGGTGGTCGCCCCGATGAGGGTGACCGTCCCCCGTTCGACATGGGGGAGGAACGCGTCCTGCTGCGCCCGGTTGAACCGATGGATTTCGTCGCAGAACAGGATCGTCCCGCGGCCCAGCAGCTGCCGCTGTTCGGCATCGCGAATGATCTCCCGCACCCGCGGAACGCCATCCAGCACCGCGGAGAGCTCCACGAATTCCCGATCGGTGTAGTGGGCGATGAGCCGCGCGATCGTGGTCTTTCCGGCCCCGGGGGGGCCCCACAGAATCGAACTTCCCACATCCCCGCGCCGAATCGCGTCACCCAGCGGGCGCCCCGGCGCGAGCAACTGCTCCTGGCCCAGGCACTCCTCCAGAGTGCGCGGCCGCATCCGGGCCGCGAGCGGCTCGGGAAGGGTGAAGAGTGAAGGGGCGGACATGGGGGAAAGATAGTGAGAAGTGAGAGGTGAGAAGTGAGAGGTGAGCGGTGAGAGGTGAGCGGTGAGCGGTGAGCGGGAAAGGGTCGTACAGGCTGACGGCTGACGGCCGACGGCCGACGGCTGATGGCTGACGGCTGACGGCTGACGGCTGATGGCTGATGGCTGACGGCTGACCGCTGACTACCCCCCCAGCCGCTCCACCAGAAGCCTCGTCACAAAGAAGGCCCCTATCCCCCCAAAGAAAGCGATGGTCATCCGCCAGCCATGGCGTACCTGGAACTCCGGGACCAGGTTCGATGCGGCGACGTAGAACGTCACCCCGGCCGAGATGGCCAGACCATGCTCCACCAGCGGCCTCAGGATCTCCGTCAGACCGACGCCCAGGACCGTGGCGAGGCCGAGGAGAGCGGCCGCGCCGAGCGCCCGCGCGCGACCCTGGTGGCCAGCGAGCATCACGCTCGACATCGTGACGCCTTCCGGCAGCTTGTGGAGAAAGACCGCGAGGAAGAGCATCAGGCCCAGCTGGTCGGACACCAGGAAGCCACTCGCAATCGCCACGCCGTCGAAGAAGGTGTGAATCAGGAGCCCCAGGAGAACGGTGAGGCCCTGGCGGGCGCTCACGCGATGGGTTTCCTCTCCAAAGTGGAAGTGCGGCACCAGCACGTGCTGCGCCAGGTGCACCACCAGGTAGCCGCCCAGCATGTAGAGTGGCGCATCGCCTCGCCGGGCCAGCGCCTCCGGGGCCATCTCGATGAGCGCCACGGCGATCATGAACCCGGCGCCGAACGCAAGGAAGAGGTCGATGACGGCGAGGCTACGGCGCTCGTGACGCACCACGGCGTAGCCCCCGGCCAGGTTGCCCAGCGCGGCGAACAGCGCGAACAGCGCCGCGTTCATGCCAGGGACCGCGCCTCGGCCAGCAGGGTCTCGCGAGTATTGAGGGAGGGATCATCCACCACGCGCGCCAGCAGGCGCTCCAGGATGGCGCCGATCCGCGGGCCCGGCGGGATCCCGATCTCCCGAAGATCCTGCCCCGTCACCGCCAGTTGCCTGCGGGTCAGCGGCTCGCCTCGCTCACGGATGCCGCGCATTACTGGCTCCCACAGCGGTTGAGCTCCGTGCCGCAAGCGCCACAGCTGGGCGAGGTCGTCAGCCGCCTCGCCGACCGCCGCCATCCAGCGCCGCACCCCGAGGGGCGACAGACTCTCCGGCTCTGCCGGGCCGGTCACCAGTGCCGCCGCCCGCGCAATCTCCGCGTTCGACGCCTTGAGACGGATCAGCGCCGCCACCGGATCGATGGTGAGTAGTGAGGTGAGCAGCACCGGGTCCCTCGGGATCTCGCCGGCCGTCAGGGACAGCAGCTTCGAGAGGGCAACCGTCCGCGCCGGCGTACGGCTGGTGGCGTCGGGGTGCGGCGCCGGCGGTGCGGCCGCCGCCAGCTCGGGCAGCCAGACCGCCGCCGCCCCGCTCGTAATCCACAGTTCGATCAGGCGGTCCAGCCGCCGGGCGCTCCGGAGCCCTTTGAACCACTCCTGTTGCACCCGCTCCGCGGACAACTGGGCCAGGCCACCCACGCACTCCCGCATCGCCGTCCACGTGGCCGGATCGATTTCAAAGCCGAACCGGGCCGCGAACCGGAGGCCTCGAAGAATGCGCAGATAATCCTCGCGGAAGCGAAGCGCCGGCTCACCGACGGCGCGGATCAGCTTCGCCGCCAGGTCCCGAGCGCCGCCGAAGGGATCGCGCCATTCGTGGCGCAGGGGATGATGGGCAATCGCGTTGATCGTGAAGTCCCGCCGCGCCAGGTCCTCGTCCAGCGACACACCATAGGCCACCTCGGCGTGGCGGCCATCGGTCGTGACATCGCGCCGGAAGGTGGTGACTTCGTGCAGGCGGCGGCGGGTGCGTACCGCCACGGTGCCGAACCGCTCCCCCACCGGCACGGTGGAGCGGAAGAGCTGCTTCACGACCTCCGGCGTCGCGGAGGTCGCCACGTCGTAGTCGGTGTTGGGCTCGCCGAGCAGCGTGTCCCGGACCGCGCCGCCGACGCACCAGGCCTCGTAACCGGCCCCTTCGAGGACCCGGGCGATCTCGAGGACGTCCTCGGGAATGTCCAGCCGGGTGGGGAAGGTCATGGGGGGAGTTAGAAGTGAGAAGTGAGAAGTGAGAAGTGTGAGGGAAGGAGGGCGCAAGAAGTGAAAGCGCTGATGTTGTGCGCAACGCACATCGCGATCGCGGCTGGGCACTCGCCACTCGAGGTCCTGAACGGCACGCGAGCGCCGATCCGGTCACTTCTCACCTCTCACCTCTCACTTCTCACCATGTCCATACTCCACCCCCGCCGACAGGCAGATGGTGAGCTCCATCCGCGCCTGGCTGGCCGTGCGGCGTCCGGCGGGAATGACCCCCTCACGCACCAGCGTGGCTCCGCCGCCCGGAAAGGCATACATCGGCGCCACCGCTCCGTAAAGGCAACGGCTGGCGAGGACCACGGGCTTGCCTTCGGCAAGCCAGCGCCGGATGGCCGGCACCGCCCCCGGAGGCAGATTCCCGCTCCCGAACGCCATGAGGACCACACCGTCGTGGCCAGGACGTGCCAGGTCGAGCAACTCGCCCGAGTCGCCCAGCACCATGGGAACGAGGCACACTCGCGCCGCGAGCTCAGCCGGCTCGACCTTGGGCAACGGTCGAGACCGGGGAGTCAGGAACTCCACCACATCCTGATGAATGCGCCCCACCGGCCCCGCGTGTGGCGCGGCAAAGGCGGCCAGCGCCGTCGTCTCGACCTTGGCCACCTGCCCTCCCTGGAAGATCGCGCCGTGGAACACCACCAGGGCGCCGCGGCCGCTGCTCGCCGGGTCGGCGGCCACACGAACGGAGTCGGTAAGGTTTCCTGGCCCATCCCATCCCGCGTCACTCGAGGTGCGCATCGCCCCGGTGAGAATGATCGGGGTGTCGGCATCCACCGTTCGCGCGAGGAGGTATGCGGTCTCCTCGAGTGTGTCCGTGCCGTGCGTGAGGACGATGCCCGCTGGCCGCTCGGTGCGGATGACCCGCTCGACGTGATTACGCAGCTCCCAGAGCTTGGCGGGTCCCATGTGGGCGGCAGGGTAGCGCCCCCAGTCGTCGATCCGAAGCGGG
>DATJVM010000014.1:0-42948 GCA_035501775.1 Gemmatimonadales bacterium | reverse complement strand
CGGTGGGGGCGATCCGGGAGATCGGGGCGATCATCGGGCAGATCAGCGGGATCCAGACGACGATCGCGGGGGCGGTGGAGGAGCAGACGGCGACGACCAACGAGATGAGCCGCAACATCGGCGAGGCCGCCCGCGGCGCCGGTGAAATCGCTTCCCATATCGCCACCGTGGCGCAGACCGCGCAACAGGCCACCGCGAGCCTGACCGACAGCCGCGTGGCCACGGCGGAGCTGGCCCGCCTGGCCGAGGAACTCCACGCCATGGTCGGGAAGTTCCAGTGCTAGGCCCGACCGGATCGGAGAGGCCCGTGATGAATCGGGTGAGTCCCGCTCGCAACGCCACCTTCGACCAGGTCGGCGGCTTCCAGGGCGTGACCCACGCCGTGGCGCGCCTCTACGAGCGCATGGCCGCGGACCCCGAGCTGGCCTACCTGATTCCGCCGGGCTCGACCGAGGAGGCGCGCTGGCAGGTCGAGCTGCTGCTCACCGACGCGCTCGGTGGACCGATGACCTACGACGGCCCCGAGCCCCGCGAGGTGGCGACGCGGCTCGGGATCGATGGGCACAAGGCCCGGAGCCTGCTCGATCTCCTGATCGCGAGCTTTCAGGACGCCGGCGCGGATCGAGCGGCGGAGCCGGCCATCCGTGCCCGCTGCGAGGCCGCGGCCGCGCGCTTTGGAGTGGCGCTGATCGCTGGCCCCGCCCATGCCCAGGTGGAGCAGCGCCGCGCGCTGATCGAAGGCGCCGTCACCCTGGTCAGGCAGGCTGGCCTGAGTGGGTGGAATCTGTTCGTGCTGGACCCGGACCTCACGGTGGTGCATCTCAGCCCGGACGCCACGCGGGCCGCCCTGGCCTGTGATGCCGAGCTGCGATACGCGTTCAATCTCGGCGCGGCGGACCTGCTGGGGAGCTCGATCCTCCGGTTCCATCCCGCGCCCACCCAGCTGCAAGGCGCCTTTGCCGACCGCTCACGTGCCCCGGCGGAGACCATCTGGTCGTTTGGCCGCGTGGTCTGGAAGGCCCGTCTCTTTCCGGTAAGCGGGGCCGCGGGCCAGCACCTCGGTTGGGCCGTGCCCTGGCGCGACGAGTCGGAGGCCCATCGCATCGACGGCGTTTTTCAGCGGCTCCGGGCCCAGGCCGAAGAGCTGCCGGTGCCGATCATGTTCCCCGATTCGGGCTTCGAGCGGTGGCTGGGCAATGCCGCCTGCGACGAGGCCCTCGAGCGACTCGCGCCCTACCTGCCGGCGGGGGCTCGAACAAGCGGCGGGTTCCCCATCGAATTGTTCTTTCCGGACCCGGCGGTCCGGCAGTCGCTGTTCCGCTCGCCGGAGCGGCTGCCCTACAAGACCAGGCTCAAGCTCGGCCCCGAGACCATCGCGATCCTGGTGGCCCCAGTCCTCGACGAGGAACAGCGCTATCTCGGCCCCCAGATCACCTGGGAGGTAGTCCATTTCACCCGGCCCGAGGAGCAGTCGCCCACTCGCGCGGCGAACGCCGGCGGTGCAGCGGTAGCGGCCTCCGAAGCAACGCCGGCAGCTCAGGCCCTCCGGGTCGAGGCGCGCGGGCTGGAAACGCTTGCGGGTGAGTTGACCACACTCATCGGCCTGCTCGACACCATCGCCGATCATGCCGACGCCCAGGCCTACCAGGAGCCGGTGCTCGAGCCCAGCGCATCCGGTAATGCCCTGCAGGACGCGGAGGCGGCGGTGGCGCGGGCGGTGGGCCTGGTGCGCCAGGCGGCGGTCGAGGCCGCCGTCTCGCTCGCGTCGGAGACGCGCTCCGTCACCGGGTCGCTCGGAGCGGAGCTGCGGAAGGCGACCGGTCGCGCGCAGGCACGGGCCCAGGCGCTGGAGCGGTTCGTCTCACTCGCGAGCGGATTGTCGGAGATCCGGGCGTCGCTGGGCAGCGCCGCGGCGGACCTGGGTCCCGAGGAGGTTCCGCGGTGAGCTCGGGAATGAAGGCCGTGGTCGCGACTCACGCGATCCTCGCCCGCCCGCTCGGTGCGCTTGGTCAGCGGACTGAGCACCCGCAGTCGACGCGGCCCTCGGCCGGCCGGTCGGGGAACGGGGACTAACCGCATGTCGCTCAGCAGTGCCGATGTCGCCTTCGTGAGCGAGCTGGTGCGCCAGCGCTCCGCGATCGTGCTCCTGCCCGAGAAGGCCTATCTGCTCGAGGCCCGGCTCGCGCCGATCGCGCAGGCGGAGGGATTCCCGTCGATGGAGTCGCTGGTCCAGCATCTCCGGATGCAGAGCAGCAACGGACTTCACCTCAAGGTCGTCGAGGCGATGACGACCAACGAAACCAGCTTCTTCCGGGACCTGTATCCGTTCGAGGCGCTCAAGACGCGGGTCCTCCCGGATCTCATCAGCCGACGCTCCGGCGAGCGTCAGCTCCGCATCTGGTGTGCCGCCTGTTCCAGCGGGCAGGAGCCGTACACGGTCGCGATGATCCTGCTGGACCACTTCCCCGAGGTGGCGAACTGGGACGTGAAGATCCTGGGCACGGATCTGTCGGGCAAGATGGTCGCGAGGTCGGTGCGGGGCCGCTATGGCCAGATCGAGGTCAATCGCGGGCTGCCGGCCAACCTCCTCCTCCGCCACTTCGACAAGGAGGGGACGGAGTGGGTGATCAAGCCGGGGCCGCGGAAGATGTGCGAGTTCCGGGAGATGAATCTCATCGAGCCGTGGGAGCAGCTGCCGCCGATGGACGTGATCCTGATGCGGAATGTGCTGATCTATTTCGACCTGGAGACCAAGCGCGCCGTGCTGAACCAGGCGCGGCGGGCGCTCCAGCCCTGGGGATATCTCTTCCTCGGCGGCGCCGAAACCACGCTCAATCTGGGCGACACGTTCGAGCGGGTCGACTTCGAGCGGTCGGCCTGTTACCGGCTGAAGCAGAGTTAGGGGGCCACCATGCAGTTCCTGGAGCAAGAGATCCGACAGGTCACGGAGACCGTCTGGGAGTCGGTACTGGGAGTCACGCTTCTGCGCGGTCAGAAGACGACCCGACGGCTGGAGCGGAGCATGGCTGGATGCGTGCAGTTCAGCGGCGCGTGGGAGGGGGCGATCACGGTCGAGTGCTCCACGGATTTCGCGCGCCACGCGGCGGCCACCATGTTCGGCGTCGAGCGGAGCGCCACCTCGGAGGATGACGCGCGGGACGCGATTGGCGAGCTCACCAACATGACTGGCGGCAATGTGAAGGCGCTGCTGCCGGAGCCCTGTCGCCTGTCGCTGCCGACCGTGCTGGAAGGCAGCGCCACCACCGGCGGCCACCCCGGCGGTGAGCCGGTCACCACGGTGAGCTTCGATTGTCTCGGGTCGCCCCTCGTGGTCCGCCTGCTCCGAAAGCACCGCCCCGGCGAGGTTTGAGACGCATGGCCGAGCATCCGCCGCAGCGCCGCGAGTTCACGCGGGTGGGGGTCCACCTGCCGACCGACATCCTGGTCGACGGGGTGATCCGGGGCCGCGGGCTGATCGAGAACCTGAGTCTCAAGGGCGGGTTCCTTCGGCTGGCCGGGGCCCCGGAAGAGGGACAGGCGTGCGAGGTGCGGGTGCACCTGGACGGCACCGAGATCACGGTGCGGGCAGCGGGCCGTATCGTGCGGACCGGCCCGGCCGGGTGCGCCATCGAGTTTGCCGAGATCCTGGGGGTCGACAGCCTCGAGCACCTCCGGAACCTCATCCTGTTCAACTCCCACGACCCGTCCCGGGTCGAGCGGGAGTTTACCGACCATCTCGGGTTGCGGCGGGGGTGCTGACTCGGCGCTGCCTGGTGGCACTTCAAGCGGAAGGGCTGGTCTGCCGATACCTAGGAGGTGACGCGGGGGGAACCGGACCGGTCGGCCCGACCTGAGTGCCGGGAGCGACGCGGCCCCCCGCCGCGCGCCGGGTGGGTGCTCCCCAGCCGGGGCCGCAGGCGCACTGTGAGGGCTCATTCCCCCGTGGCAGCCGTCCTGAGAGGAGGTCGGAGTGCGAGCGCTGGTCGTTGACGACTCCCGGGCCATCCGGAGCATCATCGGGAAGACCGTTCGCGAGCTCGGGTTCGAGACGGTGGAGGCGGGGAACGGCCGCGAGGCCCTGTCCCGCCTGACGGAACTCGGCCGAGTGGAGCTGGCACTGGTGGACTGGAACATGCCCGAGATGAACGGCTTCGACTTCCTGGTGGCGGCGCGCGCCAACCCGGACTGGAAGCAGATGGCCATCGTCATGGTCACCACGGAGACGGAGATGTCCCAGATGCAGCGCGCGCTGGAGGCGGGGGCCAGCGAGTACGTGATGAAGCCCTTCACCAAGAACGTCCTCCAGGAAAAGCTGCAGCTCCTGGGCCTCGTCACGGTGTGAGCCGTGCGCAAGGTCCGGGTGCTCGTGGTGGATGATGCCGTAGTCGTCCGCCGGATCGTGAGTGATGTGCTCTCCGAGAGCTCGGAGATCGAGGTCGTCGGCACCGCGCCGAACGGGCGGCTGGCCCTGGCCAAGATCCCCACGCTCGATCCCGATGTCGTCACCCTCGACATCGAAATGCCCGAAATGGACGGGCTCGCCACCCTCACCGAGCTCAGAAAGTCCCGACCGCAACTGCCGGTCATCATGTTCAGCACGCTGACCGAGCGCGGAGCTCAGGCGACGCTCGACGCGCTGGCCCTCGGCGCTTCGGACTACGTCACCAAGCCGGCACAGGCCAGGAGCGCCGCCCTGGCCCAGGAGTTCATCCGGGAAGCGCTGATTCCCCGGATCCTCGGTCTGGGCCGCCGCTGGAGCAGGACATCGGCTCCACCACCGGTTCCTCTGCCCGCGCCGCGCAAGACCCTGCCGTCACGGGCGGATCTGGTGGCGATCGGTGTTTCGACCGGTGGGCCCAATGCCTTGGCGGAGGTGGTGCGGGCGCTCCCGGCCGACTTCCCCGTCCCGATCGTCGTGGTCCAGCACATGCCACCGGTATTCACCCGCTTCCTCGCGGATCGACTGGCTTCCATTTCCGGCCTGGCCGTCCGAGAGGGAGCGGATGGGAGCGTGGTGCGGCCGGGGACGGTATGGATCGCTCCCGGCAACTTCCACATGACGCTCCAGCGGGTCGAGGGAGAGGTACGGCTCGCCCTCGATCAGAATCCGCCGGAGAACTCGTGCCGCCCGGCGGTTGATCCCCTCTTCCGAAGCGTCGCCCAGGTGTTCGGGCGGCACAGCATGGCTCTCATCCTGACTGGCATGGGGCACGATGGCCTCGAAGGGGCCCAGGAGATCCAGCGGGCGGGCGGGCAGGTGCTGGCGCAGGACGAGGAGAGCTCCGTCGTCTGGGGCATGCCCGGCGCCATCGTCTCCGCTGGGCTCGCGGAGAAGGTGCTGCCACTCGGTGAGGTAGCGGCCGAGCTGGTCCAACGCACGCAGGTCGGGCGGCTACCGGGTCATCCCGGCCGCCCGGCGACACCCTCGGTCGTCCGGTAACGCGGAGGAGCGTCACGTGAGCGAGCAGGCATTCCCGTCCGGCCGGTGCAGCAGAGGGGTGGCATGCCGATGAACGTGCTCGTCGTCGAGGACGATCCGATCTCGAGCCGGGTGCTCGCGGCCGCGCTCACGAGCCTGGGGCATGACTTCCAGCTCGCGGAGGACGGTCAGATCGGGTGGGAGCGGTTCGCCGCTCGGCCGCCAGAGATCGTGATCACCGACTGGATGATGCCGAACGTCGACGGCCTGGAGCTCACCCGGCGGATCCGCGCCCGTCAGGCCGAGCGCTACACCTGGGTCTTGATGTTGACCGCGCTCAGGGGCCGCCCCAACTACCTGGATGGCATGAAGGCCGGGGCGGACGATTTCATGTCCAAGCCGATCGACCGGGAGGAGCTGCACGCCCGGCTCCGGGTTGCCGAGCGGATTCTCTCGCTGCAGCGCGAGGTGAAGCAGCTCGAGGGCCTGCTGCCGATCTGCGCCTACTGCAAGAAGATCCGGGATGAAAGCGACCGGTGGTCTCAGGTGGAGGAGTACGTCTCACGGCGAACCGAGGCGCAATTCACGCACGGCATCTGCCCCGGCTGCTATGAGCGCCATCTGCGACCGCAGCTCGAGGACGCCAGGGCGCTACGGCCCGCGGAGGAGCGGCCATGAGCGCGCGGTCGGCAGCGGTTTCGCAAGGCGGGCGGTTGCTGGTCGGCGTGGATGCGCTGCACGCGGGGATGGTGCTCGCCGAGAACGTCCATGACGCGCAGGGCCGGTTGCTCATCCCCGAAGGCACCGAGCTTACCGACCGGCATCTGCGGGCCTTCCAGCTCTGGGGAATCCCCGGGGTCCGGGTTCGCCAATCCGACTTCGAGCAGACGCCGGTACGGGCGCCCTCGCCCGAGTGCCTGCGCCAGGCCGAGGCGGCGGTGCGGGCGCGATTCGGCGCCGCCGACCTCTCGCACCCGATGCTGAGCGAGCTGTTCCGGATCTGCGTGCAGCGCGAAGCCACCCGGCTCGCCAACCTCGAGGGGAGCCGTGGCTAGGGCCTCGGATCTGCTCTCGGGGATGGTGAACGTGGGGTCCCTGCCCAGCGTCTACCTCCGCCTCTCGGCGGTAGTCAGCGATCCCCGAAGCTCCGCGGCCGACGTCGGTGCGGTCATCGCCGAGGACCCCGGGCTCACGGCCCGGCTGCTCAAGCTGGTCAACAGCGCCATGTACGGATTCCCATCACGGATCGAGACGGTAAGCCACGCCATCTCGATTGTCGGGACGACGCAGCTGCAGGACCTTGCCCTGGCCACCTCGGTCATCCGCCTGTTCGCGAATATGCCGGAGGATCTCGTCACGATGGACTCGTTCTGGCGGCACAGCGTCGCGTGCGGGGTGACCGCGCGCGCCATCGCCACCCGCCGCCGGGAGGCCAACGTCGAGCGCTACTTCGTGGCCGGCCTGCTCCACGACATCGGCCGGCCGATCATGTTCATGCGGGTGCCCGGGGAGGCGCGCACCGCGGTGCTCCAGAGCCGCGAGTCCGGGGAGCCATTGTTTCAGGTCGAGCACGCGATCTTCGGGTTCGATCACACTCATGTCGGCCAGGCCCTCCTCGACCTCTGGAAGCTGCCGCCGAGTCTCCGGGAGTCGGTGGCCTGCCATCACCATCCGGAGCGCTCGCAGAGGTTTCCGGTGGAGAGCGCCGTCGTCCATGTGGCTGACGTGATCGCGAACGCGCTCCAGCTGGGAAGCAGCGGGGAGAACCGGGTCCCGCCCTTCGTGGCGAAGGCCTGGCAGGCGATCGGGCTCCCGCCCAGCATCGTGGACGATGTGACGGAGGAGGCGGAGCAGCACTACGAGTCCGTGGTGCAGGTGCTGGCGCCGGACGCCGCATGACGAACAACGTGGCGGGATTCGACGCCGCCTGGGTGCTCGAAGCGCTCGACCTCGTGGCCTCGCTCGGCAACTTCCGAGCCGATCAGCCGCGGGATGTCGGCCCGGCCGCGATCCTCAGCGTCGTGAAGCCCGCGTTGCATCGCCTCCTCGCGTTCGAGCAGCGGGTGTTCCTGCTGTTCGAGCCGGACGGGCTGGCCTATCGGCTGGTGGACGTCGAGCCGGCCGATGCGCGCGAAGCACTCGAGCGGGAGATCGAGGCCCAGGTGGCCGCCGGCGTCTTCGCCTGGACCGTACACCGAAACTCCGCGGTCCAGGTTCCGGCCGAGACGCTTCCACACCGCACCGTCCTGCTGCACGCACTGGCCACGCGGTCGCGCGTCATCGGCATGTTTCTGGGGGTCGCCGACCACAGCCTGCAGCATGTGCCGGATGCCAATCAGAAGCTCCTGTCCATCCTGCTGGGCCAGCTCGCGGGTGCCCTGGAGAGCGCCCAGCTCTATCACGACATCGCGACCTATAGCGAAGGGCTGGAGCGCCTGGTCGAGGCACGGACCCGCGCGCTGATCGAGTCCAATGAGCAGGCCCAGGCCGCGAATCGTGCCAAGAGCGAATTCCTGGCCAACATGAGTCACGAGCTCCGCACCCCCATGAATGGGGTCCTCGGCATGACCAGCCTGCTCCTGGATACGGAGCTGAGCGCCGAGCAGCGCGACTATGCCGAGACCATTCAGGCCAGTGGCAACGCCCTGCTCGCCCTGCTCAACGACATTCTCGACCTGTCGAAGATCGAGGCCGGGAAACTCACGATCGAAGCTGTCGGGTTCCACCTGCGGGACCTGATCGACGAAGTCGCGGCCCTGCTGGGCCCGCGTGCCATGGAGAAAGGACTCCGCTTCACCGCGCGGGTCGATCCGAGGCTCCCGGACTCCCTGAGCGGCGATATGAACCGCTTGAGACAGATCATCGTCAACCTGGTGGGGAACGCGGTCAAGTTTACCGAGCGGGGTGCGGTGCACCTGGAGTGTCAGCAGGCATCGGGCGGCCCGGATCAGGTGCAGGTGCGGTTCATGGTCGAGGACTCAGGGATCGGCGTGCCGCCTGACAAGCTGGCCCACATCTTCGACAAGTTTACCCAGGCCGATGCCTCAACCACGCGCCGCTACGGCGGGACCGGCCTCGGACTGGCCATCTGCCGGCAACTGGCAGAGTTGATGGGGGGGAGCATCGAGGTGCAGAGCACGCCGGGCATCGGCAGCTGCTTCACGGTCTCGCTGCCCTTCCAAGCCGCAGCCGCCCGGCACCACGCAGGCGGGCACTTGGAGGGGCGCCGGGTCCTCCTGGTCCTCCCCGATGCCCGGGAGCGTCGGATCGTGCTGGAGCAGCTCGCGGCCGAAGGCGCCCACGTGGAAGAAGCCAACCGGATACCGGAGGCGCTTCGCGACGGGACCCTGGATCACAGCTTCGACGTCCTGCTGGCGGATGGCATGACCGAGTGGGCGGAAGTCGAGCCCGCCGCGGCGCGGATCCCCCGCTTCGTGGTGCTCAACCGCCGCGGCGCCATCCGGCCGTCGCTGGAGAATCGCGCCCATGTCGTCCTGTCTCGCCCGGTCCGTCATCGTGACCTGCTCGAGGCCGTGGACGGGGAATCGAGGGAGCGGGGCTCGGCGCCTCCCGCCGCCACGGCCACCGTGACCGCTCCGGGCGGGCCAGGCATCGGCTCCGTCCTGCTGGTGGACGACTCGCCCGTGAATCAGAAGGTCGCGCTCGCCATGCTCCGACGCCTGGGCTGTTCGGTCGAGACCGCCACCAACGGCGCGGAGGCCCTGGAGCGACTGTCGCGCTCGGAGTTCGACCTGGTGCTGATGGACTGCCAGATGCCGGTGATGGATGGCTTCGCCGCGACCCGCGCGTTGCGAGCGCGCGAGGCCGATACCGCGCGGCGCACACCCGTGGTTGCCATGACTGCCCATGCGATGCAGGGTGACCGCGAGCGGTGCCTCGATGCGGGCATGGATGATCACCTGCCGAAACCGGTGCGACGCGACACGCTGGAGGCGACGGTCAGGCGCTGGATCCCCAATCGAGCCTCTGAGCGCGGGGCCGCTCCCTCGCCCCCCGATGGCCCGAACGGGGAAGTTCTCGACCCAACGGTGCTGGCCGGTCTCCGGGACATGGAGGAGCAGGGCACACCGGGGTTCGTGGACGAGATCACCGCCCTGTTCGCCACGCAGGGGCGGGCGACCCTCGAGGCGCTGGCCCGCGCGGCTGGCCAGGGGGATCTCACTGACTGGAAAGGGCGGCTGCACACCCTGAAAGGGAGCGCCGCGTCGGTCGGGGCGGTACGCCTTGCCGCGCTCTGCGCCCGCTACGAAACGGAGGCCGCCGCGCCGAGCCGGCCCGATTACGAGGCGGCGCTGGCGCGGCTCGCCGAGGAGTATCGAAATGCGGCCGAGCGACTGCAGAGCTTTGCATCGGCCCGGGCCTGAGACCGTGCCGCACCATCGGGCGCAGGTGGTGCTCCGGTGAGCCAGGTCCCGCGTACCGCCAGGCGCTGGTGGAGCGTTCGCGCCCAGGTGGCGCTGCTCGGCCTGATCGTCGCCGGCTTCCTCTTCCTGGTGCTGGTCGGTGCCTCACTGGTCCTGGGGAACGCGCGCGATCGCTTCGCCCGGGCCGATCAGGCCGCGACCGTGTCGCGCGTGAAGCTGGTGCTGCGGCAGGGCAACGAAGCCGATCGGCGGCGCCTCACCGAGAGCGCCTGGTGGAACGACACCTATGACTTCATGGCGGCGCCGCGCTCTCCCCGCGCGGCGGCCTTCCTTCGCGACAACTTCATCCAGTGGCTCCCGGCCCAGTACGGCGACCGGTTCATCGGCTTCTGGCGTTCCGATCGCACGAGCCAGTTCACCTGGGAGGCCGCCCCCGGTGAACGAATCGGAAGCCTGCTGCCACGAAGCGCGATCTTCGACCTGATTGATCAGCGGCGGAGCGTGGCCGGGTACCTGGTGCTGGGCGGCCGGGTCTACACCGTGGCGGGCGCCCAGATTCTCCCCAGCAGTGGGGGTCCCGCCGGAACCCCCTCCCGCGGTTACCTCATCACGGCCCGGCCGGTTACCGACTCCACCACCGCTCAGCTCGGGAGCGTGCTAGATGCCCGGGTCCGGTTGAGCCCTGCGCCTGGCGGTGTCACGGCGGTGACTCGCACCCTGCTGCGCGGTGGAGACAGCGTGCTCACCGCGATCCCGGACGCGGATCTGCTGGGCACCAGCGCCATCCAGGTAGAGCTCAGGAGCTCGCGCGCTTTGATGAGCGAGATCGAGCGATGGGTCCACGGGCTGCAGGTGACGGCGGTCGCGCTGGGCCTCCTCTTTCTGGCTTGCCTGGCACTGCTCGCCTCCCGGCTCCTGCTGGCGCCGTTCCGGCGGCTGGCAGAAGAGCTGGCGGCGATGCGCCAGGCGGGACACATCGCCCCGCTCAGCGAGTTCTCCACCGCGGAGGAGTGGGCGCTCGTCATCCAGGGATTCAACGGGCTGGCCACGGCACTCGATCGGAGCGAGCAGGAGCTGGCCCGGGCCCGGGACCGCGCGGTCGCGGCCACCCAGGCCAAGAGTGAGTTCCTCGCGAACGTGAGTCATGAGATCCGCACCCCGATGAATGCGATCCTTGGGCTCTCGGATCTGCTGCGGCGCACCGACCTGACTCCCGACCAGCGCCGCTACGTCGAGGCGATCCACGGATCGGGCGAGGCGCTGCTGGCCCTGGTGAACGACGTGCTGGACCTCTCCAAGGTCGAAGCCGGCCGGATCGTGGTAGAGTCGATCCCGTTCGATATCCGCCGCGCGGTCCAGGAGACGATCGCCATGTTCGCCCCGCGGGCCGCCGAGCGGGGGGTCGCGCTCGACCTGACCGCGGCCTCCGACGTGCCGGACCGCGCCCTCGGCGACCCGGGGCGGCTGCGTCAGGTCCTGATCAATCTGATCGGCAACGCGCTCAAGTTCACCCGGGAGGGATCGGTACGCGTGAACCTTGCCGTGCAGGGGACTGGCGATGAAACCCTGGTCGTGTTCGCGGTGAGCGACTCCGGGATCGGCATTCCCGGCGACAAGCTGGAGCGGATCTTCGACAAGTACGCGCAGGTGGACGCGAGCACCACCCGTCAGTTCGGCGGCACCGGCCTCGGCCTCGCGATCAGCCGCGACCTGGTGCGCCTCATGGGCGGCGAGATCACCGTGCGGAGTGCGCTGGGAGAGGGAAGCACCTTCACCTTCTACCTGCCGCTCCCTCCGTGTACCGGCGTTCCCGCGCGCCTCCCCCGCGACCTGCCCCTGACCGGCTGCCGTCTCCTGCAACTGGGGCTGGACGGCTTTGCCGGGCAGGAGCGCATGGCCGCTCTGGCGGGGGCGGGGGTGCGCATCACCGACATCACGAGCTTCGTCCCGCCGGGTGAGCCGCTGGTGCAGGCCGCCCAGGAAGGTGATCCCTACGAGGTGGTCCTGATCGAGGCCGAACGGCTGTCGCTCCGGCTGGAGCTCGCGATCACCGCGTGTCGCTGGGACACCTGGCCGGCGGTTGCCATCGTGGTGCTGCTGGAGCACGGCGAGCGCGGGGCCGCGGGCCGGGTGCGGAGCGCCGGCGCGCATGCCTGCCTCGTGGCTCCGGTCTCCGACCGCGACCTGATCGAGGCAATCACCGTGGCGCGTCAGGTGGTGCGGCAACGGTTAGCCTGGCCGCTCATCACCCGGCACTGGCTTACCGAGGCGCGGCAGGCAGAGGCGGAAGCGCCGCCCCAGGAGGGCACAGCTCCCCTGGCGCGTGCCGCCCGGGTCCTGGTCACCGACGACAACGAGCTCAACCGGCTCGTTGCTTCCGAGTACCTCCGCCATTTGGGGCTCGAAGTCGAGACCGCGGCCGGGGGCGAAGCGGCTTTGGAGCGCGTCGCGAAGGGCGGCCTGGACCTGGTCTTCATGGACTGCCAGATGCCCGACCTGGACGGGTACGAGACCACTCGACGCATTCGAGACCGGGAAGGGGAAGGGCAGCGTCTCCCCATCCTGGCGATGACTGCCAACGCCATGCCCGGGGAGCGCGAACGCTGCCTGGCGGCCGGCATGGACGACTACGTGAGCAAGCCCGTGCGCGAGGCGGATCTGGCTCGGCTCCTCAGGCGTTGGCTGCCGGGTGGGACATCCACCCACCCCGCCCCAGCCAGCGGTGGGCCGGCTCCGCGCTCCGAGGAAGCGGATGCGGCGGGCCGCGGCGCCACGGAGCTGGCCGAGCGATTCCTGCCCTTCTTCCTCCGGGATACGCCGGGGCAGGTGGCCGAAATCGGTCAAGCGCTCCTGGCCGATGACCTGACGCTGGCCGGTCGCGCCGCGCACGCATTGAAGGGGGCGGCGAGCGCGGTCGGCGCATCGACGGTGGCACGGCTCTGCGCCCGGATCGGGGAGGGCGTGGAACATGGCGATCTCTCCGAGGCCTGGGCCGCCTACGCGGACCTCGAAGCCGAGGCGCCGCGCTGCCTCGACGCGCTGCGTCATCATCAGGTGGTGGCCGCCCTGGCTCCTCCCCTCGATGATTCGAGGATCGACGAATTCAAGCGCCTTGAGGCGCTGACTCCCGGGCTCATGCAGGAGGTGATCGGTCTCTTCCTGCGGGACGCGCCGCGCCGGATCGAGGCGCTGGAAGGAGCGGTACGCCAGGGGGACTACCGGCAGGTCAACGAGCTGGCCCACGCGCTCAAGGGATCGGCGCTTCAGCTCGGCGCCATGCCGCTGGGGTGGACCGCCGCGGAACTAGAGCGGGAGGCCCGCTCGGGCGACCTGAGTCAGGCGGTTCTCCGCCTCGAGCGGCTGACCGCGGAGTATGGGCGGGCACGTCAGGCGCTGGAGCGACTAGCCTCCGAGGCTCAGCGTGTGGTCCCGGCGTGATGACAGGCCACGAGACTCGCTCCCACCGGCCGGAGTTGCGGCGCCTCCTCAAAGCAGCGCGCGTCGCGCGCCGGATGGAAGCAGCGGGGGTGGAACCTGCATCCCGTCGGCGGTGCCGAGGGGCTGGGCGGTTCCCCGGCGAGAATGATGCGGCTCTCTCGCACGCTCGGATCGGGCTCCGGCGCCGCTGAGATCAGCGCCTGCGTGTACGGATGCCTGGGTTCCGCGACCAGCGCCTCGGTGGGTCCCGTCTCCACGATCTGCCCCAGGTACATCACCGCGATCCGATGCGCCACCTGCCGGACGACCGCGAGGTCATGGGCAATGAACAGGTAGGCCAGACCGCGGCTCCGCTGCAGCTCGAGCAGCAGGTTCAGCACCTGGGCCTGGACCGACACATCGAGCGAGGAGACCGGCTCGTCGAGCACCAAGAAGGAGGGGCCGACCGCCAGCGCCCGGGCGATGCCTACTCGCTGCTTCTGTCCGCCCGAGAACTCGCGGGGCAGGCGATCGGCGCGCGAAGCATCGAGCCCCACCTCGTTCATCAGCGAGTCGACCCGCCCCCGGATCTCCGACCTCGGGACCAATCGGTGTATCTCCAGACCCTCGGCGATCGCGTCGCCGATGGTCATGCGGGGATTGAGCGCGCTCGACGGATCCTGGAAGACGATCTGCATCCGGCGGCGCAGCGCGCGCAGGGCTGTCCGGTCGAGCGTACTGATGTCCGTTCCATCGAAGACAATCCGCCCGCCGGTCGCCGGCTCGAGGCGAAGGAGGACGCGGGCCAGCGTGGACTTGCCCGATCCCGACTCGCCGACAATCGCCAGCGTTTCGCCCTGCGCCACTTGGAACGAAACGCCATCCACGGCCCGCACCGGTCCCCGCCGTTTGAGGAGACCATGCGGCGGGTAGTGCTTGACCAGGGCCTCGACGGAGAGGAGGGGCTCGGTCACGGGGCGGCCTGCGAGTCGGGCGCCGCGAGCCAACACCGAACCTGGTGCCCGCCGCCCAGCGACGTAATTGGCGGGTCGTCCGTGCACGGGGAGAATGCCCGTGGACAGCGCGGCCGGAATCGGCAGCCGGTTGGCCAATCGGCTGGAGTAGGCATGGCGCCGGGGATCGAGCGGAGCGGCGCGCGGGGACCTCGGAGCCGCGGCAGCGAGGCCAGCAGCTCCGCCGTGTATGGGTGTGCCGGCGCGGCAAAGAGCCGTGCCGTCGGGGCCTCCTCCACGATCCGGCCCGCGTACATCACGGCCACGCGGTCCGCCCGTTCAGCGACGACCCCCAGGTCGTGCGTCACCAGGAGCACCGCCATCCCGTGGCGCGTCCTGAGGTCGTCGAGCAGCTCGAGAATCTGCGCCTGCACGGTCACGTCGAGCGCGGAGGTCGGCTCGTCCGCGATCAGAAGCTGGGGCTCCGCGGCCAGCGCGATCGCGATCATGACCCGCTGACGCATCCCACCGCTCAGCTGGTGAGGATAGCTGTGGTAGCACCCCTCCGCGTCTCCCAGACCTACCTCCGTCAGAAGCGCCTCGGCGCGCCCGCGCGCCTCGCGCGCGGACTTGGCGGAGTGAGCCCGAATGGTCTCCACGATCTGGTCGCCGACTCGAAGCACCGGGTTGAGGCTGGTGCCGGGGTCCTGGAAGACCATGGCGATCCGTCCTCCACGAACCCGCCGCAGCTCGTCACTATCGAGCGTGAGCAGGTCCTTGCCGTCCAGGCGGAGGGAGGATCCCCGCTCGATCCGCCCCGGGGGAGGCACCAGGCGGAGCAGAGCCAGTCCGGTAAGGCTCTTGCCGGCGCCCGACTCTCCCACCAGGGCCAGGAACTCGCCGCGCGACACGGTGAACTCGACGCCATCAACCGGGCGCAGCTCGCCCGCAGTTGCCGGGAAGCTCACGCGCAATGCCCGGACCTCGAGGAGCGCCGTCACGCGACCAGCCCCTCGCGTCCGGCGATCCGCTCCAGCGCTTCGCCGATCAGGTTCACCGAGAGCACCGTCAGGAGAATTGCCACGCCCGGGGCGATGCTGATCCAGGGCGCCGTCACGATGTACGGCTTGGCGTCGAAGATCATGCCGCCCCAGGACGGCGTTGGAGGCTGCACCCCGAGCCCGAGGAAGGAGAGACCAGCCTCGAGCAGGACCACGTCGCCGACCGCGAGGGTGGTGGCGGCCGCGAGCGGGCCCGCGACGTTGGGAAGGAGGTGGCGGAACACGATGCGCCGCCGAGGGGCCCCCAGAGCTTCCGCGCCGCGCACGAAATCCATGGTGCAGAGCCTCAGCACCTCGGCGCGCACCAGTCGGCTGGTGCCGAACCACCCGGTCGCGCCGATCGTGACGATGAGCACCCCCAGCGGCACCCGCTGCATGACTCCCACGATGAGGAGGAGCAGGAAGAGGCGTGGGATAGCCAGGGCGGCGTCCACCAGCCGCATGAGGATGGCATCGGTTCGGCCTCCGGCATAACCGGCAACGAGGCCGACCAGCGCGCCCAATGTAATGGACAGCGCCACCGCGCCGGTCGCGATGCTCAGCGAGACCCGCCCTCCGGATGCGAGCCGCGAGAGGACGTCCCGACTGTCGTGGTCGGTGCCGAGCAGATGGGCCAGGCTCGGCGCAAGCAGCGTCCCGTGCGTAATGTCCGGCTGTGCCCGCGGGTCCGGCAGCACCAGCGGGGCCAGCGCGGCCAGGGCGAGGAGGACGCCGAAGAGGATCACGCCCAGGCGACCAGCCGGATCCCGCCAGAGCGCACTCATGCCACGGCCCCGAGGCGCGGGTCGAGCCAGCGGTGCAGCAGATCCGCCAGCAGGTTCCCGAGCACCACCGCGGCGGAGACCAGGATGGTGACCCCCATGATCACCGGATAATCCCGCGCCCCGATCGCTTCCGCCGCCAGCGTTCCCAAACCGGGCCAGGCGAAGATGGCTTCGACGAAAACCGAGCCGGTAACGAGGAGCGGGAGCCAGAGCCCGAACAGGGCCAGCATGGGCCCAAGCGCGTTTCGCCAGGCGTGACGCCACAGCACCACCCAGTCGGGGAGGCCTTTGGCCCGCGCCGTTCGCACTGCGGGCAGCGCCAGCGCCTCGGCCATCGCCGCGCGCTGGTAGCGGGCCGTAGCGCCGAAGGTGACGAGGGCAAGGGTGAGCGCGGGGAGCAGCAGGTGGCGCAGGGTATCGCCCGCGCGCTCGAGAAACGGGGCGTCAACGAGATACGGCTCGTTCATGAACGCGACCGGCAGCCAGTGGAGCTCGGTCGCGAACACCGTCGCCAGCACGATGCCTAACCAGAAGGAAGGCGTCGCGTAGCTGGCGAGCGAGACGACCGTCAGTACCCGGTCGGCTTTGGAGCCGGGGCGCGTTGCCTGGAAGACGCCGATGCCCACGCCCAGGAGGAAGTTGAGCAACAGCGCTGTGCCGCCCAGCAGGAGCGTCGCGGGAAGGCGCTCCCTGATGAGCGCCGTGACGGGGCGACCGTTATACGCGATCGATGCGCCCAGATCGCCCCTCAACACGCCGGACAGGAAGCGGACAAATTGGGTGGTGATCGGCTGGTCGATGCCGAACCGTTCGCGCAGCGAGGCGATGGCGGCGGGGGAGAGTGGTTTGTCCTCGGTGAGCCGGGCCAGCGGGTCGCCCGGCGTCAGACGCATCAGGAAGAAGGCCAGCGTCGTGGCGATCAGGAAGGTCACCAGAGCCTGCAGGATCCTCCGCCGGATCCAGGCGGTCACCGCCGATCCCGCTCCAGCTGCTCGCCCGGCTTGATTCTCCACTGCCACACCAGCGACCAGGTCGATTCCGGGCGGATGGTGACATTGGTGAAGCGGCGATGCACGGGGGTCCCGTATACCGCGGCCGCGAGGAAGATGGCCGGCGCATCCGCGGCGATGCGGCGCACCGCCGCGCTGTACAGGTCCCCTGATTGCCCCGGGTCGGCGCGGGACGCCCGGTCGAGCAGCGAGTCCACGGCGGGGTCGCAATAGTGGGACACGTTGGACCCACCGATCCCCGCGCAGGTCCAGCTCTGCACCAGGCCGGAGGGGCTCGGGTCCTGGGCGGCGCCGTACATCGCGAGGTCGAACTGGCCGGCGTTCCGTCGCGCCACGAAGACCGGCCGGTCCACCAGGTCCAGGTCCGCGGCGACTCCGATCCGCCGCCACGCCTCCTGCATCTGGGTCGCCAGGTTCACCCAGGCGGCCACCGCCGAGGGAACCATGATCCGGAAGCGGAGCGGCTGGCTCCCGCGGCGCAGTGTGCCGTCCGCGTCCCGGTCGGTCCAGCCATCCTGTGCCAAGGCTCGGCGCGCCAGGGCGGTGTCGAAGCTGATATCCGGCGGCGAGTCCACGGAGCGATTGAGCAGGGCCGAGAGCGGGCCGCTGGGCGTCTGAACCAGCGGGCCGTATGCCGCGTGCACCATCCGGGGCCGGTCCAGGGCCTGGATCAGCGCGCGGCGCAGCGCCGGATCGGCGAAGAGCGGGTGCGGGCGCGAGGTGTCGGCGGGATCGCGCTGGTTGAAGTTGGCGTAGATGAGCGTCGACCCCGGCACGGGGTAGTACTGGTAGTTCGGCAGGTGCTCCACCCGGCTCCAGTTAGGCAGCGAGTAGATGTTGTCGAGCGCGTCGACGTCGCCGTTCTGCAGCAGGTTGACCCGCGCCTCCGGGTCGGGAACGATCAGGAACAGGATCCGCCCGATGCCGGGCCGGCCCAGGAAGAAGTTGTCGTTCGCCTCGAGCTCGATCTGCTGGCCCGGACTGCGCCGCACGAAGCGGTAGGGGCCATCTCCCACCGGATGGCTGACAAACGCCGAGGTCGCGAGCGAATCGGGAGGGATGCCCTGGAGGAGATGCGCCGGAAGCGGCGGGGCATGATAGGTGACGTCGTAGAACTGCTCGGGATACCACTCGGTGAAATGCGCGATTACCCGCCGGTCGCCGTCCGGCTCCACGCTCTTGAGCCGGCGAAGCAGCGTCGCCGTCTGGGGCGAGAGACGCGGGTCTCGCGCCCGGTTGAGCGCGAACACGACGTCCTGCGCGGTGACCGGTACGCCATCTTCCCACGTGGCGCGCGGATCGAGCTCGAAGACCAGGGTGGTCCGGTCGGGCCGGGTCCAGCGGCGGGCCAGTCGGGGGACGAAGCTGCGCTCGTCGGTGGTCCGGAGGGAGGGCCCCAGGTCCGCGAGCCTGAGGAAGAGCAGGTCGGAAAGCTCGCGGTTGTCCTGACGATTGTTCCAGAGCGTCGGTACCGGAGTGGTCGCTTCCGCGACCACGGCGATGACCAGCGTCGCCGGCTCCTGCGGAGCCGCCGTGCCAGGAACGAGAATGGCGGACAGTAGCAGCGCGGCGAGGTGCGGGGATCGGCGCAGCATGGCCCTCTATTGTAGTGACCTACCGCGCCGCGGCGCCACTTGGCGCCCCGGGCCCCGCCCCCGCTAGCGGCGCCAGGTCCAGGCCGGATCCCGATACCGATCGGCGTGCCGCGCCACGAGGGGCGTGGGGTCGAAGTCGTCCCCCGGCTCCGACCATTCCCCCTCCCATTCCCTGAACCGGAGCGTCAGCGCAGCCGCGGTTTCCCGGAAGGTGCGGGGGCCACCAGCGGCCTCGAGGGTCGTGGCGCCGCCACCGTTCTGTGGGCTCCGCGCGTAGGTCAGCACCGCCGCCTGATCCCCCGCGAGGAGGAGGCTCCCATGCTGCAGGAGCGCTCCGGCGCGTCTCAACTGCGCGCTGCCGACGAGCTTTCGTCCGTGCACCAGGAGTTCCCCGCCCGCGGCGCTCGCGAAGCAGGCGCCGCCGAGAGCGGGATGCTCCCTTTCTCCGGAGGGGGCCAGCGTGGCGGTGACGCCGAGGGTGCCGAGCGCATCGGCAATGGTCTCGTGGATCCTGCGGTGGGACTGGGTGAGCCCGCCCAGCGTCCCGATCGGCGCCGCGACCGCGTAGGTCAGTTCCGCCGCATGCCACACGGCGCGGCCGCCGGTGGGCCGGCGCACGGTGTCGATGCCGGCCGCCTCCAGCCGGGCACGGTCGTATCGTCGGAGTGCCGGCTCGTGGCGGCCGAAGCTGAGCGCGTAGGGGGCCCACTGGTACAGCCGGACGAATCCCGCGCCGCGGGCCGCCGCCTCTTCGAGGAGGGCCTCGTCCAGCGCCATCTGCCACCAGCCGGGGTGGCCATCCCCGTCGATGAGCAGGGTCCAGCGCATGGAGCTCAGGGCCGCGTCACGACCCGTATTCGGCGACGGGAGGGCAGGTGCAGACCAAGTGGCGATCCCCGTACGCGCCGTCGATGCGTCCCACGGTGGGCCAGGTCTTGTGCTCACGGAGGCCCGGCATCGGGAACGCCGCCCGCTCCCGCGAGTAGGGGCGCTCCCAGGTATCGCCGATCACCTGGACCAGGGTGTGCGGCGCGTTGGTGAGCAGATTGTTCTCCCTGGGGGCGCCTCCGGTCTCGATCTCACGGATCTCCTCGCGGATCGCGATCATCGCGTTGATGAACCGGTCCAGCTCCTCCTTGGGCTCGCTTTCGGTCGGCTCGATCATGAGCGTGCCCGGCACCGGGAACGAGACGGTGGGCGGATGGAAGCCGTAATCGATGATCCGCTTGGCGATGTCCTCCACCTCGACGCCGGCCGACTGCTTGAAGGGCCGCATGTCCAGGATGCACTCGTGGGCGACCAGGCCCTGCGCCCCGCTGTAGAGCACCGGGAAGTGATCGCGCAGCCGGCGCGCGATATAGTTCGCGTTCAAGATCGCCACCTTGGTCGCCTCGGCCAGGCCGTCGGTCCCCATGAGGGCGATGTAGGCGTAGGAAATGGGCAGCACCGACGGGCTCCCCCACGGCGCCGCAGAGACGGTGCCGCAACTCTGTGCAAAGCCCTGCGGGACGACCGGATGATCGGGCAGGTGATCCACCAGATGCGGGGCCACGCAGATCGGCCCCATCCCCGGTCCGCCGCCGCCATGCGGGATGCAGAACGTCTTGTGCAGGTTCAGGTGACAGACATCGGCGCCGAAGTCCCCGGGGCGGCAGAGGCCGACCTGCGCGTTCATGTTGGCGCCGTCGAGGTAGACCTGGCCGCCATGCTCGTGCACGATTCCGCAGATCTCGCGAATCGATGCCTCGAACACCCCATGGGTCGAGGGATAGGTCACCATCAGGCAGGCGAGCCGGGCCCGGTGCTCCACCGCCTTGGCGCGCAGATCGGCGACGTCGATGTTCCCCTTCGCATCCGAAGCCACGGGCACTACCTCGAGGCCGGCCATCACGGCGCTCGCGGGATTGGTGCCGTGAGCCGACATCGGAATGAGGCAGACCCGCCGGTGGCCCTCGCCGCGGCACTCGTGATACTTCCGGATCACCAGCAGGCCGGCGAACTCTCCCTGGCTCCCGGCGTTGGGCTGGAGCGAGACCCGCGCGAACCCCGTGATCTCCGCCAGCGAGGCCTCGAGCTGAGTGAACAGCTCCACGTATCCCTGGGCCTGGGAAAGCGGCTGGAAGGGATGCAGCCGGTTGAACTCCCGCCACCCGACCGGCATCATCTCCGTCGTCGCGTTGAGCTTCATGGTGCAGGAGCCGAGCGGAATCATGGCGGAGGTGAGCGAGAGATCCTTCGCCTCGAGCCGCTTGATGTAGCGCAGCATCTCCGTCTCGCTGTGGCACCGGTGGAAGACCGGGTGCGTCAGGAAGGCGGACTCCCGCCGCAGCTCGGGGGGGATCGGTGTCTCGGTGTGCGTCCCGGTATCGCCGAGCATGTGCGGCAGGGCCACGTCCAGCGAGAAGATCGAAATCAGGTCCGAGAGATCGGCCACCGAGACCGTCTCGTCGAGCGAGACGCACACCTTGTGCGTGTCCAGCACGCGGAGGTTGATGCGCCGGGAGCGCGCCGCGTCGAGGATCCGGGGCAGGTTGGCCGGGCGGACCTCCACGCACACCGTGTCGAAGAAGTGCGGGTGCACGATGTGATACCGGAGCCGGCGGAGCGCCGCCGCCAGCAGCGCGGCCTGGGTATGCACCCGCTCGGCGATCCGCCGCAGGCCGCCGGGGCCGTGGTAGACCGCGTACATGCTGGCCATGACGGCCAGCAGCACTTGCGCGGTGCACACATTGCTCGTCGCCTTGTCGCGCCGGATGTGCTGCTCCCGGGTCTGGAGCGCCATCCGGAGCGCCAGCCGCCCGCTCGCATCCCGCGACACGCCGATCAGCCGCCCCGGCATGTGGCGCTTGAACTCGTCCTTGACGGCGAAGAAGGCGGCGTGCGGCCCGCCATAGCCCATCGGCACGCCGAAGCGCTGCGAGTTGCCCACCGCGATGTCCGCGCCCCATTCGCCCGGCGGCAGCAGCAGCGTCAGGGCCAGCAGGTCGGTCGCCGCGGTGACCAGCGCTCCCGCCTGGTGCGCGCGCGAGGCGAGCGCGCGGAAATCTCGGATCCCGCCATCGGTGGCCGGGTACTGCACCAGGCAGCCGATCACCTCCGGCCCGAACTCGAACTCGTCCGATGGGGCCACCACGATGGTGATCCCGCGGGCCCAGGCCCGGGTACGGATCACGGCGATCGTCTGCGGATGGCAGGCTTCGTCGACCAGGTACGTGGGCGTGCCGGTCACGTGCTTGACGGCGTAGGTCAGGTTCATCGCTTCGGCCGCGGCGGTTGCCTCGTCCAGCAGCGAGGCGTTCGCCACGGGCAGGCCGGTCAGGTCGGCCACGACCGTCTGGAAGTTGAGCAGCGCCTCGAGCCGGCCCTGGGAGATTTCGGGCTGGTACGGCGTGTAGGCCGTGTACCAGCCCGGGTTCTCCATGATGTTCCGCTGGATCACCTGCGGCGTGAAAGTGCCGTAGTATCCCATCCCGATGTAATTGCGGAACAGCCGGTTCTGTCCGGCGATGCCGCGGAGCGCCACCAGGACCTCGCGCTCGCTCCGGTTTGGTGGCAGGTCGAGCGGGGCGCGGAGGCGGATGTCGTCCGGCACGATGGCGTCGATGAATGCGTCGAGCGAGGGGTAGCCCAGCACGCGCAGCATCTCCTGCACGTCCTCCCGGCGCGGGCCCAGGTGCCGATTCACGAAGCGGTCGGTGCGGAGCAGCGTGTACGAGGCGTTGGTCGGTGCGGTGACTTCGGTCATGGGGATTACGTGTCGAGATGGACCGGATGCCCAGGCCAGGCTCCGGAAAGGCAAACGCCCCGCACACGGGCGCGGGGCGTCGAGTGACTGCTCGGGCCAGGGCGGACGCCGTGACTCATCCGCCGATCTTCGCGGTGTAGGCGGCGGCGTCGAGCAGGCCGCTCTTCAGCTCCGCGGCGTCCCGGATCCGCAAGCGGACCATCCACCCCGCGCCGTACGCGTCCCGATTGATCAGGCCGGGATCGGCTTCCAGCGCCGGATTGACCTCGAGCACCGTGCCCGAGACCGGCGAGAACAGCTCCGAGACCGCCTTCACCGCCTCCACCGTCCCGAACACGCCGTGCCGCTCGAACGAGGCGCCCGGCTTGGGCAGGTCCACGAAGACGATGTCGCCGAGCTCGCCCTGGGCATAGTCGGTAATCCCTACCTCGACCACCGCCGGATCCTTGGTGCGGCGCAGGTATTCATGATCGGCGGTATACAGCAGGTCGGCAGGGACGGTGGCCACGCGCGTCGCTCCGGTGGAGTTCGTGGGGGCAACGATAGACGGGGGCGGGGGGCATAGCAAGGTCCGGATGCCCCGCGCGCGGCCGCTCATAGATATGCAGTTCTATGCGGGAGCCCGCACAAGCAGCGCCGCCCACACTCGAGCGGCCTGGGCCTCCAGCTCCGCCCGGTCGCCGGCGTTTTCAATTATGAAGGGCGCGGCCAGGGCCGGCCCTCCGCGCCAGCCGCGCTTGGCCTCCGCCGACCCCTGAGCCGCCAGCATCCGGCGGGCCTCTGTCTCGTCCCATCCCCGGTCTCGCATCAGCCGGGCCAGGCGCAGCTCCACCGGCGCGTCCACCAGCACCACGGCGTCAAATCCCTCCGGCTTCCCGGCCTCGAACAGAAGCGGGATGTCGCTGATCACGATTCGATCGCCGCGGCGCCGGGCCGCTTCCACGAGTGCCGCCCGCCGCGCCTCCACCGCCGGATGGACCATCGCCTCGAGGTCGCGTCGCGCGCCGGGATCCGCGAGGACGATGGCGCGGAGCCCCGCCCGGTCCAGCGTTCCATCGGATCGAACCACCCCCGGCCCGAACCGCGCCACGATCGCCCCGAGCACCGGCGAGCCCGGCGCCTCGACCTCGCGGGTGAGCTGGTCGGCGTCGATGATGGTGGCGCCCCAGCGACGGAACAGCTCGCACACCGAGGATTTGCCGGCCGCGATGTTGCCGGTGAGGGCGACGTTCAGCATCGGATAGTGGAAGGCACGGCGCGCGGCGGGATCAGAGCAGCGCGGTCTGGTCCTCGTCCTTGCGCGGGACCCGGTGGCAGTGGCGGCAGCGGGCCTCGTACGACTCGCGGCCGCCGACCAGGATGGTGGGCGAGTCATAGCGGGCCGGCTTGCCGTCCACGAGGCGCTGATTGCGCGTGGCGAGGTCGCCGCAGATGACGCAGATGGCCTGCAGCTTGTCCACCGACTCGGCGATGGCGAGCAGGTTGCCCATCGCCCCGAACGGCTCGCCCCGGAAGTCGGTGTCGGTCCCGGCCAGGATCACGCGCACCCCGCGGGCCGCGAGCGCGCTCGCGACGGTGACGACCTCCGGGTCCAGGAACTGCGCCTCGTCGATGGCGACCAGCTCGGTGTCGGGGCGCACCAGCCGGAAGATCTCCGCCGCCGAATCCACCGGCGCGGCCTCGATCTCGCGGCCATCGTGCGTCGACACGCTGTAGAGGCCCGCGTACCGGGCATCGAGGTGGGACTTGAAGACCTGCACCCGCCGCCGCGCGATAATGGCCCGCCGCACCCGGCGGATCAGCTCCTCGCTCTTGCCGCTGAACATCACGCCGGTGATCACTTCGATCCAGCCGGGACGTGATCCATGATACATGACGGCGGCCCTCGAGGAAGCGGTGGGAGCGGTGAGGATACGACGTGGAGTGGGTTGGGTCAAGCGAGCCCGCGGGCGCCTTGCGGAGCGTTGGAATGGCTCGCTATACTCCGCGCCCCGACAGTCGCTCTCTCCTGGAGTGGAGTCCCGCGTGAACAAACAGGAGCTGGCCGCCGCGCTGGCTGTTCAACTCGGCCGCCCCAAGACGGAGGCGGCGCGGATTCTGGATGCCCTGTTCGGAAAGAGCGGCATCATTCCCGCCGAGCTCCGCCGGGGACGCAACGTGCAGATCACGGGCTTCGGCAACTTCGAGCCGCGCCGGCGCGAGGGACGCACCGCCCGCAACCCGCGCACCGGGCGGGCCATGACGATCAGGGCTTCGGTCGCGCCGGTCTTCCGCGCGGGGCAGGCGCTGAAGGACCTCGTGAACCGCCGCTAGGCCGCCCCCGATCGACCCGAGCGGTGATCTGTCGCCGCCGGATGGTCTTTCCCGACAGCGCCTGGGCGATCGCCTCCGCCTCCATCGCCGGCACCTCAACCAGGCAGAACAACTCCCGCACCTCGATCCGCCCGATTTTCGAGGCGTCCACCCCGACCTCCCGGGTGAGCGCTCCCACGATGTCGGCCGGCCCCGCGCCGTCCTTTCGACCGATGCCCACCCACACTCGACCAACCGCGGCAGCGCTTTCCGCCGCCGGCCCCCCACCCGGCGCGGGCTGGTCCGCGTATGGTGTCCGGAGCCAGAGCCGGTAGAGCGCCGCCGCGACCAGGCCCGCATCGTGGCGCTCGAAGAGCGGTGCCAGGAGCAGCAGCTCGCCGTCGAGATCCTGGCGCGCCAGTTCGGCGCCGATTCGCTCCCGGCGGCGGAAGGCCAGGTCGCGGGCATCATCGATCGCGCCGCGAAGCCGTAGCGGGCGCTGCTCCGCCGTCACTTCGCGGACATAACGCATCGCATGCGGGGGCATGAGGAGCACCAGCCGACCCTCCCCGGCCAGGGTGGTCAGCATCGCGGGGGAGGGGAGGTCCCACGCCACGATCAGCTCCGCCCGCGCGGGTGATGCGCCGGCGTGGACCGTTGCGTCGCCCACCGGCAGCGCATCCCGCACGCCGTCGACCGCGCCCCGATCCAGGCACCATACCGCGGCATTGTCGGGATCTTCGGCCTCGAGCAGTGCCGCGAGCGCCGCACCGCGCCGGGCCCATGGAGTGAGAACGGTCTGCACCGGGACCTTCGCCGTGGACGCCGGCGCGGCGAGCGGGCCCGAAATCAGCGCCCGGCGCGCGTAGCGCTCGATCAGCGGGTGGTCGGGTCGCGGCTCGGCGGGAATGAGAATGCGCTGTGACGCCGCGGGCAGTTCCTGCATCAGCGCGGTCAGCGCATCTTCCGCGTCACACAGCTCGGGCCACGCCAGGACCACTCGGCCCAGCTCTTCGCCCTTGAGCGCGGAGCGTGAGAGGAGTTGGAGTGCGCAGTCCAGCGTCGTGATGAGGAGGCGAAGTGCCCCTTCGCGGAGGCGGCGCGCGGCCCGCGCGGGCTGGCGGGCCAGAAGGGCGGGGAGACCGGCTGCGTCGGCCAACGGGAGGAGAACCGAGGCCCACTCCTCCAGCGCGGTCTCGGGACAGAGCACCAGCGCGCGGGTTCCCTGGGCGGCGAGTCCGCCCACCATGCCGGCCATGGCGGGAACCGCGTATCTGGCGGCGGGCGGCGCCGCGAGGACCAGGTTGGTGCCGCGGACAGCCGCCGGCACCTGTTCTCGCGCCAGCGCATCCTGGGCGGAGTACCCACATCGATCCAGCACGGCCGCCAGCGCCGGCTGCAGCTCCAATTCCACGAATCCCGACATCGCCGTCCTCGGTTGTCAAACAGCCTGCAGTGTCCCGGGGCGAAGGTAATCATGAGAGCACCGTCGGGCCAGTTGACTTCCCATGTCGAGGTGGAAACCTTTCCGCGTCAGCTCTCTCCGCCGCCCACCGTCAGCGGGATTTCAGCATGTCGGACAGCCTTTCCGCCAACCTCGCCTATCTCAAGCCCTCCGAGACCGTCGCCATCAGCAACGAGACCAAGCGGCGCCGGGCCGCGGGCGAAGACATCGTCGACCTGAGCGTTGGGGAACCCGATTTCGACACCCCCAAGGCCGCCTCGGATGCCGGTATCGCGGCCATCCAGAAGGGCTATACCCGCTATCCCCCGAACGTCGGAATTCCCGAGCTGCGGGCCGGCGTCGCCCGGAACCTCTCGCTCATGTCCGGCGGCCGGCCGCTCAACCCCGACCAGATCGTGATAAGCTCGGGGTCGAAGCAGTCCATCTTCAACGCCTGCTTCACCCTGTTCGGCCCCAAGGACAAGGTCCTGATTCCGTCCCCGGCCTGGGTGTCGTACCCGCAGATCGTGCACCTGAGCCGGGCCGAGCCGGTCATGGTCCCGGGCGATCCGGAGTGGGGCCTCAAGGTGAGCGTGAAGGATCTGGAGCGGCGCTACGACCGGCTGGTGAAGGGGCTCATCATCTGCTCTCCCTGCAACCCGACCGGCGCGACCTACTCGGCCTCCGAGATCAAGGCCATCGCTGAGTGGGCCCGGAGCCATGGCGTCTGGGTGATCGCCGACGAGATCTACCGCCGCATCTATTATGGAAACGGGCCCGCTCCGTCCTTCCTGGACCTGCCGGACGAATACCTGGAACGCGTGGTGCTCATCTATGGCGCGGCCAAGGCCTATGCCATGACGGGTTGGCGCATCGGGGCGGCGTACGCCCCCATGGCCGTGACCAAGGCGATGGCCGCGCTCCAGTCGCAGACGACGACCGGCGCCAATCATCCGGCGCAGTGGGCGGCGGCCACCGCGTTCGTGGACGAGGCGGTGGAGCGCGACGTGCAGAAGATGGTGGCCGCCTTCCGCCGCCGGCGCGACCGGGTAGTGGCGCGGTTCCGCGCCGAGGCGCCCGGCGTCGAGTTCGTCGAGCCGACCGGCGCCTTCTACTTCTTCTTCCGCGTGGACGGAGTGACCCCGGGGCACGACTGCACGGGCACCGCCTTCTGCGATCAGGCCATGGCGGCGGGCGTGGCGATGGTACCGGGCGCCGCCTTCGGCGATGATCGCTGGGTCCGCATGAGCTACGCCGCCGCCGATCGCGACCTGGAGACCGCCCTCGAGCGTATCTTCGGCCTGATCAGAAAGCTGGGCGCCAAGGCCGCCTGAACATGACCACGCCGAGCTGGACCCGGCTCCGGCGCGCGGTGGCAGCCCGGGGATTCACCCCTGCCACCTGGATTCCCGCGGCGAGCGAGGGCCGCGCCGAAGAGGCGACGATCCGCCCCGCGCGCCTCCTCGAGGCCGTGCCGCTCTCCGGCCACGCGGTGGGAACGCCGGAGCCGTGGCCCGGCACGGTGGCCTTCCTCGACGGCACCCAGCGGTACGAGGTCATGGCCTACGCCGGAGCGAGCCCGGTCGTGGTCGCCGAGATCGGCGCGGCGGTGCTCGAGCGGCGGGAACGCCACCTGCAGGTTGCCGTCGCGGAGCGCCGCCGCCTGGTGTTGGCCCGCCCCCACGTCCTCGACCGCCTCGAAGACGTCATCGAGGATCACGTCGCCGTGATGCTGGCCGACGAAGGTCCCGTCCATCCGGTTCACGACTTTCAGCTGGCGCGGCGGGAGGTGGACCGCGCGCGGGGCCGCCTTGAGATCGAAGTAGGCTACGCCTACCGGCGCGCGTCGAGCGAGTGGCTCCTTGTCGATGGCTCCCTGGCCGAAAGCCCCGACTGGGCGGCCGATCCCCGGATGCTGGGCATCGCCAAGAGCCACGCCACCTTGCCCTTCTCGGGCGATGATCTCGAGGCCTACCTGCGCCTACCCGCCGGCTGGCGGTCCCCCGTCTTCGAGCCCGCCGGAAACGAGGTGGCGCCGGTCTACTCCTGGGCGCTGCGCCTCTGGCCCTGGGAAGGAAAGGATCTCCTGCACGGCCTCATCCGAATCGAGGCGGCGCCCACCCCGGAGACCCTCGCCGCCGCCGATCGGATCTCTCGCTGGCTTCTGGCCGAGCGCTCGCCGGTGAGCACCCCCGATCCGCGGTGGGACCGGCTGCTCTACGGCATCCACGCGGTGGAGGAGTACCTCCGGGCGAGCAGCAGACGGTAGCCGTCAGCCGTCAGCCGTTAGCCGTTAGCCATTAGCCGTCAGCCGTCAGCCATCAGCAAGTCCTCTGTACGCTGTATGCTGAACGCTGAACGCTGTACGCTGTACGCTGAAGTTCCCGCTCACCGCTCACCGCTCACCTCTCACCGCTCACCTCTCACCTCTCACTTCTCACTTCTCACTTCTCACCCCTCCCCACCCCCCCTTACCTTTCCCCCATGTGCCCCCCGCCCGTCGGCCGCGTCGTCGCGACCGAGCTCAAGCCCTCGACCCCGCATCAGTTTCATTTCTGGACCGCGCGTGAATCGCCGGTGGGGATCGGTGCGATTGTCAGGGTCGAGGCGCCGGGGCGGACGGTGCTCGGCATCGTGACCGACGGCTTTGCCTATTCGGATCTGCTGGCACCGATCCACGACGTGATCGGCGCCGACGGCGACCCGGCGAGTGCCGAATACGCGCCGACCCAGCGGACCGAGATCCGGCTCTTCACCGCGGCGGTTCTCCGGCAACTCCCCGAGGAACCGCTGCAGCCGGTGCCGCTGGGCGCGGTTCATCTGGCGGACGATCAGGACGTGGTGACCGCGCTCCGAATGGATGCCTTCATGGAGCCGGGGCGCTCGACCGGCGTGCCCATCGGGGTATACGCCGCGGGTGGGCGCGAAGCCCCCATCTATCTCGACGCCGATTTCCTGCTCGGGCCGGAGGCCGCCCACCTCAACATTACGGGTGTCTCCGGGCTCGCCACCAAGACCAGCGCCGTCGAGTTCCTGTTGCAGAGCCTCTTTCAGGCCCTGCCGTCATCGAAAGGGAGCATCGCGGCGGTCTGCTTCAACGTGAAGGGGCCCGATCTCTGTTTCCTCGATCAGCCCGGCCCCCTGGGCGAGACCGATCTCCGGATCTACCATCGGCTGGGTCTCAGGCCGGAGCCTTTCCGCGACGTCCGCTATTACGCGCCGTACAAGGCGGACGGAGTCAACCTGAATACCCTTCGCACCCACGAGAGCCTGGCCGCGAACACCATTCCCCTGGTCTGGGGACTGCGCGAGGTCCTGGACTACGCCGAGGTTCTGCTCAACCGCGACGATGTGGACGCCAAGGCCGGCGCGTTCATCGATTTTCTGTCGGAGCGCGTGGTGGGTCGGGAGTTTCACGATATCACGCTGTCCGACCGGCCGCTCGAGGTTCGAAGCTTCGCGGACCTGGAGGACTTCTTCCGCCGCATTTTCGACTTCATGGAGGTGCAGTCCAAGGGCAGCGAGGTCTGGCGCAATCATCACCTGGCCACCATCCGGAAGGTGCGAAACCGGCTCGGGAACATCAGCGTCCGCGCCAAGGGCCTGGTGACCGACGACGGCCACGCGAGCGACCTCCCCTGGGGAGCCGTGACCGATCGCAGCGTCCACGTGGTGGACGTGGCCGGCGTGGATCCGCTGGTGCAGGACCTCGTCTTCGCGCGGATCGTCTCGCGGCTCAGGGAGCATCTCGAGCGCCGTGACCTCGGCGTCGATCACGTCGTGGTCTTCGTGGACGAGCTGAACAAGTACGCCCCCTCGGATGGCCAGGACACGTACGTGCGGCGGATGCTGCTCGACCTCTCCGAGCGCGGGCGGTATCTGGGCCTCGTCCTCTTCTCGGCCCAGCAGTTCCGGTCGCAGGTGCTGCGGCGCGTGGTGGGCAACGCGGGAACGTCCCTGTTCGGCCGGATGGACATGGACGAGATAGCCTCGCCCGGCTACGGCACGCTGTCTCCCGCCACGCGGGCCAAGCTCGCGGCTCTCCCCAAGGGCGAGCTGATGGTTCGACACCCCCATTTCACGCAGCCCCTGTTCGTGCGCTTCCCGAAGCCCGCGGTGCTCTCGGGGCGGAGCGGGGTGGAGCAGTTCCCGCCCTCGCCCGATCTGCCCTTCGCGCAGGCGGTGGCCCGGCAGCTGCGGGGGCTGGACCCGTCGATAACGACGCCGCGCGTCGAGGCCCTGCTCGATGGGCGCCGCGAGGATGATGTGCGCCGCGCGCTTCACGCCACCCGCCGCGGCCGGCCGGATAACGTGCTGGCCTTCTTCACGGCGCAGCTCGGGAAACGTATCGAACGGGAGGTGGTGGCCGGGCGGGGTGTGCGCGGGCTCAAGCAGGTCGCCGACCCCTACGCCGAGGACGCGTGAGCCGGGTCAGGCGCTCTCGAGCGTCAGCAGCTGGAGGCAGGCGCGGCACTTGAAGCCCCGGGGGAGCCGGAAGGCGGCTCCCGTGAGGCCGAAGGTCTGGTCGGCTCCGCAGAAGGGACAGGGGCCATGGGCCGAAGCGAATACCTCGGCCACCCGCGCCCGATGTACCCCCCAGAAGATGCTGGAAACGATCGCCATGGGCGGAACGGCCAGGTGCACGATAGGAATAGGAAGCACCGCGACGGCAACGCCCAGCCCGATCAACGGTGCCATCGCCCCGCGGCGGAGGCGCTCACCTGCCGTCAGCCGCTTCACTTCCACATCAGCCGTCGAGGGCTTGGCGCCGAAGCCGGTGATCGGAAGGGCCAGGTGGCGTTCCGTGCTCATCGGGTCTCGGGCACGATGAAGCGTGAGGGCCGGAGCGCGGACCGGGCGGGGACGTCCGTCGCGACCGCCGACTCGAGGGCCAATTCCGCGTCGAGGCTGGCCCGGTCCCGCCCGATGGTGGCCACCGCGACCAGCGTGTCCCCAACGAAATAGCGCTGCTCCCACTGTCCCTCGGGCAGGCCGCTCTGAACCTGAAGCCGGTCCCAGCTCGATGCGTGCCCGACATAGTTGACGCGCACATCATAGTGTTGCGTCCAGAAGAACGGCACGGCCTCGAACGGCTCCAGGGCGCCCAGCATGTTGCGCGCGACGGTCTGGCCCTGCCGCTCCGCCGTGGCCCAGTGCTCGAACCGGACCGGAACGCCGCTCCGGGCGTCCGGCCACCGCGCCACATCGCCCGCGGCGAAGACCCCGCGGACGCTGGTCTCCAGATAGCGGTCCACCTGGATTCCACGATTGAGGATCAGGCCGGCACGCCCGGCCAGGGCGGTATTGGGTGCGACGCCCGTGGCCACGAGCACCAGCTCCGCGTCGATCGCCGACCCGTCATCGAGCCGCACCGCGTGCTGGTCTATCTCCACGGCGTTGTGTCCCATGTGAAACGCGACGCCACGGGTCTCATGCAGTCGCTGCAACGCCACGCCGAGCTCCGCGCCGAGCACCTGCTCGAGGGGACGCCGGCCCGGAGCCACCACGTGCACCGTGAGGCCGCGAGTGCGGAGCGCGGCCGCCGCCTCGAGGCCGATGAAGCCGGCGCCGATCACCACTACCGAGCGGGCGCGCTCGGCTCCTGCCACGAGCGCGCGGCAATCGGCCACGCTGCGGAGCATATGCACGTGCGGACGGTCGAGTCCCGGAATCGGCGGACGGAGCGGCGAGGCACCGGTCGCGATCAGCAGTGCGTCATACGGGAAGGCCTGACCGTCCGCCACCCAGACGGTGCGGGCCTCGAGCTCGAGCCGGGCCGCGCGCGTGCCCAGGCAGACCCGAATGTCCAGCGATTGGTAGGTCTCCCGCGGACAGAGCGGCAGCCACTCCTCTCCCGCCGTCCCGGCCAGATAGTCCTTCGACAGGTTCGGGCGGTCGTACGGAGCCTCGCTCTCCTCGCCAATGAGGGTGACTTGGCCGTCATAGCCCTCCTGGCGCAGGGTGAGCGCCGCCGCGGTCCCCGCCGCGCCGGCGCCGAGGATGACCACCCGATCCGGCCGGGCGCGGAGTCCGGTGAGCGGCGCTGCTTTGCCCAGCACCCGGCTCTGGAGCCGCCCGGTGACGAACAGACGGTCCTGTCGCCGCTCCACTCCAAAGCGGGGCAGCGGAGCGAGCGCCGGGGCGCGAGTCGCCTCGCCGGTCTCCAGGTCGAAGCAGGCGTGATGGAGCGGGCACCGCACCGTCTCGTCGACCAGGATGCCGTCGGCGAGATTGGCGCCGTAATGGGTGCACGTGGCCCCCACGGCGTGGATCGCGTCACCCCGTCGGACCAGCAGAACCGGTTCACCGTCCACCTGGCCCAGGAGCGGCTCCCGGTCACCCAGCGCCGCCGCCGGAATGCCGGCCTTGAGATCAGGCAGGTCGGAATGCGGGGTTGATTCACTCATCCTGCCCCTCCGCGAAGAGGAATCGGGGTTCGACGGTCTCGGCCTCCATCGCGCCGACTAGGTCGTCCACTGCCCGCCGGATCTGCCGCACCCGCCGGGCCGACATCGCTCGCAACCCGATCACCAGGCGCCCCTGGGCCGGCGCCGGCGCCGCCGCCGCGACCGCCGCGCCCCGCTCCGTCAGCTCGATCCGGACAAAGCGCCGATCGTTCTTCTGCCGGCTCCGGCGGACCAGGCCCCGCCGTTCGAGCCGGAGGACCAGGAGCGAGGTGCTGCTCTGGTGGACGAATAACCGCTCCGCAAGCTCACCGGTGGTGAGGGACCCGTGCTCGGCCAGCGTCTTGAGGGCCCAGAGCTGCGGGGCGGTGAGGCCAAACCCGCGACGCACCTCGTGGGAATACAACTCCAGTGCCCGCACCATGCGGCGGATCCCGATTACGATCGCGCCGGCGTCCCGCTCGCGAGCCGCAGCGTCCGCCCTCGGGTGGGGGCGAGGGCCGGGCTGGGGGCGGGGGCCGGGGCGGTGCCTCAGGCTGGGTGCGGCTGACATGGGGGCAATATCGTATTGATGTCAATGGAATGGCAAGCCACGCCGCGCGGGGCCGCTTTGCTCTTTCGCTCTCTCTACCCGGCCTTAGAATTCGCTTCGTGAGAATCGCGCACCTCGCAGATCTGCACCTCGGATTCCGCCAGTACCACCGCCAGACCCCGAGCGGTCTCAACCAGCGGGAAGCCGACGTTGCCAACGCCTTCCGGCGAGCCGTGGATCAGGTCATCGCGGCCGGGCCGGACATGGTCATCGTCGCCGGCGACCTGTTCCACTCGGTCCGCCCGACCAATCACTCCATTCTGTTCGCCTTTCAGCAGCTCCACCGCCTGCGCGAGGCGCTGCCCCGCGCCCCGCTCATCATCATCGCCGGCAACCACGACACCCCGCGGTCGACCGAGACCGGCTCCATCCTCGGGCTCTTCGAGAGCCTGGGCGCGGATGTCGTGGCGGACGAGGCACGCCGCCTGGCCTATCCGGATCTCGGCGCGGCGGTCCTGGCGGTGCCTCACATGGCGCTCATTCAGGGTGAACGTCCGGTCCTCCGCGCGGATGGCCCAGAGCCCATCCAGGTACTGGTGCTGCACGGCGAGGTGGAAGGGCTGTTCCCGTCGGACCGGAGCGCCCTCGAGTACGGCGGTGCGCTCCTGACCCGGGAGGAGCTGGTCCGCGGCGGGTTCGGGTACGTCGCCCTCGGGCACTATCACGTGCAACGGGAAGTGTCACCGCGGATCTGGTACAGCGGCGCGCTCGACTACGTGAGCCCCAACCCCTGGGGGGAGCTCGCCGACGAGCGCGATCACGGCATTGAAGGAAAGGGTTGGCTGCTGGTGGACCTGCCTTCGGGACGGGTGGAGCGGCGGCTGGTCCCGCCGGCACGCCGGGTCATCGATCTTCCGCCCATCGACGGGCTTGGACATACCGCCCTCGAGCTGGACAACGCCCTGCGCCAGGCCCTCGGCGCCATTCCGGGTGGCTTTGCAGACCAGGTGGTGCGGCTGGTGATCCGGAACGTCCCACGCCACGTGGGCCGCCAGATGAACCACGCTGCCCTCCGTGACTTCAAGGCGGAGGCGCTGCACTTCCAGCTCGACCTCCGGCGCCCCGAGTCCCACCGCGAGGTCGGGGTGGGCGCCCCGGGACGGCGCCAGACGCTTCCCGAAGTCGTCGAGGAGTACCTGTCCCGCCGCCTCCTGCCGGGGGACATTGATCGGGAGGTGTTTGTGCGAGTCGGCGTCGACCTGATGGCGCAGGTCGAGCGCGAATGGGCGGAAGGCTGATGCAGATCGAACGCCTGCGTCTCGTCAACTTCCGGCAGCACGAGGATACCGATCTCACCCTCGGCGCGGGGCTCACCGGCATCATCGGACCCAACGGCTCGGGCAAGACCACGCTGCTCGAGGCGATTGCCTGGGTCCTGTATGGAGCTGAGGCCGCGCGCGGCACCAGGGAGACGATCCGCCGCCGCGGCGCCGGGCCGCGGGCCCCGGTGCGTGTGGAGCTCGAGTTCGTCCTGGGCCCGCATCGCTACCGCGCCGTCCGGACCCTGAATAGCGCTGAGCTGTACCAGGACGCCGATCCGCACGCCATCGCCAACAGCCTCGCCTCGGTCACCGACAAGGTGACTCGCCTCCTCGGGATGACCCGTGATGAATTCTTCAACACATACTTTACGGGGCAGAAGCAGCTCGCGGTGATGGCCGCCATGAAGCCGGTGGAACGGGCTCAGTTTCTCTCCCGCGTGCTGGGCTACAACCGCCTCCAGACGGCGCAAGACCGGCTGCGCGAGCGGCGGACCGAGATCCGGGCTCGCCTCGCCGCGCTGGAAGCGGCGCTGCCGGACCCCGCCGAGCTGGAAGCCGAGCTGACCCGGGCCCAGACCCGGCTCGAGGCCGGCCAGGCCGAGGAGGGCACCGCGCGGGACACTCTTCGCGCCGCCGAGCGGCGGCGGCAGGAGGAGGCCCCCCGCTGGGACGAGTTGCAGCGCCAGCGGGAGCGCGTGGCCGTGCTCGAGGGGGAGCTGCGCCTTGCCGAGCATCGCGTCAACGCGGCGCGCGCCGCGTTCAGCCACCTTGATCGAGAGCTGGTAACCGCCAATGAGGCGAAGGGCCGGCTCGAGGCGCTGCAGCCCCGTCTTGCGCCTCTCGAGGAGCTGCGGTCCGAGCGCCAACGACTCGATGAGCTTGCCGGTCAGTACGCGCGACGCCAGGTGGCGCAGGCGCAGCTCGAAGAGACCCGCGCCGCCCTCCAGACGGCGCGGGCCCGGATCGCGCGGTTGCCCTCCCCCGAGCAGATCGCGCTCGCCGATCGGGAGGTGGCGGAGGCCCGCGCCGGCGTCGAGGCGCTCGAGGCCGCGTCACGGGACCGCCGTTCAACGTGGGACCGCGACCTGCAGGATGCCCGCACCAAGCGGGAGGCGTTGCGCGACCAGTACCGCGACCTGAAGGAACAGCTCGACCAGATCACCGCCGCAGGGCCGGACGGGACCTGCCCCACCTGTGCCCGCCCGCTCGGGGCCGAGTATGAGAAGGTGGTGGGACTGCTCGATCGCCAGCTGCAGGATGTGCTGTTCAACGGCAACTACTTCAAGTCGCGGATCGATCAGCTGGCGGCGGAGCCGGTCGAGCTGCGCCAGCTCGAGCTGGACCGCGAGTCGGCCGAGCGCGCCCTGGCCGATCGGGCCGCTCAGTTGGGCCGTCTCGAGGCGCAGTCGCAAGAAGGGCCCGCGCTCGGGGCGGAGATGGCGCGCCTCGAAGCCCGGGCCGCCGAGTTGGACGAGCAGGCGCGGCTCGGCCCCGCCACCTACGATCCCAATCGCCACGCGGAGATCCGCCGCCTCCTCGGCGAGCTGGACCCGGTGGTGCTGCAGGCGGAACGCCTCCGCGCCGCGGCCGAGCGAGCGGAGGCCCTCGTGGCCCAAGCCGAGAGCGCGGAGCGGGCGCTCTCCGAGCAGGAGGCCGCCTTGCGCCAGGTGCGCGGTCAGCTGGAGGAGCTGGGGTACAGCCAAGCCTCGTTCGAAGCCGGCCGGGCCGCATGGGAAGCCGCCGCGCAGGCCCAGCGGGAGGCGGAGCTTCGCATTGTTCGAAGCGGCGCGGAGCGGCAGGCGGCCGAGGAGGCCCTGGGCGCCGTTCGAGCCCGCTACGACGAGCGGGCCCGCCGCGAGGCCGAAGCCCGCCGGGTGGCTGTGGATCTGGCGCTCTACAATGAGCTCGACCGCGCGTTCACGGACCTCAGGACCGATCTCAATCAGCAACTGCGGCCGGATCTGAGCGAGGTCGCCAGCGGCTTCCTGCGCGATCTCACCAACGGGCGGTACAGCGAGCTCGAGCTCGATGAGGACTACGTCGCGACCGTGCTCGAAGGCGGCGAGCCCAAGCCGGTCATCTCCGGCGGCGAGGAGGACGTGGCCAACCTGGCCTTGCGCCTGGCGATCAGCCAGATGATCGCCGACCGCGCCGGTCAGCCTCTCTCGCTGCTCATTCTTGATGAGGTGTTCGGCTCTCTCGACGAGGAGCGGCGGATCGCCGTGGTGGACCTGCTCCGGGGGCTCGCCGATCGGTTCCCGCAGGTCATGCTGATCACCCACATCGACAGCGTGCGGGAGGGCTTCGACCGGGTCATTCGGGTCGACCTGGATGTCGAGCGCGGCATCGCGCGGGTCCGCGATGAACCCCCGGGAGCGTCCGATGGCCTGGCTGCCTGACCGGGAGATCCGCGGACCCGAGCGGCCAACGATGCGCGACATCGAGCCGCTGAACCGGATCTTCTCCGAGGCCTTCACCGACCGCTATCGCCGCGACGGGATGAGCGGAGTCCGGGTGCCGCACCTCAACCCCACGATCTGGCGCTATGCGCTGGAGGATGCCGGAGACGGCGCCATGGTGTGGCGGGACGCGGATGCCGAACTCTGCGGCTTCAACATCCTGCACCTGTCGGGACGCGAAGGGTGGATGGGGCCTCTGGCCGTTCGGCCCGATCGCCAGGGCGCTGGACTGGGGAAGAGCATGATCCGGGCGGGGATCGACTGGCTCAAGGCGCGCGGAGTGCGCACCATCGGGCTCGAGACGATGCCGCGCACCATCGAGAATATCGGCTTCTACAGCCAGCTCGGCTTCCTGCCGCAGCACCTCACCGTCACCCTGGTCCGGGATCTGACTCGGCGGCCGGCCCTTCACCCCGAGGTCCTGTCCACGGCCGGGCCCGCCCGTGCCGATCGGCTCCGGGCCTGCCGGGAGCTCACCGACCGGCTGGTTCCCGGGACCGACTTCACCCGTGAGCTGGCGGCCACGGCGGACCTCAGGATCGGCGACACCCTGTTGCTGCGCGACCCGGCGGGAGAGCTGGCCGGCTTCGCGCTGTTCCACACCGCCCCCCTCGCGGCCGGGCGCCCGCAGGAGGAGCTCCGGGTTCTCAAGCTGGTGGCTCGCGACGCTGAAAGCTTCGAGCGGTTGATCGGTACCGCGGAGGCCGCGGCCCTCGCGGCCGACGTCCGTCGGATAAGTCTCCGCTGTCAGACCGCCTTCGGGCCTGCCTATCTCCGCCTGGTCCAGATGGGCTACCGCGCGCACTGGACCGATCTGCGAATGACCCTGGACGGTTACGCGGAGCCGGTGGTCCCCGCCGGCGCGGTGGTCTGGTCCAACTGGGAGATCTGAGCCGCCTCCCCGGCGGCGGCTAGGACCCGTCGCCGGCCAGCTCCCCGCCAAACATCGACGAGCGCCGGTACCTGAGGAGAAGGCGCGCCCCCAGCATCTTGGCCAGGACGGCCAGCGGAACTGCCAGCAGCAGTCCCGCAAACCCGAGGACCGAGCCTCCCAGTGCCAGGGCCAGCATCGTGATCACCGGGTGGAGCCCCACCGATCCGCCCACGATCCGTGGCCCCGTCACCGATCCATCCAGGAACTGAACAATCGCGAAAACCGCGGCCACTCGGAGGAGCCCGCTGACGGGCTGGTCCATGGTGAGCCCCACGATCAGCGCCGGGATCAGCGAAATCACCATGCCGATGTAGGGGATCAGGTTGCACAGCCCGGCCACCACGCCCAGCAGGAGCGCGCTCGGTACGCCGAGCACCGCGAGGCCCACACCCGTCAGGGTGCCGACCAGGGTGGCCTCGATGAGCTGTCCGCGGAAGAACCGGCCCAGGGCGATGTTGTACTCCTGCAGGAACCCCACGACCACCTGGCGGCGGGAAGGCGGGATCAGCTCTCCGGCGAATCCGAGCAGTCGCTGCCAATCGCGGAGCAGGTAGAACGCGACCACCGGCGTCACGACGAGGTAGCCCAGGAACCCGACGATGGTCCCCAGCTGACGGAACATTGCTGTTCCCCACTGAGCGAGGCTTAGGAGGATGCCATTCGCGTTCTGCTGCAGCAGGGTCGCGAGGTCCTGGGCGTTGAGCTCGTGGACCCAGGTGCGCTGCTCCGGTGTCAGGAAGGGCAGGGCCTCGATACCCGACCGGAGCGTGGCGAGCAGCCCGAGCAGCGTATTGGCGAAGCGCGGCACCGCGTTCGCCACAGCGACGGCCTGGTCCCAGATCTGTGGTCCGGCCAGCAGGAGGAGCAGCGCGGCGCCGACCACCGGCGGGAGCGCCACCAGCAGGATGGCGGCGCCGCGCGGGATGCGATGGTGTTCGAGCCGGCGCACCAGCGGCGCGAAGAGGTACGCCACGGCGAGCGCGAGCAAGAAGGGCCCCAGCAGCCCACCGTAGCGTTCGAGGCCCCAGAATAGCGTGAGTCCCACCGCGATGCCGATGGCGGCCTGCACGCCCGGCCTGACCCGGAACGGCCACAGCGCCACCACGACCACGGGCAGGAGGAGCGGCGGGGTGAGGATGTCCCGCAACGTCACCAGGAGCGCGATGTAACACAGTCCCGCCAGCACCAGGGGGACCGGTTCACGCGGCGCGGTGGGCTCGCTCATCGGCTGCGGCACGGGGAGGGCAGGTGCGCCTCACGCGCGGGGGGCCGCGCCGTCGCGCAGGGCCCACCAGCGGACGAAGAGCACGCCAGCGACGCCCAGCAGGAGGTGCGCCGCGCTGCCGGAGGGGCCGAGCGGAAAGACAAAGATGAGCAGGACCCACAGCACCAGCGCAACGAATGCGCCAAGGAGCGTCCAGGACATGCGGGACTCCGGGGAACGCGTTGACGGTCGGACTACCCAAACCTATCTTCGAGGTGAAAGCGGTGTCGAGGAACAACGTTATTGAGCCAACAGGTCCGGTGAAGGGCCCAGATACCGGGACCGATGTCATGCCCCCCGGGGGAAGACAGACGTTCTAGTGAGGGCGCCACATTTCTTCGTCGGGCTTCAATAAACCTCCTCGACACCGCCCTGGTCCTCGCGGGGTACCGATCCCATGGGATCGGTACCCCGTTCCCTTGGATCCGGTGCAGCTTCCGCTTGACGCTGCCGGCGGTCGCGTCATCTTCCAGCGACCTGACTTCTGCCACGGACCGTCGGCATGCCGACCTGCCGCGTGACGCGCCGGGCCCATTTTAATGCGGCGCATCGCCTATACAACCCCGCGCGCTCGGACGAATGGAATGTGCGCGTGTTCGGCGTATGCGCCAACCCCAATTCGCACGGGCACAACTACGAGATCGATGTGACCGTCGAGGGCGACGTCAACCCCGACACCGGCTACGTCATCGATATCAATGTGCTGAAGCAGATCGTCGAGGAGAAGGTGCTGCGGCACCTCGACCATCGCAACCTCAATCTCGACGTCCCGCACTTCCGAGACGTCATCCCTACCGCGGAAAACATCGCGGTCTACTGCTGGCAGGTCCTCGCCCCCGCCATTCCGGCCGGCCGGCTGCAGCGTATTCGCCTCTGGGAGACTCCTCGCAACTATGTCGACTACGAAGGACGGTAGAGGCGCACCGTTCCAGACCGAGGTCCGGCGCATTCTCGGTGCTCTCGGTGAGAATCCCGATCGCGACGGCCTGCTGAAAACCCCCGAGCGGGTGGAGAAGGCGCTCCGCTGGCTCACCCGCGGTTACGAGCTCTCCGTCATGGACGCGGTGGGGGACGCTCTCTTCGAACAGCAGCACGACAGCATGATCCTGGTGAGGGACATCGAGCTGTACTCGCTGTGCGAACACCACATCCTCCCGTTCTTCGGCCGGGCCCATGTGGCCTACATCCCGAACGGACGGGTAGTCGGCCTCTCCAAGCTGCCGAGGATCGTCGAGGTCTTTGCCCGGCGCCTCCAGATCCAGGAACGGCTGACCGACCAGATCGCCGACGCCATCATGGAAGTGCTGCAACCCCACGGCGTCGGCGTCCTGATCGAGGCGGTGCATCTCTGTATGGCGATGCGCGGGGTGGAGAAGCAGAATTCCCGCACCATTACCAACGCCGTGCGTGGCGTCTTTCTGAGCGACATCCGGAGCCGCGAAGAGTTCCTCCGCCTGGTCCACGGTCGGAGCGGGGAGTAGGCCGGAGAAGCCCCCGCTGGGACCAGCCGTCCCGATCCGCGCCCTGTCCGTTTCTTTCCGAGGAGTGCACGTCCCGTGACCGGTCTCGCTCACCATCGATTGGCCAAGACCTGGCTCAAGCCGGCGCTCCTCGCCGCGCTCATTGCCGGCCCCGGGGGGCACCGTCGGCCGGCCGGACCCACGCTGCCCCCGCTTCCGGACTCGAGCGGGTGGGGGGTGCACGTGCTCGCCGTGACCCATGACCCGCAGGGCGGTCTCTGGGTGGGGACCTACGGAGATGGGATCTTCCACCTGCGCCCGGGCGCCACCGCATGGCAGCACATCCGCCATGACTCGACCGCGACCAGCATCTCCTGGGACTTCGTCCACGCCTTTGCCTTCGGGCCGCGGGGAGAGGTCTGGTACGGGACCGTCGGAAACGGCTGGGGGCTCTCGCGCGATACCGGCGCCACCTGGACCAACTGGACCTTCAGCAAGCTGGGCCCCCAGTGGCAGTATGTGGCCCCCGACGGCATCGTGGCGCACGCCGAAACGACGTGGGTGGGCACCGCGGACGGTATCCAGATGACCACTGACGATGGCGCCCACTGGACCGCGCTCATCGATACGGTGGGCCCCGTGGCCAAGGGTCCGGCCGATTCCGCGGTGCCCATCCTCGGCAACGAGTACGTCCGGCGGCTCGGCCTCGACCGGGAGGGCCTCCTGGTCACGACGCTCAAGGGAAGCGTGCGCCTCACCGAGACGCCGCTCGGTCTTACCTCGACTCCCGTCGAGTTCCCCACCTTCAAGCCGCACGACCGGTTCCTGATCGACGGCGTGCAGTGGCGCGGAACCACCTGCGGGCTCAGGCGCCAGGCCGATACGCTTCCCTGCCTCCGCCGCGCGACCCGGAGCGGCGACGACCCAAAGCCCCCACGGACGATCTGGTTCAGCCGGCCGATCGACAAGAGCGACAATCCCTACATCGACCAGACCTACCGCTACGGGTCGACCATGGGCGGCAACTTCCAGCAGCACCAGGGCGTGGAGTTCAACAACCCGGACGGCACGCCGGTGCTGGCGATCGGGAGTGGCAAGGTGGTCTACGCGGGGCCGGCGGAGCAGGGGGCGCTCACGGTTGCGATCCGCCACGACTCGACGCTCGCGGCACCGGGCGGTCCCTACCACATCTTCAGCGTGTATTACCACAACTCGGTCCTCAAGGTGCACGAGGGAGATCGGGTGCGGGAGGGCCAGGTCATCGCGCTGGTCGGCAACACGGGTCGCGCCACCAACGATCACCTGCACCTCGAGGTGCACGCGGCCCCCACCGACGACGTACACCTCATCGTCGACTCCATGCAGCGCTTTCCTCCTTATACGACGAACCCCGAGCTGTGGATCGAGCCGTTGCCCAACACCGGCATCATCGCCGGCCAGGTGTTCGATGCCGCGGGCAAGCCCGTGCCCCAGGCCCGGATCTACGGCATCATCAAGCCCGACCCCGTCGAGACCCCTTTCTCCTACGCCGAGACCTACGGCGACAAGGCCCACTCCCATCCGCTGTATGGTGAGCACTTCGCCGTGAGCGACGTGCCGCCGGGCACGTTCATCATCGGGACCGAGATCAACGGGAAGAAGGTTTTCCGTAAGGTGACCGTGGAGGCAGGAAAGCTCACCTGGGTCGTCTTCCGCCCCTGATCACGGCACCGGCCCTCCCTGAATACCGCTCACCGCTCACCTCTCACCTCTCACTTCTCACCTCTCACTTCTCACTGTTTCTCATGTTCCTCGAACTCACCGACCACCTCCGGTGCCCCGCCGATCACCCGGAGGGCTATCTGGTGCTGATACCGGACCGCATGGAGGGCCGGCAGGTGCTCTCGGGGACGCTCGGCTGTCCGGTCTGTCACGCCGAGTATCCGATCGTGGGCGGAGTGGTCGAGATGGGGACAGCGGACCTGCCGAGGGAGCGCGCGTCGGCGATGGTCCCGAATGCTGCTGCGCTCCATGCGTTCCTGGGCCTCGAGGGCCCCGGAGGCTATGTAGGTCTGGTGGGAGACGCGGCGCGGCAGGCGGATGAGCTGGCCCGCCGGCTTCCGGGGGTGCACCTCGTGGCCGTCAACCCGGAACCTCCGCTGCGTGCCTCGGAGCGGGTGAGCGTTGTGCGTGCGCCGCGCATGCCGCTCAAGGCGAGGAGTCTTCGCGGTGTGGTTGTTGGCCTGCCGGAGGCGGCGGGCGCCGAGTGGCGATCTCAGTCCGTCCTGGCGGTCCTGCCGGGGCTCCGCGCCGCCGGGGCCGGACCGGCTCCCGGTGCGGCCGAAAGCTTCGAGCTGCTTGGCACGGCGGAAGGGTGGTGGGTGGGCCGCCGAACCTGACCTCAGACGTCGTGGGTCCCGCCCTTCGGCTCGGAGTAGACCGCCTCGATCTGGGACCGATAGTTCTTCTCCACCACCCGGCGCTTCACCTTGAGCGTGGGGGTCAGTTC
>DATJVM010000013.1:0-10625 GCA_035501775.1 Gemmatimonadales bacterium | reverse complement strand
CTGCGTCCGCCGATGGCGGAGCGCGACGTGGGCCATGTAGAACAAGGGCGGCCGATTCGGCGGCCCCGCATTCAGCACCTCGAACACCGCGTGAAGGTATTGATCCAGGTCGACGGCCGGGTGGGTGGAGCCCTCGAACGTCAGCGACTGGTCGCCGGCGTTCCACCAGCGGTGGGGAACCCCGCGTGGCAGCCGTACCGATTGGCCCGCCTCCACCGTCACGCGCTGACCGTCGACCTCGGCCGAAAGGGTGCCGGCGATGACCAGCCCCTCCTCATCCTCGAGGTAGTGAATGTGCAGTGGCGGTCCGTCGCGATGGGGAGGGAGGGTGCCCCGGAGATCGAACACGCCCTCGCCGTTCTCTGTCCTACGCCGAATCTCGAGGACCTCGCCGGTGTGCCTGTTCTCAAGCCGGAGCGCGGGTGCCGTGGGCATTGGACCTCCATCGACGGCGAAACGAGTTGAACGGCTCTTGCCCGGCGTGCGGACGTCGGAACTCCGGTTGGCTCGCGCTGATTGGCCGGAGGGGCCACGAAGGGGCTCGTCCGCGGTATCAGCGTGGCGCGATGTTCCGATTGGCCCGAAAGACGTTCTGGGGGTCCCACGTGGCCTTGACCGACGCCAGCCGCTTCCCTCCCGCGCGCAGCGCGGCCGCGGTCCGTTCCGGCCCGTCATCCTCGGTGAGGAAGTTGAGGTACGTGCCGCCAGTGGAGAATCGCCGCATCTCGGACCACGCACTCCGGGCCCATTCGATCTGGGGCGCATCATCGTCCGCCTTCTCCCATGATCCGGCGATATTCAGCACGTAGCGAGCGTCACGATTGCCAACGGCGGAGTGGTCGTCGGCGAGGCTGTTGAGCGCCCCGGCGAGTTGGAAGAAGATGACGGCGGAATGGGGGGAAGTGATGCGCGCCGCGTGCTTCATGAACTGTTCGCACAGCTCCGGTTCGATGCGAGGGAGATACTCGCTCTTCCAGTAGTAGCGGCGGCCTTTCGGCTGTGTCGCGTCGAGCAGGGACTGCAACTGCACGTATGGTCGCCGTATCAGCACATCGCCCACCGGCTGGCCGAGGCCTTTGATCGGGGCCACGATGCGCTCTCCTTGGGCCGGATCTCCGCTGTAGCAGGCGAGCACTCCCACGATCGGCTTGCCGTGCATTTCCGGTGGCAGCCACGGGGCGGGGGGCGCGAGCCGCATGAGCGTGACCAGGGTGAGCTCGTGTGGGGCCTGCTCCGCGAACTCCCGATAGAACTCGAGGACCTTGGGCGCGTCGCTCGCCGGCCAGGCGACCAGGCCCCCGACCACCTCGGGACCGACGGGGAAGAGGCTGAACTCCATGCCCGTGACGACCCCGAAGTTACCCCCACCTCCGCGGAGTCCCCAGAACAGATCCGGATTCTCCTCGGCGCTGGCTCGAACCGGTCGAGCGTCGGCCGTCACGACGTCCATGCCGGTCACCGTATCCGAGGTCCATCCCCAGCGCCTCGAGAGATATCCGAAGCCGCCGCCGAGCGTCAGTCCGGCAATTCCGGTCGCCGAGACGAACCCCAGCACCGCGGCGAGTCCGTGGATCTGGCATTCCCGGTCGACATCGCCCAGGAGGCAGCCCGTCTGCGCGCGGGCTGTCTTCCGAACCGGGTCCACCCAGACCCCGCGTTGCAGCGACATGTCCAGCATGAGGGCTCCATCCGCCGTCGCGAGGCCGGCGATGTTGTGCCCTCCTCCCTTGATGCAGAGCAACAGGTTGTGCTCCCGTGCGAACTGGACCGAGGTGATCACATCGCCAACGCCGAGGCACTTGGCTACCAGGGCTGGGGACTTGCCGCTCATCGCGTTCCAGACAGTGCAGCTTTCCGTATAGCCCGCCTCGCCCGGCTGCAGGAGCGACCCGCGCAAGCGAGCCTTGAGCCCGTTCACCGCGTCAGGCTTGAGGTCGACCTCGCGGCCGTCCAGCGTCCTGGCCCTCATCCTCTACCTCCTGTCTTACGCCTTTGGAGCTACAGTGAATCGGGGAAGGCGGGCTTCCTTATATATGCAAGACACTTGCGAGCCTGGCGTCGGCGGCGAGCAGACGGAACGGCCGCCGTGAGCGATCCCGGGGACAAGCGGGCAAGCAGGTGTCCGGCCGCGAGCGCCCGCTTGGGCCACGACCGCCCTGACCCGGGCGGTGATTGTACTTCCCGGGGCATGGCCTGACAACATCGATTGGCCGGGCAACGTGCTGCCTGGAGCGCCCGAACCGTGGCCGCGACGGTGCTGCGCCTTCGGCCGCGTAGCTTCGTCGCTCAGACGGGGGTTGGTACGCGATCGACCGGTGGACGGCCGATGGCCGGTGGTACTGGCCGGGGCTCTGGGCCGAGGGTGAGAAGCTGGCGTTCGGCAAAGTCGAGGCGCTCCTGAGTCTCCAGCAACTCCTGGTGGAGTCGTTCGATCTCCGTCGACAGCTCGGCTGCGCGGCCGCGATTGACGTGTCCTTTGAGCCAACTGATGGCGGCCCGGCCGATGGGCGTTACAGAAATCAGGGTAATGCCCACGGCGGCGACGACGTACGGGAGGAGCTCGGTGATGAAACGCTGGACGTACCAAGCGATCTGGTTGGGGTCCATGACAGCCTCCGCGTCAGAAAGAGGAGTGCCAGCGCGGGCCAGGATCGAGCGGGCGACTCGCGATCCTGGCGGGACGCTCGCATCCAGTTCAAAGATGAGGAGGAGGACCCGACAGCGCCACTCACACCGACCGGCCTCACCCGACTACGGGCGGGGCCAGGGTCGGTTACGGGAGAGAAACGGGGAGCACATGGGGAGGGAGGTTCGGTGGCTCACGGGAGCCACGGGGTCACCCGTCCTGGGCCAGTCTGGCAAACTCCGCGACGCAGCGTTCGATCCGGGCATAGGTCACGTCATAGAACGCATCGCTTCGCCCGAACGGGTCACGGATCGCGCGGGTCTCGGGCGTGAGCGGATCGAGATCGCCCAGCATGATGGTGTGAGGCACACGCCCACCCGCCTCGCGTTTGACCAGGCGGACCTGGCGCGGCTCCATTACCAGGATGATGCTTGCCTGCCGGAGGTCCGCGGCCGTTATGAGTCGCGAACGATGGTCCCGGAGGTCGACACCGCGGCGCGCCGCCGCGGCGATCGCGATTTCCGTGGAGGCGCGGTCGGGGCCGATGAATCCTCCCTCCACGACGACGGTGCTCAGTCCGCTCGACTCGAAGCGCCTCGTCAGCATCCGGGCGGCATAAGGGCTCCGACAGATGTTGCCCAGGCAGATGATGGCCACCCGCGCCAGGCCTATCCTTCTGCAACGGCGAATGACGTCTCGCGCGAACTGGCGCCGCAGCGGGTGGAGCCCCCGATCAATGGTGTTCCCGACCAGTCGCCGGAGCCGACCCAGCAGTGGACGTGCCCGAGTCCACAGCCGACTTTGCTCGTCGGTGCGAGCATCATCAGGACGCGGGGCATGACGGCCCCCGCTGTCGTCGCGAGGGCTCCCGGTCGAAGGAGAGGTTCGCATCAGGTCCAGAATGGTGGGTGCCTGAATATAGGCTCCGCACTGTGAGGCGGCGACGGGTCGCCGTCGTGTAGCGCTATCGCAACATGTGTAACAGGTCGACCGTTTCCGCGTGTTCGGCCGCCACAGAAGAGGCCAAGGGATCTGGGCTGCCGAGGACCGAACCGCAGGCGCGCTGCGTGGGGCCGCCCTATTGGACCAGGTCCCCGGGCGCCGGAAGCATCGCCTGATGCTGGTTGCAGGGAGAGGCCCTTCTGAGACGGGGGTCGGGTGCCTACAAGCTGGAATGGGGGCCGAGGCCTACTCCCCCGGCCACAATCGCCAGGCGGGCGCGTCAAGTGCAGAGGTTCGGTTCCGGGACGGAGATTGGATCCGGGGTGGAAACGATGGAGGTTTACCGGCTCAGGGGAGCCGTGGGTTCACCCGTCCTGCGCGAGCCTGGCAAACTCCACGACGCAGCGTTCGATCCGGGCATAGGTCACGTCGTAGAATGCGTCGCTTCGCCCGAAGGGGTCACGGATCGCGCGGGTCTCGGGTATAAGCGGGTCGAGATCACCCAGCATGATGGTGTGAGGCACGCTCCCTCCCGCCTCGCGTCTGACCAGGCGGACCTGGCGCGGCTCCATCACGATGACGATGCTGGCTTGCCGCAGATCCTCGGCCGTTATGAGCCGCGAACGGTGGTCCCGGAGGTCGACACCGCGGCGCGCGGCCGCGGCGATGGCGATCTCCGTGCACCCTCGGTCAGGGCCGATGAATCCGCCCTGTGCCACGACCGGGCTCACGCCACTCGACGGGAAGCGCGTGCTCAGCATCCGGGCGGCGTAGGGGCTCCGGCAGATGTTGCCCAGGCAGACGATGGATACTCGCGCCAGTCCGATCCGTCTGCAGCGGTGGATGATGTCCTGCGCGGCGCGACGCCGGAGCGGATGAAGCCGCCGATCGACGGAATCTCGCACCAGTCGCCAGATCCGTCCCATGACCGGTCGGAGGCGACCCCAGACCCCGCTCGGTTCTCCCGGGGACGCGCCGCTCCTGGGCTGCGGGATCGGAAGCCGCCCGCCTTTGTTGTGGGGCCGGGGAAGAGTCGCTGCGGGAGTGGTCATGAGGTCCCAGCTGAATCAGAGTAGATGCAGGATGCGCTCCCTGATTCATCAAACGCTCACGATCGGGTAACAATTGCCTGACGGATGTAACAGGATCCGGGCCCGTCTTCCCTATTCCTCGCGACGCCCTGGCTAGCCCTCCTCTGCCGACGTCTGGTGACGCTGCTCCGCCTCGGCCACCCATCCGCGGCGCAGCTCGTTTGGAGGCACGCTGCTCAGGTATGGCTTGAGGTCGAGGAGAGGCGTGCCGTCCAGCATATCCACCCCGCGGACCCGCAGGCTGGGCCCCTCCCGGCGGAGCAGGTGCACTACCGTGAGGGCAATGGGATTGGGGCGCCGGGGCGAGCGGGTGGCGAACACCCCGTGCGGACGGTTGTCGGTGGGCGGGGTCGACTGGAGCTCGTAGTCCTTCGAACGGTGGAATACCCACAGCACGTACAGGTGCGAGAAGCCTTCGATGTCCGCCAACCCTTGCTCGAGTTCGGGAACGATGTCGAGTATTCCCTCGGCGTCCCGCTTCGCTCCCGGCCCTTTGGGAATCTGGCCGGTGTCCGTATACGGGGTCCGGGCAATGCCGATGGCCCGGAAGGTGAAAAGACGCGACTCCATGCCGTCACCTCTGCGCGTTCATGTCCAGGCCGGACCATCAGGATAGCTGTCGTGTAAGGTCACCGCCTCAACGCGGAGCGGGCAAGAGGCCGCAAGGGAATCCGGATATCTTGGATCAGCATGCAATTCAACACCTGCGGCACTACCCGGTCCTTCGCGTCGCCCCGGTGGATGGAGGCCTACCGGGAGTTGCATCGCGGCCTCCGCGCCCCGGAGTTTCAACGTGACGCGGCGATCCTCCCATCGATCTTCCAATGGTATTGGGAAACACTCTGGCGGGCCCAGCCGGAAGCGATTGGTCGCGAGTGGTGCGCGCCCGAGAATGTCGGGCGCACCCACAAGATCTGGGAATATGTCCAGGTCCTGGGCTGCCTTTACCACCAGCTGCATGACCTGTCGGGAAAGCGGGTCCTGTCGCTCGGCGCGGGGGTCGAGAGTCCCCTCTGGACCCTCGCGGTGGGGGGCGGCGGTCACGGCGACGGACATCTATTTCGAGCGCCGTTACTGGCACCCGGAACACGTGGTCACGTTGAAGGTCAACCCGTCCCGTTTCTCGCCCTACGAAGCGTCCCCGCCGGTGAGGTTCAGAAACCTGAATCTGAGGCGGAACAGCCTCCGGAGCCTGCTGGCCTGGTCGCGGCTTGGAACCTGGGACGCGGTCTACAGCATCTCGAGCCTGGAGCACGTCTACGGCGCGCAGCGTCGCGGGGGAACCGGCCCGGCTCGGAGGCTCCTCTCGCGGAAGCTGGCCCTGTTTCGCCGGATTGCCGCCCTGGTCCGGCCGGGCGGGGTCCTCACCTTCACCACGGAGCTGATCACCCGGATATCGGGATGTCGCCGCCTCGATTTCTACACGCGAGAGGAGCTGGAACGGGTCATTGGCGTGCTGGCCCAGGCGGGGCTCGACCTGGTCCAGGAAGTGGACTGGTCCGCCATGAACGAGCAGGAGCGCCCCACCCGCGACACCCCTGGACAGCATCACACCGCCGTGGCGCTGACCTTCGCGAGGGCGGGCTGACGAAGCGTCTTCCCCTGAACCGGCGTCAGGGGCAGTATGGCTCACAGGGTCACGGTGCCTGACGAGCAGCGACGGGCTATCGCGCCAGTTGCGGGAAATGGCGGGCGAGGGTCAGGTACTCGCTCAGCACCGTCAGACCGCAGATCGCGAGGAAGGCCAGTGTCTTGAGATTGGACCAGGTATCCTCGAACGCCTCACCCTGGAGCCAGTCGAGCCAGCGTGGTGAGAACCAGAAGTACACCGCCTCCTTGAAATCGTCCCAATCCCCGAAGAAGGTGCGCCACAGCAGGACGTAGATGGGGATGTTGAAGGCGGCCAGAATCAGCGCGAACCGGAGTCTGGGCATCGCTCGGGCGAGAGGCCTAGGCTTTCAAGACGGAATCCAGCAGCGCCACCAGCGTCTTCCAGTGCCGCTCGCTTGCGGCGGGATCATAGGCGAGCGTGTCCCGGAGGACGAAGCCGTGTCGCGCGGGGTAGGTCTCGATCTGGTGGTCCACGGCGGCCTCGGTCAGCGCGCGCTCCAGACGGTCCTTCATGTCATCCGGAAACGAGGCGTCCTCGATCGCGCCGGCGATGTAGACTTTCGCCCTGATCCGTGGCGCCAGCCGGTGCGGGCTATCCGGCGCGTCGGTGGCCAGGCGCCCGCCGTGGTAGGACGCGCAGGCCGAGATCCGATCCGGGAAGGTCCCGGCGGCGGTGAGCGAGACCATGCCGCCCAGACAGTACCCGGTGACGCCGATCCCCCCGCGTTTGACGTCGGGCTCCCGGTCCAGGTAGTCGAGAAACGCCTGGGTATCGGACATGAGATTCGGCAGGGTGGCCAGCGCGAAGAATTTCTCCATCAGCACCTTGCGCTGCTCGGGGTCGGTGAAGACAGTGTGCGCGTTCATCGGCGCATAGGGGCCGGAACGGTAGAACAGGTCTGGCAGCAGCACGAAGTAGCCATAGGTCGCGAGGCGGGCTCCGACCTCGAGCATCGCCTCCCGGATGCCGATGCCGTCCATGCAGACCAGCACCGCCGGCCAGGGACCCTTGCCCTCGGGGCGATAGACATGGGCGGGGCAGGCGCCGTCCCGCGCGCGGATCTGGATCGTGGCTGCGGTCATGGTACGCTCTCCGGACGCGACTCGTCTTGACTTGCTTCCAATCTGGCGACACTCTGGTGCCGGAGTTTCTGCCGGATGATTATGCGCCCACTTGAGTAAGGGGACCGCTCATGGATGGCCTGCTTGAACGTGAACGTACTGTCGCCGGACCGAATTTCAACCGCTGGCTCGTCCCGCCCGCCGCCCTCGCGATTCACCTCAGCATCGGCATGGCGTATGGCTTCTCGGTGTTCTGGCTTCCGATGACGAAGCTCATCCAGAGCCCGGCCCCGAGTTGCGTCGAGGGCACTCCTTCGTTCTCACAGCTGTTCACCACGACGTGTAATTGGGCCGTTCCCGCCGTCAGCCTCACCTTCACCCTGTTCATTTTCATGCTCGGCGTCTCCGCGGCGATCTGGGGCGGCTGGCTCGAGCATGCCGGGCCCCGCAAGGCGGGCTTCATCGCGGCGCTGTGCTGGGGTGGCGGGATGTTCCTCGGCGGGATCGGCGTCGCCGTCCACCAGCTCTGGCTGCTCTGGCTGGGCTGCGGGATCCTGGGCGGCGTCGGCCAGGGCCTGGGATACATCACGCCGGTGTCGACTCTCATCAAGTGGTTCCCCGATCGGCGCGGCATGGCGACCGGGTTCGCGATCATGGGCTTTGGCGGCGGGGCGATGATCGGCGCTCCGATCGCCGTCGCGCTGATGCAGCATTTCTCGCGCGCGGGTGGCGTCGGGGTGGCCTCCACGATGATGGTCATGGGAGTACTGTACTTCATCGCCATGTCGCTGGGGGCATTCGGCTTCCGCGTGCCGCCGGTGGGATGGCTCCCCGCGGGATGGAACCCGCCACCGGATTCGAAGTCGAAGGCGTTGATCACGAAGAACCAGGTCCATGTCAACGAGGCCTGGAAGACGCCCCAGTTCTGGTTGCTATGGGGCGTGCTGTGCCTCAATGTCACGGCAGGGATCGGCGTGCTCTCGATGGCCAGCCCCATGCTTCAGGACGTCTTCGGAGGCCGCTTGATCGGCGTGGACACATCCGGTGCCCTGACCGCCGATCAGAAAGCGGCCGTCGTCGCCGCGGCGGCCGCCCTCGTGGGACTGATGAGTCTCTTCAACAGCCTGGGGCGCATCTTCTGGGCCTCGCTGTCGGACTCCATCGGTCGCAGGAACACTTATTTTGTGTTCTTCATCCTGGGCATCCTGCTCTACAGCCTCACGCCCACGCTCGGCCACATGGGTCTGGCGGGGGCCTTCGTGATCACGGTGTGCGTGATTCTCACGATGTATGGCGGCGGGTTCGCGACCATCCCGGCCTACCTCGCCGATCTCTTCGGCACCCAGATGGTGGGGGCCATCCACGGTCGCCTGCTCACGGCCTGGTCGGTCGCAGGCGTGCTGGGCCCGGTTCTGATTGCCAACATCCGGCAGCTCCAGCTCAACAACGGCGTGCCGCACAATCTGGTGTACGACCGCACGCTGTATATCCTTGCCGGCCTTCTGTTCGTGGGACTCATCTGCAACGCGCTGGTCAGTCCCGTGGATCCCAAGCATCACATGACCGACAAGGAACTCGAAGCGGAGCGCGCGCTGCAGCACGAGCCAGCCAAGGCGACGACGGCCGTCGAATTGGTTGCGCGTGGGCCCTTTGGGATCGTGGGTGTGGTGGCTTGGCTCGCCGTCGGAGTTCCCTTTGTCATCGGACTGTGGATCGCCATCCAGAAGGCCCTGGTTCTGTTCTGACGGGAAGGACTCTTCTTACCGCGGCTCCTGCTCCGCCCCCGAACGTCGACGGGGCCAGGGAAGGAGCCGTGGTACTTCCTGGCGATAGAGCTCGTAGCTCGGCCCGAAATGGGAGGTGAGGAGGCGCTCCTCCTGGCCGATTTTCACCAGGAAGCTGGCGAGAATCAGACCGAGACCCAGGACGCCGGCCCAAGTGTCCCTCAGGATCGCCGTCGCGGCGATCGCCAGCAGCAGGCCGGTGTAGATCGGGTGCCGGGTGATCCGGTAGGGGCCGCTTCGGACCAGCTCGTGGCCGGCCTTGAGCGCTACGTCGCTGCTCCACTGCCGCCCGATGTGCAGCCGGGCCCACCAGGCAAACGCGAACCCGGCGGCCACCAGGGCCACCGCGCCCCACTCCACCGCCCCATCCAGTCTCGCCACCCGACGAGCGAGCCAGATAGGGTGGCCCACCAGCAGGGCCACGCCGGCCAACAAGAGAGCGGTGTACGCGAGCCGCTCCGTCACCGTCTGCCGCATGCGAGTGGGAGCGGTCCAACGCGCGGCGGCCACCCAGCTGACCAGCCAGGCTCCCCAGAGCACGGAAACCAGCGTGAGCGGCGAGGGCATGCTTGAATGACGCGGAGTGGGTGGCGCCCGAACCGGCGGAGCCAAGTCCAACTGGCCCGTGCCGTGCCTGTTTCAATGGCCCAGCATAGACGCGCACCGAGGCTATGGCCAGTGGCGTGCGCCAACAATTCTACTCACGCGACGCGGGGGCCGCCTTGCGAGGTGGTAGCGTCGTATGCGCCCAGCAGACGTCGTCCCACTGTGTACTCGAGGCCAAGCCGCGAGGCGACATCGGGAGGCCAGCCCTCGTCGGCCAGCCACTCGCTCAGGAGGATGGCAAGGAGGTCGGCCCTCTCCCGGTGCGCGGCGATGAGGAAGGTCTGCCAGCGAGCTTCGCTTCCCGGATGGGCCGCCACCGCGTCGCGATCGGAGAGCGACGCGAACGCCCAGAGGAGCTGCTCGGTGTCCGCCGTGAGGTGATCGCTCAGGTCGAAGAGGGCCGGGGTGAACTCGAGGTGGAGGCCCGTCCCCTGCAGCAGCGGCTCGACCATCTCCGCCACGAACGACTCGAGCACCGCGTTGCTCTGAGCCACGTCCAGAACGCCAGCCGTCGGCAGGACGGTGGTCTCGTACAGCACTCTCCCCTCGTCCCGCAGTGATACCCACACCACGGCCGCCTGCCGCCCGGGCCGGGCATCACACTCGAAGCAGGTGACGTCTCCCGTCGCGTTGATGCTGCGCTCGCGCGGCGTGGAGCGCTGCCAACCGCCGGCGCTTCGGGACCGAAGTCCGGCGAGCAACTGGCGGATCGCGTCCGGCGCGCCGGACACCATCAGTCGACGGTGCCGCTTTACGGTCAGCCGGCGGTGGCGTTCCATGTGGCCTCGCGGGGAAAGCGCAGACCCGGCCCGGGCACGGCCGGCGGCTGCTCAGGCGGCGGTGGCGGCCCCTTGGGCGCGTTGTGTCAGGAAGGCGAGCACGGCCGCTACGAGGAGCAGAGCG
>DATJVM010000012.1:0-9557 GCA_035501775.1 Gemmatimonadales bacterium | reverse complement strand
TCGGTCAGCGTGACCGACGCCTTCATGCAGGCGGCGGCGAAGAACGCCAGCTATGACCTGATCCACCCCCACACGGGCAAACCGGCAGGTCAGCTGAATGCCGGCGAGGTCTTCCGCACTATCGCCGAAGCGGCCTGGCAGGTGGGCGACCCCGGCCTGCTGTACAGAGACACCATTAATCGCGCGAATCCCACGCCCCAGCTTGGCTCGATTGAAGCGACGAACCCGTGCGGAGAGGTCCCGCTCCTCCCCAATGAGTCCTGCAACCTGGGTTCGGTGAACGTCGCACACCTCGTCCGCGAGGGAAATGGTGGGGGGGCGGGGGCGGCGACGTTCGACTGGGAGCGTCTCGATGCAATCGTGACCGACGCCGTCCGGTTCCTCGACGACGTGATCGAGGTGAATCGCTACCCCCTCCCCACCCTCGACCAGGCGGCGCGACACACGCGCAAGATCGGCCTCGGCGTCATGGGCTTCGCCGACACTTTGATCCGGCTCGGGATCGGCTACGCTTCGGACGAGGCTGCGAGGTTCGCCGAGCAGCTCATGCGCACGATCGCCAGAACGGCGACCGGCGCCTCCGCTGCCCTGGCAGAGCGGCGGGGTGTGTTTCCGGCCTGGGTGGGGAGTATCTACGGCACTCAGCAACTCAAGATCCGCAACGCCACACGCACTTCGATCGCACCCACGGGTACGATCGGGATGATCGCGGGCACGAGCGCGAGCATCGAGCCCCTGTTTGCGCTCGCGTACCGGCGCACGGGCGTGCTGGGCGGCCAGACCCTGGAGGAGGTCAACCCACTCTTCGTCGAGTATCTGGAACGGAACCGACTGGAGAGGGATCAGGTGCTCACGGCAGTGCAGGAGCGCGGGCGGCTGGCCGATGTCCCGAATGTGCCGGAGGATCTCAAACGACTCTTCGTCACTGCGCTCGAGATCCCGGTGGACCAGCACCTGGCCATCCAAGCCGCGTTCCAGCGTCACGTAGACAACTCCGTCTCCAAGACCATCAACATGCGTAACGACGCCACGCCGGATGATGTGGCGCACGCCTACCGCAGGGCCTGGGAACTCGGCTTGAAGGGAATCACGGTCTACCGTTACGGCAGCAAGGCGGGTCAGGTGCTCGAACTCGGTGTCGAGGACGAGCCGCACCACTACGAGCACACATCACGCTGCGACCCGGAAGAGTGCCGCATCTGATGCGTGGCACAGCGCTCCGCACAAGGACCACCCTCCCGACGGACTCCAACACCAGCTAATTCGAGCCAGCCATGCCATATCCTCATGAGCACGCGTGTCGACTCCGTGATCCGGGCGAGTTCGCCGCGGGAAGCTTCCGCAGCATGCACCGCATGCACGGAGGGAAGCCGTACCGCGTGATCCTGGGCAAATTGGCAGGGGTCAGCGGCCCCGACGATCCGTTGGTCGAGCAGACCTATCGCTACCCGACCGATGCGTGGACCGAGGGTGAGGCGAGGGCGCATTGCCGCGAACACGGCGGAGGGCTGTTCGAGCCGGCCGCACCTCCGCGGCGGCGCGAGTAAGCGGCTCCCTGGCTCTCGGTTCAACCACGCGACGGACGGGCCTTCCAATCCGCTGGCCGCCCCTGCTCTTTCAATTAGACATGCGAAGTCGTTCACGCTATGCCAGGTTGCCCGGGTTCCCTGCCCGGGCATCCCTCCTGTCTCGTTGACCTGGTCCAGCCCTGACTCGAGTTCCGAGGACGCGTGACTAAAGACAAGCTCCCCCGCGACGTCTGGCTGCTCGGCGGCGTTTCGTTCTTCGCCGACGTATCGAGCGAGATGATCTACCCGCTGTTGCCGATGTTCGTCATCGCGGTGCTTGGCGCGAGCGCGACGGATCTGGGCTGGATCGAGGGCCTCGCGCAGGGCGTCGTCGCCTTGATGACCGCGTGGGCCGGTATTCGGAGCGATCGTCAGCGGCGCCGCCTGATGTGGGTGCGCTGGGGCTATGCCCTGCCCGTCATCGGCAAGGCGATTCTCGTCGCCGCGACCTCGTGGCCGGCCGTGCTGCTTGGGCGCGTCACCGATCGCGTTGGCAAGGGCTTCCGGTCGAGTCCGCGGGATGCGCTGATTGTGGATGTCACGCCCGGGAGCCAGCGCGGCCGGGCGTTCGGTCTGCATCGCGCGCTCGACACCGCGGGTGCACTGACCGGCGTGATCGGAGCGGCGGTGCTGCTGTGGTGGCTGACTGGCTCGCCGAGCGGTGAAGCACAGACCACCCACGTCGACGCCAGGCCGTTCCGGCTCGTCTTCGCCATCGCGGCAGCGCTGGGCATCGTCGCGGTCGTGCTGACGTTCCTTGTGAAGGATCGGTCGGCCCCGCCCTCGACGTCGAAGCCGAGCACCGGTCGGCTCTTGCTGCCGCGCAGCTACTGGATCGTGCTCGCGATGCTGCTGGTCTTCGCGATCGCGAACTCAAGCGACACCTTCCTGCTTCTCCGGGGAGCGAACCTCGGGCTATCGGCGTGGCAGGTCGTCGCCGCATATGCCGTATACAACGTGATCTACATGCTTGGCTCGTACCCCGCCGGCGCGCTCAGCGACCGGTTCGGACGCTGGCGCGTGATCGGGTCGGGCTGGGCGATCTACGCCGCGGTGTACGCCGGCTTCGCGGTCGCGAACCGGACAGCGATCTGGACGCTGTTTGGGGTGTACGGGCTCTACATGGCGTTGACCGACGGCGTCGGCAAGGCGCTCATCGCCGATCATGCGCCCCCGGAGCATCGCGGTCGGGCAATGGGAATCTTCTATTTCGCCACCGGCATAACGACAATCGCGAGCAGTGTGATCGCCGGGGCGCTGTGGGATGCCGTTGGCCCGAGCGCGCCGTTCTGGCTCGGAGCAGGGTTCGCCGTGCTCGCGCTCGGGATCCTGATCGCCGCGCGACCGCGATGACTGGCCTGCTCCAGGCATTGCGCGACGCCCTGAGACTCATCCTGACGCAGCGTCGCGATCGAGGGGTCTGCTCTCCCGGTCCTGAGAGCAGGGCGTCTTTTCGCCACACTGTCCAGCGAGATTGCGCCCTCGGCGCCGCCGAGCGTATCGTATTGTCTGGGCTCAAGACTAAAGGACGCGAGCCCCATGCCCGTTACCGCCAAGCTCTCGAAGCGGTTTTACGACACTTTCGGGGACGAGGTCACGAACGACCTCGTCGCATGGTTCAACCAGGTGGACGCTACGTACCGGCAGGAGCTCAGGGAGCAGAACGACCTCAACTGGGCCCGGGTCGAGGCCCGGATCGGTCAGGCCGAGGCTTCGCTCCGGTCTGAGTTCAACCAGGGACTGGCCAGGGTCGAGACCCGAATCGGTCAAGTCGAGGCCTCGCTCCGGTCTGACTTCGGAGTCGGCCTGGAGCAGCTTCGATCTGATCTGCTCAAGTGGATGTTCTTTTTCTGGATCGGAACCGCACTCACCGTCATCGGGGTGGTGGCGGCGCTCAAAGGATAGCCAGCAGCACCGCGGCATCCGCCCTGCTACTGGCGCCATGTCGACTGGCCACCGGCGTACCGACCGAGGGATCTGCTCTCCTGGCCTCGTGGCAAGTCAGCTGCCTACGAGGACTGCTGAGGAGGTCCCTCGCTTCGCTCGGGATGAGGGAACGGCGCTCGGGATGAGGGGCGGAAGCGGCCCCGTCGCTAAAGCGATGGCTCGGCAGCTGTCGCTAAAGCGACCCCATGGCCCGCGTCACTTCAGTGACAGATTCGCCGAGCCGCGGCTTCAGCCGCGAGTCTTCACGCCATCGTCACCACGGCCCGATCTTCCACCGCCACCCTGTGCGTGGATACCTCGCTGCACGAGGGCCCGCGCATCCGAGCCAAGCACCTGACCCGGTCTACCCGCTCATGCCTAGGGAGCATCACGACCGAGGAACCTGCGCTCCCGGCCTCGTGCCCTCCGCCGTCGCGTACTCCCACAGCCGGCACAAGAAGTTGACCAACCTCATCTCCTCGATGCTGCCGCAGCGGACCGCCAGAAGCTTGGGCGACGCCACGAGGATGGTCAGGGCCTGCGCCCGCGACACGGCGACGTTCAGGCGATTGCGGTTGAGCAGGAACCGGGCCCCGCGGGGCGCATCATCGAGCGCGCTCGCGCACATCGAGATGACGACAGCCGCGGCCTCCTGACCCTGGAAGCGATCTACGCTCCCGATCTTCGCACCCGTTCCCAAGCGGGAACGCAACAACCGGACCTGGGCATTGAACGGCGCCACAAAGAGGAGATCCCGGCCGAGGTCGATCGAGGAGACGTTCCCATCCTGTCCTCTCACTGATCGGGAACAGAGTTCCGTGACCACCCTGACAACCAGCTCCGCCTCCTCTTCACTCGCCTGCCCGTTTCCATCGTGAGCAACGGGAAGCACCATGATCCCGCTCTCCCGCGTCACCATCCCGCCGGCCGGCATGATCGCCTGACGGGCGGTGTCCGGCGTGCTGCTCAAGCGGCCTTCGTACACCGCCTCGCTGACGAACCGGCAGATATCAGGGTGCATGCGGCGCGACACGGGGAGGAAGACACCAAAGTCGTCGGGAATCGTCGCCATTCCATTGAGGAGATAGTCGAGGGCCGAGACGCCGCTCTCACCCGGATGAATGCCCTGGGTAGGCTGAGAGAGCTGCATCTGGTCTCCCACCAGGATGATGTTCCTGGCGCAGAGCCCCATCCCGACCACGTTGGCCAGGGAGACCTGACCGGCCTCGTCCACCACGAGGTAGTCGAACGCTCCGGCGACATCGTCCCTGCAGAGCGCCCAGGCTGTCGCCCCTGCGACGACGGGACCCCGTGGTGCGACCGCCGCCGCCAGGGCAGCGTTCTCCTTGACCGGCGCGATGCCGAGGGCTGCCAGTTCTGATTCATCGTCGCCCACGACCTTGAGCATCGGGGCCGTGAAGGGCGTTCTCGCTCGCGCCTTGATCACCGCTTCGAGCAGGTTGAGGATCACCTTGTGACTGTTGCCGGTCACCGCCACCCGCTTCCCGTCGGCGAGAAGCGCCGCGATCAAGCCCGCGGCGGTCCAGGTCTTCCCCGCCCCCGGAGGCCCCTGGATGCAGAGGCAGGTCTCTTCCATGCGCCGGGCGACCTTGACGACATCGCCAGGAAGCGGCCCGCCTGAATGACCGAGCAGACGCGGAGGGCGGCGGAAGAGGAGATCATCGACTGCTCGGCTCGGGCTCTTGCCCTCACGCCACGAGGATGCGAACCGCATGACGGCTTCCGCGATCACCTTCGGGTTTACGTACTCGTGCAGAATCAGGGTCAGGTTGGCGGGAGGCTGCCCCACCGATGGGCCAAGCTTCACCTCGAGGAGGCCTCGCTCAGCATCCATCGCGGTGATCTCCCCAGCGGCCTTCGGATTATGTGCGCAGATGACGTTGCTTCCGACGGCAATCTTGGTGTCCGCGTCCGGGTCGTATCGATACTCATATCCCCATGATTTCTTGACCGGCGCGCGCGGCCTGTCGGTGCGAACCAGCCCGGTGAGGCAGTAAGGGTCCTCTTCCCGCTCCTCGTCGTCCGCCTCGAGCAGGTCGAAGTACCGCCACCAGGTCGGCTTGTCCTCCCTGCGGTGGAACTCGAGCAACCAGGCCACTAGTTCCGTCACCCGCCGCCTCTCCTCATCGAGAGGCCGGCCGGCGGCCACTTCCTCGAGCATCCGAGAAGCGAGTTGCTCGGCCTCCGACGGCGGTTTCCTTGCCTCGGCGGGGCCCACGGTAGCCGCGCTCTCCGGCAGCCAGGCAATGCCACTTTCCCGCTGCCGGTCGAGCAGCCAGCGGTGAAGGAGACGGGTGCGCTCGCAATCATCGTTGTTATAGCGCCGGATGGCCTCGAGCCGCGGGGAGGTACGCCAAGCCTGTGGCTCGCCGAGGTCGAGCCACTGTTGATAGGCCACAGTGGAATCGGTCGCGGTCCCTACCTCTGTGCTCCGGGCTGAGGCCACCAGTCGCTCGACATCCTTGAGCGAGTGTGATGGTGTGCCGATCACCATCGCCTGCCGGGTGATGGTGCAAAGATCGACCAACACTTCCCCGCGGAGGAGCGCATCCACCTCCGCCTCACGGGTGGCGTACCGCCCCATCAGCTCCTTGAGAGCGGTGCGCTCGTAGGCGGCGTAGTGGTAGATGTGCATCGACGGGTCTCGAGTCCAGCGGTCGAACACCCAGTCGATGAACACCTCGAACGCCTGCTTCTCTTGCGCGGCGTCGTGCGCCCACCAGTCATGGAAGATCGACTGGCCACTCTCGAAGCACACCGCCCCGAACAGATACTCGAGGCGCGGATCCACGAACGGGAAGCCTTCCATGTCGAACCAGACGTCCAACTCGGAGGGTGGCGGCAGGAGGGCGAACCCGCGGCGGGGTTCGTCGGGGCGCGGTGAAGCAAACTCCCAGCTCGGCACCTCGGCGCCGCGCGCTCGCACCTGTTGCCGCGCCTGCGCCCGCAGGCGATCGCGGGTGAGGGCCTTGATCCCCTTGATTGGGCGCTCGTCAAGACTGGCGAGATCGGCGAACGTCTTCACGCCAGCCGCCTCGAATTGCTGGATCTGGCTCCGAGTGATCCCAGCCACCTGACTCAGGTGGTCCGCGGCCGCGAGGATCTCACTGGCCGCTTCGCTCCAGCGGCCGTGGCTCCGCTCCAACCCGGGGTCGGGCATCCTGTTGGGATCGAACCGCTCCTGAAACGCCAGGAAGTCCCGCTTGAGATTCCGGTAGTAGTAGAAGAACTCATCCACCAGGAATCGCTCGACCACTCCCGTCCCCAGCACCGTGGCGCATTCCCGCGGGCGCAGGCCCTGCACCGCCTCGAGCAGGTCGGCGTAGGCAGAGAGCTGCACCAGAAAGTGGGCCCGGGTGGACCTGGCGAGCTTCGTGTCCCAGGGCTCGTAGTGGTAGTCGCCGAGTCGGGAGGAACCGGGTACTCGGAAGAGGAAATCGGGGTAGCCGTGCCAGGACCCGGCCGAGAGATGGGCCTGATAGATGACCTCGGCGCCACCTGCCATAGCTCGGCGCGTTTGTGCCAGGCTCTCGTCGGCCGAGATCTGGACGACGTTGCGGCCCTGGCTTGTGAGGCTCTGGAGGTATCTCTGTTCGTGCTCCTGCCCCTTCCTTTGGACCAGCTCGTCGGTCTGGTCAGCCGGATCAGGTTTCCACCTCGGCAGGTTCTCGGCTCCGCTTCGGCCCCGTTCGACGGCAAGCCGTTCCATCCAGGCGGCAAAATCACCTTCGAGATAGGCGACGAGGTCGCTGGGGGAGAAGACGAGGGAGTTGGAGGGGTCGGTGAACATGATGGCTAAAGGTACCGATCCCCTGCGACACCGGGGCTAAACCCAGCCTGGCAGGAGTCGGAAGGGCCGGGGTCGGCTACTCCCAGGTCGCGGCGAGGGCGCTCGCAACGTTGGAGACGCCGTCGAGGATATCGCAATGGGTCAGCAGGGCCGGCTCGATGGCCTCCGCTCCCCAGCGAGCGCCAGCGAGAGTGCCCAGAAGCACTGGAGCGTAGTTCGGCGGACCCGCAAACCGGATGCATGCCTTCAAGGCGGCTGTGAAATCATCGTGTTCCGACAGGAAATGGACCGCCGCTGCCAGGTGTCCGGCGAATACCCGCCTGCACGCCAGCGGAAGCCACCAGGTGAAAGGGCGGCAACGGTCTCGTCAAGTCTTCCCCGTTTGGCGACATCCAGAGCCTCTTGCCACGGCAGGCCGCGAATCAGCGCACGGCGGAGGACGACTGCGGCCGCGGAGACGTCTCCCGCGAGCGGATGAACGTGAGTGAGCCTCGCCTCACTGATGGCTGCGTCAGCCAATGCCTCGTCCGGAATCGCGGCGAGCATGGCCAAAGCGGCCGATCGATGTGTCGGATTACATCCAGCCGTGAGCCCCTTCGCCTCGATGTGCGTCTGAGCCGCCGCGTCCGTAAAGGAAACCCCGGTCCCGACGAGATCGAACACCCGCCGCGCGGTCAGGCCGGTATCGAAGCCGCCTGAGCGCCACCAGGCGAGGTACCGGGCTCCCACGTTGTTCGCGTCGAAGCGACCAAGCGCCAGAAGGCTCTCTCCCAGCTGGAGCGCCATTCGGATCGGGCCGCCGATGCGGTCCCCGGCGGCGAGGCCAAGGAGAGTGCCCCGGACGCGGTCAAGGCGGAGGAGCACGGAGCGGCTGCACCGGGTACCTCTGGCATTTCCCCGAGCACAATGCCAGCCAGCAGAGGGTAGCGAAGAGGCCGGTCATGTCGGAGTAAGATGTGTGCGTAAAATGCGCGCGCGAGCAATCCCCCCAAGCTCAATGCACGCGCCAGCGGCCCGGATCCTTGAGCACGATCGCGGCCGCGAACGACTGCATTCGGGCGCCCAAGCTGTGATCGACGCCGTCCGGCACCGGCAGCCCCTCGGGGCTCGAGTGAAAGAGCGTCGCGTACAGCACGCAGGCGGTGAGGTAGGTGCCCGCAGGAGCCGGGTGGCTCCCGTCGCTGACGAATAGTGGCGCGTCGGGTATCTCCGCCAGCGCCAGCCGCCACGCTTCGCCCGCTGGGGCCACCCGGAGGTCGAGCTGGTTCGCGATCCGTAGATATCCGTCGGTGAGCGCGGCCTGCATCGCCCCGAAATCGGCGAACCCACCCTCCGGAAACCCGTCCCGCCGGGCCCAGGTGAGATACAGCACCGGCTCCGCCCCGTGGGCGCGGATGGCGGTGGCCAGCTTACGGACCGCGGGATACATCCCCGCCTCACGGGCCTGAGCAACAGCGGGAACCACGCTCTGCTCCTGCAGCACGACGAAGGTCCACGGACTCCCTTCGATCTTCCCGCTGGTTTCCGCCGACGCCGCGTGCTGCTCAAGCGTCCAACCCCCGGGTGCCACCATGTCCACCACCACCGGGTGGCGGCCCGCCCGGGCAAGCTCGGCGAAGCGATGGGGGAGATCGTTGACGTAGGTGTAGCTGTTGCCGATGAACAGCACCCGCACGGGCGGGGGCAGCGGCTCGGCCCGCGCACAGCCGCCGAGCACCAGCATGGCAAGACAGAGGGCCGAGAAGCGGCGCACGCCGAAAGGTGAGGGGGCGAGAGGTAAGATGCCAGCGCGCGTGCTGGGCTCGCGCCGGAGGCCGGACCCGGAATGGATTGAGTAGATTGGTCTCCGCTTCCCGCCCCGCTTGGCAGGCTCGGCCAGCCAACCGAGGCACCCGTCACCACCATAACCGACAGCTTGCATGCGCCCTGATCCGTCCTACGAGACCCTCGACCCCACCGACTGGGCGGCGATGCGCGCCCTGGGCCACCGCATGGTAGACGACGCGATCACCTGGCTCGAGACCCTGCGTGACCGCCCCGTCTGGCAGCCGGTGCCGGACGAAATCGCCGCTCGCTTCGCCACGCCCGCCCCGCTCAAACCCGCCGGCGCTGACGCGGTCTATCAGGAGTTTCTCGAGACCGTGTTCCCCTATCCGATGGGGAACGTCCATCCGCGCTTCTGGGCCTGGTACATGGGCAACGGGACGGTGCTCGGCGCCCTGGGCGACTTCATGGCCGCCATCATGAATCCC
>DATJVM010000011.1:0-15363 GCA_035501775.1 Gemmatimonadales bacterium | reverse complement strand
GATGATCCCGGTCAGCGCCAGCACGGGGGCGGAGGCGCGACTCTGCAGGAACGGGATCTTCGCCGTCCGGATCATGTGCACAATCAGCGTCTGCGATAGCAAGCCCTCGATGAACCACCCCGACTGAAACACCGCCTGTCGAGCCGGGCTGTTGGCGCCGAACCCGTACCACATGAGAAGGAAAGTGGTCACGTCGAAGACCGAGCTGATCGGCCCGATGAACACCATGAACCGACCGATGTCATCCGCCCGCCACCGCCGGGGAACGGCCAGGTATTCCGGGTCCATCTCGTCGAACGGGATCGAGGTCTGTGAGATGTCGTAGAGCAGGTTCTGGATCAGAATCTGGATCGGGAGCATCGGCAGGAACGGCAGAAACGCGCTCGCGATCAGCACGCTGAACACGTTCCCGAAGTTGCTGCTGGCGGTCATCTTGATGTACTTGATGATGTTGCCGAAGGTCTTCCGGCCCTCGATGACACCTTCCTCCAGCACCAGCAGGCTCTTCTCCAGCAGGATGATGTCCGCCGATTCCTTGGCGATGTCCACCGCCGAGTCGACCGACACGCCCACGTCTGCCTCCCTGAGCGCACTCGCGTCGTTGATCCCGTCCCCGAGGAACCCCACCGTGTGCCCGCCCACGCGGAGCGCGCGCACCACCCGCGCCTTCTGCACCGGCGCCAGCTTGGCGAACACGGTGGTGCGGTCGGCCAGCGCGCCCAACTCGGCTTCATCGAGGCCGTCCACCTCGCTCCCGAGCACGATCCGGCCCGGGTCGAGCCCGACCTGGTGACATACCGTCCGGGTGACGACCTCGTTGTCGCCGGTGAGGATCTTGACCCCTACGCCGTGCCCCCGCAGCGCCTCCAGCGCGGGGTGCGCGGTCTCCTTGGGGGGATCCAGGAACCCGATAAACCCCGCCAGCACCAGGTCCGCCTCGTCGGCCAGGGTGTAGCCGCGCTCCGCCATCGGGAACTCGCGGTATGCCACGGCCACCACCCGGAGCCCGTCCTCGTTGAGCTCCCGGCTCACGTCGAGCGCGACACGACGCCCCTGCTCGGTGAGGGGCTGGACCTCGCCCGCGTCGCGGACCGCGGTGCACACCGCGAGAATCTCCTCCACCGCGCCCTTGCAGATCAGCTCGTGCACCTGATGGGCCCGCTCCACCACGACCGACATGCGCCGTCGGGAGAAGTCCCACGGGATCTCGTCCACCTTGCGGTAGTCCCGGTCGATGTGGAGCTGCTGGCTCAGATCGGCATGCTCCAGCACGGCCACGTCCAGCAGGTTCTTGAGGCCGGTCTGGTGCACGCTGTTGATGTAGGCCAGCTCCAGGACGCTGTCGTCCTCCTCGCCCACCACGTTCAGGTGCCGCTCCAGGACGATCCGGTCCTGGGTGAGCGTCCCGGTCTTGTCGGTGCACAGCACGTCCATCGCCCCGAAGTTCTGGATCGCGTTGAGGCGCTTGACGATCACCTTGTGCTTCGCCATCGCCACCGCTCCCTTGGCCAGGTTGGCGGTGACGATCATGGGGAGCATTTCCGGCGTGAGCCCCACCGCGACGGCGATGCCGAAGAGAAACGCCTCCAGCCAGTCGTGCTTGGTGACCCCGTTGAGCACCATCACGACCGGCACCATGACCAGCATGAACCGGATGAGGAGCCAGCTCACGCTGTTCACGCCCTGGTCGAACGAGGTGAGCGGCCGCCGACCCAGGATGCCGCTCGCCATCGTGCCGAAGTAGGTGCGGTTGCCCGTCGTCACCACCACGGCCGTCGCGGTGCCGCTCACCACGCTGGTCCCCATGAAGCAGACCGTCGGCAGCTCCGGCAGGGTGAGGCCCTGGGTGGTGCCCGGGGCGGCGAGCGCCACCTTCTCCACCGGGAGCGATTCGCCGGTGAGCGCGCCCTGGCTCACGAACAGGTCCTTGGCGTTGAGGAGCCTCACGTCGGCCGGGATCATGTCGCCGGCCGAGAGATGGACGATGTCCCCCGGGACGATCTCCTCGATGGGCAGCTCCCGCCGCTCGCTGCCCGGGCGGAGCTCGCCCTCCTCATCGACCGCGCGCCGCTCGACCGTGGCCCGGGTGCGGACCATCGCCTGCAGCGCGAGGGCGGCCTCGTTGGATCGGTATTCCTGCGCGAAGCGGAGGATGGCGCTCAAGCTCACCATCACCGAGATGACGATCACCGCCTTGGTGTCGCCCGTCAGAAACGAGACGACACCCAGCGCGGCCAGGACTCCGATGAACGGGTTCCAGAACGCGTGCACCAGCTGGAGGTACCAGGCGGGCGGCCGCTCGTGCGCCACCTCGTTGAGCCCGTAGCGCTCCCGCCGCTGCTCCACCTCGTCCGGCACCAGTCCGTCGCGCTGAGCCTCGAGCTCCGCCAGCGCGGCCTCGGGTCCGGCCAGGCCGGCTCGGCCCAGTGGCTCCGCGCTCCAGCTTTCGGTCCTGCGGGTGAAAGTCGCCGTTGTCATGGTCTGGCCCGCCTGGTGAACACCCCGCGGCACGGCGAGAACCGTGTCATCAGGGCCGGGGCGCCCGTGCCCCACCGTATCTGCCGGTCGCCAGAGCCTGGCGGCCGTCAATTATTCAAGGAATCGTGCTGTGAGGAGGGAGGGAACCGGGGAAGCAAACGGGCGCGCACTACCGAGGCACCATGCGACCTCCTCTTCCCCGCACCGCCGCCGGAATCATGCCGCGGCCGTGCGGGCGACTTCGCCTGCTACTGCCATCCGAATCCATGCCAACCCCCTGTCGATTCCCGAGCGGAACCACGCTCCTCACCATCTGAAGCGCGACCGGGACCGTTTTGAGACCGTCGACACTCTGCCCGCCGCGGGTGCTCGCCGCGGCCGCGCCAAGTTAAGAGCCGGGGCGCGAACGGGTCAAGGGACGAAGTGGTAACATATTGCAGGCCGACGAAGCTTGGGTGATCGGCATTCAACGCCCGGCCCGGGTGCCGCGTATGACCCGTATGCAGGAAGCCCTCGAGAGCAGAGACGGAGCGCCCGGCGGGGAGATGCGGAGCCCACCGCGAGCCCGCCGCCCCTTCCCGCTCATGGTTCTGGCCTCGGGTTCACTCCTCGCCGGGGCCTGCAGCCGGCAGGCGCCCAAGCCCGCGCGGCCAACCGTCCCGGTGACGGTGACCAGCGTTCACCATGCCGATGTCCCATACACCATCGAGGCCAACGGATTGGTCGCCCCGATGCAGACCGCGGCGGTCGCGGCGCAGGTCGACGGGATCATCACCCAGGTCGGCTTCCGCGAAGGGCAGGAGGTGACCCGCGGCCAGATGCTCTTTCAGATCGACCCCCGCCCCTACCAGGCCGCGTTCGATCAGGCCCGGGCCAACCTGACCCGAGACAAGGCCTCCGCCGACAACGCGGCCCGCGAGGCGGATCGCTATACCGTTCTCGAAACGCAGGGGTTCGCCACCAAGGAAGAGGCCGACCAGCAGCGCGCCGCGGCCTCCGTTGCCGAGGCCACGGTGACCGCCGACCAGGCGGCGCTGGCCACGGCCAGGTTCAATCTCGACAACGCCACGATCCGGGCGCCGATCCCCGGGCGCACCGGGAGCCTCCTGGTCCGAGTCGGGAACCTCGTGCACGCCTCGAGCGGTACCCCGCTTGTCGTCATCAATCAGATTCAGCCTATCCTGGTCCGCTTCAGCGTCCCGTCTACCGAGCTTGCCCTGATCCGCCGCTACGCCGCCACGGGGACGCTCCCCGTGGAGGCCCGTCCGGGCGCTCCCCTGGCCCGCACCGACACCGCCATGGGTGACCGGCCCGCCGGCACCTCCCTCGGCCGCGCAGGGGGAGACAGCACCGACCCGCCCCGCGGCCGCTCGCCCTTTACTGTGGGGACCGTTTCCCGGGGGAACCTGTCGTTCATCGACAACGCGATCGACACCACCACCGGCACCCTCATGCTCAAGGCCACCTTCCCCAATTCCGACGAGGCCCTGTGGGTTGGCCAGTTCGTCGCAACCTCCCTGCGCCTGTTCGTGGAGAAGGACGCCCTGGTCGTTCCCGCGGCGGCCGTCATTACCGGCCAGCAGGGGCTCAGCGCCTACATCGTGGACTCGACCGGTGCCGCCCAGTTGCGGCGCGTGACCGTGGAACGAACCGCCGGAGGCGTGGCGATCATCGCCTCCGGCCTCGCCGAGGGTGATCGGGTCGTGACCGACGGCCAGTCGCGGCTGGCGCCGGGAGTCAAGGTGACGCTCAAGACCGGCACGGCGGCGGCAGTGCCCGCCGCGGCGGCAACCTCCCGTCGGGGGAAGCCGGCGCCGTAGCATGGCCGCGAGGGCCGAGGCCGGGAGGGGGCCCGGCACGAACGTCACGGCGCTGTTCATCCGGCGGCCGGTGATGACCACGCTGCTGATGCTGGGCATCCTGGTGTTCGGCGTGATCGCATACCGGCAGCTGCCGGTGAGCGACCTCCCGACGGTGGACTACCCGACGATCAACGTCTTCGCGAGCCTCTCGGGGGCCAGCCCCGAAACCATGGCGGCCACGGTGGCCACCCCGCTGGAGAAGGCCTTCTCCGCCATCGCCGGCATCGACAACATCACCTCTTCGAGCACCCTCGGCTCGACCTCGATTACGCTGCAGTTCTCGCTCGACCGCGACATTGACGCCGCCGCCCAGGACGTCAACGCCGCGATCTCCCAGACCCTGTCCTTCCTGCCGTCCAACATCATTCCGCCATCCTACCGGAAGCAGAATCCCGCCGCCGCGCCGATCCTGTTTCTCGCGCTCACCTCGGCCGAGCTGCCGCTGTCCACCCTCGACGAGTATGGCGAGACCACGATCGCGCAGCGGCTCTCCATGGTGGATGGGGTGGCCCAGGTGGGGGTCTACGGCGCCCAGAAGTACGCGGTGCGGGTCCAGCTCGACCCGGCTCTGCTCGCCACCCGCGGGCTGAGCGTCAACTCCGTGGCCCAGGTCATCCGGCGCGACAACATCACCCTCCCCACCGGCGTCATCTATGGGCCCGACCGCACCCTCACGGTCATGGCCACCGGCCAACTCGACAGCGCGGCTCAGTTCCGGCGAATGGTCATCGCCTACCAGCACGGCCGCCCGGTCCACCTCAATGAAGTGGGGCAGGTGCTGGATGATGTGCAGAACAACAAGACCGCCAGCTGGTACAACAGCGACCGCTCGATCGTGCTGGCGGTGCAGCGGCAGCCGGGCACTAACACCGTGGCCGTCGCCAATGCGGTGAAGGCCACGTTGGCGGAGATCGAGCGCGAGCTCCCCTCCAATGTGGGTGTGAACATCCGCTACGACCGCTCGGTCTCGATCGAGCGGTCGGTGCACGACGTCAAGTTCTCGCTGCTGCTGGCCCTGGTGCTGGTGGTGCTGGTGATCTTTCTCTTCCTCCGGACCCTGGTCGCGACGGTGATTCCGAGCCTCACCCTGCCCATGGCCGTGGTGGGCACCTTCTCCGTGATGGCCCTGCTGGGCTTCAGTCTGGACAACCTGTCGCTGATGGCGCTCACCCTCGCGGTCGGCTTCGTCGTGGACGATGCGATCGTGATGCTCGAGAACATCATGCGTCATCTCGAGATGGGAAAGTCGCCGCTGCAGGCGGCCCTCGACGGCGGCCGGGAGGTCGGCTTCACCATTATCTCGATGACGCTTTCTCTCGCCGCGGTGTTCATCCCGCTGGTCTTCATGGGTGGGCTGGTCGGGCGACTCTTCAACGAGTTTGCCATCACCATCGGCGCGGCGATCCTGGTCTCCGGCATGGTGTCCCTCACCCTCACGCCGATGCTCTGCAGCCAGTTCTTGAGGTCCACCCGCGGCGCCCGGCACGGCCGCCTGTACCTCGCCGTGGAACGGGCCTTCGAGGCGACGCTGGGCGCCTACGAGCGGAGCCTCGAGTGGGTCATGCGGCACCGGCCGCTCACCCTGGTCCTCTCGGTGGCCACCCTGGTCCTCACGGTGGCGCTCTTCCGCGTGGTGCCCAAGGGGCTCTTCCCCCCTGACGACACCGGCCTCCTGATGGGCACCACGGAGGCTGCCCAGGGCACATCCTTCCCGGAGATGAAGCGCCTGCAGCAGGCGGCCGCGCACCTCCTCCTCCAGGACCCGTATGTCGAGGGATTCATGTCGTCCGTGGGAAGCGGCCCCACGGGCGGCGGCAATCAGGGAAGCCTCTACATCACCCTCAAGCCACCGGCCCAGCGGCCGCCGGCCGACGTGGTCGTGGCGGAGCTGTCGCACCGGCTGGCGGGCATTCCCGGCTTGAGCGTCTTCATTCAGAACCCGCCCAGCATCCGGATCGGCGGCCGGTCGTCGAAGAGCCTCTACCAGTTCACTCTGCAGGGAAGTGACGTCACGACACTCTACGAGAGCGCGGCCCAACTCCTGGAGCGTCTCAGAAAGCTGTCCCTCATCACCGACGTCACCACCGACATGCTGAACGCGAACCCGACCGTCACGGTCCGGATCGACCGCGCCCGCGCCGCCAGCCTCGGGGTGACGCCGGCAGCCATCGAGGCCGCCCTGGCCAACGCCTACAACGAGCAGCAGGTCTCGACCATCTACACCCCCGCCAACGAGTACTGGGTGGTCCTGGGGCTCCAGCCCAAGGACCAGCTGGACGAGAATGCCCTGGCCCGGCTCTACGTTCCCACGACCGGCGGAAGCCAGGTGCCGCTCCCCGAGGTCGCCTCCTTCACCAGGGGGCTCGGCCCGGTGAGCATCGCCCACTCCGGCCAGCTCCCCTCGGTGACCATCTCCTTCAACCTGCCCCCCAACGGCTCGCTGGGAGACGCGGTCACCCAGGTCGAGAAAATCGCGCGGCAAACCCTGCCCGGCAGCATCACCACTGGCTTCTCCGGAACAGCGCAGGCCTTCCAGAGCTCCCAGCAGGGGCTCGGCATCCTGCTCCTCATCACTGTCTTCGTCATCTACGTGATTCTCGGGATCCTGTACGAGAGCTTCATCCACCCGATCACGATTCTCACCGGGCTGCCGTTCGCGGCATTCGGCGCGCTCTTCGCCCTCTTCATCACCCGCACCGAGCTGGATGTCTACGGCTACGTGGGGATGATCATGCTGATCGGAATCGTCAAGAAGAACGCCATCATGATGATCGACTTCGCGGTGGAGGCGGAGCGCACCGATCACCTGACCCCGGCCCAGGCGATCGTCCACGCCGCAAGCGTGCGGTTCCGCCCCATCATGATGACCACGGTCGCCGCCATCGCGGGCTCGCTGCCCATCGCCATCGGCGTCGGCGCGACCGCCGCCTCCCGGCGCCCCCTCGGCATCGTGGTGGTGGGCGGGCTCGCCTTCTCCCAGATCGTCACCCTCTACGTGACACCGGTCTTCTACACCTATCTGGATGAGCTGCAGAACTGGCTGACCGGCTGGTTCGCCCGGCTGCCGTGGGCCGAGACGGCCCCCGAGGCGCCATGAACTTCACCGGGTTGTTCATCCGCCGGCCGGTCACGACCACCCTGGTGATGGTGGCGATCCTGTTCTTCGGCATCGTCGCCTACCGCCAGCTTCCGGTCAGCGATCTCCCCAACGTGGACTACCCGACCATCACGGTGACCGCCCAGCTGCCGGGGGCGAGCCCGGAGACCATGGCGGCCACCGTGGCCACGCCGCTCGAGAAGCAGTTCTCGACCATCGCCGGGATCGACAACATGACGTCGACCTCGAGCCTCGGGCAGACTCAGATCGTGGTGCAGTTCTCGCTGGATCGGAACATCGACGCCGCCGCGCAGGACATCCAGGCCGCCATCACCCAGACCCTGCGGACCCTGCCCCAGGGCATCATCCAGCCGTCGTACCAGAAGACCAATCCGGCCGATGCCCCCATCCTCACCCTGGCGCTCACCAGCGACGTGGTTCCGCTCTCGGCACTCGACGAGCTGGGCGAAACCACCCTCGCCCAGCACCTCTCGATGGTAGGTGGCGTGGCGCAGGTCCTGGTCTACGGCTCGCAGAAGTACGCGGTCCGCATCCAGCTCGATCCCTCACAGCTCGCCACCCGGAACCTGGCCCTCGAGGACATCGCCACCGCGGTATCGAGCCAGAACGTGAACCTGCCCACCGGGGTGCTGTGGGGACCCAAGACCGCGCTCACCATTCAGGCCACGGGACAGCTCGACAGCGCCAGCGCCTTCCGCGACCTGATCGTCGCCTACCGGAACGGCGCCCCCGTGCACCTGAGCGAAGTGGGGCGCATCAGCGACGACGTCCAGAACAACAAGACCGCCAGCTGGTACGGCGGTGAGCGCGCCATCGTGCTGGCCGTCCAGCGCCAGCCGGGCACCAACACCGTGGCCGTGGCCAGCCGCATCAAGGCGGCCCTGGCCCGTCTGCAGGGGGACATCCCCCAATCGATCCATCTGGCCATCCTCTACGACCGCTCCCTCACCATCCAGGCGTCGGTTCACGACGTGACCTTCACGCTCGAGCTGACCCTGGCCCTCGTGGTGATGGTCATCTTCCTCTTCCTGCGCAATCTCTCCGCCACGGTCATCCCGAGCCTGGCCCTGCCGATGTCGGTCATCGGCACCTTCTCGGTGATGTACCTGCTCGACTACAGCCTCGACAACCTGTCGCTGATGGCGCTCACTCTGGCCGTGGGCTTTGTGGTCGACGACGCGATCGTGATGCTGGAGAACATCGTGCGGCACCTGGAGATGGGAAAACCGAGGATGCAGGCCGCCATGGAGGGGGCCGGCGAAGTGGGCTTCACCATCCTCTCGATGACCCTGTCGCTGGCGGCGGTGTTCATCCCCATCCTGTTCATGGGTGGGATCATCGGCCGGCTGTTCCACGAGTTCGCCGTGACCATCGGCGTGTCGATTCTGGTGTCGGGCTTCGTGTCGCTCACCCTGACCCCGATGCTGTGCAGTCGCTTCCTCCACTCCGAGCGAAATCGGGAGCACGGCCCCCTGTTCCGGTGGTCGGAACGGGTCTACGAGCGCTGGCTCGGAGCCTACGAGCAGAGCCTCGCCTGGGTCATGCGCCACCGCCCGGAGACCCTGGTCTTCTCGGCCCTCATTCTCGTCGCCACCGCCTGGCTCTTCTGGGCAATTCCCAAGGGCCTGTTCCCGAGCGACGACACCGGCCAGCTGCTGGTCACTACGGAGGCCGCGGAGGGGGTGTCCTACGACGGGCTCATCGAGCGCCAGCAGCAGGTGGCCGCGATCATGGCGAAGGACCCCGACGTCGCCTCGGTGACCTCATCGGTCGGCACCACGGCGGCGGCCAACCAGGGCCAGCTCACCATCGACCTCAAGCCCCTCGCCCAGCGCCGCCTCAACGCGGATCAGGTGGCCCGCAACCTCGCCGCCGAAGCCGCGGTTGTCCCCGGCATCACCGCGTTCGTCCAGAACCCGCCGGCCATCTCCATCGGCGGGCTCACCTCGAAGAGCCTGTACCAGTACACCCTGCAGAGCGGCGACCTCACCGCGCTCAACGCCTCGGCCCGCGCGCTCGAGCAGCGACTCCGCCAGGTTCCCCAGATCACCAACGTCACCAGTGACCTCCTGATCGAGAACCCGCAGGTCACCGTGGACATCGACCGCGATCACGCGGGCCAGCTCGGCGTCTCCGCGACGGAAATCGAAAGCACGCTGTACGATGCCTTCGGCCAGCGTCAGATCTCGACCATCTACACCTCGACTAACGAGTACTGGGTGGTGATGGAGATCCTCCCCCAGTACCAGCAGGACGTGGCCTCCCTGGGCTCGCTCTGGGTCCGCTCCAGCAACGGCGGCGTGGTTCCGCTGAGCGCAGTGGCCACCTTCAAGAGCGGCGTGGGGCCGGTCACCGTTAACCACTCCGGTCAGCTCCCCGCGGTGACGATCTCCTTCGATCTGGCGCCGGGCGTCTCCCTCGGCCAGGCGGTCACCGCCGTCGACCGCGAGGCCGCCAAGATCCTCCCCGCGAACGTCCCGGCCCGGTTCTCCGGTACGGCGCAGGCGTTCATGGACACCCAGCAGGGGCTCATTCTCCTCGTGGTCCTTGCCATCTTCGTCATCTACGTGATCCTGGGCGTGCTCTATGAGAGCTTCGTCCACCCCATCACGATTCTCTCGGGCCTCCCCTTTGCCGCCTTCGGCGCGCTGATCACGCTCATGGCATGCCGCATGGACCTCGACGTCTATGGCTTCGTCGGGATCATCATGCTGATCGGGATCGTGAAGAAGAACGCAATCATGATGATCGACTTCGCCCTCGCCGCGGAGCGCGAGGGCCAGCGATCCTCCGCCGAGGCCATCGTGGAGGCCGCGAGCGTGCGCTTCCGTCCCATCATGATGACCACCATGGCCGCGCTCATGGGAGCTCTTCCCATCGCCGTCGGTTGGGGGGCGGGAGCGGCCACCCGTCGCCCGCTCGGCGTCGCGGTGGTGGGTGGGTTGGCATTCTCCCAGCTGGTGACGCTCTACGTCACGCCCGTCTTCTATACCTACCTGGACGAAGCCCAGCAGTGGCTCGCCCGACGGCAGGCCGTGCCAGCCCTCGTCCCCACCCCGGCTGGCGCGGGCCCCCCACCCGGACCCACCACCGGCCCGCAAGCATAAGGGCCCCCGGAGCCACTAGCTCCGGAGGCCCTCCCCTTCACCCTTTCCCCTTTCCCCTCTCCCTCTCATCCCATCTGCGCGGCTTCCCCCGCGGCCCGCTGGGCCTCGGCTTTTTGTCTCCGCCGCACCACTCCGTACGAGAGCAGGATGCTGATCTCGTAGAGGCCGTACAGCGGCACCGCCATCGCGATGGTGGTCCAGACCATGTCGCCCGGAGTCAGGAACGCGCCGATGATCACCGCACCCAGGATCGCATGACGCCGGTATCGCGCCAGAAAGCTGGGCGTCACCACGCCGAGGGCGGCCAGCCCGAGCAGGACCACGGGAAGCTCAAACGCCACCCCGAAGGCCAGCGTCAGGCTGAAGGCAAACCCGAAATACTCCGAAGCGGTGATCATCGGTTCCAGCACGCCAGTCCCGAAGCCCATGAGCCACGGAATGGCCAGCGGGAGCACGATGAAGAACCCCATTGCCGCCCCGGCCACGAAGAGGAGGATCGCCGCCGACACGACGCCCAGCACGATCCGCCGCTCCTTCCGGTACAGCGCCGGAGCCAGGAACGCCCACAGCTGGTAGAGGATCACCGGCAGGGCCAGGAGGAAGCCGAGCCCGGCGGCAGCCTGCATGAAGATGGCGAAGGGATCACCCGGGTGGGTGTAGACCAGGTGATGCTCCGGCAGGTACGGCTCGATCGGTTTGGCCAGCCAGCCGATGACGTTCACCCGGAGCAGCATCAGCGCCGCGATCCCGACCCCCGCAACCAGGCTGATGATGGACCAGAGGAGCCGCCATCGCAGTTCCTCCAGATGGTCCAGGAAGGGCATCTCGGCTGTTTCGTTCGGCGCCATCGGGCGAAGCATCTCCGTCATCGAGTAACCCTGCTTGAAGATAGCGCCGCTGCCGCACCGCGGGGACGGACGGTGAGCTGGGGAGGGATCGGGGGGGAAGCAGAACGGGCCACCCCGTAAGGAGTGGCCCGTCCCGGTCTCGGCCAGCGGGCGGCCGATCCGGCTAGTTCTCGACCAGTACCAGGTACCGCGAGTTCGACCAGAAGGAGTCGGGCTGGTTGATCTTGAGGGTCGGGCCGTGCAGCATCCCGTCCTTCACGCTGCTCGAGTCGGCGTAGTTCAGGTCCTGCCGCGAAATGACCTTGTACTCGTGATCGGGTAGCGAGATGCTCGTCGCGGTCGTCTTGTCGACGGCCGTGAAGGCGCTCGGATCCAGATCCCGCGAAACGTGCAGCTGCTTGCCGCCGAAGAACAGGAACTTGTGGCCTTCCTTCACGACTACGCCCTTCTTGAGCAGCTCTTCCTCGGTCCCGGCGATGTAGTAGACCGTGTTCTTGTAATGGACGAGGTTCCCGACCGTGTCGCGGAGCGCGACGGTTTGCACCGTGAGCTGCTGGTTCTGGGTGCGGGCCGTGTCGAGCTGCTGGTTGAGCCCGGCGATCTGCGTGGACTGCGAGTCGATGACCGACCGGAGCTGCGCCTCGGTCCGCTCGGCGCTGGCCTGGAGGCTGTCGACGCTGCTCTTGTACTCCTCGATCTGCCGCAGCAGCGCGGTGTTCTTCCCTGAGAGGGACTTGGCCCGCTGGCTGCTCTGCTCGAGGCGCTGTTCCGTCTCGTTGAGCCGGGAGACCAGCGCGGTCACCCGCTCCAGCGCCGCCGTGCGCGCCGCCCGATCCCGCTCCGCCGGCGTGCCTGCGTCGCTGTTCGCCGCGGTCGTCACCACCGTGGTGCGGGCCTTGGCGAGTTCTTCATTGACGCTGTTGACGAACTTGGAGGTCTCCAGCACCTCCGTGATCAGGCTGTCCTTCTCGGCCGCGAGGGCCTGCGCGTCGGCGAGGGCCTTCGCGAGCTCTTCCTTGTGCTGGTTGCAGCCCATGGCCACGACCAGCGGAATGATCCACAACACGCGACGCATCCGAACCTCCAGCATGGGAACTCCAGGGGACTCCGACGTGACGCACGGGCCACCGCCCCCGTGCCAAGGTGGACGAATCCTACACGGACAAAACCGCGACGGAAGTGACCTGACTCACTCCCCTGCATGACAATACTGTCATTGAGGCGTAAGGCATTCGCCATACACCCTTTGCGCCCCGGACTCGCCTCACCGGGGCACTCCCGCCCCACGCTGCTCCGCCTTGCCGTCGCCGGCATTCGCCGCCGTGGGAGGCTGCGGCGCCGCGGTCGTGTCCACCAGGCCGTACCTCCCTGGATTGTTGCAGACGATGGCCGCCGCCAGGATCTTGGGGACGTACTCCCGGGTCTCCTCGGGCAGCAGCTTGAGGCGGTACAGATGCCAGAAGTCCCGGCGGCTCTTCTTGAAGCCACCCGGGGTCAGCGCCACCTGCCGCAGCACCCGGCGGACCCCGTTCTCTCCCTTGTTATAGCTCGCCATCGCCAGCATGAAGGCGTCCTCCCCGAACTCGGCGAGCAGTCCGGCCAGGTACTTCGCCGCCGCCCGGGTCTGCAGGGGCACATTGGTCCGCTGGTCCACCCGACCGTCCACCTTGAGCCCATAGGCTTGCGCCGTTGTCTTGGTCATCTGCCACATCCCGCGCGCCCCCGCGCTGCTCGTGGCCATGGGGTCGAACTGGGACTCGGTCCACGCCACGTACGCCATGACGTCCGGCAGCTCCAGGGCGTCGAATTCCTTGCTGATCTGCGGCCAGTATTTCACCTTGCGGCGATAGATGATGCGGGTGGTGGGGCCCGCCTTCCGGAGCTGGTCGATGTAGTAGGCGACCCGCTCCTTGAAGATCGGGGGTACCGCGTAGGTCTCGGCGTCGAACTGCTGGAGGATGGTCCGGATCTCGCGGTCCAGCTCGTCTCCGCTCTGCTCGACCTCCTGGGCCTTGGCCTTGTCGGTCCGCGCCAGGTCGTTGAGGGTGCGGACCGCGTTCGCGGTGACCTCCTGCAGCTGGCGGTCCAGCTGCGCCAGCCGCACCGAGTCGCGCTCGGCATCCATCTTGGTCTGGATTTCCTTGATCTGCTCGTCGAACCGGGACTTGGCGTCGAGCAGGCGATCGATCTGCTGCTGCTTCCGGTAGATCACCATCCCGAGCCCCGAGATGATCACCAGCGCAACCCCCGCCACCACGCCCACGATCTTCACCCAGCGCTTGCGCGTCTGGGACTTCATCAGGTCGCCCACCTCGTGCATCGTGAGCGCCATGACCTCCATCGTCCGCCGGGACTTCACTCCCCCGGCCTTGGCCCGCTCTTCCGCCACCTTCTCGGCGGCGGCCTCCACCAGCTTCATCGCCTTGGTCTCGCGAGAGCGGCCCCTGAACGCCTCCACCATCTCCTTGGCGTCCCGCGCGGCATCGTAGTTCGGGTCGAACACGACGCCCGCTTCCATCTCGGGGCCGCCTTCACCGCCGATCCGGATCCGATCGCCACTGCGGAGCGCGTGGCTCTGCACCCGCTGACCGTTGACCCAGACGCCGCCGGCCTGCCCCAGATCCAGCAGGTGGTAGCCGTTCTCCTTGAGCACAACCGCGGCGTGGTAGCGTCCGACCTCCGGGTCCTTGTCGAGGTCGAAGCGCACGTCGCAGTCCCCGCTCGTCCCGATCCGGATCGAGCGCTTCTCGAACTCGGCCGACGTTCCGGCCAGGCTGCCCGTGATATGATTGAAACGGATCATGAAGTCGCTGGTGGACGCAATGGAAGAGTGGGCCCTGCTGGATTCGAACCAGCGACCTATGGATTATGAGTCCACTGCTCTAACCGGCTGAGCTAAGGGCCCGGCCCGGCACCTTGAGAATCTACCCCGTTTACGATCCCTCGATCCTGCCGCCGCCCGCCGGGTGGTGCGGCGGCGCCACGCCTGTTCAGCCTTCCGGCCGGCTCTGCTCGTAATCGAGCACCCGCTCATAGAGCGCCAGGTGCCGCTCGGCCATCAACTGTCGCGTGAAGAAGCGCTCCACCCGGGCCCGACCGGCATCGCCCATGCGCTCCCGCATGAACGGGTCTCGCGCCAGGGTGTCGAGCGCCTCGGCCAGCGAGCGCACGTCGAGCACCGGGACTTCGAGCCCCGTCTCACCCGGCAGGTTGACCTCCCGGACACCGGTCGGTACCGCGCTGGTGATCACCGGTCGCCCGGCGGCCATGGCCTCGAGCACTACCAGCCCGAACATCTCCTCCACCGTCACCGAGGGAAGCACCAGGAAATCGGCCTCCTGCATCCGCCGCGGCAGATCCTCGTCCGGGTACTCGCCGAAGAACCGCACTCGGTCGGCCAGGGCCAGCGCCTGGGTGAGGGTCTTGAGCCGCGGCCCCTCGGGCCCCGCCCCGACGATGTCCAGCCGGAGGTCGGGCACGCGCTCCAGCGCGCGGAGCAGGACATCCACCCCCTTGTACTTTGCCAGGCGGCCAATGAAGAGCGCCCGGGGCGGCGCGTCGATCGCGCGCCGTGGCAGGTCGGCCCAGCGACTCTCGTCGATACCGAACGGGATGACCTCCGTCTTGGTCTCGAACCCGTCCAGCTCCTGTGCCAGCGCCAGGTGGGCCCGGCTCGGGACCACGATCGCGGCGGCGCGCCTGAGCACCGCCCGCGCCAGTAGGTGATACACCGGCCGCTTGGCGTCCGCGTGCTGGGTGACGACCAGGGGCGTCCGGCGGCTCCGGAGCAGGCTGGCCACGTCCGCCAACGGGTGCGGGTGATGCAGGTGGATGATGTCGGCGCGGCGGCGGGCGGCGGTCAGGTAGCCCGGGGCTATCTCCTCGGACCCGAGCGCGCCGAACGAGAAGACGCGCGTGATGGTCGAGCGCTGCCGCCCGCCGACCCGCCC